>NZ_JBQCIV010000107.1:0-12383 GCF_051953405.1 Trinickia sp. | reverse complement strand
GCTTTCACCTGCTTCACGATCGCGGCAAAAGCGGCCTTGTCGAACACGGCCATATCGGCCAGCACCTTGCGGTCGAGTTCGATCGACGCCTTCTTCAGGCCGTTGATGAACACGCTGTACGTCATGTCGTGCTGACGGACCGCCGCGTTGATACGCGTGATCCACAGCGCACGGAATACACGCTTCTTGTTGCGGCGATCGCGGTAGGCGTATTGGCCTGCGCGCATGACCGCTTGCTTCGCGATGCGGTAGACGTTATTGCGACGGCCGCGGTAACCCTTGGCCAGGTTGATGATCTTCTTGTGGCGGGCACGTGCCGTAACCCCACGTTTGACTCGAGGCATTGTTTCGCTCCTGTGAGTAAAGGTTGAGGGTTAGGCGAAGGGCATCATGGCGCGCACGGAATCCATGTTGGACTCGTGCACCGCTGCCGAACCGCGCAGGTGACGCTTATTCTTCGTGGTTTTCTTCGTAAGAATGTGGCGCTTGAAGGCTTGACCGCGCTTGACGGTACCGCCCGGACGCACCACGAAGCGCTTTGCAGCGCTCTTCTTGGTCTTCATCTTAGGCATGACGAACAACTCCGTTATTAGATGGCGATGGGTGTGCGGCCGGCAAAAAGCCCCAGTTCCGCCCTTCGAAACCCAGTCCACTTGTCTGCGGCGTGGCCGTTGCCGGCCGCCGCGCTTTCAGGCATGACGCCCGAACCCGCCGGACGCCACGCCGAAATCTGCTTGGCAAAACACGTACTGCTTCGTCGCACGGGCCGCCCCCCACGAACCGTGGCCGGACGGCGGCGCGCCGCACGTTACTTCTTCTTTTTCGGCGCGAGCACCATGATCATCTGGCGCCCTTCCATTTTCGGCATCTGCTCGACCTGACCCACTTCTTCGAGGTCGGTGCGCAAGCGCTCGAGCATCCGCATACCGATTTCCTGGTGCGCCATTTCGCGCCCGCGGAAACGCAACGTGATCTTCGTCTTGTCGCCGTCTTCCAGGAAGCGCACGAGATTGCGCAGCTTGACGTTGTAATCGCCGTCGTCGGTACCCGGGCGGAACTTCACTTCCTTGACCTGGATGACCTTCTGCTTGAGCTTGGCCTCGTGCTGCTTCTTCGCTTCCTGGTACTTGAACTTGCCGTAATCCATCAAACGGCAGACCGGGGGAACCGCCTGCGGGGCGATTTCCACCAGATCGACGTCCTGCTGTTCCGACATGCGGAAAGCATCAGCCAGTTTCACAATGCCGAGCGGCTCGTTGTCGATTCCGACTAGACGCACTTCGGGTGCGCTAATCTCACGGTTGATGCGGTGCCCCTTATCAGTAGCTATTTCCCGATTCCTCTAAAAATTAAAAAAACGAGCCGCGCTGCCACGGTGGCTACTTGAACGCCTCGATCTCATGACGCAAGCGCTCAACGAAGGCATCGATCGGCATCACGCCCAGATCGACACCGCCACGGGCACGCACGGCTACCGTTTGTGCTTCACGCTCTTTGTCGCCCACCACGAGGAGGTACGGCACTTTTTCGAGCGTATGCTCGCGTATTTTATAGCTAATTTTCTCGTTGCGCAAATCGAGCTCGATTCTAAGCCCTTGTTTTTGCAACGTTTGAGCAACCGCCTGGGCGTAATCCGCTTGACTTTCGGCGATATTCATGACGACGGCCTGCGTCGGCGCCAGCCACGGCGGCATCGCGCCGGCGTGGTGCTCGATCAGAATCCCCAGGAAACGCTCCATCGAACCGACGATCGCCCGGTGCAGCATGACGGGGCGGCGGCGGCTGTTGTCTTCCGCCACGAACTCCGCGCCGAGCCGCTCGGGTAGGACCATGTCGAGCTGCAGCGTGCCGCACTGCCAGGACCGGCCAAGCGCATCCTTGATGTGGTACTCGATCTTCGGGCCATAGAAGGCGCCCTCGCCTGCGAGTTCTTCCCACTGAAGCCCGCACGCCGTCAACGCTTGACGCAGCCCTTCTTCCGCGCGATCCCAAATCTCATCCGTCCCCGCGCGCTGTTCCGGGCGCAGCGAGAGCTTGATATCGATGTGCTCGAAGCCGAAATCGCGATAGACGCTCATCGCGAGCGTGTTGAACTTGATCGATTCCTCGATGAACTGCGCTTCCGTACAGAAGATGTGCGCATCGTCCTGCACGAACCCGCGCACGCGCATGAGGCCGTGCAGCGCGCCCGACGCTTCGTTACGATGGCACGAGCCGAATTCGGCGTAACGCAACGGCAGATCGCGGTACGAGCGCAAGCCGTGCTTGAACACTTGCACGTGCCCCGGACAGTTCATCGGCTTGATCGCGTAATCGCGCTTTTCCGATTCCGTCGTGAACATGTTTTCGCGATAGTTCTGCCAATGGCCCGACGCTTCCCACAGCGAGCGGTCCATGATCATCGGCGTCTTGATCTCGAGATAGCCGTCGGCATTCACGCGGCGACGCATGTACTGCTCGACTTGCTGCCACAGCGACCAGCCCTTCGGATGCCAGAACACCATACCGGGCGATTCGTCTTGCAGGTGGAACAGATCGAGCTGACGGCCGAGCTTGCGGTGATCGCGCTTCTCGGCTTCCTCGAGCATGTGCAGATACGCCTCTTGCTCTTCCTTCTTCGCCCAAGCCGTGCCGTAGATACGCTGCAGCTGCTCGTTCTTCGAATCGCCGCGCCAGTACGCACCGGCCACCTTCATCAACTTGAAGACTTTGAGCTTGCCCGTGGACGGCACGTGCGGGCCGCGGCACAGATCGGTGAAGCCGCCGTGCGAGTAGAGCTTGATTTCATCGCTCGCGGGGATCGACTCGATGATCTCGGCCTTGTACTTTTCGCCGATGCTCTTGAAGTAAGCCACGGCCTCGTCGCGCGAGACGACGCGACGCGAGACGGGCTCGTCCTTCTTCGCAAGTTCTTGCATCCGCTTTTCGATCTTCTCGAGATCCTCGGGCGTAAACGGCCGTTGATAAGCGAAGTCGTAGTAAAAGCCGTTGTCGATCACGGGCCCGATCGTCACTTGCGCCTCGGGATAGAGATCCTTCACCGCGTAGGCCAGCAAGTGCGCCGCGGAGTGACGAATGATGTCGAGGCCGTCCGGATCTTTTTCCGTGACGATCGCAAGCGAGGCGTCGCGATCGATCAGCGCGGACGTATCGACGAGTTCGCCGTCGAGCTTGCCGCCGAGCGCGGCCTTCGCGAGCCCCGGGCCGATCGAGGCCGCCACCTCGGCTACCGTGACCGGGTGATCGTATTGTCGAGACGAACCGTCGGGCAAGCGTATCGAAACCATTGCGTTCTCTCCGAGATGCCGAGCGCGGCATCAAAAACAACCGGTTGGCGGCAACAAACTAAAAATGACGAATAAAAAAAATGCGGCCCCGCTTTCGAGGGGCCGCATTCACTTTCACTGACAATCAGACTAACAGGGCGAAAGAGGTCCTCGACTAGCGTCGCTCCGAAAAAGTTTCGGTCAACGTTCGCGGTGTCATAACCGTATTCGCCTTGTGCGCTTTCGCGCCTTTGACTGCCGTTGAATACCCGGCCAAACCACATCGCCGGACATTCGTTTTTCGTTGGTAGGCTCGATTGGACTCGAACCAACGACCCCCACCATGTCAAGGTGGTGCTCTAACCAGCTGAGCTACGAGCCTGAAGAAGAAGCGATTATATGGGGCCTATCGAACCTTGGCAACCCCTTTTATGCTTTCACATGAAAAAAGCTACGCACGGCGCGTGGCGCGCACGACGCCGCCCACTTCGCCGAGCAACGTGCAGGCGCGTTGAATCTGCGATGCGCTCGACACTTCCACGGTGAACTGCATGAACGCCGAGGTGCGCCGACTCATCGTCTTCACACCGACCACGTTCATCTTCTCGCGCGCGAACACTTCGGAGATGTCGCGCAACAGGCCCTGCCGATCGTGCGCCTCGATCGCGATATCGACGGGATAGACGGACGAGCCGCGCCCGCCCATCACATCGGCCGACCACGCCGCTTGCAGCACGCGCTCGGGCGAGCGCGCGGCCATGCGTTGGAACATCGCGCAATCGCTGCGGTGAATCGACATGCCCTTGCCGCGCGTGACGAACCCGCTGATCGCGTCGGGCGGCGCGGGCCGGCAGCAACGCGCGAGTTGCGTGAGCAATGCATCGACGCCCACGACGAGCACGCCCGTCGACGCACCGCGCGCGACGCTCGCGCCGCTGCCGCGCTTCTCGAACTGCTCGGGGGTGTCCTCTTGCGGCTCGGGCGGCGCCGTATCGGAGAGCGCTTGCTCGATGCTGCGCAAGCTGAACTCTTCCTTGCCCACGACGTTGAACAGATCGTCGGGCGACTTGAAGCCGAGCTTGGCCGCGAGTTGGTCGAGATTGACGGACGTCTTGCCTTCGCGCTGTAACGTCTTTTCGACCATCGCGCGGCCGTTCGCGATGTTCTCCTGCAATTCGATGGCGTTGAACCAGGCGCGCACCTTCTGCTTGGCACGGTGGCTTTGCAGGTAGCCAAGCTGCGCGTTGAGCCAGTCGCGCGACGGGCCGCCCTCCTTCACCGCGACGACCTCGACCGTCTGGCCGTTTTGCAGCGGCGTATTCAGCGGCACCATGGCCCCGTCCACTCGCGCGCCGCGGCACCGGTGACCGAGTTCGCTATGCAAGTGATACGCGAAATCGAGCGGCGTCGCCCCCTGCGGCAGCGCAATCACGCGCGCCTGCGGCGTCAGCACGTAGATGTGGTCGTCATCCAGCGTGGCGTAGCGCAGTTGCTCCCAAGGCTTGGCCGACGGGCTTTCGCCTTCGGCGACGTCCTCCTTCCAGGCCAGCAGCTGCCGCAGCCAGGCGATCTTCTCGTCGTATTTCTCGCTCGCGCTGAACTGCCCGCCGTAGCCGCGCACGCCGGCTTCCTTGTAGCGCCAGTGCGCGGCCACGCCGTACTCGGCGAAGCGATGCATCTCGTGCGTGCGGATCTGCACTTCGAACGCGCGGCCGTCGTCGCCCATCACCACCGTGTGCAACGACTTATAGCCGTTCGGCTTCGGCCGCGAGATGTAATCGTCGAACTCCTTCGGCACCGGCTGCCACAGGTTGTGGACGATGCCGAGCACGGCGTAGCAATCCTTGATATCCGGGACGATGACACGGAACGCGCGCACGTCGTACAGCTCGGCGAAGTCGAGCGACTTGCCGCGCATCTTGCGCCAGATGCTGTAGATATGCTTCGGGCGCCCGCTCACTTCCGCTGGGATCTGCGCCGCCGCCAGTTCCTGTTGCAGCCGCCCGATCGCCTCGGCCACATAGGTCTCGCGCTCGACACGCTTTTCGTCGAGCAGCTTGGCAATACGCTTGTAGGTATCCGGGTCCTGGAAACGGAAAGCCAGATCCTCGAGTTCCCATTTCAGTTGCCAGATGCCGAGGCGATTCGCGAGCGGCGCGTAGATCTCGAGTGTCTCGCGCGCGACGTCGGCGCCCGGCGATTGCTTCGCGGCCGCGTAGTAGCGCAGCGTCTGCAAACGCGACGCGAGCCTAATCAACACGACCCGAATGTCCTGCGCGAACGCAAGCAGCATCTTGCGCAGCGCTTCGATTTGCGCGCGGCGGGCCGCCTGCGCATCGCGGCCCGCCTCGGGCAGCGCATTGCTCGCCGCCTTCAGGCTCACCGTGCCGAGACGCAACAGCTTGCGTACGTCGCTAACGAGCTGCCCCACTTCTTCGCCGAAGCGTTCGGCAATCAAGCGCTCGGGATCGGCAAGATGCGGCGTGAGCGCGAACAGCGCCGCCGCCAACACCGCGGGCGGATCGACGTTGAGCTTGCCGACGATCGACGCCGTGCCGGCCGCGTGATCGGCCAGCAGCTCGCCCGACGATAGACGTGCGTCGCCCGCGTGCTCGCGCACAAAGGCGAGCGCATCCTCGTAGGAAGGCAACGGTGGGGCGCCGGCGACGGCCGTATCGGCGTTCAACGTTCGACTCTCTTATTCAACAGCAACGGCGAAGGACCGATGCGTTCAGCTGCGTTGGGCAGCGACGACGACGATTTCGACGAGGCAATCGGGATTGGCCAGCTTGGCTTCGACCGTCGCACGCGGCGGCGTGGCCCCTTGTGCCACCCACTCGTCCCACACAGCGTTCATGCCGGGGAAATGGATCATGTCCGACAGGTAGATCTGCACAGACAACAGGTGCGACTTGTCGCTGTTCGCTTCCGCGAGCAGGCGGTCGATATGGCCCAGCACTTCGCGCGTCTGCCCTTCGATACCCTGCGCCGTGTCTTCGGCGATCTGTCCGGCCAAATAGATCGTGCCGTTGTGGATCGCGATTTCCGAGAGGCGCTTGCCGACGTGATGACGAATGACTGCCATTTCAAAGTCCCTGTTCGGTGAAAAGAGGAGCATCGGGCACCGCTGCGCCGGTGCCGCAGATCGCTATTATGACGCGTGCCCGGCATCGCAGAAGAATCGACGCGCGAGCGCGATCTGCTGCGGGTCGAGAAACGCCGGCGCATGGCCCACGCCCGGTATCTCGACGCACTGGACCGAACGGCCGCATTCGATCATCCGCGCAACCGTCTCGCGCGAGAGCAAATCCGACGTTTCGCCGCGCACGACCAGCACCGGCCCATCGATCGCCGCGAACCAATGCCAAAGCGCCGCCTCGCCGGCCGCGGCCGCCTCGGGCGTGGTCGTCCCGAACGGGACCGCGATCGCAGGATCGTAGCGAAAGGCCCAGGCGCCGTCATCGCGCTGCGCGAAGAGCGGCGTGTTGATCTCGCGCCACTCGTCGGCCGTGAGCGGTCCGAACGTAGCGGCCAGGGAAGCCGCATGCGCGATCCCTTCCTCGAGCGTCGCGAACTGCACGCGCTCGCCCACGTACCCGCCGATGCGGCGCAGCGCCTCGGGCTCGATATGCGGCCCGATGTCGTTCATGAGCAGCTTGCGCACCGGCGAGTTCGGCAAGCCGGCCAGCGTCATGCCGATGAGGCCGCCCATCGAGGTGCCGAACCAGTCCACCGTCTCGACGTTCAGACGCGCGATGAGCGTCACCATGTCCGCCACGTACTGCGGCACGGCGTACCGGTTCGGATCGGGCAGCCAATCGGAGCGGCCGCGGCCGACGACATCGGGACACACGACGCGATAAACGTCGCTCAGCGCTGCCGCCACGCGATCGAAATCGCGCCCCGATCGCGTGAGCCCGTGCACGCAAACAAGCACGCGCGGATTGTCGGGATCGCCCCATTCCGTATAGGCCATGCGATGCAGGCCCGCGGGATTGGCGCATTGCACTTCGCGTTCGCGCGGGGGCCCCAACCGGGCGGTAAGGCCGGCTTGCACGCCGGCAGGGGTCGGCTCGCTCATCGGATCGTCCTCGTGAAATCGTGGAAAGTACTGCGCGAAAATCCGCACCAAATGAAAACGGGCGAAGCGCTCGCCTCACCCGTCTCATTGTCGCGACGCGAACGGCTCAGCCGATTCGCGCCGCGGTAGACCCTAAGGTTGCCCGGCGTCGATGCGCCGCCCATGCCCTAAGTATCGCGCAATTTCAGTGCACCGCGCTCGTATCGAGCGGCGCCCCCGTCTTGGCCTTGATTTCGTCGACCGTCACGCCCGGTGCCAGTTCGACAAGCTTCAGGCCCGCCTCGGTGACGTCGATGACGCCCAAATCCGTAATGATCCGATTGACGACGCCCACGCCCGTGAGCGGCAGCGTGCAAGACTCGAGAATCTTGTGCTGATCGCCCTTGGCGACATGCTCCATCAGGACGACGACGCGCTTTACGCCCGCCACCAGATCCATGGCACCGCCCATGCCCTTGATCATCTTGCCCGGGATCATCCAGTTCGCGAGATCGCCGTTCTTGCTGATCTGCATCGCCCCGAGGATCGCCAGATTGATGTGGCCGCCGCGAATCATGGCGAACGAATCGGCCGACGAAAAGATCGACGAACCCGGCAGCGTCGTGATCGTCTGCTTGCCCGCATTGATCAGATCGGCATCGAGTTCCTCTTCGGTCGGCGACGGGCCGATGCCGAGCAGCCCATTCTCCGATTGCAGCCAGACGTCCATGCCGGGGGGCACGTAGTTCGCCACCAGCGTCGGCAGCCCGATACCCAAGTTCACGTAGAAACCGTCTTGCAGTTCCTTCGCCGCGCGCGCGGCCATCTCGTCACGAGTCCAAGCCATGTCAGTCTCCTTTCGCGCGCACGACGCGTTGTTCGATGCGTTTTTCCGGATGCGCATTGAGCACGATGCGCTGAACGAAGATGCCCGGCGTATGAATCGCATCGGGATCGAGCGCGCCGACTTCGACGATCTCCTCCACCTCGGCCACCGTGATCCGCCCCGCCATCGCACACATCGGGTTGAAGTTGCGCGCGGTGCGGCGGTAAATGAGGTTACCGGCCTTGTCGGCCTTCCACGCCTTCACGAGTGCGACGTCGGCTGTCAGCGACGGTTCGAGCACGTAGTGGCTATCGCCGAACTGACGCGTTTCCTTGCCCTCGGCGATGATCGTGCCGTAACCCGTGCGCGTGAAAAACGCCGGAATGCCCGCGCCGCCGGCGCGCAGCTTTTCGGCCAACGTCCCTTGGGGCGTGAATTCGAGTTCGAGTTCGCCCGACAGATATTGGCGCTCGAACTCTTTGTTCTCGCCGACGTACGACGAGATCATCTTCTTGATCTGCCGCGTTTGCAGCAGTACGCCGAGGCCGAAACCGTCGACGCCGGCGTTGTTGCTGATACAGGTGATGCCCTTCACGCCGGTATCGCGCAAGGCCGCGATCAACGCTTCGGGAATGCCGCACAGCCCGAAGCCGCCGACGGCGAACGTCTGCCCGTCTTCGACGATGCCTTCGAGCGCGGCGGCCGCGCTTGGATAGACTTTGTTCATCTGTGTGTCCCTTCCATGATGGAAATCCGTGAAATCGGATCGGCACGAGTGCATTGGTCGACATCGAATGCAAGCGATGCCCATTTTAGTCGTCGGAACGCGTATCCGTTCATCTGCTCGTCTACCATACGCGCCGCACTCGATTGAATGTCCCAAAGGGTACGATGGGCGGCGATTGCGGCACAATACGCAAAAATACATAAGCGAAAGCCCGCGCCAGCGCCGGTTCGACGCGATCCATGTCCAAAATCGATTATCAAACCGCTTTCCATCTCGCGCCGATCGGTCTCGTGCTCTCGCGCGACCGGATCATCGAGGATTGCAACGACGCCGTCGCCGCGATCTTCCGCTGCGATCGCGCGGCGCTGATCGGCCGCTCGTTCGAAGTGCTGTATCCGTCGGCGGACGAGTTCGTGCGCATCGGCGAACGGATCGGGCCGATCATGACGGCTCAAGGCAGCTACGCCGACGACCGGATCATGAAGCGCGCCGACGGCGAGCTGTTCTGGTGCCACGTGACGGGCCGGGCGCTCGAGCGCCAAGCCCCGCTCGCTGCGGGGGTGTGGACCTTCGAAGATTTGAGTGCGACGCGCCGCGTGGCCATCGAGCTGACGCCGCGCGAGCGGGAAGTAGCCGCGCAGCTCGCGACGGGCAAGACCAGCAAGCAGATCGGCCGTGTGCTCGACATCAGCTCGCGCACGGTCGACATCTACCGTGCGCGGCTCATGCGCAAATACGGGACGGGCAACGCCACCGAACTTCTGCAACGGTTGCTCGGCCACTGAGGCCCCGTCGAGGCATAGCTGAGGCGCCGCTCAGACACCACCGAGGCACCACCGAGGCGCCGCGAGCGGACACGCACGGCGGCGGGGCGCCCGAGTGCCCTTACCTCGGCGCCACCCCGGCCGGCCTCGCCCGATGGCGCTCGTCAGCCCGCGTGGACGAGATGAGGGTGTTCGAGCAACTGCCGCAGCCGATCGGGCAGCGGCACGGACCGGCCCGCGGCGTAGTCGATCCAGACGCAGCGCGCCGTGCCGCGCGCATAGAGCGTGCCTGGATCGTCCGATCGCCGTAGTTCGAAGCCGGTATCGAAGCTGCTGCGCCCCGGCTTGCCCACCGACATGACGCCGATGACGTCGCCCGGGTAATGCAGCTGCCGCAAGAATTCCATCGAGGCATTCACGATGACGGGGCCTTGGCCTTGCTCGGCGCCGCCGACGATGCCGACCGATTCGAACCAGCTGATCCGTACCTGCTCCATGTAGCGAAAGTACACGGTATTGTTGACGTGCCCGAACGCGTCCATGTCGCCCCACCGAATCGGGATCGACATGTCGAATACGCGTTGGTAATCGTTGATCGTCACTGCTTGTTCCACTTCTCGATACGCCTACGACAAAAGAAAGTTGAGCGCGACGTCACGCCAGGCCGAACCCGTCGTCGGCAGCAATGACGGCACCATTGATGAATTGCGATTCGTCGGCCGCGAGCAGCAGCAGCAAGCCGTCGAGATCCTCGGGCCGGCCCACGCGATGCCTGGGCAGCATCGCCAGCAGTTTCTGGCCCTGCTCCGTCGACCAATGATGGTGGTTGATCTCGGTGTCGATATAGCCGGGCGCGATCGCGTTGACGTTGATCCCGTGCCGCCCCCACTCGAGCGCCATCGCGCGCGTCATGTGGACGACCGCCGCCTTGCTCATCGAATACACGCCGATCTGCGGCAGCACACGCAACCCGGCCACCGATGCGACGTTGATGATCCGGTACCCCGGCTTTTGCACCGCATTGCCCGAGCGCATGATCATGCGCTTGGCGACTTCCTGCGCGACGAAGAATGCGCCACGCGTATTCGTATCGAACACGTATTCGAAATCGGCCGGCGTGACTTCCGTCAGCTTCTGGGTGGTCGACACGCCCGAATTGTTCACGAGGATGTCGATCGTGCCCGCCTCCGTCTCGGCGTGCGCGACGGCCGACTTGATGCTTTGGTAATCCGTCACGTCGAGCGAGACGACGTGCGCCGCGCCGCCCGACGCCTCGATTTCGGCGCGCAGTTCCTTCAGCCGCTCCACGCGCCGGCTCGCCAGCACCACCTTCGCCCCCGCCTGCGACAGCACCAGTGCGAAGCGCTTGCCGAGCCCGCTCGAGGCGCCCGTAATCAGTGCGACCTTGCCTTCCAGGTTGATCGAACGGCCCATTCTCGTTCCTCTAATCAGTGAAGTTGTGCGATGCGCGATCGAATCGCGGGACATCCGGCAACGAAACGGCCCAAGGCGCGGTGCCGCCACTCTACCACGCAAATAGAACGATCGTGCTAATCTTCTCTCGTCCAGTTGCAGCGACCCTACCGTTCGCTGACAATACGAACCCGAAAAAAAGCATTCTAATGGTTAAGGTTAAGGAGCCCCAATGACCCCCGAAAGTCTGATCGAGCAGTACGGTCCGCGCGAATCGATGGAATACGACGTCGTGATCGTCGGCGGCGGCCCCGCGGGCCTGTCCGCGGCCATCCGGCTCAAGCAGCTCGCGCAGGACAAGGGCGTCGAGATCGGCGTGTGCGTGCTCGAGAAGGGTTCCGAGATCGGCGCGCACATTCTGTCGGGCGCGGTGATGGATCCGCGCGCCATCGGCGAGCTGATCCCCGATTGGAAGGAGAAAGGCGCGCCTTTGAACGTGGAGGTGACCGAAGACCGGTTCCTGTTCCTCACGGAGAAGGGGGCGGTCAAAACGCCGAACTGGGCCCTGCCCGATAACTTCAAGAATCACGGCAACTTCGTGATCAGTTTGGCGAACGTCACGCGCTGGCTCGGTCAGCAGGCCGAAGCGCTCGGCGTCGAAATCTTCCCGGGCTTTGCCGCAGCCGAAGTGCTCTACAACGAGGACGGCTCGGTCAAGGGTGTGGCCACGGGCAACATGGGCATCGGTAAGGACGGCGAGCCCACGGAAAACTTCCAGCTCGGCATGGAGCTGCACGCGAAGTACACGCTGTTCTGCGAAGGCGCGCGCGGGCATCTGGGCCGACGCCTGACCGAAAAGTTCCAGCTCGACCGAGACGCCGACCCGCAGGTGTACGGCATCGGCATCAAGGAACTCTGGGAAATCGATCCGGCCAAGCATCGGCCGGGGCTCGTCATCCATACGGCCGGCTGGCCGCTCGATACGCAAACGTACGGCGGCTCGTTCCTCTATCACATCGATAACAACCAGGTGATGGTGGGCTTCGTGGTCGGGCTCGGCTACACGAATCCGTACCTGTCGCCGTTCGAGGAATTCCAGCGCTATAAAACGCACCCCGAGATCCGCAAGTTTCTTGAAGGCGGCAAGCGCATTTCATACGGTGCACGGGCGATCACGGCGGGCGGCTTGATGTCGCTGCCCAAGCTCGTGTTCCCGGGCGGCGCGTTGGTGGGCGACGATGCGGGCTTTTTGAACGCCTCGCGCATCAAGGGCAGCCACGCCGCGATCAAGAGCGGCATGCTCGCGGCGCAGGCGGCGTTCGATGCG
>NZ_JBQCIV010000106.1:0-12563 GCF_051953405.1 Trinickia sp. | reverse complement strand
AGCACGGGTGTGCGCGTCACTCTGTCTGATGTACCCGAAGTGCTGCTAACTGCGACCAATTCTGAACCCTAGGTTCAGGATGCCGGCCTAGCGGCTAAGGCGGGGACTTTATTCGACGGCATCGGTGCTCCCGATGCCGTTTTCATTTGGGGCGCTGCGCGTCGCTCGATTCGGGGTGCGGCGCCCGATCCAAAGGCGGAGCGGTGCTCGCCGCCCCGCTCGATTCGCTAGACCGACTCGATTCGCCTATGCGCTATTGGCTCATGAAGTCCGAACCGGACGAAGCAAGCATCGACCATCTTCGCGCCGCTCCCACGCAAACGCTGCCCTGGACGGGCGTGCGCAACTACCAGGCGCGCAACTTCATGCGCGACATAATGGGAGTGGGCGACGGCGTCCTCTTCTATCATTCGAGTTGCCCGGAACCCGGCATCGCCGGCATTGCCGAAGTCGTGTCGGGCCCGTACCCCGATCCGACACAATTCGACCCCAAGAGCCCCTACTACGATGCGAAATCGACGCGCGAAGCGCCGCGGTGGGTGCTGGTGGACGTACGCTTCGTGAAGAAGACGCCGCTCGTCTCGTTGGCCGAGCTGCGCGCGCATCCCGAGCTGGCCGGCATGCGTGTGTTGGCCAAAGGCAATCGCCTGTCGATCACCCCGGTGACCGACGACGAATGGCACTTCATCACGAAGCGGCTCGTGTGACGGACCGTGGCGAGGCACGATCGCCCGAGGCCCAGTGCGTTTGCGAGAGGCCCCGGTTCAACGCCATTTCTTGAAGTGGAGCCAAGAGCCAAATGAAAAAAACAATCGCAGCGATGTCTTTCGCGGCGGCCGTGCCGCTCGCGCTGGCGGCCGCGCCCTCGAGCGCCGAAACTGTTTTGACGCAGCCGGTACCGGCCGGCGTGTTGTCGCTATCGGCGCAAGCCAGCCAAGACGTCCCGCAAGATACGGTCGACATCACGCTCTTTTACGAGCAAGAAGCGTCCGATCCGACATCGCTCACGAGCGCGCTGAACCAGCACGCGGAGACGGCGCTGCGGGAAGCGAAAGGCGTCGACGACGTGCAGGCCCGCACGGGGACGTTTTCGATCTACCCGATGACGGACAAGAACGGCCATATTTCCACCTGGCGCGGCCGAACCGAAGTCGTCCTGAGATCGCACGACTTCGGCGCCGCGTCGCGGCTCGCCGGCAAGCTTAGCTCGGCCATGCAGGTGGGCAACGTCACGTTCTCGCTCTCGCCCGAGGCGCAGCGCGCCGCCGCGGAAAAGCTCGGCGGGCAGGCGATTCAAAGCTTCAGGAATCGGGCCGCGGCGGCAGCGAAAGACTTCGGCTACACGGGCTATACGATTCGCGAAGTCGATCTGAACAGCAACAGCGGCACGCCGCCGCGACCGATGTTTGCGATGCGCGCGATGGCGGCCGCAGCGCCCGCACCGGTGCCGGTGGAAGGCGGGACATCGACGGTGACCGTCACCGTTTCGGGTTCCGTGCAGATGAAGCCGTAGTCGCCGCGTCGCGCGGCGAACGCCGACAAGACGGCGGGATGCAAGGCCCGCCGCCAGCCATGCGCACCCGACGATGCGCGTTCGCCTTGTCCGCTAGTTCGGCCCCACCGCGGCCGGCGCGGTACGCGCACGCCGGTAGGACCAGATCAACAACGCGACGCCCGCGACGATCATGGGCAGCGAGAGCCATTGCCCCATCGAGAATCCCAACGCCAGCAAGCCGAGGAAATCGTCGGGCTCGCGAGCGAACTCCACCGTGAAACGGGCCAATCCATAGCCGATCAGAAAGACGGCCGACGCCGCGCCGACGGGGCGCGGCCGACGCGTGAAGAACCACAGCACGAGGAACAGCGTAATGCCCTCGAGCGCGATCTCGTAGAGTTCCGACGGATGACGCGGGAGCATGTGGTACTTCGCAAATACGTCGGCCAAGTGCCACTTCGCCGCCAGTTGCGGATGCTGCGCCAACCAGATCGCGTCGTCGCCCGATGCGTTCTGGAACAGCATGGCCCACGGCGCGTCCGGGCTCGTCACGCGCCCCCAGAGTTCGCCGTTGATGAAATTGCCGAGACGGCCCGCCGCGAGTCCCGTCGGCACCATCGGCGCCACGAAGTCCGTTACCTGAAGCCACGTGCGCTTGCGCTGATAGGCGAATAGCACCATGGCGAGCGTCACGCCGAGAAAGCCGCCATGGAACGACATCCCGCCCTGCCAGACCTTGAAGATATCGAGCGGATGCGCGAAGTAGTAATCGGCCTTATAGAACAGCACATAGCCGATCCGGCCACCGAGGATCGTGCCGAGCACGCCGTAAAACAGGATGTCGTCGATGTCCTTCGTCGTCCAGCCTTGCGCCGCCACATGCGGTAACCGCAAGCGCAAGCGGGCGATGACGATCGCCAGCATGAAGCCGACGAGGTACATGAGGCCGTACCAACGAACCGCAAGCGGACCGAGATGAATCGCAATGGGATCGAAATTGGGATGAATCAGCATCGTAAGGCTTTCGGCATTGAAAAATAAGGCATTGAACGAACGACACGCGAGCGGCCTTCAGGCACCGCGCGAGCGCGCATCCTTCCCTGGCTTCGCGCGGCGGCCGCCGGCCGCGTGCACGCTCGCATGGGCGCGCACGATTTCGATGAAGCCGGCCAGGACCGGACTCACATCGGCCGTTCTCCACACGAGGCCGGTTTCGACGAGCGGCGTACGCTCCGCCAGCGGGCGATACACCACGCCGGTACGCCGCAGATTGCGCAACGATTGCGGCACCAGCGCGACGCCCATGCCCGCCGACACGAGGCTCACGATCGTCTGCATCTGGATCGCCTCTTGTCCGATACGAGGAGTAAGCCCCGCCGCGCCGTAGCAGCCCGTAATGATGTCATAAAAGCCCGGCGCCAAACGGCGCGGAAAGATGACGAGCGGTAAATGTTCGAGATCGGCGAGCGAAACGGCGTCATCGATCCAATCGGGCGGCTCGCCGCGCCCGCGATGGGGGGCGCTCGATGCCGGCAGCGCCGCGACCAGCGGTTCGCGCATCACGGGCAGATAGGTGAGCGTCGCCGCATGGCGCGGCGGCAGCGGTGGAATGATCAGTCCGCAATCGATCCGGCCCGCGACGAGTTCTTCGATCTGGATGTCGCTCGTCGCTTCGGCAAGATTTAGGCGCACGTGGGGATGCCGCGTCGCGAACTCGCGCAGCAACTGCGGCAGCAAACCGTAATCGGCCGTCGAGACGAAAGCGAGCGATAGCGCGCCGGCCTCGCCGCGCGCCAGGCTTTGCGCGAGCGGCCGCAACGTGTCGGCGGCCGCCAGTAGCTTGCGCACTTCGGGCAGCAGATCGGCCCCGACGGCGGTGAGGTCGACCGTCCGTTTCGTCCGCGCAAAGAGCGCGACGCCGAGCGCTTCTTCCAACGCGCGTATCGCCTGCGACAACGGCGGCTGCGTCATCGACAGCTTGCGCGCAGCGCGCCCGAAATGCCGCTCCTCGGCAACGGCGACGAAGTAGCGCAACTGGCGCAAATCGGGGGTCATGAGGGCGGCTCCTTACGGTGTCTTACGCTGGCTTACGGTGGGCTCGATATGCCGTTCGACCTAGTGCCCTGTCCCGCAAATTCTTTGATAAATGAAATTGTCCATATGGTCGTCAGGCAAGGAGGGAGGAGGCGCCATAGCCGTAGCTATGGCAACGACGAGAGACGCCGCCTGGCGGCCATATGGGCGATTTCATATCAAAGGAACTTGCGGGACAGGGCACTGGGCATGAATCATATATTGGACATAAGCAGCGAGGCGCGGCATGCTGGCTCGAGCCGCATGCGCGGTGCCGGGCCGCTCGGGCCGTCGCTTGCCGAACTCGGCCGGCCGCGTGCGTCGCGGCCCCGCGCCCTTCCGATCCACGAACCGGAGTCCCGCCATGGCCTACAACCGTCGCTCGCAGCACATCACGCAAGGCGTCGCACGCGCCCCGAACCGCTCGATGTTCTATGCACTCGGCTACCAGCAGGACGACTTCGACAAACCGATGATCGGCGTCGCGAACGGCCATTCGACCATTACCCCCTGCAACGCCGGCCTGCAAAAGCTAGCCGACGCGGCCGTGGCGGCCGTGATCGAGGCTGGAGCGAATGCGCAGACGTTCGGCACGCCGACGATTTCCGACGGCATGTCGATGGGCACCGAAGGAATGAAGTACTCGCTCGTTTCGCGGGAGGTCATCGCCGACTGCATCGAGACGTGCGTGCAAGGGCAATGGATGGACGGCGTGGTGGCGATCGGCGGCTGCGACAAGAACATGCCCGGCGGCATGATCGCGCTGGCCCGCATGAACGTGCCGGGCATTTATGTCTACGGCGGCACCATCCGCCCCGGCCATTGGAAAGGCCGCGACCTGACGATCGTCTCGTCGTTCGAGGCCGTCGGCGAATTCACGGCGGGACGGATGTCGCAGGAGGATTTCGACGGCATCGAGCGCAATGCGTGTCCGAGCACGGGCTCGTGCGGCGGCATGTACACCGCCAACACGATGAGTTCGTCGTTCGAAGCGCTCGGCATGTCGCTGCTGTATTCGTCGACGATGGCCAATCCCGACGACGAGAAGGTCGTCTCGAGCGCCGAATCGGCGCGCGTGCTGGTGCAAGCCGTGAAGCGGGACTTGAAACCGCGCGACATCATCACACGCCGATCGATCGAGAACGCCGTGGCGTCGATCATGGCCACGGGCGGTTCGACGAACGCCGTGCTGCATTACCTGGCGATCGCGCATGCAGCCGAGGTCGAATGGACCATCGACGACTTCGAGCGCGTTCGCCGGCGCGTGCCCGTCATCTGCAATCTGAAGCCGTCGGGCGACTATGTGGCGACCGATCTGCATCGCGCCGGCGGCATTCCGCAAGTGTTGAAAATCTTGCTCGACGCCGGGCTGCTGCACGGCGAGTGCATGACGATCACGGGCAAGACGATCGCCGAGGAACTGAAGGACGTCCCGAGCGTGCCGCGCGCCGATCAGCAGGTCATCTTCCCGATCGAAAAGGCGTTGTACAAGGAAGGCCATCTCGCCATTTTGAAAGGCAACCTCGCCGCGAACGGCGCGGTCGCCAAGATCACGGGCTTGAAGAACCCCGTCATCACCGGCCCGGCGCGCGTGTTCGACGACGAGCAAAGCGCGCTTGCGGCGATCCTCGACAATCGCATCCGCGCGGGCGACGTGCTCGTTTTGCGTTATCTAGGCCCGCAGGGCGGCCCAGGCATGCCGGAGATGCTGGCGCCCACCTCGGCGTTGATCGGCAAAGGACTCGGCGAATCGGTCGGGCTCATTACCGATGGCCGTTTTTCGGGCGGGACATGGGGGATGGTGGTCGGGCACGTCGCGCCCGAAGCGTTCGTGGGCGGGACGATCGCGCTCGTGCAAGAAGGCGATTCGATTACGATCGATGCGCACGCGCTGCTGCTGCAATTGAATGTCGACGAGGCGGAACTTGCGCGCCGGCGGGCCGCATGGAACCCGCCCGCGCCGCGTTATACGCGCGGCGTGCTCGCTAAATTCGCGGCGCTCGCACAGAGCGCCGACAAAGGAGCCGTGACCTGCTGACGCCTATCGACGCGACGTGTGGCGTGCAAGCTCCTCGCTCACGGCATCGCGCACCCATCCAGCAACCTCTTGCTCGAGCGCGCTCACCACTTCGCGCGTGACTTGCCGCACGAGCCAGTTCGTGTGCTCTTCGATCGCGTCGCGGCAGTGTGCTTCGATCACGCCGCGCGCATCGCGCCGCAAGTAGGTCGAAAACCGGGCCCGTAGGCGCTCGGCGATGAATTCGACGTCGCGCGCATCGAACGCGGCCTGGGCCGCCGGCGCTTGCGCAGACGCCGGCACAGATTGCGTCGCGGGCAATGGCGGTTCGGCCTGCGCCGGCATGCCCTCCTCGGCAAGCCCACCGGCGAACGGCTGCCCTGCCGCGGGCTGCTCGGCCGCGGGCTGCGGGCTCGCGTGCGTCTCGGCGTGCGTCTCGCCCGGGCGAGCCACGGGGGGACGCCCCGGCACCATGACGTCAGTCAGCATCGGAATCGTATTGGGATCGATGGGATCGACCATGCTTGTCTCCCTAGAACCTAGAACAGTGGATGCACCGCTCGCGAACGCTCACGGTGCTCACGGCGCTCACGCACCCTGCTTCTCGCCCTGCTTGTAGTTATTCAGCGGATAGCCGCGATCGCGATAGAAACGATAGCGCTCGCGGCCCGCCGCGAGTTCGTCCGGGCTCGTCCCGACGATTTCGAGCAGGCGCTCGAAGCGGGCGAACTGCGCCGGCACGGCCGGCGCCAGGTTCAGCAAGATCTGGTGATGCGGAACCCGCTCGAGATCCGTGGCGAGCACGATCGGCGTACGCGCGGCCAGCGCGCTGTCGGCCATGCAATGCGGCAGGAAATCGAGCGGCGAGAACGTCCAGAGCCGTTCGTCGAATGCGCGCAGCCGGCCCGGATCGGCCAGCACGACGAGCGGCTGGCCGGCCTGATACGCCTTGCGGGCGAGGCGGCACGCATAGAGCACCGCGTCGTCGACGTTCGTATGAAAATCGACGCGCGTCACGGCGCAGCCCCGCCATCCGATCTGCCGGCTACCGTCGATACCATCACTGCCCCGCGCGATCGATCAAGAACTGCGTGAGCAGCGGCACGGGACGCCCCGTCGCGCCTTTCGCCGCGCCGCTCTTCCACGCGGTACCCGCGATGTCGAGGTGCGCCCAGGGATACGCTTCGGTGAAGCGCGACAGGAAGCACGCCGCCGTCACGCTGCCGCCGGGACGCCCGCCGATATTGGCGAGATCGGCGAAGTTCGACTTCAATTGCTCGTGGTATTCGTCGTCGAGCGGCATGCGCCAGGCCGGATCCGATGCCTCGCGCGAGGCGTCGAGCAGTTCGCCGGCCAGCGCGTCGTCCTTCGAAAACAGTCCCGAATTGTGATGGCCGAGCGCAATGACGCAAGCGCCCGTGAGCGTGGCGATGTCGACGACGGCGGCCGGCTTGAAGCGCTCGGCGTAAGTGAGCGCATCGCACAGAATCAAGCGCCCTTCGGCGTCCGTGTTGAGCACTTCGATCGTGAGGCCGGACATGCTCGTGACGATGTCGCCCGGCTTCGTGGCCACCCCGCTCGGCATGTTCTCGACGGCGGGCACGATGCCGACCACGTTCAGCTTCAGGCCGAGTTCGGCGACGGCGCGCAGCGTGCCGAACACCGACGCCGCGCCGCACATGTCGTACTTCATTTCATCCATGCCCTCGCCCGGCTTGAGCGAGATGCCGCCGCTGTCGAACGTCACGCCCTTGCCCACGAGCACGATCGGCGCGGCCTTGGCCGGCCCGCCCTGGTATTGCATGACGATGAACTGCGGGGCCTCGGCCGTGCCGCGCGTGACCGACAGCAGCGAGCCCATCTTGAGCGCTTCCAATTGCTTCTGGCCGAGGACTTCGACCTTGAGCTTGAATTCCTTGCCGAGCTTCTTCGCGGTTTCGCCGAGGTAGCTCGGCGTGCAGACATTGCCGGGCAAATTGCCTAGGTCGCGCGCAAGGTCCATTCCGTTGGCCACGGCCTGGGCCTGCTTGACGGCGAGCTTGGCCAGCTTTTCGTCGGCCGGATCGATCGACACGACGATGCGCTTGAGCGCATGTTTGGCGGGCTCGGGCTTGCTCTTGAGCTGCGTGAATTGATAGATCTCGCCGCGCAGCGCGAGGACCGCGGCGCGTGCAGCCCAATCGGCCCCGCGTTCCTTCACGGGCAACTGCGCGAGCGTGAACGTCACTTGTACGATCTTCGTGCCGAGAATCGCGCGCCAAACGGCACGTGCCGCTTCCATGTACGCCTTTTGGCCGAACGCGTCTTGCTTGCCGAGTCCGACGAGCAGCACGCGCGAGGCGCCGATGCCTTCCACTTCATGCAAAAACAGCGTCGAGCCGCTCTTGCCTTGCATATCGCCCGCCTTCACGATGCGTGTGAGGAGCCCCTTCGTGGCGGCGTCGATCTCGCGTGCCGCGCCCGAAAGAGACTGCCCCTCAAACACACCGATGACGATGCAATCGGATTTCCCCGTCAGAAAACCGCCCGTCGTGCCCTTCGTCCAGTCACAGGCTTTTATGCTAAAGTCCATCGCGCTTGTCCTCGGATAAAATCGGCTTACTTTTGGTAACGAAGCCGCAATTATCCGCTATTTTTTCCCCGGCGTCGGAACGCCGCGCTTGGCAAGCGCGGGCGGCCCCCGCCCTCTCGCATCGACATGATCTTCGAACGATCCCTGCAGCGCGAACTAGCGTATACGGCCGGAGCCGTATTCATGGTGCTGCTGACTATCTTCCTCACGACGATGATGATCCGCATCGTCGGTTACGCCGCGTCCGGCGAAATCGATCCGAAGGACGTCGTCGTCCTGATCGGTCTGACGGTCATCGGCTACATCGCCGTGATGCTCGTCGTCACGATGTTCGTCTCCATCTTGTTCGTGCTCACGCGCTGGTACCGCGATTCCGAAATGGTCGTGTGGCTCGCATCGGGCGTGAGCCTCACGCAATTCATCAAGCCGATCGCGAAGTTCGCGGCGCCGCTCATTTTGCTCGTCGCGTTCTTCGCCTACGTCGGCTGGCCTTGGTCCAACGCGCAGAGCAAACTCATTCGCGCCCGGTTCCAGCAGCGCGACGAGGTTTCGATGCTCGCCCCCGGTCAGTTCCGCGAATCGCCGGCCACGCACCGCGTGTTCTTCATCGAAAAGATGACGCCCGACCAAGCGCACGTGCAGAACGTGTTCGTCACGAGTACGGAAAACGGCAAGGTCAGCGTCGTCGTTTCGCAAAACGGTCATACCGAAACGACGAAGGACGGCTCGCGCTTCGTCGTCTTGGAAAACGGCCGGCGCTACGACGGCGAACCCGGCAAGCCCGACTTCCGCATCATGGAATTCCAACGCTACGGCGTGAAAATCACGCACCAGCCGATCGTCAACACCCCCACCACAACGAGCCTGTCCACGTCCGCGCTGCTGCGCCATCCCACGCGCGACAATCTCGCCGAATTCGCGTGGCGCACCGGCCTGCCGCTCATGGCCATCAATCTGATGCTGCTCGGCATTCCGCTCGCCTATCAAAACCCGCGGCGCGGACGCACGATCAACCTCGTCATGGCCGTGCTGATCTTCCTCACCTACTCGAACCTGCTGAACGTCGTGCAGTCGTGGCTCGAGCAGGGCAAGATGTCGTTCGTCGTCGGGTTGATCGGGTTGCACATCTTAGCTGCGCTCGTCGTCGTCATGGTGTTCTGGCTGCGCGTGCGCAATCGGCCGCTGATCCCACGCACGTGGTTCGCCTTCACGCGCGGAGCCTGACCGTCATGCGCATCTACGAACGATACTTCGCCCGTCAGGTCTATGTCGCGTTCATTTTCATTCTGTTCGCGTTCTCGGGCCTGTTTTTCTTCTTCGATCTGATCAACGAACTGAACACGGTCGGCCACGGCAATTACAAGTTCGGCTATGCCGTGCTGCGTGTCGCGCTGCAAACGCCGTCCCGGTTCTACGAGATCATCCCCGTGGCCGCGTTGATCAGCGCGATCTATGTGTTCGCGCAAATGGCGGCCAATTCCGAATACACGATCTTTCGCGTGTCGGGGCTCTCCACGGGCCGCGCCCTGCGCTCGCTGCTCAAGATCGGGATTCCGCTCGTGGCGGTCACGTATTTCATCGGCGAAGTCGTCGGGCCGTATTCGGATCAGCTGTCCGAGCGCGTGCGGCTCGAAGCGCTCGGCTCCGCCGTGTCGTCCAACTTCGCTTCCGGGGTGTGGGTGAAGGACACATTGACGGCACGCGAGGACGGCGAACAAGTCACCCGCTTCGTCAACGTCGGCGAATTGATGCCCGACGCCACGATCAGCAATGTGCGCATCTACGAGTTCGACCCAGGTTTTCGATTGACGAACCTGCGCACCGCGCAAACGGGCCGCTATGAAGGCAACGGCCATTGGCTGCTCACGGGCGTGACCGACACGAAGCTCACGAGCTTGCCGCAGCCCGCGCAACCGACACCCGCAGACTCCCTCAATCCCGTCTATCGGGCAACGCAAGTCACGCTGCCCGAGTATTCGCTGCGCTCCGAACTCACGCCGCAAATCTTGTCGGTGCTGCTCGTCTCGCCCGATCGGATGTCGATGTTCAACTTGTTCCGCTACATCCAGCACCTGGTCGAAAACCATCAGGACACGCAGCGCTACGAAATCGCGCTCTGGAAGAAGCTGCTCTATCCGTTCGCCGTGCTGGTGATGCTCGTGCTGTCGTTGCCGTTCGCCTATCTGCACACGCGCGCCGGCGTCGTGGGCGTGAAGGTGTTCGGCGGCATCATGCTCGGCATGAGTTTTCAGCTCGTGAACACGCTGTTCTCGCACGTGGGCATGCTCAACACGTGGCCCGCACCGGTGACGGCGGCTACGCCCGGTCTCATCTATCTCATGCTCGGCTTGGCCGGGCTCAAGTGGGTCGACCGGCACTGACGCCGGCAAGGCAGACGTCGATGAACGCAAGCGCCCTCTCCTCTCGCGGCATCGTACTATTCGCGCACGGAGCGCGCGACGCGCGCTGGGCCGAGCCGTTCGAGCGGCTGGCCGATAAGCTGCGGGCATTGGCCGGGCCCGATACACGGGTGTCGCTGGCGTTTCTCGAATTGATGAAGCCGGATTTGGAAACGGCGGTGGCGGCTCAAGTGGCGGCGGGCTGCGCAGCGATTACCGTCGTGCCCGTGTTTTTCGGGCAAGGCGGCCATGTGCGGCGCGATTTGCCGCTCGTCATCGAGGCATGCCGCGCGGCCCATCCCGGCATCGATATTCGTGCGACGGTACCCGTGGGCGAGGACGATGCCGTGCTCGATGCGTTAGCCGCCTATTGCTTGCGTCAACTGAATGCGCCGGGCTAAACGGTCGAACGGCCGAACGATCGGCATCGCCGGGCCGCAAGCGAGCCCGCACGCCAATCCTCGGAAAAGGCCTAGCGAAGCGTAGGCCCCTTCTTCGATCGAACGACAAACGGATCTGAAAGGCGCAGCGCCGGTCAGGCGGCGTGCGCGTAGGAATGGCGGGAAGCGGCCTGCTCGGCTTGCGGATGGGGCGGGGCTTGAACGGCCGTCGCGCGTTCGGCGAATGCTTGGCCGATCATCAGCAAGCTCGGTTGCGCCGGGTCGAGCCAAGACTGCGCCTCGCCCATGGCGAGCGCATCCAACGTCAACGTCAACGTGCGCTCGCGCGACGTGCTGCACGCCTCGACGATGGCCACCGGCGTCGCCCCCGAGCGGCCCGCGTCGATCAGTTGTTGCGCGATGTCGGGCGCACTGTCGCGGCCCATATAGAACACGAGCGAATCGGCGTTGACGGCCTCGCGAATCGCCTCCGTATCGGGCGCGCGGCTCTTCGTGGCCAGCGCCACGCTGCGCGACACGCCGCGCAGCGTCAGCGAACGCTTGACCGATGCAGCCGCGGCCAACGCCGCCGTGATGCCCGGCACCACTTCGTAGTCGATCCCCGCTTCCTCGAGCGCGCGCATTTCCTCGTCGGCCCGGCCGAACAACATCGGGTCGCCGCCTTTCAGGCGCACGACGACCGCGTGCGTGCGGGCCGCATCGACGATCTGCTTGTTGATGAATTGCTGAGCCGTCGAGCGCTGTCCGCAACGCTTGCCGACCGCGATCTTGCGGGCGTGCGGCGCATACTCGAGCATGGCGGGCTCGACAAGCGCATCGTGGAGCACGACGTCGGCCGTGCCCAACAAGCGGGCACCGCGCACCGTGATGAGATCCGCCGCCCCCGGTCCTGCACCGATCAAATACACCTTGCCCATTGCCCTTTCATCCTCTCGCGTGTGCGGGCGGCGCCTCATGCGCCGCCGCGTTCGTCAGTCACGCGGAATATGCACGAATCATGCCGGCCGCGACCGTGTGATGCGTGGCCTCGTCGATCAGAACGAAGGCGCCCGTCCCCGGGTGCGCGTCGTACGCATCGCACACGATCGGCTTTTGCAGCGTCAAGGCGACGCGGCCGATGTCGTTCATCTTCAAGTTGTGCACCTCGCTCGAATGCGACAACGTATGAACGTCGAGCACTTCCTTGACCGCGCCGATGCGCGCGAATACGGTGTTCGTGGTTTGCTTGAGCAGATACTTGCGTTGCGTGGAAAGCGGTTCCTCGTCGAACCAGCATAGGTCGGCCTCGAGCTTCTTGGCCGGCTGCGGCGCTGCTAGCGCCGCCACGAACGTATCGCCGCGCGAGACGTCCACGTCTTGCGTCAAGCGGATCGTCACCGTTTGTCCCGCGAAGGCGCGATCCACCGCAGCGGTACCGCCCGGCACCGGCGCGATGATTTCCGCCACTGTCGCTTCGCGCTGGGCGGGCAGCACGACGATCGTATCGCCCACGCGCACTTCGCCCGCCTCCACACGGCCCATGTAGCCGCGGAAGTCGTCGGCGCTCGCGCCGTCCTGGCGCGCCACCCATTGCACCGGGAAACGCAGCGCGTCGCCCGTGGCCTGC
>NZ_JBQCIV010000105.1:0-22726 GCF_051953405.1 Trinickia sp. | reverse complement strand
CGCAGCTACAGCCCCAAAGCTGGTCTGCCCGCGCAGGTATGTCTTGACTACCCGCAGCTTGAATTCCTCGTCGTATTTCAACATGAACAACGCCCCAAAGGTTGGATTGATGTCCAACTTTTGGGGTGCACTTCACATCGGGGCTTGCCTGTCACGTGGGGCCCCTTCTCCCTCATGGGGCCCCGCCCCCTCATGCTGCCGACAGCACCTCCACGATCTTGCGATCGTAAGCCTGCCCTTGCTCATCGAATAGATGGCAGTGCTCGGGCGCCGCGCCGAGCATGAGCGATTCGCCTCGCTCGTGCCGCTCTAGCGGGGGAATACGGGCAATGAGACCCTCCGCCGCTCCCGACGCTTCAGCGTAAAGATAGGCGGCATCCCCGAGCGATTCGACCGCCGTCGTGCGCGCCGCCACGCCGAATCTGGGCGCCCCGTCCGCCGCGGCGTTCGGCTGCACGTGCAAGTGTTCGGGCCGAATCCCAACCGTCACGCGCGCGCCCTGCGCGAGCGTTTGCGCGCCCGACGATGCCGTCCCGCGCGTCTCGACGGCCACGCGCTGCGTTTCCCCGCTGGCATAGCGCACGAGCACGCCGTCGCCCGCGATTTGCTCGACGACGCCGTCTAGAAAATTCATCTTCGGCGATCCGATGAATCCCGCGACGAACCGATTCGCCGGCGCGTGATAGAGACGATTAGGGCTGCCGACCTGTTCGACGTTCCCCGCCGACATCACGACGATCTTATCGGCGAGCGTCATCGCCTCCACCTGATCGTGCGTGACGTAGATCATCGTCGTCTTCAGCTCGTCGTGCAGCCGCGCGAACTCGAGCCGCATCTTCACCCGCAAGGCCGCATCGAGATTCGACAGCGGCTCGTCGAACAAAAACACCTTCGGCTTGCGCGTAATCGCGCGCCCGATCGCCACCCGCTGGCGCTGCCCGCCCGAGAGCTGCTTCGGCTTTCGATCCAACAGGTGATCGATGTGCAAGATCTTCGCCGCATTGCGCACGGCGTCGTCGATCTCGGCCTTCTTCGCCCCGGCGAGCTTCAGGCCGAACGCCATGTTGTCGTACAGCGACATGTGCGGATACAGGGCATACGACTGAAACACCATCGCAATGCCGCGTTTGGCCGGCGGCACGTCGTTGACGCGCGCCGCATCGATCAACAGCTCGCCGCCGCTGATCTGCTCCAAGCCCGCAATCATGCGCAGCAATGTCGACTTGCCGCATCCGCTCGGCCCGACGAATACGACGAACTCGCCGTCGGCGATGTCGAGGTTCACATTGCGCAATACCTCGTGCGTCTCATATCGTTTCGCGATGCCGCGCAGCGTCAAGCTTGCCATGATGCGTCTCCTTTCCCATTCATCGCCGTACGCGCCGCATTGGCGACATCGGTCATCCATTGATCCACGAGCGCCGGTAGTGCGCGCATGTCGTCGAATACGTGTTGCGCACCCGCCTGCACCAGCGCTTTCGTGTGTGCGCCGCCGGCCTGCTCGGCGTGCGTTCCGCCGGCGAAGCCGAGCACGACCATGCCCGCCGCGCTCGCGGCCGCCACGCCCGCGACGCTGTCCTCCACGACAAGGCAAGCATTGCTCGGCACGCTGAGCGCGTCCGCCGCGGCGATATAGATGTCGGGGGCCGGCTTAGGCCGCGGCACCCGGTCCGCGCAAAACACGCGCGAGCCGAAGAAGCGATCGAGGCCCGTGCGCGCGAGCACGGACGCGACATATGCCGTGTAGCTGTTGCTTGCGCACGCCTTGGTCAACGCGATTTGCGCGAGCGCCGCTTCGACGCCGGCCACGACGGGCGCCTGTTGCGCCGCCGCTTCCACGCTGCGCCGGATCTCGTCCATTTCCACCGGCGCCAACGATTCGCCGAGCGCCGCGGCGCTCGCTTCGAGGACGCGTTCGATGCGCAGCCCGAGGAGCGGCATGACGACCGGTTCGACGTCGGCATGGGGCCAACGCACCTGCAACTCGCGCACGAGCATCTTCGCCGCCACGGCTTCGCTGTCGATCAGCACACCGTCGCAATCGCAGATCAGCACCCGGTCGCGCCGCAGCTCTCCTGCACCGATTGGCCGCCCCGTCATTTGACGGCCCCGAACGTGAGACCGCGCACGAGCTGCTTTTGCGACAACCAGCCCACGAGCAGAATCGGCGCGACGGCAAGCAGCGACGCCGCCGACAACTTCGCCCAGAACAGCCCTTCCGGGCTCGAGTACGAGGCGATGAACACCGTGAGCGGTGCCGCGTTCGAACTCGACAAATTGATGCTCCAAAAGGCCTCGTTCCACGACAGGATCACGAGCAGCAGCGCGGTCGAAGCGAGCCCGGGCAGCGCCATCGGCATCAGGAGATAGACGATTTCCTGCCAGGTCGCGGCGCCGTCGATGCGCCCCGCCTCGAGGATGTCGCGCGGGATTTCGTTGAAGTAGGTGAATGCCATCCACACGGCGATCGGCAGGTTCATCAGCGTATAGACGATGACTAGGCCGGAGACCGTGTCGAGCATCCCCGTGTTTTTCCACAGCAAATAGATCGGCACGAGCACGCCGACCGAGGGCATCATCTTCGTCGACAGCATCCAAAGCAGCAGGCTTTGCGTGCGGCGCGTGGGAAAAAACGCCATCGTGTAGGCGGCCGGCACGGCCAGCAGCAGGCACAGCACCGTGACGCCCGCCGAGATCAAGATCGAATTGCGGGCGAACAAGAAGTAGTCGCTGCGTGCGAACACTTCGCGGAAGCTATCCAAGGTGGGCGTGAAGAACAACGACATCGTGTAGGCGTCGCGCTCGGTCTTGAACGCCGTGATCATCATCCAGAAGATCGGGAAGAACAGCGCAAGCGCGATCAGCCAGGCGAGCGCCGCGGGCACGGCGCGCTTGACGGCATCGAGCCCGGGCAATTGAGCGCGCAGCGGCCGCGCGCCGGGTACGGTCGGATGGCTCATGCTTCGTACTCCCCTTTCAGATTCTTCGCGAGCATGCGCACGAGGAAGAATGCGACGATGTTCGCGAGCACCACGGCTAAAATGCCGCCCGCCGATGCCAAGCCCACGTCGAATTGCTGCAGGCCGAGCGCATAGATCAAGTAGGACAGAATGGTCGTGGCATTGCCCGGTCCGCCCGAGGTCGTCGTATAGATTTCGGCGAAGATCGACAGCAGAAAAATCGTCTCCATCATCACGACGACGGAAATCGCCCGCCGCAGGTGCGGCAACGTGATGTAGAAAAACATCGCGATCGCGCCGGCGCCGTCGATGCGGGCGGCCTCCTTCTGCTCTTCGTCGAGCGATTGGATGGCCGTAAACAGGATGAGGAATGCGAACGGCAGCCACTGCCAAGCGACGATCACGACAATCGCCGAGAGCGGATAGGTGGCGAACCAGTCGATAGGCTGCATGCCGAACGAACGCATGACGCTCGCCACCACGCCGTACACGGGATGCAGCATCATGTTCTTCCAGATCAGCGCGCTGACCGTGGGCATGACGAAGAACGGGCCGATCGCGAGCATTCGCGCGATACCTTGCCCCGGAAACTTGCGGTCGAAGATCACCGCCATCAAGATGCCGCCCACCACCGTGATGACCAGCACCGCCCCGATCAACTGCAGCGTATGCACGATCGACGGGACGAACGCGGGGTCCGTCACGAGGTATCGGTAATTGTCGAGGCCCGCGAATCCCTTTGCGTCGGGATTGAGCAGGTTGTAGCGCGTGAACGAATACCAAATCGTCATCGCGAGCGGTATCGTCATCCAAAGCACGAGCACGGCGACCGACGGCGCGGCGAGCCAGCGCGTCGAAGCGGCGCGCCGCTCGGGCGTCGGCAGCGCGTCTTGCTCGGCGGCGTGCGAGAGCGGCATGTGAAGATGTCCCATCGTTTCGGACTCCTGATCGGTCTGACGCCGCCCGCATGGGCGGCGCCCTGCGCGGGCCGCGAGGGACGGCCCGCTTTGGAGGACGGTGCGCTCGGTGCGCACCGTCCGCCGGCTGGCGTTACTTCTGGTAGCCGGCTTCGCGCACCGCGCGGTCCGCCGTGGCATTGCCCGCGGCCAACGCTTGATCCACCGTCATTTGGCCGGCAAGCGCGCCCGAGATGCTTTGACCCACCACCGTCCCGAACGATTGGAACTCGGGGATGCCGACGAACTGCACCCCCGTGTAAGGAACGGGTTTCGCCGTCGGGTGGTTCGGATCGGCCGTACGGATCGCGTTGAGCACGAACTCGCCGAACGGTGCAGCTTGCACGTAGCTCGGGTTGTTGTACGTCGATTCGCGCGTCCCCGGCGGCACCGAGGCCCAGCCCTCGTCCTTCGCCACGAGCTTGATGTAGTCCTTGCTCGTTGCCCACTCGACGAACTTCATCGCGTCGTCTTGCTTCTTCGACGTCTTCGGGATGGCAAGCGACCATGCCCACAACCAATGCGAGCCGTTCGGCGTGACCTCGGTCGGCGCCGCCGCGAAGCCGATCTTGTCGGCCACCTGCGATTGGTTCTTGTTATAAAGCATGCCCGCCGCGACCGTCGCGTCGATCCACATGGCGCACTTGCCCGAGGACATCAGCGTCAGGTTTTCGTTGAAGCCGTTCGAACTCGCTCCGGGAGGGCCGTCTTTCTTCAGCAGATCGACGTAGAAATTGACGGCCTTCTTCCATTCCGGGGAAGTGAGCTGAGCATGCCATTTGTCGTCGAACCAGCGCCCGCCGAACGTGTTGACGACCGTCGTCAGGTACGCCATGTTTTCGCCCCAGCCGGCCTTGCCGCGCAAGCAAATGCCGTAGGTGCCGTTTTGCTTGTCGGTGAGCTTGTCGGCGAATTGCGCGATCTGGTCGTAAGTGGGCTTCGGCGGCATCGTGAGGCCCTTCGCCGCGAACAGATCCTTGCGGTAAAAGGTCATCGAGCTTTCCGCGTAGAACGGCAGCGCGTACAGGGTCCCGTTATAAGACAGGCTGTCTCGCACCGTCTTGATGACATCGTTCACGTCGTAGCTCGCGGGCAGGTTCGCCATCGGCGAGAGCCACCCGCGCTTGCCCCACTGCGGCGCTTCGTACGCGCCGATCATCATCACGTCGAATTGGCCGCTCTTGGTGGTGATATCGGTCGTGGCGCGCTGGCGCAAGACGTTCTCTTCGAGCACAACCCAGTTCAGCTTGATGTCGGGGTTGCTCTTCTCGAAATCCGACGAGAGCTTCTTCATCTCGATCATGTCGGGATTGTTCACGACCGCGATCGTGATCGTGGCCGCCGACGCCGGTACCGCCGCCATCGCCGTCAGCGCGAGCGCGCCTGCAGCGAGCGCGCGCTGCGTCAGTCGAGCATTGCGTTGCATTGCTTGTCTCCTTAGGTCTTATACGTTGTGGTGGAACTGCAGGGGCGCTTCTCGTCGAAGCACGGTTCGGACTCGCTCATTCCTTTGCTGCTCGCCCATACGAGCGATCGCTCATCGAACGAGCATTTGCTCTCTTGGTGATCGAATGATCGGATACGCATCGGGGGCCTGTCAAGGCGTAGTCGGCATTTTCGATGGTGCGCTGCGAAAGACTCGGTTGGCCGATCGGTCTATTGCGGATTTGAGCTAAACTAACGAAACTTAGTCCACCTCAACCAAGCGCCATGAAAATCGTGAATATCCACGAAGCAAAGACCCACCTCTCGCGGCTCGTCGATCAAGCCGCGCTCGGGGAAGGTTTCATCATCGCGAAAGCAGGCAAGCCGCTGGCCAAGGTCATGCCGCTAGACGCGCCCAGTACCGAACAGCGCCGCCGCCTCGGATTTCTTGCCGGCGAAATCGTGGTGCCCGACGATTTCGACCGCATCGGCGCCGGCGAAATCGAACATTTGTTCGGAGGCACCGAACCATGAAACTGCTGCTCGATACGCACTTGTTGTTATGGGCCGCCGGACAGCCGGAACGGCTCTCGCCCACGGCTCGATCGTTGATCGAGAATGAAGAGAACGTTCTGTTGTTCAGCGCCGCCAGCCTTTGGGAAGTCACGATCAAAAGCGATCTGGGGCGTGCGGATTTCCGAGTGGATCCGCGCCTGCTGCGTCGCGCGCTAGTCGATAACGGCTATCTCGAACTACCGGTCACGCACCGGCATGTCATGTCGCTGAAGGGGCTCGCGCCGTTTCATCGAGATCCGTTCGATCGGATGCTCGTCGCTCAATCGATCGCAGAAGGCATCGCGCTCGTGACGACCGACCCGGTCGTCGCGCGCTACGAGGGTTTGGTCAAGCAGGTGTGATCGCGGAACGGATAGGGCTCAAAAACGTTGGCCGAATACATCGTCCGCGAGCGGGACGGCGGCGAGCGCCACGAGCACGGTGGCGAGCGGCACGGTCGACACGAAGCCCATGTGCTTGAAGCCGAGCGCACCGGCCACGGCGCCGCAAAAGAACGCGGCTAGCAGCGAGGCGAGCAAGGCAAGGCGCTGACGGTCCGCCTTCACCGGTTGTTCGTGCCGCCGTTCCGGTGCCAAGGGGCCGTTCCAGTAGAACAGCTTGCCGAGTTCGATCCCGATGTCGGTGACGAGCCCCGTGACATGGGTCGTCCGAATTTCGGCCTTCGAGATTTTCGTGATCATCGCGTTTTGCAGCCCCATCACGAAGCACAGCAGCGCGACCGTCGCGGGCACGAACAGCACGCGATGCGCTTCGAGATTCGATCCGAGAAAACCGAACACGAGCAGCAGCGCGGCCTCGAGCATCAACGGCATGGCGTACAGGCTGCGTAGCGCGCGCCGTCGCCCCCAGTTGATCATGATGGCCGAGGTGGCCGCGCCGGCTAGGAACGATAAAAGCGACGCGAGCCACGCGCCGCCTAGCCCGATTTCGCCAAGCGCCAAAGAATCGGCCATCGACGAAACGACACCCGACATGTGCGAGGTATATTGCCCCACGGCGAGAAACCCGCCCGCGTTGGCGGCGCCGGCGACAAACGCAAGCGAACGTCCCAAGCGCCGATTCGCTTCATCCGTCCGCTCGGGATTCGTGAAGGCGCGCATGTAATGAATAGGCATCTCGGCTTGCTCGCTGTGTCGCGCGTACGCAGGGCCCGCTAGCACAGGGAAGTCCCGCGGCGGCGCTTAGCGTACGATCGTTCGATCCTAACACGCCAGGGCACGAACCCTTTACGCTAGGTCAAAGCGCGCGCGTGATGGGCAATGTGATCTTCGATGAACGTCTCGATGAAATAGTAGCTGTGGTCATAGCCTTCGTGGCGGCGCATCGTCAACGGCTGCCCGGCCTCGAGGCATGCCTGCTCGAATACGTCGGGGTGCAATTGCTCGATACGGAATTTGTCGGCCAGCCCTTGGTCCACGAGGATGCCCGCGTCGAAACGCCGCGGGCCCGCGCGCACGAGTTCGCTCGCATCGTAGGCGCGCCACGTCGTCTCGTCGTCGCCCAGGTAGCCCGCGAAGGCTTTCTTGCCCCACGGGCACCGCATCGGCGCGGCGATCGGCGCGAACGCCGATACGGAGCGGTAAATGTCGGGATTGCGCAGCGCGAGCACCAGCGCGCCGTGTCCTCCCATCGAATGGCCGGAGATGCCGAGCCGCGCGCCGTCGATCGGCAGTTGGGCGACCACCGTCTCGCGCAGCTCGTCCCGAACATACGAATACATCCGGTAATGGCGCGCCCACGGTTCGCGCGTGGCGTCCACGTAGAACCCCGCGCCGACACCGAAGTCCCATGCGTCGGCGTCGCCCGGGAGGTTCGCGCCTCGGGGGCTCGTATCGGGCGCGATCAGCGCGATGCCGTGTTTGGCGGCGAAACGCTGCGCCCCGGCTTTGATGGCGAACGTTTCCTCGTTCGCCGTGAGCCCGGCCAAGTAGAAAAGCGCGGGCACGCGGTCATGCTGCGCATGCGGCGGCAAATAGACCGAAAAACGCATCGGCAGGCCGATCGTCTTCGATTCGTGCCGGTAAATGGCTTGCGTGCCGCCGTGCGTCAGGTGGGTCTCGATCGATTCGAGCATTGTGTTTCTCCGGTTCGATGGCGCTCGCGTTCATCGCCGCCGGTGTGGCGAGTGCGGTGTCGCGGAGCGCGAAATCGGGGGCCTACTGGGGCCTACTGGGACAAATTGGGGCTGATCGGTGCGTGATATAAGCGAAGCGCGATACACATCATAACGGCAAGGCCCGGCCGTTCGCGACGATTCGTACTGGCACGCCCATCGTGCCCCGCCTGCCGCCCGTTCGGGCCACGCGGCCTCGCCTGCCCATATCGGCATCGAAAAGGATGGAATAGGCCGTGGCGTCTTGTGCGCCCCTCGCCTTGCGCCTACCGTTGTGCCACCCAATACAAAGAGACAACGGAGCGAGACACATGCAATCGAACACGGTTCATCCGTGCGACGAGCAGTTGCCGTTTGCGCGGCTGCTCACGCTCGGCATTCAGCACGTTTTGGTCATGTACGCGGGCGCGGTCGCCGTGCCGCTCATCGTCGGCGGCGCACTCAAGCTGCCGAAAGATCAGATCGCCTTTCTCATCAGCGCCGATCTCTTCTCCTGCGGCATCGCCACGCTGATCCAGACGCTCGGGTTGTGGATCTTCGGCATCCGCCTGCCCGTCATCATGGGCTGCACGTTCGCCGCCGTCGGCCCGATGGTCGCCATCGGCACCAATCCGCAACTGGGCATCCTCGACATCTTCGGCTCGACAATTGCAGCCGGCGTCATCGGTATCGTGCTCGCGCCGACGATCGGCAGACTGCTGCGGTTTTTCCCGACTGTCGTCGTCGGCTGCGTGATCTCGGTCATCGGCCTATCGCTCATGGAAGTCGGGATCAACTGGGCGGCGGGCGGCGTCGGCAACCCCGATTACGGCGACCCGGTCTTTCTCGGCCTCTCGCTGTTCGTGCTCGCGCTGATCTTGCTCGTCAACAAGTTCTGCCGCGGCTTCATCGCCAATATCTCCGTGTTGCTCGGCATCGTCGCGGGCTTCGCGATCGCGGCCGCGACCGGACACGTTTCGTTCGACGGCGTGCGCGCCGCACCGTGGGTCGGGATCGTGGCGCCGTTTCATTTCGGCCTGCCGCATTTCGATCCGCTCGCCATCGCCACGATGGTGACCGTCATGTTCGTCACGTTCATCGAATCGACCGGCATGTTCCTCGCCGTCGGCGACATGGTCGGCCGCCCGGTCGATCGCGCCACGCTCGTCCGCGGTCTCCGCGTAGACGGGCTCGGCACGCTCGTGGGCGGCATCTTCAATTCGTTCCCGCATACCTCGTTCTCCCAGAACGTCGGGCTCATCGGCGTCACCGGCGTCAAGAGCCGATACGTCTGCGCCACGGGCGGCCTCATCCTCGTCACCCTCGGCCTGTTTCCGAAGATGGCGCAAGTCGTCGCCTCGGTGCCGCCGTTCGTGCTCGGCGGCGCGGGCATCGTCATGTTCGGCATGGTGGCGGCCAACGGCATCAAGGCGCTCTCGCGCGTCGATTTCTCGACGAACCCACATAACTTGTTCATCGTCGCGGTGAGCGTGGGGCTCGGCCTTGTGCCCGTCGTCTCGCCGACGTTCTTCGCGCAATTGCCGCACGCACTCTCGCCGCTGCTGCATAGCGGCATCCTTCTCGCCTCGGTGTCGGCGGTGTTGCTCAACGTCATCTTCAATGGCGTCTCGAGCGCGAAAGAAAATGAAAGCATCGATGAAGGCGTCTATTGCGAACACGACGATCGCCCCGCGACGACGAGGCTCGAGCGCCGCGCGGTCGACCTTCAGTAAGCGAGCCGTCGGTCCAGCCGTCGCATGACGGCCCTTCCGCTAGAGGCGTGCACCGAGTCGACCAGACTTGCCGCGCGCCCTTCGCGTTTGCGCGTCCCCGCGTCCCCGCATCCCGCATCCCGCGATCCCGCGATCCCGCGATCCCGCGATCCCGCGATCCCGCGATCCCGCGATCCCGCGATCCCGCGATCCCGCGATCCCGCGATCCCGCGATGCCTGCGATGCCTGCGATCTCTGCGATCTATCTATTGGCGCTTCCGGTCCTGGGCACACTGCCTTCTTGCGCATTTCATCGCATTCATCGCATTGATACGATTCTTAGTAGACCTGACTATCGTTTACGCCTAGATCCGTTACATCATACGATTCGTCCCGCCGGCCCCCACGGTGCCGCAAACCCTTGTCCCGCCTAGCGATCGGCCGATACGCGAAGCGCACCCGAATTGTTCCGATGAAGCATTCCCGCGCGAAAAATTTAGGGATCCTACGAACCAGCCTAAATCCGCGCAAACGATTGCCGTAAACAAATTTGGGAGCACTTCGTTTCCCGCCCCCGTTGCGAGTGTGGCCGATTGGCCCCCTTCGTCTTTTATTGAGGAGTCCTAATATGTTGCATTTCCTACGGTCCCTTTCGCGCGACGAGCGCGGCGTCAGCGCACTCGAATACTCGGTTCTCGCTGGCATCGTCGTCGTGGCCGTTGCCGCGGCCGGTTTGATCTTCGGTGGCAACACCGGTCTACCGGCCCTGTTCAGCAACATGATCACGCACGTCACGAGCGTTCAGACGAACGGTCATTAATGCGTGCCGACTGAACTCGTTCGGCGATCCCGCCGAACGAGTCGTCCTGCCGGCGCCGGCGCCAGTAGATCGAAAGGCAACCCCTATGTTCTCGGTCCATGCCCTCGCTTGCGCGCTCTTGGCCACGTTAGCTGTCTCCGACTTACGCCGGCGGCGATTGCCCAATGCGATCGTCGCGGCATTCGCCGCCCTGTATTTCGCGCAAGCTTGGATCGCCGGGGTCGATCGCACTGGGCTTGCGACCCATGTGGCGATGGGCCTCGCGGCATTGGTGCTCGCGGCCGCCCTGTTTCGTTTCGGATGGCTCGGCGGCGGCGACGCCAAGCTCGTCGGCGCCGTGTTTTTGTGGAGCGGCCCCGCTTTCGCGACAACTGTCTTTTTCATCGTTTCGTTGATCGGATTGATGCTGGGCCTGGCGCAGATGGCCATCGGCCGGATGCAGCGCCATCGCGCTCGCGCCACTGCGCCCGGATGGCTCGCGCCCGCGCGCGGCGTGCCGTATGGCGTTGCGCTCGCCGTAGGCGGCGCGGCGGCGGTATGGCTGCCGCTCGTGCATGCCTACGTCGTATCGCCGCCGCATATCGCGGCCTGGTCGCTTTCGATCCCTGTGCGGCTCATCTAACGGAACGCCGTCGCCATGCAAAACATTCTCAAACTCGCGGGCTTGATCGTCGTCGCCGCCATCGGCGCGTTCGTCTTGCGCGCGCTGTATGTCGCGGCCTCGCGTCCCGGCCCGGCCAAGCCCGCGGCCATGGTGCGCATTCGCGCTGCGGCCGCGGACTTGCCCGACGGCCTGCTGCTGCGCGATAGCGACCTCGTGTGGAAAAGCGTGCCGCGCGCCGACGCACCCACGGGTGCGCTCGTCGAAGGCCAGCCCGACGAAGCCGATCTCAAGGGCGATCTGCTGCGCCACGCCGTCCATGCCGGCACGCCGCTCGGGCCGGCCGATGTGATCTCGCCGAACTCGCCCGGGTTTCTCGCGGCGGCGCTCAAACCCGGCATGCGCGCGATCTCGGTCGCGATCGACGACGTCTCCGGCAACGCCGGGCTGATCCAGCCGGGCGACTATGTCGATGTCCTCCTGACTCAACAGATTGCCACGTCGCCCGGTGCGACGAGTTCGGCCGACAAGACGGTCGAAGCCGAAACGATCGCCGAGCGCGTCCGCGTGCTCGCCGTCGGCACGGCGTTCACGCGGCCCAAGGACGACGATAAAAAGCCGAGCGAGGCCAACTCGCGCGCGCGCACCGTCACGTTCGAGGTCACGCCGCGCAGCGCGGAAGTCGTCACGGTGGCGGCACACCTCGGCTCGCTTTCGTTGGCGCTACGCAGCTTCGCCACCCGTGATCGGAACGCGTCCCAAGCCGAGGACGTGATCGAGCCCCAGAGCGAACCGGTTTGGGCCCGCGACGTTTCGCGCGGACTTCGCACGCTGGCGCCCGCGCCGCAACCCGCGGCGCATTCCGTCGCCCGGCACGCGAGCCCGAGCGAACAATCGGTCGTGATCTACCGCGGCTCCAAACAGAGCGATTCGCTCGCCACCCGCTCGCTGGGACTGCAAATCAACATGACCGGACCGCTGCCGCCGTTGCCGAGCGGCGCTCCGCCGTCGGCGCCCGAATCGGCGCCCGCCGCACCTGCCACGCCGGCCCCGGCCGCTCGTCCTGCTGCATAGGATTGCTCGATGATGGACGTCATTCGTTTTGTTCTAGGCCTCGACCGCGCCGCACTGCGCCGCGCGCTGGCCGCCTTCGCCGGTCTCGTCTTGACCGCTGCGATGCTTTGCCCGAGCGCTGCGTTCGCCCAGAGCAACGCAACGAGCGGCGCAATGAGCAACGACACGCTGCTGACGGTACCGGCCGGCGGCGGGGCGATGGTGCAATTGCCCGAAGCGGCCGTGGCGGTGTTCGTGGCCGACCCCGATGTCGCGGACGTCCACGTGCCGACCCCGAAAACGGTGTTCGTGCTGGGCAAAAAGGCCGGCACGACGACCTTGTTCGCGCTCGGCGCCAACAACCGCCCCATTCTTCGCAAAACGATTATCGTCGCGCTGGACACCGCATCGATTCAGCGCCTGCTCGATGCGCGTTTTCCGCAGTGGCGCCTGACGGTCGCCAGCGCGCCCGGTTCGTTGATGGTCAGCGGACGCGTACCGAGCGCGGCCGACGCGGACGCGGTCGTGCAAACGCTCAAGCCGTACCTGCACGATCAGGAAGCGCTCGTGAACCGCCTCACACTTGCGCAGCCGATTCAAGTCCATCTGCGCGTGCGCATCACCGAAGTCGATCGCAACATCACGCAGCAGCTAGGGATCAACTGGAGTTCGCTCGGCACCGCCGGCAACTTCGTCGGGGGGCTGTTCAACGGCCGCGCGTTCATCGATCCGACGTCGAAGCTGTTCAACCTCGCCCCGTCCGGCGCGTTCTCGGTGGAAGGCGGCTTTCATACCTCGCATTTCTCCATCGACGGCGTACTCGACGCACTCGATCAAGAAGGCTTGATCACGATGCTCGCGGAGCCCAATCTCACGGCGATGTCGGGCCAAACCGCCAGCTTCCTCGCCGGCGGCGAGTTTCCGATTCCCGTCGCGCAGGATACGACCGGCGCGATCACGATCGAATTCAAACCGTACGGCGTCTCGCTCGATTTCACGCCGACGGTACTCGCTAACAACCGAATCAGTCTCAAAGTCCGGCCGGAAGTCAGCGAAATCGACCCGACCAACAGCGTGACGACGGGATCGATCAAAGTGCCGGCGCTGACCGTGCGCCGCGTCTCGACCACGGTCGAACTCTCGAGCGGACAAAGCTTCGCGATCGGGGGCCTGTTGCAGAGCAAGAGCAGCGACGTGCTCTCGCAATTGCCCGGACTCGGGCGGCTGCCCGTGCTCGGCAAGCTGTTCTCGTCGAAGGATTATCTGAACAACAAGACGGAAGTCGTCGTCATCGTGACGCCTTACATCGTGCAGCCCGTCGGCCCGGGTCAACTGCACGACGCACTCGATAGCGTCACGCGCCCGAGCAGCGACGTCGAGTACGCACTGCAACGCGCCCTAGGTCTCGATCCGCTCGCCGGCGACGCGCCCCGCCTCGTCGGCGCGGCCGGCTTCGTCTATTGAATGGGAGCCGAACCATGCGCAATCGCTCATTCCGCCACCTTGCTTCGAGCGCGACGTGCTTCGCGACGCTCTTCGCCGTGCTCTTCGGACTCTCGGCCTGCATGTCCGAGCACCCGCCGCTCGGCATGCCCGACGACACCGTGATCGGCTTCAGCGCGCAAGACGGCGGCCGCGCCATCCCGCCGCAATGCGTCCAATTGAATCAGCCGTCGCACATGATCGATGCGGGCCGAGGCCGTCCCGGCGTCGAATTCGGCTGCGCCACGTATTCGAACCTCGCGGCCATGCTCGCGCGGCCGGCCGATCTCGTCGCCCCGCTGCCCTATGCCGGCGCGGACGCCGCGCTCGGCGCGAGCGCGGTGCGCGCTTACGACGAAGGGCGGACGCAACCGCTCAATCCGACGTCGACGACGACGTCGGTCGCGCATTAAGGAGCGAGCCGCCATGGGTGCCTTCGAGCTACGTTCCGCCAACCGCCGTGCACAGCCGCTCGCGACCGACCGCATCATCGCCGTCGTGGCCGATGCCAGCAGCGAAGAGGTCATTAAAAATCTCATGCTCGATCAGGGCATCGGACACGCCTATGTCGCACGCGGCGGTATCGACGACGCCATCGAGTTGATGCGCGGCCTGCCTCACTCGCCGCGGCATCTGCTGGTCGACGTGTCGGGCGCGTCGATGCCCGTGTCCGAATTGATGCGACTCGCGGAAGTGGTCGATCCGTCGGTCAGCGTGGTGGTGGTCGGCGATCGCAACGACGTGGGCCTGTTCCGCTCGCTGCTGCGCATGGGCGTGCAAGACTATCTCGTCAAGCCGCTGACCGTCGAACTCGTGCAACGTGCGATGGCCGCCAGCGATCCGAGCACGTCGGCGCGCGCGGGTAAGGCGATCGGATTCATCGGCTCGCGCGGCGGCGTGGGCGTCACGACGATCGCCACGGCGCTCGCGCGCCATCTTGCCGACAAGACGCGCCGGCGCATCGCCTACGTCGACCTCGACTTGCATGGCGGCGCGGCGGCATCGATGCTCGGCATCGCCGCGGGCAACGGCCTCGCCGAACTGCTGCAACACACGCACCGGCTCGATCAGCAGCTCATCCACCAAACCGCCGTCGCGCAAAGCGATCGGCTGTTCGTGTTCGCCGCCGAGCTTCCCTACGAGCAGCCGCTCGCACTGCGTGCGGGTACCGTCGCCGAACTCGTCGCCGCGCTCAAGCATCACTTCCACTATGTCGTGCTCGACGTGCCGCAACGCGCGGGCGGCTTCGTCGACGAAACGCTCGATGCGTGCGAGACGATTCACGTCGTCGCCGATCGTTCCGTGCACGCGGCGCGCGAAACGGCTCGGCTCTGTCGCTTCGCCGAAGGCCGCCCGGCCGACGCCGCGGTGTCCGTGCTGCTCAACAATGCCCAACAGCCCGTGCGCGGGCGCGTGGCCCAGGCCGATTTCGTGCATGCGCTCGGCCGCGCGTCGGTGCATGAGTTTCCCTATGAGCCGCAAACGCTCGCCGTCGCCGAAAACCTCGGCGAAGCGATCGGCGAAGGCAAGCACTCGGCCTTCGCACGCGCAGTCGTCTCGCTCGCCGACGCCATCACGGGCTCGGAGGCGCCGGATGTCGTCGCCCCTCGTCCGTGGTACGCGCGCGTGCTGCGTAAGCGGAGCGCAGCATGATGTTCGGACGCCGCAGCAACGCGCCCTCGTTCGCGCCGCTAGCGCCGGCCGCGGGACATGGCGCGCACGCCGATGCGCCGAGCCGAGCCGGCGCGAGCGCGAGCCCGCCCGCTAGCGCGGCCGGCAATGGATCGGATGCGGCAATAAACGCGGCGAACGCGGCGAACGGAACCAAGGCGACCAACGCAACAAACGTAACAAACACAACTAACGCGACAACGGCGCCCATCGCGACCACGGTGCCGAACGCCGCAAACGCCAAGCCCGAGGCGCCCCCGCACGCGAGCGACGCCGCCACGCCGCTGCCGGCCGATCGCCACGAAGCGCTGATCCGTTCGGACATGTTCAAGACGATCCGCGCGGCCGTGTTTTCGTCGATGAATATGTCGGCGGCGCTGATGATGTCGCGCGCGCAGGTGCGCGAAGGCATCGAGCAGATCGCCGCGGAAACGATCGCGCGCGAACGCATGACGATCACGTTGGCCGAGCAAGCGCTCATCGTCGACGAAATGCTCAACGACATGTTCGGCGTCGGACCGATCGAGCCGTTGCTCGCCGACGAAAAAGTCACCGACATTCTGGTCAACGGTCCCGATCAAGTCTATGTCGAACGCAGCGGGCGGCTCGAACTCACGCCGCTGAAGTTTCGCGACAATGCGCACGTGATCAACGTCGCGCAGCGGATCGCGGCGGCCGTCGGGCGGCGTGTCGACGAAAGCAGCCCGCTTGTGGACGCGCGCTTGGCGGACGGCAGCCGCGTCAACGTCGTGTTGCCGCCGATCGCCCTGCGCGGCGCATCGATCTCGATTCGCAAGTTCGCCAAGCGCAACATCACGCTCGCGCGCATGGCGCAGCAGGGCAACATCTCGCCGGCGATGGTGGAAGTGCTGCGCATCGCCAGCGCCTGCCGCTTGAACATCGTGATCTCGGGCGGCACGGGATCGGGCAAGACCACGCTGCTCAACGCGCTGTCGAACTTCATCGATCCGCACGAGCGCGTCGTGACGATCGAGGATGCGGCGGAGCTGCAGCTTCAGCAGCCGCACGTCGTGAGTCTCGAGACACGCCCCGAGAACAGCGAAGGACTGGGCGGCATCTCGCAGCGCGATCTCGTGCGAAACGCACTGCGGATGCGGCCCGACCGGATCATCCTCGGCGAGACGCGCGGCACCGAAGCGTTCGACGTGCTGCAAGCGATGAACACGGGCCACGACGGATCGATGACGACGATCCACGCCAATACGCCGCGCGATGCCATCACGCGGCTCGAGAGCATGGTGATGATGGCCAACGGCAACTTGCCGCTCGTCTCGATTCGCCGGCAGATCGCGAGCGCCGTCCATATGATTTTGCAGATCGAGCGGATGCGCGACGGGATGCGGCGTGTGACGCGCGTCACCGAAATATCGGGTATGGAGGGCGACATCGTCATCACGCAAGACCTGTTCGCCTACCGATTCAATGCCAGCGCCTACGAAGAACAAGTGCAAGGCACGTTCGAATCGTCCTCGCTGCGCCCGGCTTTCGCGCAGCGAGCGGCCTACTACGGCCTCGAAGAACAGTTGATCGGAGCGATGCAATCGTGACGCCCGCCGACGTCGTTGCAGGGGGGGGCTTCTTCGCGATCGTCGTCGCGGGACTGATCGTGCGCGCGCTGCGCGAGATGACGCGCAAGCAACCCGCCCAACGCATCGCTCGACGCGTCACGGCACTGCGCGACGTGCGCACGGGCAGCGCCAGCGCATCCGCCGCCGCGCGACGCGACAAACCGTTGCACCCGCTCGTCAGCCTCGATCGGCGCTCGGGCAACGAGCCCGCGTGGCAAGCGTGGCTGCGCGCGAAGCAGCAACGCATCGAAACGATCGCGGGCCGCTCGGGCGTGCGCAAGATCATTATCGTGGCGGTCTTGGCGGGCCTCGCCTCGTTCGTCGCCGCCTCGCTCGCGGGGCTACCGTTCTGGTCGCGCGTGCTCGGCGCGCTCGTCGATGCGCTCATCGCCGTGCGCGCCACGTACCTGTTCATCATCGCGCGCTTCAAGCAACGCTTTCTGGCCGTGTTTCCCGACACGCTCGATCTCATCATTCGCGCGGTGCGCGCCGGCATTCCGGCCGTGCAGGCCATTTGTACGGCCGGCGTCGAAAGCGAGGAGCCGGTGCGCTCGACGTTCCGCACCATGGGCGACGCCTTGCTCGTGGGCGCCGAAGTGAAGGACGTACTCGAACGAGCGGCCGAGCGGTTGCAGCTCGCCGATTTTTCCTTCTTCGCCGTCTGTCTGGTCTTGCAACGCGAAACGGGCGGCAATCTGGCCGAGACGCTCGAGAATCTCGCCGGCATCGTGCGCACACGCCGCGACATTCGCGCGAAGACGAAAGCGCTCACGGCGGAAGGCCGCATCTCGAGCAAGATCATTTCCGGCGTGCCGTTCTTCATCATGGGCTTTCTCTATCTCGTCAATCGCCCGTACATCTCCCTGCTGTTCAACACGCGCGCGGGTCACAAGATGCTCGTGCTCGCGGCGGTGCTGCTGACGATCGGACTGTCCTTGATCCGAAAGATCGCCAACTTGGATACCTCGCGATGAATGCGACCGACATTTGGACGAATCTAGCGCTCGTCGCGCTGTTGGCCGGCGCCACGGTATGGCTCGTGATGCATGGGCGCGGCGTGCGTTCTCGTATTGCACAGCGCGCGCGGCTTGCCGTCACGCGGGCGAGCGCGCCAGGACAGGAACGCAACGTGCCGCAACAGCTCGCGCATAAGGTCGCGAGCATCGGCGAGCGGATGCCGATCATCGATGCCGCCGAGCGCGGCAAGCTCGCGATGCGGCTGGCCAGCGCCGGCTTCCGCGAGCCGCGCGCCGTTTCGATTCTCGCGGGACTGAAAATCGTGTGCGGCGCGTGCGTCGCACTCGGCGCGATCGTGCTGGCACCGCATCTGCCGCGGATTGGCGGCTACTTTGTGCTGCGGCTGCTCGCGATGGCCGCCGCCTTCGTCATCGGCATGATGCTGCCCGAGTTCGTCCTCGGGTACACGATCAAGCGCCGCCAGCGCGCGATTTCGGCCGCGCTGCCCGACGCGCTCGACCTGCTCGTGATTTGCACGAACGCGGGCAACAGCCTCGTCGTCGCGATCAAACGCGTGGCCGCCGAGTTGCGAACGATCTGTCCGCCGCTTGCCGACGAATTGTCGGTGACGGCCGACCAGTTGCAGATCGGCGGCGACAGCGCGGCCGCGCTCAATGCGATGGCGGCCCGTATCGGGCTGACCTCGATGCGCGCGCTCGTGACGACGCTCGTGCAGTCGCAACAGTACGGCACGCCGATCACGCAGTCGCTGCGGATGCTGTCTCGCACCGAGCGCTCGATGCAAATCATCGCGCTCGAGGAAAAAGCCGCGAAGCTCGCGCCGAAGATGACGCTGCCGATGATGCTCTTCATCATGCCGACCGTTGCATTGATCGCGGCGGGGCCGGCCGTCATCCGGCTCATCGCGGTGTTTCATCAGCATTGAATCGAATCGAATGGATTGCCGGTCGCTTCGACCGTCGGAGGTTTCATGAATCCAATCAACTTGCCCTCGCGACGTCGACTCGTCGCTGTCCTGGCCGCTTGCGCGCTGAGCAACGGCTTGTTGGCCGGCTGCGCGAACGAACCGCAGGTGCAAACGCGCCCCGTCATGTCCGAGCGCGGGGCCGACAAGCGCACCGATCTGCGCATCGCCGAAAGCGCGCTCGATAGCGGCGACACCGCGCTCGCGATTTCCCTGTTCGAGCGCACGCTGAAAGCCGATCCGCATTCGCTGCCGGCGGAACTCGGGCTGGCCGACGCCATTTATCAAACGGGCGATCTGCCGCGGGCCGGCGTGCTCTACGGCCAAGTCGCGGCGGCGGCGCCCGACGATCCGCGCGCGCAGCTCGGGCTGGCGCGCGTGGCGCTGCGCGAGCGCCGCTTGGACGATGCCGTCGCCCGCTATCGCCGTCTGCTGCAGTCGCACCCCGATAACGCCACGGTCGCCGAAGGCCTCGGCGCGGCGCTGGATCTGCAAGGCGAGCATGCGAAGGCGCAGGCCGTCTATCGCGCGGCACTCGCCCGGCATCCGGAGGTGCAGGGGCTGAAAACCGATCTAGGCCTATCGCTCATTCTCGACCGCCACGCCCGCGAAGGCGCGAATGTGTTACTCGATGTGGCCGGTTTGCCCGATGCGCCCGCCCAAGCGCGCCAAAACCTCGCGCTGGCCTATGGCGTACTGGGCAACGGCGAGGCGGCCAAGCGGATCCTCACGACCGATCTGCCCGAGGCGTCGGCCGAAGACAATCTGCGCTTCTATCAAAACTTGCGGGCGCGCTGGGCGGATCCGGCAGCGGCGCCGACACCGTCCGGTGCTCAAGCGCACGCAAGCGCAACGCCTAGCGGCGATACCGCGCGCGTCGAGCGCGTGCCGTCCGAACCGAGCGCCGCGACCGGAGCGCTGGAATGAACCGGCTCGCGCGACTCGCCCGCCTCGCCTCCGACGAACGCGGCGTCGCGGCGCTCGAGTTCGTGCTCGTCTTCCCGTTTTTGATGACGGTGCTGTTCGGCATCGTCGATACGAGCTTATTGCTGTGCGACAAGGCCGTCATTACGAATGCCAGCCGCGAAGCGGCGCGCGCGGGCGTAGTGGTGCGGGTGCCGCAGATGGCGGCAAGCGACGTAGCCAATATCGCCCTCGCCTATACGCAAAACAGCCTCGTGACGGGGGGCACAGCCACGACCCCGACGGTCAGCGTGACGCAGGCGTCGGGCACTTCGCCGGGCAGTCCGCTTTCGGTGACGGTCACCTACACCTACGAAGGGCTCGTGCTCGGCTCGGCGATGAGCGCGTTGACGGGGCCCGTTACCGTGAGTGCGACGACCGTGATGAACTATGAATAGGCGTTCGCCGTACGCACCGGGGCGCAGTGCTTCGCCGCGCAGGCAGCGCGGCTCGGTGCCGCTGTGGTTCGTGTTGACCGTCCCGGTCTTGCTGACCTTCGGCGCCTTCGCCGTGGACATGCCTCGTGTCACGACCGCGCGCAGCGAACTTCAGAACGCGGCGGATGCGGCGGCGCTCGCCGGTGCCGCCAAGCTGCTCGGGGGCGGCAGCGGGCCCGACTGGCCCGATGCGGCCAGCGCGACGAATGCCGCGGTATCGCTGAACCGATCCGACGGCGTCACGTTGACGAGTGCGAGCGTACAAACCGGTTATTGGAACCTCACTGGTTCGCCGTCGACACTAGAGGCGCAGACGATCTCGCCCGGCAACTACGATGTCCCCGCCGTGCAGGTCACGGTGACGCGTAACGCCAGCACCAACGGCGGCGCCGTATCGTTGCTGCTCGGCGGTTTTCTCGACTACCTCACGACACCGGCGAGCGCGACCGCCGTGGCTGTGGCCGCCGCGCCGTCCACCGTCGGCGCGGGGGGCCTCTTTCCGATGGTCGTCGATCAATGCGTGCTCGATCAATATTGGAATTCGCAAACGAACGAGCCGATGATCGACCCTTCGACGGGCCAGCCTTACGAGATTCAGCTCGGCAATGCACCCAACAGCGGTACCTGCCAGGCCGGTCAATGGACGTCGTTCCTCACCAACGCGAACGACGTGCCGACCGTGCGCGGGTTGATCGCGTCGGGCAATTCGGGGCCGATTTCGATCGGCGACAACATCTGGATCGAGCCTGGCGTGAAGACGACGATCTACAGCGATGTGCCGGTCGGCGTCACGATCGTCGTGCCCGTTGCGACGCAGATCGATACGCACAGCTATGTGCCGGTGATCGCGTTCGCCGCGTTTTACGTCGACGGGTCGTACGGCGACAACCAGAAGTACATCGAAGGGCATTTTGTCGGCGGGTACCGGATTCCCGTGTCGTCGTGGGGCGTGGGGCCGGACTATGGCGCGTATGTGGCGCCGCGGTTGGCGCTATGAAGCAATAGACGTCGATCGCGCACTAGCCGCCCGCCTCCGCCGTGACGCTGCCGATGAGCGTGCAGCCGCACTCGGTTCGATGGCCGTGCATGGCCACACGCCGGTTGCCGATGGTGAACGTCGGGTGCGCTTCGACGATTCGATTGACACCATGCGGACGACCGTCCGGATATTTCTCGGGACAATCGACGAGATCGTCCAGGCGGGCGATTTGCCGGCCGCCGATCGTATGCGTTTCCGAGCCGGAGATAACCCGGCCCCCGTGCGAAGTCGTATCGCCGACCACGATGATTTTGAGCGGCATGTCGAATTTTCCTTGTCGGTACCAGTGAGCGTTGACGATCGTTGCGCGGCACTAGGCAGCGCTTGGGCGCTTCAGTTCACTCCAGACCGAACCCGGTATCCGGTCCACCGCCGCATCGAACGACCCACCTGTTTGGCGGCGCTGCGTCAGCGCCTCCCGCACCTTCGGATGCCGATCGAAGTCGGGCCCGTAGCGGTACGAGTAGTCGCAATAGGCGAGACGGTCGCGGGGGTCGGTGAACCCCCACTCGCAAGCGCTCCCGTATCGAGGTTCGAAATCGACAAAGCGGCTCCGATAGGGGAGCGTGTGATCGATATGCCCGAGGTCGATCAACGAGGCCATCAATTCATCGGGCTCCGAATGCGCCATGAACCGGTCGATATCGCTCTGGGCGAGTTCGATCACGACCGACCGTGAAATTCGGCCCGGTTCGGACGAATCGGCGTCGCGATTTTGGACCGTCTGCCATGCATCGTGACGCCCGCGATAACTGAGCTGCGCGATCGGCGCTAGGAACAGATTGCGAATTTCTTCGCCCCACAATTCGAGCACCGCGCCCGTGTTGCGGGGATCGAAGAATCGGACCATCGCGGTCATCCCATCGCCGATCCCCGCAAAGAGAAACGCACGCAGGTGCGTCGCGAGATCGGGCAGGCCGACATGGCTCCAAATCAGCGTGAGGCACGGAAAATGAAGGTCGATCTCGTTCAGTTCGTCGACCCAGGTTGCCTCCGGATCATCCATCCGGGCCAGAAACAGCGAAGCGGGCCCAAGTTGTTCTTCGGGCAGCCCCTCGTAAAGCGAAACGAACGGCGTGCCGGATCGCTCCAGTAACGGCGCGAGTTCGGCGGGGCTTGCGGCGCCGTCGATCAAAGCGAATTGCTGAAAACGCTGCTGCATCGAGTTGTCTCTTATGCTGTCTTGGCTTCCCACGGATCCTCGCGCTTGGTGCCCACCGCGAGCCGTTCGGATTCGGCGGCGAGACCCAAATAGGCGATGCGCTTTTTGCCGCCTTCGAAGAAGACGCGAGGCCAGCCGTAGCCGCCTGGCGCGTACTCATGGAACCAAGGCACGCGGAACCAGATGCGGCTGTCGTGGACGTAGTCGTCCAGCAGCTTGACGACCGACGGCTGAAGCTGCTTGGCC
>NZ_JBQCIV010000104.1:0-126127 GCF_051953405.1 Trinickia sp. | reverse complement strand
CGCAAGCCATCAACCGCCTGTCGTCGGGCAAGCGTATCAACACCGCAGCCGACGACGCTGCCGGCCTGGCGATCGCCACGACGCAAACCGCCGCCATCAACGCGCTGAACCAAGGCGTGTCGAACGCCAACGATGGTATCTCGATGGTGCAAACCGCTTCGGGCGCCATCTCGTCGACCGTTGCCAACCTGCAGCGTATCCGCCAGCTCGCAGTCGAATCGGGCGACGGCTCGCTCGGCACGGCCGCTCAAGCGAACCTGCAAACGGAAGTGACGACGCGTCTGACGGAAATTAACCGCGTCGAAACGCAAACCACGTTCAACGGCCAAGCTGTGTTGGGTGGCCTCGGCAGCGTGAACTTCCAAATCGGCGCGAACGCGAACCAAACGCTGACGGCGAACTTCGGTGCGACGACGTGGAATACGACCGGCCTGGGCGTGTCGGGCGTGGACATCTCGACGACGTCGGGCGCGCAAAACGCGATCACGGCGATCGACGCAGCGCTCTCGCAAGTGAACAACTTCCAAGCAACGCTGGGTGCAACGCAGAACACCTTCTCGGCCGCGATCTCGAACACGCAAACGGAATCGACGAACCTGTCGGCCGCTCAATCGCAGATCATGGACGCGAACTTCGCGCAAGAAACGGCGAACCTGTCGAAGGCGCAAGTGCTGCAACAAGCCGGTATCTCGGTGCTCGCGCAAGCGAACTCGCTGCCGCAACAAGTGCTCAAGCTCCTCCAGTAAGAGCGTGAGCGGCGAGAGGCGGTTCGCTCTCGCCGCGCGGCCGGGCTCCTTCGGCGCTTGCGCCTCGCAAGAGCCCGGCAACATGAAGAAGACGCAGCGGGAGGCATGCCTCCCGCTACGCATTGGTAGTCGGCCGGTCCCTTTCGTGAGCGGCCTCGTTCTTGATCGATCATCGCGCGGCATCGCAGGGAGCCTGGCATGAGTACCGTACCTTCGAGCAGTTCAATTCTTCAGCAAGCGGCACAGTCCATTCTGAGCGGGGTCACGAACTCGCAGCTCGATGTGAACACGCTTGTCTCGGCGCTCGTGACCGGCGCCACCGCCGCGCAATCGCAGACAATCGCCGTTGCCGTGAACAGCGACAACACGCAGTTGTCCGCGCTCGGTACGCTGCAATCGTCGATGTCCAATTTGCTGAATTCGCTCAGCGGGCTCTCCGACGGCAGCATCTTCTCGCAGCTTTCGGCCACGATGAGCGGCACGGGCATCACGGCCACGACCAGCACCGGCGCCGCCGCGGGCTCGTATTCGGTCAGCGTGCAACAGATCGCTACCGCGAACCAGATTTCGTCTAAAGCCTACGCCGCTAACGCGACGCTCGGCACAGGCAACCTGAACATCACCGTCGGCTCGACCACGATGACGGTCGCGCTCACTTCGTCGAACAACACGCTCTCGGGCATCGCATCGGCGATCAACAGCGCGACGAATAACCCCGGCGTCACGGCCTCCGTCGTCACCGGTACCGACGGCCAACACCTCGTGCTGACCTCGACGCAGACGGGCGCGGCTAACACCGTGACCGTCAGCGCGGACCCGACTGTCGATGCCGGCATGGCCACGGCCAATTTCACTCAGGTGACGGCCGGTCAAGACGCTAAGCTGACAGTCAGCGGAACCGCGGTCGATAGCGCGAGCAACAACGTTACGACCGCGATGTCCGGGGTGACGCTGAGCCTGACGTCGGCCGCCGTCGGCACCACGCAAACGCTGTCCGTCGCAACCAGCACGTCGTCTATCGTGACCGCCGTCGGCAACTTCGCGACGGCCTACAATTCGTGGGTCTCGACGGTGCAATCGCTGAGTTCCTTCAATTCGACCACCAATACCGCAGGCCCGTTGCTCGGCGATGCAATGACGAATTCGGCCGTCAACGGCATCGCGTCGATTATGGCGAGCGGCGTTACCGTGGGCGGTAGCACCTACAGCCTTGCACAACTCGGCGTGAACTTGAACGACGACGGGACGGTCACGTTCTCGTCTTCGACGCTGCAGTCCACGCTCGCGGCAACGCCTTCGATGGTGTCGAACACCTTCAACGGTACGAACGGGATCGGCGAGCAGTTGAGTTCGTTCATCAGCTCGTACACCACCGCGGTGACGGGCCAGATCGCTCAGCGCGATTCGACACTCCAATCGGACTTGACGACGCAGCAGCAAGCGCAACAAAGCCTGTCGGCCTATCAATCTCAGTTGACGTCGCAGTATCAAGCCGAGTTTACGCAGCTCAATACGATCATGTCGCAAACGCAAAGCAACACGACGTATCTGAACCAACTGTTCGGCGGCAACGGTGCGGCCGGTACGATTAACAAGAAGTAGTCAAAGCATAGAAACGGGAGTTCGCCGATATGTCGAACGAATCGCTGACACGCGCCTACGAGCTGACGCGCACGCTCGTCGCCGCACTCGATGCGGGCGATTTCACCTTCGCCGCCGATCTTGCGGAGGAGCGCTCGCCGCTGTTGATGTCGCTCCAGCGCGAGCAAACGGCCGAAGATCTCGCGATCATTCGCGAGATCATGGCGATGAACGAATCGATCGCGGGTAAAGCTTCGGCGGCGCGCGACGCGATTGTGGCGAGTCACACCGATGCACGGCAACGCGTATCCGCGGCCCGTCAGTATCTCTCGACCGGGCAAATTCGCTAAGCGGGCGCCGAGGTGCGCGACGAAATAACGAAGAACAACCGCATGCAGCGAACGCGGTGCGTCACCCTCGAAGCCGCAGCGATGCGGCTTTGTTTTTTGCAGGCGCTCATGCTTGTCTCGCAGCTTGCGTGTGCCGCGGCCGTTATCGTTGTCATCCATGTGGCCTTGTCATACACCGCACAAATTGAGCCCTGATTGACGCGCTTTTCGGGGAACGCACTACCCGCGGGAGCGGGCACACTGTCTACTCGCCACCTTGTGTCCGCAACGGACGCGAGCAGGGCTACATTCAATCGATCGAGATTCGTTCATGCACCCGTCGAGCATTCCCGCCGGCCCCCGGCGCGTCGAAATACGTCAGATCTTCTATTCGGAGGAGACGCGCCAGCAGCTCGATCCCGGCTTCATCCCGCTCGACAACTGCGGCCAGCGGCCGGATTGGCGTGAGTATTGGCCGATGCGCACGTTTCTTCAAAACAACAAGCTCGACGAAAACACGCTATACGGCTTCTTTTCGCCGAAGTTCGGCAAGAAGACGACGCTCGATTCGGCTGCGGTCAATGCGTTTATCGCCACGGTGCCGCGCGACGTCGACGTCATCGGTTTCTCGCCGTTCTTCGATCAAGGAGCGGTGCATCTGAACGTGTTCGATCAGGCGGCCACCAACCACGCGAACAGTTGGCCCGTGTTCGAGCAAGCGGTCGCATTCGTCGCGCCCGGTGTGGATCCGCACAACGCCGTGATGGATTCGCGCCATATGATCTTTTGCAACTACTTCGTCGCGACGCCTCCTTTTTGGCGGCGTTGGTTGGCGGTGAACGAAGTGTTGTTCGCGGTGGCGGAGGCCGGCTCGAGCGGGCTCGCGCAGTTGCTCAACAGTTCGATTCCCTATGGGAACGGATTAGTGCCCGCGAAGGTGTTCGTGCAGGAGCGCATTGTCTCGCTCCTGCTGCTCGGCGAGCGGCATTGGCGCGTGCGGCACTTCGACCCGATGCGCCTGCCGATGTCGGGTTCGATCGTAAGCCCCTATCCGGCCGATCTGCTCGTGCTCGATGCACTGAAGACCGCTGCGATCGAGCAGGGTAGCCAGAACTATTTGAAGATCTTCCAACAAGTGTGCAATACGCTGTTGGAGACCGCGCGGCGGGCCAACGGGATGTAGAACTGCCAATCGGTCCTCACCGGCTTGCTACGCCGTCGAATCGATGCCGGCCCGAACGGACCGGCGTTCGCGATCCATTCCGTACCGACGCGATCGAGCACGATCAAGTCGGCTCGACGCCGCCCGTCTGCTTGCGCCACATCGCATCGAATTGCGCCTCGAGCGTGCGGGCGAATCGATCCGGCCGACATAGCGACGAGTTCGCCATGCGCGTGCGCAATCCGCCGCGCAACGCGGCCAATGCCGGTCGATCGTTCGCGAACGCCACGGCCTTGGCCACATAGTCGTCGTCATCGCGCGCGATCCAATCGCCGAGTTCGACACTCTGAACCACGCTTTCGCACAAGTGTCCGAGAAAACGATCGCCGTGGCGGCATAACACCGGCACCCCCATCCAGAGACTTTCCGCCGTCGTCGTGCCACCCGGGTACGGGAACGGGCTCAACGAAATGTCCACCCGGTTGTAAGCGGCCAAATAGTCTTCTCGCGGCGATGGCCCTTCCATCGAGAGTCGATCGGCGGCGATGCCGTGTGCGGCAAAGCGCGCGATCGTCGCCGTGCGCTGAGCTTCGTCGGCGAGCTGCTGCGCCTTCAGAAACAACCGCGCCCCCGGCACCGCACGCAAGATGCGCGACCAGACGGCCACCACGCCGTCGTTGACCTTCACGAGATCGCTGAAGCAGCCGAACGTCAGTGGGCGACTCGTATCGTTCAATGCCGCTGCGTCCACCGGCACAGCCGGCTCGGGCGGCGTAAAGCACAAGTAACCGTGAGGCAGCCGCCAGGGCCGCTCGATGAAGTGCGCGGCCTCATCGTCAGGCAGCACCCATTGGTCGCCAAGCACATAGTCGATGGCCGAAAGTCCCGTCGATGCGAAGTAGCCGATCCAACTCACCTGGATCGGCGCCGGCTTCCAAGCGAACACCGACAGACGGTTCGCATCGGTGTGCCCCGACATGTCGAACAGAATGTGAATGCCGTCGTTGCGTATCGCCGTCGCGGCGACTTCGTCGCTCAGGCCAACCAGGCTGCGCCACGTGGCGAAGCGCGGCTTCAGCCGTTGCGTGACGGCGTCTTCATACGGACGCGTCGAGTAAGCGACGAGCTGAACGCGCGCAGGGTCCAAATGCGCGAGCACGCTTTCGAGAAAGAACCCGACCGGATGCGTGCGGAAATCCCCGGACACGAAGCCGACACGCAACGGTGCACCGGGCATCCGATTGACGAGCCACTGGGAGAACGGTCGCGCCGTTGCATGCGCCATGCGGCCGAATGCGAGCGCTTCGCTCAAGTACGCGCTCGGCGCAACCTCCTGCCCAAAGCTCAGCGTGAACAGCAGATTGCTCCACGCTTCGCCCCATGTCGGGCGCAGAGCAATCGCTCGACGAAACGCCGCGATCGCCGCCGGGTGTTCGCCGGTCTCGCGCAGGACGATACCGAGGTTCAAAGCAACCTGCGGCTCCTGCGGCAACAAGCGCTGCGCCTGCTCGTAACAAACCGCCGCCTCGGCCAGCCTGCGCTGCGTCTTGAGCGCATTGCCCAGATTGTTGTGCGCTTCACCGAACATCGGCTGCAAAGCGACCGCACGACGACAATGCGCTTCGGCCGTCTCGGCCTCGCCGAGTTCACGCAGCACATTGCCGAGATTGCTGTGCGCTTCGGCAAATTGCGGATCGATCGACACCGCCTGGCGAAAGCTCGCTGCCGCAGCGGCCGGCAGGCGCATCTGCTGCAGCACCACGCCGAGATTGTTGTGCGAGCGGACATGCTTCGGATCGAGCGCGATGGCTTGCTCGTAGCTTTCCACCGCGGCCTCGAGCTTGCCCCAGCCTCGCAGCGCGCTGCCCAAGTTATCGAAGAACATGGCCTGCGGGCTGATTTCGATCGCGCGCCCGATCAAGTCGAGTGCGTCGGCATAGCGTTCCTCCTGCATGGCGATGACGCCGAGCAAGTGCAATGCGTCGGCATGACGCGGCATGCGCGCGAGCGCCGCTTCGTAACGGGTACGCGCCTGCGTCAGACGGCCGCTGCGATGGAGGACGAGGCCGTCCTCCACGAGCGCGAAGGCGCCCTGATCGACCGCGGTCATTGCGTGATCTCCTTGAGCTTCGTTTGCCACATCTGTTCGATCGCCGTCATCCAATGGCCGGCGAAACGCGGTGCATCGGCAAGCGGCGAGCGCAGCACACGTTCGCGCAGCCCCGCGCGCAGCGCCGATAGCGCGGGCAGATTCGCTGCCGCCGCGATCGCGCGCGCAATGTAGTCTTCGGTGTCGGCCGCGATCCAGTCGTGCAATCCAACGCTCTTCACGACCAACTCTCCCAGATGCGAGAGGAAGCGATCGCCCGCACGCGTGAGGACCGGCACCCCCATCCACAGCCCTTCTACACTCGTCGTGCCGCCCGGGTATGGGAACGGATCGAGTGCGAGGTCGACGCGGCCATAGGTGCCGAAATATTGCTCGCGCCCCGATGGTCCTTCGAGCAGCAAGCGCGTTTCATCGATACCTTTCGCCGCGAAGCGCGCGTAGGTTTCGCGCAGAATCGAAGGCTCGCCCAGTTGATGGTTCTTCAACAAAAGCTTCGAACCCGGCACCGCCTGCAAGATGCGCGACCAGACGGCGAGCACGTCGCCGTTGAGCTTCTTGTGGTTGTTCAAGCAGCCGAACGTCACGTACCCGTTCGCGAGCGCGGGCAACGGCGCGACCGTCGCATGCTCGGTCGGCAGCGTGAAGCACAAATAGCAGTCGGGCAAACGCCAGATGCGCTCGGTGTACTGCCCCTCCTCGCCCGGCGGCACCACGTGCGGATCGGCCAGGAGGAAGTCGATTTCGGCAAGACCCGTCGTCGCGAAGTAGCCGAGCCAGCTCGCCTGCACGGGCGCCGGCCGCCACGTGAACATCGGCAGCCGATTGCGTCCCGTGTGCCCCGAGAGGTCGATGAGCACGTCGATGCGATCGTCGTGGATACGCTGCGCGAGCGCGGCATCGTCCATTTCCGCCACGTGGCGCCACAGCGCGAAGCGCGGCTTGATGCGCGCCGTGAGTTCGTCGCTGTGCAACGCGTTCGAATACGCAATCGGCTCGATGCGCGCCCGATCGAGCTGCATCAGCACCGATTCGAAGAAATAGCCGACCGGATGTTTGCGCAGATCCGCCGAAACAAAGCCCACGCGCAACGGACGTCCCGCACGCTGGGCATCCGTCAGCGCCGGCCATTGCGTGTAGGGCGTTGCGCGCGCGCGCATCTTTTCGCCGAAGTAGCGGGCATCCGACAGGTGTGTACTGGCTGCCCCATTCGAAACGTACGATTGCCCGAACAACACACACGTGTGCGATTCGCCGAAATCCGGGTTCAACGCCAGCGCATCGCGATAGCAGGCTAGTGCCGCATCGGGTTCGCCAAGATCGGCGAGGATCGTGCCAAGGTTGTTGTGAAACGACGGCACGTCGCCGCGCAGCTCGATCGCACGACGCGCGAAACCGAGCGCGCGCTCCGGTGCGCCGAGGCGCCGCAACGCGTTCGCGAGGTTGTGACAGGCATCGGCGAAATCGGGCTCGAGTGCAATCGCGCGCTCGTAGCAGGGCACCGCTTCGAGCACGCGGGCCGCGCCGTTCAATGCGTTGCCGAGCGTATTGTGGGCCTGGGCCGATTCGGGCGTGAGTTCGGTCACGCGCCGATAGGCTTCGATCGCCCCATGGATGTCGCCGCAATGCATGAGCACACTGGCAAGCTTGTCGTGAGCGACAGCCAATTGCGGTGCAAGCGTAATCGTTTCGCGCAAACATTCGAGCGCAGCGTCGCCATGGCCCCTCGCTTGAAGGGCGATACCGAGATTCAAATGGGCTTCGGCGAAGCCTGGTGCTGCGCCGATCGCTTTACCGTAGGCCGCGATCGCGGCGTCGAGTTCGCCCATCTCCTTCAGCGCATTGCCGAGATTGTTGTAGGCCTCGGCATAGCCGGGCTTCAATTCCAGCGCGCGGGCGCAGCTCGCGAGCGCGGCAAGCGCATCGCCAGTCTCGCGCAACGCGTTGCCCAGGTTGTTGTGCGCTTGCGCGTAGTCGGGTTCGAGTTCGACCGCCCGACGATAAGCCGCGACGGCATCGCCGAGCTTTCCCGCATCGCGCAGCGCATTGCCGAGATTGTTGTAGTAGATGGGGCTCGCATGCGCGGCAATCGACTCGCGCATTAATGCGATTCCGGCTTCGCTCTGGCCGATCTGGCACGCGAGCAAACCCATGAAATGCAGCGCGTCGGGATGCTTCGGCTGCTTGGCGAGGATGCGCGAATAGAGCGTCTTCGCATCGGCAAGCCGCCCCGCCTGATGATGTGCCAACGCTGTGTTCAACAGCTGAGCGGTGTCTTGCATGGTCGATCCGTTCGTGGAAAAGGGCGGCGCGCCGCTACGTCGTCATGCCGTCGCGCTGCCGCAAGCAACGCGCAACCGGGCAACGCCGTCGCGCCACATGGCTTCGAATGCCGTTTCGAGGTGACGCGCGTAGCGCACGGCGTCGCAAAGCGGCGAAGCGAGCAAGGCCGCGCGCGAGTTCGCGCGCAACGCCGTCAGGCGCGGCACATCGGCGGCGAAGGCGATTGCCTTGGCCACGTACGCTTCGTCGTCCTTGGCGATCCAATCGGCCAATCCGGCGGAATGCAGCATGCTCGCGCAGATGTTCGACAAGAAGCGATCGCCGTGCCGGCACAGTACCGGTACGCCCATCCACAGCCCTTCTACGCTAGTCGTACCGCCGGGATAGGGGAACGGGCTCAGTGCGATGTCGACTCGGTTGTACGCCGCGAAATACTCGGCTCGCGGCGAACGACCCTCTAGAATCAAACGCGACGCATCGATGCCGCGCTTCGCGAACCGTGCGAGCGTGGTTTCGCACGTGGGCGCATCGTCCAGTTGCTTCGCCTTGAGGAATAGACGCGAACCGGGCACCGCGTGCAGAATCCGCGCCCACACGTCGACGACGCTATCGTTCATCTTCATTAGATGATTGAAGCAGCCAAACGTGACATGGCCTTGCGTTATCAGCGGCAGCGGGCCCACGTCGACATGTTCGGCCGGCGGCGTGAAGCACAGGTAGCTATCGGGCAGGCGCCAGAGCCGTTCCGTGTAGTGAACCTGCGCGTCAGGCGGCAGCACGTGCGGATCGCCAAGCAGGTAGTCCATGGCCGGCAACCCCGTGCTCGCGAAGTAGCCGAGCCAGCTTGCCTGCACGGGCGCCGGGCGCCACGCGAACAGTGGCAAGCGGTTGTAGTTCATGTGGCCCGACAGATCGAGCAGCAGGTCGACGCGATCGTCGCGGATGCGCGCGGCGGCTTGTTCGTCGTTCAATGAAGCGAGCGGCGTCCAGGCCGAGAAGTATGGCTTGATCCGTGCCGTCAATGCGTCTTCGAACCGGCGCGTGGGGTAGGCCACGAGTTCGATCCGGCTGCGATCGATGTGCGCGAGGATGCTTTCGAGAAAATGGCCCGTGGGATGGACCTTCAAATCGCCCGAGACCAGGCCGATTCGCAGCGGGCCCCTGCGTTGCGGCTCGGTCGACACGTGCCAAGTGCGCCACGGCTTCGCGCCCGCGGTCGCGATTCGGCCGTATTCTGCCGCCTCGGACAGATAGGCAGCCTGATCCAGGTTCTCGCGATAACTGAGAATGAACAGCAGGTTGCTGCGCGCGTCCAGTAGGTTGGGCTTCAGCGCGATTGCGTGGCGATAGGCCGCGATCGCCGCGTCGAGATCGCCTAGATCGACAAGGACATTGGCCAAGTTGTTGTGCGCTTCGGCGTAGTCGGGCTGCAACGCGATCACCGTCGTGTAGCACGCCACGGCCTGCGTGAATTGCCCTTCCTCGCGCAGCAGATTGCCCAAGTTGTTGTGCGGATGCACGTAGTCGGGTTTGAGCGCGATCGCCTGCCTGAAGCTTTCCATCGCCGCCGCACGCATGCCGCGGGCCGCGAGCGCGTTGCCGAGGTTGCCGTAGAAGATCTCGCTCTCACGGTACGTCAGCGCAAGCATGATGAGTTCGCTCGCCTGCGTGTAATCGCCGCGGTGATAGGCAACGAGGCCGAGCAAGTGCAATGCGTCTGCGTGGTGCGGCTCCGCAGCGAGGATCTGGCGATAGATCGCCTCCGCCTCGGCGAAGCGGCCGGCTTGTTGGTGAGACAGGCCCAATTCGATGGGCGGCGAGGATGTCGCGGGGACGGCCGCAGCCGATACGCTCGACCCAGCCGATGCGACGGCCTGGCTGTCGTCCGGCCGACGCCCGGCAATCTGCGGCGGTGTCACGAAGCGCACCCCGCTGTGTGCAGGCGGAGCCTGCACGACACCCGGCGACATGCCGGACAAAGGCTGCCCGCGCTCGCCTTGCTTCAACTGCTCGACCGGGTTCGTGAACAGCCGGCCCGGCATGGATCCACGCTCACTCGCCATACTTGCGCAAATATCGTTCGTAACCGGCGCGCCACGGCGGCGTGTTGAACGCGCCCGAGCTTTCATGCACGACGCTGATCGGCCAGGTGCCCATCTTCAGGCCCTTGAGCTCCGATTGGCGGCAGAAATCCATATCGTAGAAGTGGAAATCGAACTGCTCGTCGAAACGTACGCCGCGCTCGATCAGGCGCGCGCTGTCCGCCACGAGCATGAGCCCATCGAGCAACTTGCACTCGACGCCGGCCGGCCCGAAGTACGAGACGCCTTCGCTCGCCACGCCCGAGCCGTGTCCGACGCAGCCGCTCAGGTATTCGGGGGTGTCCCAGGCGAACTGCGGCGTCGCGAACGCCCAGGCCGGCTGGTGCGGCGAGCGGCGGCGATTGCCCGCCAGGCCGAGCACGTCGAACTGCCGCAGCCCCTCGCGGATACGCTCAATCCAGAAGAAATCGGTGATCGAAACGTCGTCGTGCACGAACACGAGAATGGCCGGGTTGCTCGCGGCCTGCTCGATCGCGGCGTTGTAGAGCGTCGGCAGACCCGTCGTATTGTTGTCGAACAGCAGTAGCTCGGGTGCATTCGCCTTGTGCATCACGGCCAGCGAGCGGCCGAGTGCGGTTTCGCGCAGGAATGTGTCTTGCGAATGGCGCGTGGCGCAGACGAGGCGGACCGGCTTGGCGGCCAGATCCTCCGAATCCCGGCCAAGCCGCGCCGGCGAAACGACGATCGATTCCGATCCGGTCGCGCATCCCGCAATCGCCGCAGCGCGCGGCGCACTGCTCTTCGTAAAGAAGAAGAACGGTTCGCGCACGTTGCATCCGACCGTGTCGGCGTCCAGCTTGCCCAGCACACTGGCGTGGGGAAGCAGCTCGCCGCTAAACCCGGCCGCATGAAAATGCTCGGCGATATCGGCGCCGAAGAAGCGCACGTGGTCGGATTGACCGAAGTAGCGCGTCGCGAACGGCTCGCTCGGCGCTTTGTTCAATTCGAACGTGTATTTGAGTACCGGCGAGTAGGGCGTTTGCGCAATTAAATGCCCACCCTTTTTCAAGCATCGATTGAATTGGGCCAGCGCCGCATGAGGCTGCGCGACGTGTTCGAGCACGTGATTGCAAATGATCAGGTCGAAATAGTCGTCGGCGAACTCGAGCGCTTCCACGTCGATCTTTCGATGCGCCGGCGAGCGTGGGTAAAGGTCTCCGCCGATGTATTCGAGCGGCCCCAGCCTGCGGATCCGCTGTTCGATATTCGGTTCCGGGGCAATATGCAGAATCCGCATCGCCGGTGCCTGCTCCAGTACGCCAGTGAACGCGATGTAGAGCCAAAGATGCCGATCGCGATCGTTGCTGTAGCAATGCGGGCACGAGTGTCGTTCGAGTGTCGATCCGACCGATTCGATCTGTTCGAGGAATTCGAGATCGACAGGGTGAGGAAACGGCAGCCATTGGTCGACCGGTTTCTCGCAGACGACACACACGTTCTGCTGAACGGTCGAACGCACCGGCGCTGCTGCGGCTGCGCTCGCGGCGCTGCGCTGTGCGAGCCGGGCTGCTACGGCGCTACGCGCGTATTCGAGGTTGGCTCGATAATTCGGCGAACTGAGCACCTCGCTCGGAGCCCGCTCGAAGAGTTCAGGCAAGGTGGTGAGGAGCCGCTTGATTTCCGGCAACTCGGCTCGATCCGCTCCACCTCCGGCGAAGGCTGTGTACAGCGCGACCAAGCGTTGCCCCGCGTCGGCAAGCTCCGCCTTGGAGAAATGCCCTGCCGCCGCTTCGGCACGCACCATGAGTTCCCACTCGTACAGGCCCGCGCTGAAGTTGGCACTGCGAGTGTTGGATTGTTGCGCGCTGTGACGACGAAAAGCGCTGAGGTAGCCGCCTACCGCCACGAGCGGCGCTCGCTCCGATAGGTTCAGGTACATCGCGACATCGCTGAGAAAGTCCAGCTTGAACGAGCGATAGTCGAGCGCCGCCATTCCGTCGACGCCCTCGCGCCGAAGCATCACGTTCGTCGGCTCGCCGATGAAATTGTCGAGTCGCCCCACCATGTTGCGAACCAGCGTGCCGCGATCGACGAGTGCGCGTTGCCCCGGGTCGAGCAGCGGCGCCGGTGTCGAGATGACCTCGTCGTTCTCATCGATGACCACGCGCTCATGAAACGCGAGGGCAGACTGCGGAAAGGCCTCGAGGGCAGAAACGAGCGCCTCGACGGATTCCGGCATCAACACGTCGTCGTCGTAGAGCCATTTGACGAACACGCCCGTGGCCAGCTCCCACAGACGTTGCGAGTTGCGAAGGCCGCTCTGGAAACCGTGGTGGAAGTAGCGGATGCGCGGGTCCTTCTGCCGCGCGACGATAGGGGCGAGCGCGCCGTCGGCGGTATCGTCACCGACCAGAATTTCGATGTCCGCGAACGTTTGTTGGCGTGCGCTCACCAGCGCCCTACTCAGATATTCGGGTTTGTAGGCCGGGATGAGAATGCTGACGATTGCCATTGATGCGAATCCTTCTGTAGTCCGTGCGAGTCCGGTATGCAAGATGGCAAACCAACGGTCCCGCGCCACGCACCCACACGCGGCGGGCACTTTTTCGATTGCACCCAGCTTACCGACCCCCGTTGCGGTTCGATTTGCTGAACAGGGACGGTTTTACGGCTCAATTTCTGCTTCTCCCCCTAGCATTCGCCCGAAATGGTACGGATTCCGCCCCCTGATCGACAGATAGGACCACGGGTGGCGCGGCTAGACTTCATGCCATATGGTCGCAAGCCGCGCCCGCGCTGCGCCGATCCTGAATGCGCCTAGGTATGGACCCCATGGACAAACTGATCCCCGTTACCCAACCCTACTTGCCGCCGTTGGAGGAGTTCGTTCCGTATCTGGAGGCGATCTGGGACAGCAAGACGGTCACGAACGGGGGCAAATTCCATGCGCAGCTCGAACGCGAGCTGTGCCACTACCTGGGCGTCGAGTTCCTTTCACTTTTCTCGAACGGTACACTCGCGCTCATCACGGCGTTGCAGGCGATGAAGATTACGGGCGAGGTGATCACCACGCCGTTCAGCTTCGTCGCGACCACGCACGCCCTGCACTGGAACGGTATTCGACCTGTCTTTGTCGATATCGATCCCGTGACGATGAATCTCGATCCGAAGAAGATCGAAGCCGCCATCACGCCGCAAACCACCGCTATCCTGCCCGTCCACGTCTACGGCTCGCCCTGCGAGGTGGAGGAGATCGAGCGGATTGCCGATACCTATGGCCTGCGCGTCTTGTATGACGCCGCGCATGCATTCGGCGTGCGCAAGCACGGCCGCTCGGTGCTCGAATTCGGCGATATGTCGGTCTTGAGCTTTCACGGCACCAAGATCTTCAATACGTTCGAAGGCGGCGCAATCATCAGTCACGATGCGAAGACGAAACGCCGCATCGATCAATTGAAGAATTTCGGTTTCGTCGATGAAGTGACGGTCGTTGCGCCCGGCATCAACGGGAAGATGAACGAAGTGCAAGCTGCGTTCGGGCTGCTCCAGCTGCAGCACATGGAGAAGATCCAAAGGGAGCGCGCACGGGTGGACGAGCGCTACCGCGCGGCCCTCGCCGATATCAAAGGATTGATGCTTCCGCCGACGCTCGAAGGGTGCACGCGCAACCACTCGTATTTTCCGGTTCGCGTCACACGCGAGTTTCCGATTGGCCGCGATGCGCTGTACAACGAACTGCGTGCGCACAATATCGCGGCGCGGCGTTATTTCTACCCGCTCATCAGCGAATTTCCGACCTATCGCGGGTTGCCGTCCTCGGGCCGTGCGAACCTCCCCGTGGCGAGCGAAATTTCGGAGCAGGTGCTGTGTCTGCCGATCTACCCGGCGCTTACGCCGCAGGAGCAGGATCGCGTCATCGACCTCGTCATGACCACTGCAGGATTGCAGCAGTATGCAAGCTGAACGCCGGCTGGCGATCATGCAGCCTTACTTCTTTCCCTACATCGGCTATTTCCAGCTGATGGCGAAAGTCGATGCATTCGTCGTCTTCGACGACGTCAACTTCATCAATAAAGGCTGGATCAATCGCAATCGAATCAATGTCGGCGGTGCGGCGCATATGGTCACCGTGCCGCTTCAGCAAGCGAGTCAAAACCGGCTGATCTGCGAGATTGAACTCGACGTCACGTCGAACTGGCGCGACAAGATGCTCAAGACGATCGAGCAAAGCTATGTCCGCGCGCCGCAATTTCAGAAGGTGTTTCCGCTGATCGAGCGCATCGTTCGTCATCCCGCTACAAATCTGGCCGATTACCTGCTCCATAGTCTGACGGTGTTGCGCGACGCCCTCCATCTGCCGACGGCCCTCATCGCCACCTCCCGCGGTTATGGGAACGATGCGTTGAAAGGGCAGGAGCGGATCATCGATATCTGCCTGAAGGAGCGCACGCGCGTCTACGTCAATGCCATCGGCGGCATGGAACTGTATGCGCGCAGTGAATTCGCGGACAAAGGGCTCGAACTGAAATTCTTGCAGCCGACACTCGCCCCCTATGCATGCGGCAAGCTTGCCCATGTGCCGGGACTCTCGATCATCGACGTGCTGATGTGGAACGATCCAGCGATTGTCGATGACATGCTTCATAGCGCCACATTGTCATGACCTCTGGTTACCACTCCCTTATCCGTCATTACGAGGATTGCCTCGCCCGTCATGGCGATACGCACCGCGGGGTCGATTGGCCGAACGCCGCCGACGCCGCGAAGCGCTATCGCGTCATGCTCGACGTGATCAAACCGGGCCACGGAGAATGCACGCTCCTCGATTTCGGCTGCGGCGCATCGCATTTGTATCAATACATGCTCGATGCGGGCGTCTCAGGCATTCGATACGCCGGCCTCGATGCCTCGCCGGCCTTCTGCGAACTCTCGCGCGGCAAGTATCCGCACAACGAATACACCTGCCTCGATGTGCTGAAGCAGCCGGAGCAGCTCGGCGAGTTCGACTACGTCGTCATGAACGGCGTCTTCACCGAAAAACGGGAGATGTCCTACGATGCGATGTGGGATTACTTTCGCGGGATGCTGCGCGTGGTATTCGGCAAGGCACGCCGGGGGATCGCGTTCAATGTGATGTCGAAAGAGGTCGATTGGGAGCGAGACGACCTCTTCCATGTTCCGCTCACCGAGTTGACGCATTTTCTCGCTCGGGAACTCTCGCGCCATTACGTCGTGCGGCACGACTACGGACTGTACGAATACACGACGTACGTCTACAAGGAGTCCAACTGATGGCAAACGTCGTCATCTTCGGCATTCAAGACTACGCCGAACTCGCCCACTACTATCTAGAGCACGACTCGCCGCATCGAGTCGTGGCATTTTGCGTGAATCGCGACTATCTGCCCGAGGGCGGTACCTTCAGGGGCCTCCCCGTCGTCGCGTTCGAAGATGTGATCGAATCGCATCCGCCGTCGGGCTTCAGTTTTTTTGCGCCGATGTCGCCCAAGCATATGAATCGCGACCGCGAGCGCGTGTATCTCGAAATCAAGGCACGCGGTTACGAACTCATTAGCTATGTCAGTTCGAAGGCGACGCGGTTCGATAACCCGATCGGCGACAACTGTTTCATTCTCGAAGACAACACGCTGCAACCCTTCACGTCGATCGGCAACAACGTCGTCCTGTGGAGCGGCAATCATATCGGCCACCACGGCCGCGTCGAAGATCATGTCACGATCACGTCGCATGTCGTGATGTCCGGCCATTGCACGATCGGGGCTTACAGCTTTTTGGGCGTCAATGCGACCTTGCGCGACGGCATCAAGATCGGCGAAGGTTCGTTCATTGCCATGGCCGCCGCGATCACGAAAAATACCGAGCCGTGGTCGGTCTATAAAGGCACGCCCGCGACGAAGCTCGCAATGTCGAGCACGGATTTGAAGCTGTAGGGCGCGTGACATGAATGACATCCGTTGGGAGAAGCGCGGGCTCGTCTACACCGTGGACGAGCGGCTGCCGTGGGCGAAATCGCATGCGCAAATTCCCACGGTGGCGGGTTCCAGAAACGGCGTGCTTCAGATTCTGTTCAGCAGCCGCGACGCGAGCAACCGCAGTTCGATCGCTTCGCTCGATGTCGCGGCCGACAACCCCGGCAACGTGCTGCACATCGAACGATCGCCACTGATGCCGCTCGGCAAGCTCGGCACGTTCGACGATTGCGGCATGATGCCGTCGTCGGTAGTGGAGCACGATGGCGTTCGATATCTGTATTACATCGGTTGGAACGTTCGCAATACGATCCCGTACCACAACTCGGTGGGGCTCGCGATCAGCGAGGACAGCGGGCGCACATACAAGCGTCTGTTCGAAGGGCCGGTCATGGACCGCACCGCCGAAGAGCCTTACTTTTGCGGCACCACGTGCGTACGCATAGAAAACGGCATCTGGCGTAACTGGTATTTGTCGTGCACCGGATGGATGCAAGTGGACGGCAAGCCCGAGCCGCGCTATCACTTGAAGTACGCCGAGTCGCGCGATGGCATTCGCTGGACGCGCGAGGGCATCGTCGCGATCGATTACGCGAACGATACCGAGGGCGGATTGGTTAGGGCGTCGATTTATCACGATGGCAAGCGCTATCGCATGTGGTATTGCCGTCGCAGCTACAGCGGGTACCGCGAAAACAGTGCCGGCAGCTATCGGATGGGCTACGCCGAGTCGAACGACGGCCTGGTGTGGCAGCGGCTAGACGAACGCGCCGGGCTCGACGTATCGGAAACGGGTTGGGATTCATTCATGGTGGCCTATCCCGAAATCGCCGAGGTCGGCGGGCGGCTGTATTGCTTTTATAACGGCAACGGATTCGGTGCGAGCGGCTTCGGCTACGCCGAAGCGGTTCGCGATTTTCAGGGGTAGGAATCGAGATGCAATCGATGCGTATCGTCGACGGCAATTTTAAGCGGCTGGGCTATGTCGTCCTCGCGTGCGAGCCCGTGCAAGCGCGGATGCGTGCGATCAAGGCACGCTTCGAGCAACGCTTTCTCGGGCAGTTCAGTACGGATCCCGTTCGCAATCGCAACATCGTCAAGCTGCTGGCTGAAGATATCGGCGTCAAACGATTTTTCTGCTCGGAAGAACTTGTCGGGGCGCTGCACGCGCATCTCGGCATCGCCGAACCAGTTCAGACGGGCCCGATCGTGACGCACTACACGGCAAGCGATCTGACCGGCAACAACTATGGTCTGCCCTATCATCAGGACTGGCCCAGTATGGGCACGTCGAGCAAAGGCGTGATCGCCTGGACCTCGATCGGCGATATCGGCCGCAAAGGCCCGGGGCTTCGTATCGTACCGGGCAGTCAATCGCGCGGGTTGTGGCCCGGTAAGCAGACGGACGCAGGCTACGTGCTCGACGATCAGGACATTGCAAATGCACTCGACGTGGAAGTCGAAGCCGGGCAAATCCTATTGATGTCGCCGTATCTAGTCCATAAAACGCGCACATCGGCGCAGGCGGGTTGGAAACTCTCGCTCTCCTGCCGCTTCGACGATTTCGCCTGCGAAGCGTGGAATCGACGCAACTTCGTCAGCGCTTATAAAACGGCCGTCGACCGAAACACCTACTTAGTCTGACGCGACGGAGTCGATCGACTCGATTGAGGCAACACGCGGAACCGAAACAATAACGCGCTGGATCGGCCCAGCGAGAGCAGAGCGATCGTTCCGCCGCCGCCCCGCTCTATCGGCTAAAGACACAGTTCCAAAGCCCTGCATAATTCTGCACCGGGTGTTGGCTGGCCAATTCGAAGCCGAGGCTTCGCAGCGTACCGGCGTGCCGATCGAGCGTCGCATCTTCGAGTTCGATGAAGATTTCCTTGCACCGGCGCAGCGATTCGCTGGCACCCGCGAGCACCGGCGCCTCATGCCCGTCGACGTCGATCTTGACGTACTCGGGCTGCGGCAAGCCCATTTGCTCACGCCAACGATCGAAGTGAACGAGCGCAATGGGGTGGACGTGCTGAGGCGAAAAATTGTCGCCGGACACGGCAGTGGGCGAGCCGACGATCTTTTCGTGCGCACCGAGTTCCATCTTATGGATGAAGAGCTTATCGATGCCGAAGCGATCCGAAGCCGCTACGTTGAAGGCGGCTATATCGACGTCCTCGGCGCGATTGAGGAACGCATTCCACGAAAGCAGGAAGTAGTTGGACGGATCGGGCTCGACCGCTGTGACTTTTAGACCGCGCTTCGCCGCATAAAGCGCGAATATGCCGTTGCTCGCACCGAAGTCATAGTAAGCCGCCCCCGGGGGAAGGCGATCGATCCAATCGAGCAGTTCGGGTTCGATGTGTTCCAGTCCCGCCGCCATCCACAACAGCCGCTTGCTGGGCGCAAGCCAACGCAACGAGAGGCCGCGGACGTGGCTCTCGTAGGTGTGATCGTTCAGATCGAAAGCCTGTGCACGTGCAAGCGCATCCTCGCTGACCAGGGTTTCGATAGGGACAAACTTCCAGGTGTTCATTGCCGGCCTTGTTGGGTTGCGGGCGCAGGTGCGACAGGGACGAGCGCTTCATCGCACTGCGTCGCCGCATGCGCGGTCTTTCCGATGTTGCAAGACTAGCCGTTGCCCGGCCGGGACAATCGTTTGAAAAGACCGGCAATTGGGCGCTAATTGTGCGTTTGCGCGGCGAGACCGAGGCCAAGAGCGCCCATCGTTCGGCGAAATTGGCCCGCATTCCCCCTCTTGATCGATCGATACCCCACCTCGGGTCGACGCTAGACTTGCGCGGATATGGCACAACTACGCGCGCCGTCGCACCTGGGCGCGAGAACGGCCGGAATCGAGCAGACGAGAACACGCCCCATGACACAGGAATCCATCGCACTTCATCTGAGCGCATTGGCCGACGAAGGCTATACGGTCATTCGCGCAGGTATCGCACCAGGCGAGATCGACGCCATCGTGTCGCGCATGCGGCAGATCCATGCCGCTCGCAAGCCGGCCGACGACACCGAGCAACCTTTCTTGAATCGGGGCCACGACACCCTGTACAACCTTCAGCGCGAAGACCTGAGCTTCATCCGCGCCTTCACGGGCAACGAGCAGGTCATGGCGGTCGTGCGCAGCTTGCTGAACGACGCCTGGTACAAGCAGATCGCATCGGAGCGTCCGAATTTCATCCTGCGTGCGCTGGCTGGGCGCAGTAGCGGCGAACGGGCGATGCCGCTGCATATCGATTCGTTCGTCCCCAGCAGCGGCACGCTTTGTATTGCGTGCCAGGTCGCGCTCGTGCTCGAGGATCAGACGCCCCAACGCGGATGCACGATCGTTGTGCCACGCTCGCATCTCTCGGATCGGTACGCCGATCAGTCGGCGATGGCGCAAGCGGTGCCTATCGAGACGCGGGCCGGCGATATTGTGATTTGGGACAGCCGCCTGTGGCACGGGGCATTGGGCAATACGACCGGTGCTAGCCGCTGGTCGCTCATCGCGACATTCGTGCGCTGGTGGATCAAGCAAAACTTCGATATCACGGGGACGCTGCCTGAAAGCATCTATCGACAGCTGACCGATGACGAAAAGGCTGTGCTCGGCTACTGTTCGCTACCGCCGCGCGACGAGCACGAGCGCACCGATATGAAAACCGGACATGGTCAGTTGAAGCCGACGGTCGCAGCTTACCGCCGGTGATGAGCGAGCGTGCGTGGACCGCTTCGTCAATGTCAGTTACGCCAGTTCTTCCGCCCAACGCCGACGGCGCACCGGCAACCCAACTCGAGTCCATTGAGCAATTGCACGACGCTCGTCGGCTCGCAGAGGCTGCCGCTGCACTGGAGGCACTGCTCGCGCAGCAGCCTGACGACGCGCAGGCGCAGCTCGCGCTAGCCCTACTGCTGCACGACCAAGGGCGTTTAGTCGATGCCGAGGCCGCTTACCGCGCCTCAATTGCGTTGAGCTTCGACCAGGCCGAAGCGCACAAGCGCCTCGGTAACCTGCTGATGCAACAAGGCCGCATCGTAGACGCCGAGCAAGCCTACAAACAAGCGCTGACCCTTACCCCCCAAGACGCGGACGCCCTCGCCAACCTCGGCCGCGTGCTTTACGCTCAGCAGCGCCTCCCCGAAGCCGCGCTAGCCTCGCATCTCGCCGTCACGATCCGGCCCGAGTTCGTCGAAGCACAGGTCGACGTTGCATGTACGCTGCGCGATCTCGGCCACCTGCCCGAAGCCGAATCGACACTGCGCACGGCGATCGAAAGGCGCCCCCACTATGCCGACGCGCATTTCAATCTCGGCATCGTGCTGGAAAAGACGGCTCGCTTCGCCGAAGCCGAGGCGGCCTATCGCGAGGCGTTGAGGCTGCGCCCCGATGCGGCCGCCGGATATAACAACCTCGGCAACGTACTGCACCGGTCGGGCCGCTTTCAGCAAGCCGCCGATGTCTATCGGCAAGCGCTCGCGCTCGATCCGAACGGGGCGCCGAGCCACTACAACCTCGCTACGGCGCTGCGCGCACTCGAGCTTCCCGAAGAAGCCGAGCCGCATTACCGCCGCGCACTCGAGTTGAAACCCGACTATTTCGATGCCCAATTCGGCCTCGGTACCTTGCTGCTGAGCCTTGGCCGATTCGAGGAAGGCTGGCGCCTGTTCGAAGCGCGTTACGCGCTGCCGCGCTTTCTGCACTACACGACGAAGGCGACGCTGCCGATGCCTCAATGGCAAGGCGAATCGCTCGAGGGCCGTTCACTGCTCGTCTGGCAGGAAGACGGCCTGGGCGACGTGATTCAGTTCGCGCGCTATCTGCCGCTGCTCAAGGCGGCCGGGGCCGCACGCATCGATATGGTGTGCGCGCCGTCGCTGCATCGCTTGTTCGCGGACGTCGAAGGCATCGATGGATTACTCACGCACGACGCGGCCGCGGCGAAGTACGGCGAGTACGATTGCTGGACGAGCCTGCTCAGCGTGCCGGCGCATCTTCGCACGACACTGGACACGATCCCGTCCGCGCACTACTTGCACGCCGATCCGTCGCTAGCCGCGCACTGGCACCATCGGCTCGCAACCGCCCTCCCGCCCGGACCGCGTATCGGTCTGGTCTGGAAAGGCAATCCGCGCCATCACAACGACGCGCATCGCTCGCTGAACTCGCTCGCGCAACTGTTGCCGCTGTGGAGTATCCCCGGTGTTTCGTTCGTGAGCTTGCAAAAGGGCCAAGACGAAGACGAAGCCCAAAGGCCGCAACCGTTCCAGCCGCTGCTCGCGCTAGGGCATGAGTTGACCGACTTCGCCGATACCGCCGCTTTGATCTCGCAACTCGATCTGGTCGTCTGCGTCGATACCTCTACGGCGCATCTGGCCGCGACGCTCGGCAAACCCTGCTTCGTTGTGCTGCCCTATCACGATCCGGACTGGCGCTGGCTGCACGGGCGCAGCGATTCGCCTTGGTACCCCAACACCATGCGGGTGTTCCGACAGCCGCGGGCCGGTCATTGGTCTGCGCCGATCGAAGCAGTATTGCAAGCGTGCTCGGCGCAGTTTTTCAGTGTATCGGCGAAGACGGCCTGAGCATCGAACGGTCGGCCGAGAAGTCGATCTTCTACCTTGCCCCACCGCCCGATGCGCCGCCGCGCAAGCATAATCGGCTACGCAATGGCGCGTTAAGACGCGCCGTTGCCCGCCGCCGGCTGCGCCGTGAGGGGTGTGACGGCCGGCCGCATCGCAACCGGTTTCACCGCGTTTTGCAGCGAAGGCACGGCAGGCAGCGAATCGTCGATTGTCGTCGTACGTCCCCCGTCGCGGTAGAACGCCATCTCGGCCGCACGGTTCATGACGAGGATGCTGATGCGCCGGTTCGTGGGGGCATTCGGATCGTTGCCTTGCAACGGCTGCACGTCGGCAAGCCCACGCACCTGCAGCAACTTATCGATCCGCATGCCGCCCGAGACCAGCGCGCGCCGCGCCGCATTCGCGCGGTCCGACGACAGCTCCCAATTCGTATAGCCTTCCTCGCTGCCTTGGTACTGCACGTTGTCGGTATGGCCCGCGATCGAAATGTGATTCTCGACGTCGTTCAGCGCCGTGCCGATTTGCGTGAGGATCGCAATCGCATACGGTTGCATCCGTGCACTCCCCGATGCGAACATCGGCCGCTTCTGGGAATCGACGATCTCGATGCGCAGGCCTTCGCTCGTGATCGACATGCGAATCTGGTCCTTGAACGCATTGAGCGCCGGCACGTGTTCGATCAACGAAGTCAGTTTTTGCTTCAACTGCTGTAACCGCTGAAGCTCATCCGATGCGAGTTGAGGCGTGATCGTCTGCGTCGGCGGATTCGGTTGCGTCATGGCGCCGACGCCGGGGCGCGTATCGGCGATGTTGCGCCCGCCGCCCTGCACGATACTCGAAGGCGTCGCGGGGCTCGATTCCGAACCCGAAAACAAGGCCGACAGCGGCGTGTTGAAGTATTTCTCGATCCCTTCCTTGTCGTACTTCGACGTGGAACCGAGCAGCCACATGAGCAGAAAGAACGCCATCATCGCCGTGACGAAATCGGCGTAAGCAATCTTCCATGCGCCGCCATGATGGCCATCGTGATCGCCGCCCTTCTTGTTGCGGCGGACGACGATGCTCATCGGCCGCTTGTCGGCGGCCTCGCGGGAAAGTCTGTCACCCATCGTTCGCTCGTTTCGTTCGTTACGACGCGGCGGCCGGCTTGGAGACCTTCGTCGCGCGCACCGTGTCGTCGAGTTCTTGGAACGTGGGACGATCGGTCGTGAACAGCACCTTGCGGCCGAACTCCACGGCCACCGACGGCGCATAGCCGCTCAGCGAGGCCAGCAGCACGGCTTTCACGCATTGGAACGGCTTGGCGGCGGCGCGGCCCTTGGCGTGCAGCAGATCGGCCACGGGGCCGACGAACCCGTATGAGAGCAGAATGCCGAGGAAGGTCCCGACCAGCGCGGCCGCGATCATCTTGCCGAGGATCGCGGGCGGCTCGCCCACGGACGCCATCGTATGCACGACGCCCATGACCGCCGCGACGATACCGAATGCCGGCAAGCCGTCGGCCATCTTTTGCAGTGCGTTGGCCACGACCGATTCCTCGGCGTGATGCGTGGTCAATTCCTCATCCATCAAGTCCTGCATTTCGAGCACGTTGATGTTGCCCGTCGACATCATGCGCAGATAGTCGGTGATGAAATCGAGCAAATGATGATCGCCTGCGATTGCCGGGTATTTCTGGAACAGCGGACTTTGCTCGGGTGCATCGACATCGGCTTCGAGCGCCATCATCCCTTCCTTGCGCGCCTTCTGCATGAGTTCGTAGAGCAGGGCGATCAACTCGAGGTATTTCGCCTTGTCGTAACGCGGGCCCTTGAAACAAGCGGGCAAGCTCTTGATCGTCTTCTTGAGCGTAGTGACCGGATTGGCCACGACGAATGCGCCGAATGCGGCGCCGAAGATACACATCAGCTCGAACGGCTGAAGCAGCGCGAACAGGTGTCCGCCCTCGCCCACGAAACTGCCGATCACGGCGCCCAGCACCATGACCCATCCGATTGCGACAAACATAAATCTCTCCAAAAACCAGCGTGGCATTCGAGGCGCATAAGCGATAGCTGCGCGCATGCCGAACGTTGCACTACGGGCCGAGGCTGCCCTGGCCCATCACAGCGGCGCGGCGTCGCGAGCGACGATCGGTTCGTCGTCCTATCGGCTTGGCGAGCGGGAGGCGGCTGGGTAAAGCCCGTGCTGTAGCACCGATTGCGACGAGGGCTGCGCGGCGGCCTCGTAGGCGTTCATGTCTGGCTAACGGCTCGAAAGAGCGATAGCTAAAGGGCGAGACACCAAATTAAATCGGGGTCGTGCGATTTTATTGCGCGCGATCCGAGAAAACGATGGATCGCGCGAGGGGGTTGATTTGAATCAATTGCGTGACATGGCGCGCGTGTTAATCGCCGATGTATCGACGCATGCAGCCCGCGCAAACGTTATCGTGCGTCGCCGCGCGGCCCATTTGCGGGCAAGTCCGGTTATGCCGTCACTGCGGCGAGGATGTCGTCGGTTTTGCGCACGTGTCCGAGCCGCGGAAAGATATAGCGCACCGATGCTTCGTGCTGTTCGGCCGATGCGCAGCTCATGGCGTCTTCGGCGAACACGATCGCGTAGTTGCGTTCGAACGCGGCGCGCGCCGTCGATTCCACGCCGATATTGGTCGAGATACCGGCGAGCACGATCGTCCGAATGCCGCGGCGACGTAGCTGCAAGTCGAGTTCGGTGCCGTAGAAGGCGTTCCATTGCCGCTTCGTGATCGGAATGTCGCGTTCGCTCGCTTCGAGTTGTGCCGGGATGGTCCACCAGTTCGCGGGCAGCCCGCCTGCCGGGGCGGGCGTCGGTTGGTCGACGCTTTGCCGCAGGACATCGCCGAAATCGGGGCTCGGGCCGACGCGTACCAGTACGACCGGGGCGCCGGCTTCGCGAAAGCGTTTGGCCAAGCGCGCACTGGCGTCGAGCACCGCATCGGCCGTGCGCGGTCCCTTCGCGTACGGCAGGATGCCTTCCTGCAAATCGATGAGGACGAGCGCGGTGATACGTGGATCGATGGCGTCCATGAGGGGTCCTTGGTGTCGAGGGCGGAGGCAATTTTCTCACACGACGACTTGTGTCGACGCCAATCCCTCCCCTTTACTTTTCGCCTTCCAACAAACTCTGGGCAACCAACGGCCTTTCGTCCGGTTTTGCCCGTCGATCAATTCGGCTTCGCGCTCCTCATACATAGTGAGTGCCCCGTCGGCGGCGCGATCGCCAGCGCTGCCGCTGTCGTAGGGACGTCGACGCAACGCTGGGCAAGCCCACCTGCCAACTACGCCGATCGCCCACTCCGGCTACGGACTGGGACAACATCACGGTTCGGCCGGCAAGCATGTTGCGCTGTAATCATTTTTGTTTACAATACGGGTTATCCGTGAAGCAAAGCGAATTCAAAAGATGGCTCGCGAGACAGGGCGCCACGTTCGTCGAAGGCTCGAGGCATACAAAGGTCTACCTAAACGGGCGCCAATCGGTCATGCCACGGCATCCTGGCGCCGAGCTTGGGGACAATCTTCGTCGCCCAATCGTTAAGCAGCTTGCCATCGAATGCGCGCGATAAATCGCAAGAGCCGCTTGCTCGACTGTATAGGTACGAAAGGATCGACGATGTTCAGATACCCTGCCCGCCTCATCCCCGACGGAACGGGATTCGCCGTTAAGTTCCGCGATATTCCCGAAGCCCTCACCTGTGGTGCGACGCGCGAGGAGGCGATCGATATGGCTCGCGATGCCCTCGCCACCGCGATGGATTTCTACTTCGAGGACAAGCGCGTGGTTCCCACGCCTTCCCCGCCGAAACGGGGCGATGTGCTGGTAGACCTGCCCGCCAGTGTTGCAGCAAAGGTGCTGTTACTCAACGCAATGTTGGCGCAAAAGGTCACCGCCGCCGAACTAGCGAGGCGATTGCACACCCGTCGCCAGGAAATCAATCGCGTCATCGATCTCCGCCATACGACCAAGATCGATACGATCGAAGCAGCGCTCGCCGCGCTAGGGATGCACTTGCAGTTGTCGGCAACGCCCGCGTAGAGGTACTGCGGGGACTCACGCCGTTGGGCAGCGTAGTTTGCACACCAAGCCCTTCACTTCGCACAAGTGATATGTCCGTCGAACAAAACGACATTTCCCGTGAACGGCGAAGCAAAATTGCCGATAATAGCGGCCGGCCTCATTCCTCCAACGACCCCGGCCCCGCGCTATTGTCCGAGCCTTCATCGATGCTTTCGCTTCGCGCCGCCAGACCTCATTCGCCGCAACGCCGCCGCCTGCTGCAAGCCGCGGCGCTCGCCGCCTGCCTTCCGCTCGCCGCCTGCGACGCGCCGCCCGCCATCGGCGGCACCTTCGTGCAACTGTGGCGCAGCCATCTCGATTGGACACGCGATCAATGGCGAGAACGGCTGACGGCAACCCACGCGCTCGGCTGCAAGGAAATTTTCGTGCAATGGGTCGGTATCGACGGCGAACCCGACAGCACCTGGATCTCGCCCGACTCGATGATCCAGTTGCTGCTGGACGAGAGCGCGGCGCTCGGCATGGGCGTTCATCTCGGCGTGCCCTACGACGAGCGCTGGTGGAACGCGATCGGCGACAAGCGCGACACCGTGCTCGACACGTTCCTCGCGCGCTCGAGCGAACGCAGTACAAGCTATATGCAAACGGCGTTGTGGACGCTGCACGAGGCGTTTCGCGGCTGGTATATCCCGTATGAACTCGAGCAATACCACTGGGCCGATCCGGCGCGCGCAGACAAGCTCGCCGACTGGCTCGGCCGCTTTTCGGAGGTAGCGCTCGCCACCAGCGGCCAAGTCCCGACCGTGTCGACCTACTACAGTCAGTTGCCGACCGCCGGCACGCTCGCCGGCATGTGGAGCACGCTGCTGGACCGGGTCCAGGTGCATCCGATGATTCAGGACGGCGTGGGTGTGGCCGGCATCCGCAATTACGACGCGCTGCAGCCGTTGCACGACATGCTCGTCGCGCGCGGAGCGAAGTTCGATCTGATCGCGGAACTGTTCGAGCAGATACCGACGGCGAGCGACGGCACCGACTTCAAGGCGCGCTCGGCCAGCTTTCGGCGCATCGAGGCGCAATGGAAGATCGCGCGCGATTACGGCGCGCAGCGCATCGTCGCGTTTTCGCTCGACCCCTGGGTGCTCGGCGATTCGGCCGAAGCGCGCTTGCTGCTCAAGCGCTGGCAGTCCGCGATGAGCTGAGCGCGATGAGCTGAGCGCGCAGGAAACGGCGACTTGGCCCGCGATCTCGCCCGGCGCCGCCCAATGCCGACGCCAAAGCGCATCGATGGCGCATCCGCATCCTTTCGGGCGCGGACATCGATGTCGATTTAAATATCGATGCAGACGTACGGATCGCTCAGAACTGCTTGCCGACGATCTCGCGCAAGATTTCGCTCGTCCCGCCGAAGATGCGCAGCGCGCGCGCATCGGCCCAGGCGCGCCCGATGCCGTACTCGCTCATATAGCCGTAGCCGCCGTAGAGTTGCAGCAGATCGTCGAGCACTTGCCCCTGCAACTCCGTCGCATTGAGCTTGGCCATCGCCGCCGTGACGGCATCGAGTTCGCCCGACATGTGCCGCGCGAGACAATCGTCGAGAAAGACGCGCAGCATGGTCGACTTGGCCAGCGCGTCGGCCAGCTTGAAACGCGAGTGCTGGAAATCGATCACGCGTCGGCCGAACGCTTTGCGCGCTTTCGCATAGGTGGCCGCATCGGCGAGTTGGCCTTCGAGCGACGCAGCCGCCCGCAACGCGATCGCCAGACGCTCCTGCGTGAGTTTGCGGGTCACATACTCGAACGCGGCGCCCTCCTCACCAAGCAACGCATCGGCACTCAGTTGCACGTCGTCGAAGAACAGCTCGCAAGTGTCCTGGCTGTGCTGCCCGATTTTCGCAAGCGGTGCGCCCTTACCGAAACCCGGCGTACCTTCTTCCACGACGAACAACGAGAGGCCGCGGGCGCCGAGATCCGGGTTCGTGCTGGCGAGCACGATGACGAGTCCCGCGTTCACGCCGTTCGTGATGAACGTCTTCTGGCCGCTCAAGCGCCATCCGTCGCCTGCGCGGCGCGCGCGCGTCGTCACGGCTTTGAGATCGCTGCCCGCGCCCGGTTCGGTCATCGCGACCGCGCCGATGATCTCGCCCGATGTCATGCGCGGCAGCCACTTCTGCTGCTGCCCGGCCGTGCCGAATGCGGCCAGATACGGCGCGACCATATCCGAGTGAATCGAAAACCCGATGCCGAGACAATTCGCGCGAGCCAGCGCTTCGATCACGACCGCGGCGTGTCCGAAGTCGCCGCCGAGCCCATGCGGGGCCGCAATGGCGCAGTTCAGCAAACCGGCCTCGCCGGCCTTGCGCCACAATGCGCGCGGGGTGATGCCCTCGCGCTCCCACTGCGCATAATACGGCGCGATCTCGGCCGCGATGAAGCGTTCGACCTGAACGCGAAACTGCTCGTGATCGTCGCGGAACACGCTGCGCATGCTAGGGCTCCTGCCGGATTCGGTCGATGTCGTCACTGCTTGTACGGGTCGGTCGCGCTGACCTGGCCGCGCAGGACCGGTTTCGCGGCCGTGCCTGCGAGGAACAAACTGTAATGATCGCCCGGCTGCAGCGCGGGCAAGGCCAGCGCGCCGGAGATCGCCACCGTGCAGGCCGCCGTCAGTTTCGCCGAGACGGGGTTGATGGGCCGGGCGGTAGCCGCCAGCGGCGCGACATCGGAGAACAGCATCGGGCCGGCGGGCGCAACCGCAAGGCGGCCGCCGGCGCAGCCATCGGCCAGGTTATAAAAGCGCAGCTCGGCCTTGAGCGCGTCCTGCGAGCCGCCGCCGTCGTCGATCACGGTGAACCTCACCGTCTTCCCCTGGCGGCGCGGCACGAGTGTGTCGAAGCTGTCCGGCGCGACCTTCATCGTCGTCACGGTCTTGCCGTCGAGCGAAACGGTGAACGTCGCATTGCCTTTGACGATGGCGTACGTGCTGGCGATCGTCTCGCCGGAGAGCGTCTGCACCGGACCGTCGGCGATCTTGACCGTCAGCGGCGCGGCATCCGGATTGACGACGCGCACGAACGACGAGCCCGCCGGCGGGCGCGCGGCGTAGAGCTGCGCGAATTTGCCTTCGGCATGGGCCGTCGCGCTCATGGCAGCGAGCGTGACGGACAACGACAAAGCGGCGCCAAGACACGGCGCGGCAACGAAACGTGCGACGGACTTCATACTTTCGACTCCTTGGCGGAACGCATCCGGGATTCCAGATACATGCGCTCCAGGGCTTTGCGATCGGCTTTGTGGGTCTGCGTCAGCGGAAAACCGTGGCAGACGATCAATTCCGACGGGATCATATAGGGCGGCACGCGCAAGCCGAGCGATGCGCGCCAATCGGCCAATGCGGGCGGCGGCGGCAACAGCCCCGACGGCCCCTCGGCATCGGGATCGACGAACCCTATCATGCGGACAATAGCGCCATCGGGACGCCGGAGCGCGACGGCCGCGCCCGCACGCACGCCTTGCAGCGTGGCAAGCGCCGCATCCACTTCGGCCAATTCGATCCGATAGCCATGCAGCTTGATTTGGTCGTCGCGACGGCCGCGGAACGTCACAAGCCCGCGCTCGTCCATCTCGCCCAGATCCCCCGTGCGATAGCCGCGCTTGCCGTCGCGCACGAACATGCGCGTGGCGTTTAGATCGGGGCGGTTCAGATAACCGCGCATGACATGGTCGCCCGCGATGCAGATCTCGCCGTCGTCGATCACGACATCGGCATACGGTTTGGCGCGGCCGATCGGAAACGGCAGCGGCGCAGCCGCGCGCAGTGCGGCATCGATCTCCACCCAGGTCGTCGAGCAAGTGGCCTCGGTCGGCCCATAGGAATTGACGATGCGCGAGGCCGGAAAGCGGGACCACAGCGCTTCGGCCACCGTCGGCGTGAGCGATTCCGCGCCGAACACGAAGGCGCGCAAATCGGGCAGATGGGCGGCGTCGAACGACGGGTCGAGCAGTTGCTGACGCACGAACGACGGCGTCGACGTCCAGACGCTCACGCGGGCGCTCGCCAGATACGCGGCAAAGCGCTCGCGATCTTCGATCGCTTCGCGCGGGCAGAGCGCGCACGTACCGCCCGTCGCAAGCGCGCCGACCCAGTTGAACAGCGAGAAGTCGAAGCTGAACAGCATTTGATCCATGAACACCGGCGCCTCGCCGAGCGCCAAGCAATCGCGGATCCAACTCGCGAATAGGCTCACGCTCTCGCGTCCGATCTGCACGCCCTTCGGATCGCCGGTGCTGCCCGAGGTGAACATGATGTACGCGAGCCCCGGCTCGGCGAGCGGCGCGGCGTCGAACCCGGTGGCAACGAACGCGCGGGCCTGCGCGTCGTAACGCATCCCCGCGCCCACCAGCTCGGCAATGCGCGCAATGCGCTGCTCGGGGTTGACGACATCTACTGGCACGAACGGCACGCCCAGGCGCAAGCACCCGAGCATCGCGACGAGAAACGCCGGCTCTTTGTGCCCCGTGATGACGAGCGGCACGTCCGCGCGCGCGCCGGCTTGGGTCGCGGCGGCCATCCAGGCCGAGACCGCATCCGCGAGCACCGCCCACGAAAGCGAACCGGCGGGATCGATCGCAGCCGGGCGGTCGGGCGCGGCATGCGTCTGCGCAAATTCGAAACGGTCGAAATCGAAATGCATTCGGGATCTCCTCGCTCGCACCGAGCGCGAACTCAGGCCTTGCGCGAGGCGATGTACTGCGCGAGCGTGTGCACCGATTCGAGGTGCACGTCGATTTCGGTCGGCGGGATCTTGACGCCGAACTCGCGTTCGACGCCGAGCGCGACGTCGACGGCCGAGAGCGAATCGATGAGTCCCGATTCGATCAACAGCGTGTCGGGATCGACCGAGGTCAAGATGATGGCTTCGATCAGTTGAGCGAGTTTGGCTTCGATTTCGGCGATAGACATGAGAGGCAACTCCGGTTCGGCGGAAGAGTGATTCGGATTTCAAAACTGGAAATACAGAAAGCGCGTCTCTTTATGCAGATTCGCGAGACACAAGAAGAACAGCGCAAGCAACACGGCGAGCCACGGCGCGCCGGGACGCCAGCGCATGAAGGCTTGCGCCGCCTCCTGCACCTTGAAGAGCGCGGGCGAGTGGCGCCCGAGAATTTGGTGAGCGTTCGGCGCGAACCATGCGATGCCGAGCAGCGCCAGTACATAGACGAGTTCTAGATGCGTGCCGACGATCGCGCGCCACGCATCGCCGAGAGGCATAGCGAAGGCGTAATGCATCGAGGCGGGCGACTCGAAGCCGCGCAGCCCCAGCATGCCTTGCACGAGGCGCACCGCATCGCCCACGCCGTTGGCGCGAAAGAACGCTTGCGCAACGAGCACCGCGACGAACGTGACGGCGACGCTCGCGATCTTGCCCGCGCGCGTGCCCGGGCGCTTGGTGCCCGGCTTGCGCCCGACGACGAAGATGCGCCACGCGTGATTGATCGACAAGTACACCGCATGAAGCAGACCGAACACGAGGTATTGGAAGCCCGAGCCGTGCCAAATACCGGCGAGACCCATCGTGAAGACGGTCGGCAGCACGATGGTGGCGGCGAACCCGCCGGGCGTGCGCGCGGCGGCCGAGCCTGCGCTCAGGCCGCGCTTTTCGCGCATGCGCGAAATCGCCATGGCCACGGGGTAGTAGAGATAGGCCGTGAGATAGCGCGTCAGCGTAATGTGCCAGCGCGCCCAGAAGTCGATGATGTTGCTCGCCTTGTACGGCGAATTGAAGTTCAGCGGAAAACGGATGCCGAACATTTTCGCGAGACCGAGCGCCATGTCGGAGTACCCCGAAAAATCGAAGTACAGCTGCAGTGCGTAGGCGATGCTCGTGCCCCAGGCGGCCCAGAATCGCAGATCGCCGGGGGCGGCGAAACCGGCGTCCGCGAAAGGCGCGATCGCATCGGCCAGCAAGACTTTCTTGGCGAGCCCGATGACGAACAGCATGGTGCCGACCGAAAGATTTTCGGCGCGGAAGCGGAAGTTATCGCGCTTCGCGAACTGCGGCATCATCTCCTTGTGATGCAAGATGGGGCCCGCGATCAGGTGCGGGAAGAACGTCACGAACAGCACGTAGTTCAGCAGACGCCGCTCCTTCGCGATACCCGCGCGGCAGTCGAGCAGGTAGCCGATCTGCGTGAACGTGAAGAAGGAGATGCCGAGCGGCAGCACGAGCGGATCCATCATGCCGTGCGTAATGCCCATCTCGCTCATGAAATTGAACAGCGTGGCGAAGTACTTGTAGTGAACGAGTGCCGCCAGATCGGCCAGCACGCCGAGGGCGACGATGGCGTTCTGCACGCGCGGCCGGCCCGCGCAGCCGAGCATCCACTGGCTGATCCCATAGTTGAAGGCGATCGATACCGCGAGCAGTGCGACGAATTGCGGATTCCACCAGCCGTAGAACACGAACGATGCGAGGCAAAGCCATACGGCGGCGAGCCGCAAGCTGATCGCGCCGGCAAGATAGTGCCCGGCCAGGGCAACCGGAAGAAACAGCAACAGGAACAGCCAGGAATTGAACAGCATGGCGGTCTATCTCAAGCAGAAGGGGCGCGCGCTTGCGCCGCCGATGCGGCGGCCGAGGGCGCCTGCGGGACAGCTTGCGTAGGAGGCAGGTGCGCGAGCACGGCCTTTTCGTCGTCGGTGAGCGGCAGCGATAGCGCGTTCTCGGAGAACTCCCAGATCACGAGCTTGAGCGAACTCGGCCATTGGTTGCGCTCGCGCAGTGCCGCGACGAGTGCGCCGCTAAATTGCCCGCCGTCCATGCTCAGGTTCCAGACCTCGCGGCCCAGCCCGATGCCGAGCCATGGGGCGAAGTTGCTGCGTCGGCCGTTGGAGCTGCCGGCGAGCAGCACTTCGACAGGCGGCGTCGCGTCGAGCAAGCCGCCCGAGCGCACCGGTTCGATGGTCTGCGGCGGCACGCGCTCGAGTTCGGGGCGCCAGCCGCGCGGCGCGCGCTCCAATCCCGACAGCACAAGCAGATCGCCCATGCGAACGCGCGGTGCCCCCGGTTCGCCGATCGAGAACGTCTGCGTGCCCTTGCGGTCGCCGAGCAGCGGCAACGCGGCCTGGGCGACAGCCGTGGCCGCCGCGCGCGCGCCATCGGCGTTCATATGCACGTCGGTGCGGAAAAACATCGGCTCGGTATGGCCTTCCAGCGTCGGGCGCAGATCGACGAACGGCACGCCGTCCGCGCGCAGCGCGTCTTGCCACGCATCGAGCCGTTGTTGCATCGCTTGCGACGCCGCCCGGCCGCACAAATGCGCGGCCTCGATACGCGACTTGTCCGGCACCGCCACGACGAGCACCGCGATATGCCGCGCACGCAACTCGCCGGTCCAGTACCGCATCAACCGAATACGGTCGCGCACTATGTCGGCCTGCACGCCCGGCTGCGGACGCAGCCCATCGCGATAAAACATCCACTGCGGGCAGCCGAGCGCCGTTTGATCGCCTAGATCGCCTAGCACGCGATAACGCACGGCGGCACTGGCCGTTTCGATCGCGTCCTGAGCGGGCAGATGCAACGACTTGCCGAGCGCCTTGCCCGCCGCGCCGTCCAGCCACGCAGGCAGGCGCAGGGCCTGCGCGTCGAGCTTGGCATGCGCGAGCGACCACACGGCCCAGCCGAAGCCGGCGACGAGCAGCACGACCGACACCAGCGCGCTAAGCCGGTGTCCGAAGCGGTGGTCTTGATTCTGTGGCGTCACGTCGTCAATTCCCGAGTGCGGCCTTCAGACGCGAGACCCACGTATCGGTCGACATGATCGACGCGTTGTCCCACAGCCCCGAAGCGTCGGGGCCTTGCGAATAAGTCGGCTCGAACATCTGCCACACGAGGACTTGCGGTTTGTGCGCCTTGAACTCGGGCGATTCGACGTACTCGAGCAACATGATCCACTGGCCGACGTTGCCCGGCTTCCAGTTCACGGAAACCGGGCGATCGATCAGGTTCGAGAGCTTCTGCGGGAAGCCGAAGTACGGCTGCACCATACTGTGGCCCGTCACATGCACCGGCGCCGGCGCGTCGTCGATCAGGCTTTGACCTTCGGCCTGACGGCGCACCGAATACACTTCGCGGCCCACCTGCTTCTTCTCGTCGGCGGTCAGGAACAGCTCGGCCAAGTCGCCGTAGCGGCGTTCGTTGAATAGCGTGCCGAGCGGCATGCCCGTGCCGGCCTGGCCGTCGAGCTTCGGCACGTCGTGCGCGATCATCCGCGCGGTGGCGTCGGCCGTCGCATCGGCGGCTACCTGTGTCCAGTGCTGGTCGGTGCGGTAAAAGACCTGCTCGCCCGCGTCGCGCAGCTTGCGCAGCACGGCTTCGTCGTCGAAGGTCGAGATACCGGCTTGCGTCAGCTTGCCGAGAATCGTGGCGTAGCGCGCCTGCACGTCGTGGCTCAGCGCGCGGCCATCGGGCAGCTTGTCCTGATAAAAGCGCGTCTTGTCGGGCAGCAGGAGCACCTCGAGCTTGATCCCCCGCGCGGCGAACAGGTCGCGCGCCTGCGCAATGAGACGCGTATCGGCGTCGATACCGCGCATGTCGACGGTCGTGAGACTGCCCCAGCCCGGAAACAGCCAGCCGTCCTTGCCCTTGATGACGATCGACGAGGCCTCCTGCGCGCTCGCGCGCGTGCTCGTCAGTGCCGTCGCCGCACCCGTCGCGGCGACCATGCCTAGCGCCGCGGCGCATAGGGCAGCACCCTGAGCGATGCGGCGCATCGTCTGCGCGAACGGCGCACGTGCGAACAATCCCTGCTTCATCCTACGACTCCTAAACGAACGATCTCGAACGAACTCGAACCCCAGCGAACCGGCGCATGCCGGCACACGCCGGCGCAAAGGCGCACGCCCATCAGTACGACAGCGTCACCGTCATGAACAAGCCTTTGGAGCGGTCCTTCTGGCCGCCGCCCACGTTGAAGCGATATTGCGTTGCCCAATCGATATACGAACGCGGCGCATCGTAATGGTCCTCGCGGAACCAGTAGCGAAGATTCAACCCGACACCCGCCCCCATCGACCAATCCGAACCGTTGCCGAGCAACGGTGTCGAGCCGCTACCCAAAGCCGGCGCTTCCACGCGGTCGTTCTCCTTGAGGAAGTCGCCGCCGACGACGCCATAAGGAAAGACCACGAGGCGCTCGCTTGCGAAGTCGGCGCGGAAACTGCGGCCCACGCGCAGCTCGTATGCGGCGAAGAGCTGATCGCGCTTGTATCGTCCCGACGTGCGCGCCGTCTGGGCGCCGGTGGTTTGATCCGTGAACCAGAACTGGGACGGCATGTCTTGCCACGAGTAGCCGGCCTGCATGTAGCCTTCGATCGTGAGCCAGCTCGGCTTATCCAAGCGCAGCGTCGTGCCTTGATAGTAGCCATAGGTCATGTACGAGAGCCAACCGCCGTTGCCCGCCCGCGCCAGATAATTGGCCGTGCGCGGATTGCCGAGCGCCGGGCCGTTCGGATTGGACGGATCGCGGCCGCTCAGGCGGCAGCGCATCGAATTCGATGCGGGCGTCACCGTGCCCGAGCGCGTGGCCGAACCGAGGTTGAATTGACGTTCGAGACCGAACGTCAGGCCGTATTGTGTCGACGGCGTAAAGCGGATGCCGAGCGAGCCCGTCGTCGTCGGAATACCCGACAGCCCGTTGTTGACGCTCTCGTTCACGTTCACCGGCGTGTTCGTACACGGATCGAGCACGGTCTGCGCCGGCGTTTCGCCCGCACCGTTGGCGAGCGTCTGCGTGAGCCGGCCGTAGACCTCGAACACGCGCGTCGTCGAATTGAGGAGCATCGACGGGCGCCAGAACACCTCGGCCGAGCCGAACACCGCATCGCCGGGCACGGTCACCGCCGCGCCGCCGAGCCCCGCCCCGGCCGGCCGCGCGCCGCGATACCCCGCCGACACCGTCGCGCCCCATTCGCGCGAGAGCCCGCCGATCGAGCTGCGCGTATCGAATCGCTGCTCGGGCGTGAGCGCCAGTTTGCCGGCATCGTTCATATCGATGGCGTGCTTCAGCGTATCGACGGCGCCGCGCTTATCGCCCGCATTGGCGAGTGCGTAGCCTTCGTCGAGCATCGATGTCGGCGGGGCGTCGCCCGTCGCACGGGCCGCGCGGAAATCGGCCACCGCTTTGGCCGGCTCGTTTTCGCGCTGATACAGATAGCCGCGCTGCATGAGCAACGAAGCGTCGTTCGGCGAGCGCGCGAGCGCGTCGTTCAAGCGCTGCTCGGCTTCCTTCATCTGCGCCGCGTTGCCCGCGGACAGCGCCGTGGTCAGCAACCGTTGCAGCGCCGGATCTTTGGGATCGTCGGCCGCGGCCTTGCGGGCTTTCGCGATCGCATCGGCGTACTCGCCCCGCGCATAGGCGGCGAACGCTTGCGCGCTCGCACCGCCCGCGCCCGCGGCATCGGAGGGCAACAGCTCGCACGAGGTGCCGTAGGGCGTGTCGTGGCAGTCCTGCACCGGGGCGGGATAGCTGGCGAGCGTGAGCGATGCCGGGCGGTGCGCCTCTTTCGCCGCGCGAAGCCGGCGCTCGACGGCCTTATCGTTCCGATCGAGCGGCGCGACGAGCGCCGCGACGCGCTTCGAATCGCCGGCAGCGAGCGCCGCATCGGCCGCGATGAGGCGAATGTTCTTGCGCTGCCCGTCGTCCAGCCAGTCCTGCTTGAGTGCCGCGTCGAAGTCGGCATCGGCCTGCGCCGTCTTGCCCTGGCGCTCGCGCAGATAGGCGCGCATGACGAGCGCGACCGTGTTGCCGTCGTCCTGCGCGAGCGCATCCGTGGCGGCGTCCTCGGCGGCACTCAACTGATTGTCGAGCATGAGCGAGGTCATCAGCAGCAATCGGTGGCTGTCGATGTCGGGCGCGAGCGAAACCGCTTCGCGCGCGAACGGAATCGCGGCGTGCGGATCGTTGGCGATCAGCGCCTGATAGCCTTTTTGCGCTGGAACGATGGCCATGCGACGCTTGAGCGTCTGACGTCGCGCAATCAAATCGTGTCGGTTCGGCGCACCGAGCGAGAGCGCGGTGTCGGCGGCCTTGGCCGCATCGAAGTACTTGCCCTGCGCTTCGAGCGCGTCGAGCCATAGCATCGCCCACGCGCCCTGCGTCGGATCGATGCGCAGCGCCGCCTCCGCATGCTGCGCGCTCGCAGCGTATTCCTTGGCGTTGAAGTCGGTATACGCCTGCGTCGCAATCGGAAAACCCTTACGCCAGGCCGCGCTCGCCGGATTGCCGGTACCGCCCGGCGCCGGGCGCAGATTCGCCTTCGCTTCGCGTAGCGCCGGCGAATCGAAGCCGGCCTTGATCGCCTCGTCGGCCGCGGCTTGCGCCGCATCCAGCTTGCCGGCCTTTTGCAGCGAGAAGATCAGCAACATCCGCAGACGCAAGACGTCGGGCCGCAGCCGCACCGCGCTCTCGGCCTGAGCGGCCGCCTGCGCGAAGCGCTCCGCGCGATAGCTGGCATAGGCCTGATTCGCGGCGCGCCAGGCCTCGCCTTGAAGCGGCGCTTCCACGGCCGTCTTGTGCGAAGGCGGCTCGGCCGCGTACGACGCCAAAGCGAACGAGGAAGCGAAACCGGCGCCGCAAGCGAGCACCGCGCCGAGCAGGAGGGGACGAACGAGATGCGTCATGTGGTTTTGAGTTCGATCGGCGGCTCGGCCGGCGCCGGTATCGCCCCGCCTTCTTGGAACGAAAGGGCTTCATGCAGCGTGGCTTCATCGAGCCAACCTTGCTCGAGCAGAATCTGGCCGAGCGGCTTGTGTTCCTTGGCCTGCAAATCGACGGCGAACGACAGACGCGTTTCGTCGATAGCCTGCCAAGACAACAGCAATTCGCCCAACCGCTGGCGCTGCTGCGTGAGCTGATCGGTGGAGGGAAAGTCGTGCATCGTCTTGTCCCACACGAGCCGCTTGCCCGTCGCGAGATGCACGATGAACAGGCGCCACGCGCGCGCGGCGGCCATCGCATTGATGAAGTTGCCGACGATCATGCGCGGCACCGCCAGCACCGCGTGCTCCCAGCCGTACATCTGCCACACGAAGTAGCTGCGCTGCAAAATGCGCAAGGCGAGCGCGAACGAATTAAGGCCCATCAGCGTGGCGATCCAGCCGTTCGGCGAGAAAACCGACGGGTAGTAGATCGACCACCAGCCCATCCGGTCGGCGGCCCAGAACGCGAGAAAATTCAGCAGCAGCAGGTACGCGATGATGGCGACGAACGAGGTCGCGAGTCCCTTGCGATCGCGAAACAGCAAATACTTCACGCCGAGCGAGCCGTGCCAGCCCACTTGCTGCCAACCCTGCAGGCCGATGCCGAGCGTCCAGCGCGCCTTTTGCCGATAAGCGGTGCGGAACGTATTCGGGAAGTACTCGCGAATGCCGAGCGGCATCGAGATCGTCGAGATCTTTTCCTTCCCGAGACCGAAGAAGGACGTGCGTCGCGTCACGTACTCCACCGTGAACTTGCCGAAGATCTGGCGCAAACCGCTGCGCGCCAGCCGTGCGCCGATGTCGTAGTCTTCGGTGAGCGTATCGGTATTGAAGGGCTGGTTCTGCGTCTGCTCGGCCAGCAGTTGGAGCGCGCGGTTCGAGAAACACGTGCCCACGCCCGCGGAAGGCACCATCTTCGACAGGCTCTCTCGCACCACGAGATCCTTCGTGTGCCACTCCGCGAATTCGTCCATGTAGCTGCCTGCCACCAGTTCGTACCATTCGCGTTCGAGCGAGGTGACGGGCAACTGGATGAAATCCATGCGCGGCAGCAGATAGTTGTAGTACTTGAGTTCGAGCGGGTGCAGCACGTCTTCGCTGTCGTGCAGGATGACGCCCGCGAACGGCTCGGCCTGCTGCGCGTTTTGCCGGAAGATGGCCTGCACGATCCAGTTCAGGCAATCGGCCTTGCAGGTCGGGCCGTCGTGCGGCACTTCCACGCGCACGAGTTGGCGGTAGCGGCGACGCATGCGTTCGACTTCGTTGCGCGTGCGCTCGTCGTTGCGATACGTGCCCACGAAGATCATGTAGTTCTTGTACTCGAGCGTGCCCACCATGCTTTCGAGCATGGGGGCGATCACGTCGTATTCGAGCCAAGCGGGCACCATGATCGCGAGCGGCTGCTCCGGCACCGCGCGCAGTTGTGCGGCCTGCAACGGCGTATGGCGGCGCCACACGGTGAGCGAACGCCAGATCTGACGCACCCAGTACCAGGTGTCGACGAACAGATCGTCGAGACTCGAGAGCAAGATGACGACGCCTACCACGGCGCTCGCGATTTCGAGCCCGTGATAGTAGTCGGCGATCAGATAAGGCCAGTAGAGTGACGAGAACATGCCGCTTGCGCGCTCGCTGTTACTTCTGACCGCTGTTGCGCTTACGGCGCGCGCGGGCGGCGACGATCATCAGCATGACGAACGCGAGCAGTGCGAGGCCCACGAGCGGCACGCCCCACGAGACATAACGGCGCCACTCGTAGAGCGCGCTTTCGCCTGCGCCCGGCGGCAAGCTGGCGTCGGGGTTGCTGCTATCGAGCCAGGCAAGCGGCCCCGTCTCGCCGATGATCGCCAGATTCCCGCGGTTGAGCAGGAACGGTTGGGTCGGCCGCGTTGAGCCGGCTTGGTTGCTCGCCGCCGCGCCTTGCGCGCCGATCGCATACCACAGCACACCGTTCTCGCCATGCGAGCGCACCACTTCGGCCGTCGAGAGTCGTTTAAGGCCCGTCACGTCGAGCCAGGCCGCGCGCTTACCGTTGATCTGCAAACGCGTACCATCCGTCACGCGAGCGGAGGGGTCGGCCCCATCGACGTCGACCTCCATGGCGAGGAACGGCTTCGCCGGCTTGACGGCGCCATCCGCCGGCGCGAGCGTCAGCTCGGCTTGCGTGGGCGACAGGCCGCTTGCCGACGCGATGGCGATCACGCGCTCGAGCGTGTCGGGCGCGGCTTGCAGATAGCGCGGCGGCACGATCAACTGCGAACCGCCCGCCAAGAGCGGCAGCAAACCGACGAAGGTGCCGTCCGGCTCCGCATCGCCCGGCACGATATAGCTGAGCGAGGGCAGCACGTTCACGGGATAGGCCTGCGGAATCTCGTTGCAGTCCGCCGAATACGGCTGACGTTGCACCGACACGCGCAACGTGTTGCTTTCGCCCAAGACATAGCCCGGCACGCGCGCCGTGAGCTGCTCGGGCTGGCCGTCGGCCGCGAGCTGCTTGGCGGCCAGCAGGACGCCGTTCCAGTAGACGGTCGCCACCGGATGCGACGACGACGGTCCGGGCGCGGCCGCCAGATAGAGCACGATCTTCGAGGGCATGCGCGAGTCGGCGGCAGCGGATGCGAGCGGAAAGCTCACCGTCCAATCGCCTCGGGCGAGCACGTCGAAACTCTGGGCGGAGCCGCCGAGGCTCGACAGCCGCACGACGGAACCGCTGTCGCGCGCGTCGGGCTGGGCAATCGGCGCGACTAGGTTGTCGGTCGTCAGCGTGCGGCGCAACGTATTGTCGAACAGGCCCGCGGCCTGCGCACCCGCATCGGCGGCGACCGCAATAACGGTGTGGGCGCCGAGCGGGGCCAGGCGGATCTGATGCGAGCCGAGCGAGATGTCGGCGAGCGTGGCATGGCGCGCGCGCCAGTCGCGCAGCGCCGCACTCGCGTCGGCGTCGCCGGCGAGTTGAGCGGCCAGCGCGTCGAGGGCGCCGGCCAAGCGCGTACGCAACGCGTTGTCGGCCACCACGATATCGCCGTTTGCCGCCGGCGCGCCGAGGACCACGAGTGCGCCCAGTTCGGCTTCGTTCGCGAGGCGGTGGGTGGCCGAGTTATCGCGCAATGCGGCGAACGCCGGAATCGCCGCGAGACTCGCCGGCACGGCGATGCCGCGCGTGTCGACCGTCGCACCGACGCTCGGCAGCGCGCGCACCGAAACGCGCTTGCCGCCATGTTCGAGCGCTACGCCGAGACGCCATGCGCTGTCATAGGCGGAAGCATCGAGCTTCGCCCCCGAGACGAGCACAACGGGCTCGCCCGGCAAGGTGTTCCATGCATCGTCGAGCGAAGCGATGGCACCCGCGTCGACATGGTAGGTTAGGCGCGTCTGCGGCGAAACGACGACCGAGTTCCCGGCGGAGCGATCGATTTCGCAATGGCGCGTGCCGGTGTTCGATTGCAGATTCACGGAAAGCCGCACGAATCCCGTGTCGCGAGGGCGCGGCGCGACGGCGAGCGCGCGCTGCAGCACACCGTCGCCGTCGGCCAAGGATTGCGAGACCACGGGCTGGTTGTCGACGGAAAGCACGACCGACGCCGAGCCCGGTTGCCCCTTCAGATAGCGCGCGTCCATCGCGATCGCGGCATCGGCGAGCGAGAGATTCTTCGGCACCGGCAGATAGAAATCTTGGCTCGCGTTGCCGGTCAGCACGACCGGCTCGGTAATGCCGAGGTCGGCGAGCGCGATGCTGCGGGTGAGATTGGTGGCGGCGCCGAACTGGCGCAGCGCATCGCCGGGCGCGCTCGCACGAGCGCTCGTGGGCAGCAGCGCAGCACTGACGAAGGCGCAGCAAGCGGCGCCGGCGAGGCGACGGGAGGCGAAGAGTCGACGGGAAAACGTCATGAAACGAGGCTCGAAAGAGGGATGAGTGGGCGCGCGTCGGGCGAAACGGCTCAGGCTTGTTGGACCGAGTCGGGTAGCGCCGCCTGGCGGGGATGGGCCGCGCACGTCGGCAGGTCGATCGCGTGCGGTCGCACCGTGCTGCAAAACTCGTTGAGCGGCTGGCCCTTGAGCGCGGCGACGATGCGCTCCGCCGCGAGACCGTCGCCATAGGGGCTGATCGGTCCGCGCGGGGCGACGCCCGTCGCGCGCTGCGCGAGCAGGGCGCGCACGCCGTCGACGATCGACTCGGTGCGCGTGCCGACGAGGCTGACCGCGCCGGCCTCGAGTGCTTCGGGGCGTTCGGTGACATCGCGCATGACGAGCACGGGCTTGCCGAGCGCGGGCGCTTCCTCCTGGACACCGCCCGAATCGGTCAGGACAATCGTGGCGCGCTGCATGAGCCGCACGAAGCCGAGATAGTCGAGCGGCTCGATCAAGTGCACGCCCGGCGCATTGCCGATCCGGGCACGGACGGGCGCCCGCACGTTCGGGTTCAGATGGACGGGATAGACGATCTGCACGTCGCCGCTGCGGGCAAGTTCGTCGAGTGCGGCGCAGATGGCCGCGAAGCCGTCGCCGAAGCTCTCGCGGCGATGCCCGGTCACGAGCACGACCGGCTTGGCGTCGTCGAGCGGGGGCAACTGCGCGTCGAGCTTCGCGCGCAGCGACGCGTCGGCATCGATACGGGCCGTCGTCGCATAAAGCGCATCGATGACGGTGTTGCCCGTCACGACGATCCGGCCCTGCAGGGCCTCGGCCGTCAAATTGGCTTTCGCGCTCTCGGTGGGCGCGAACATGATGTCGCTGATCGCATCGATGACGCGCCGATTCATCTCCTCGGGCCACGGGCTCGACAGATCGCCCGTGCGCAAACCGGCTTCGACGTGACCGACGCGGACGCGGCGGTGAAATGCGGCCAATGCGGCGGCACAAGCGGTCGTCGTATCGCCGTGGACGAGCACGTAGTCGGGACGCTCCTGCGCGAGCACGTCGTCGAACGAGAAGATCAACCGCGATGCGAGACCGTTGAGCGTTTGATTGGCCGTCATCAGCGCGAGATCGTATCGCGGGCGAATATCGAATAATGCCAGCACTTGCTCGAGCATCGAACGATGCTGGCCGCTGACGCAAACGATAGATTCGAGGCCGGGTGCGTCTTCGAGCGCTTTGACGACGGGCGCCATCTTAATCGCCTCGGGACGTGTGCCGAAAACGGACAAGATCTTCAATGTCATCGTGTGATTTCCCCGTGAATGCCTTTTATTCGAATCCGCCGTGTTCGTGCCGCTCGTCTTGTTCGCACCGAGGGAGCCGTGCCGCACTGCGAAGCGGCATCGACCGCGGTCTCGCCTTAACGCTCGGTGCTGGCACGCGACGATCGATCGGGCGATTCCAAATCGCCTCGGAATGGCGACAGCGCACGTTCGCGCCGGATAGGAATTGTCTTAATTTTCTGAAGAAATCGTCCAAACAATCGTTAATTTTTCCGCAAACAAACGTCAAATTTCAATGCGCAACGCGCGCGCAAACGTTTCACGCCCCCCCCTTCCTCGAAGACGTTCGTTGGATTTTTGCAAAACGGGGAAAATAATCGGACGCCGGTATTGCGATCAATGAGAAAACCTGAAAGTCGGCATCTCGGGGATTTCATTCGCCTGCAGCACGGGCCCACGTGCAAATCGCGCCGATATTCGATGCTTTCATCGCTTCGTCCGATTTGGACTGCAATTGCATGGGGCCAAGGCTTCGGGTTGATCGGTGCGCGGGCCGAGCTGCCCGCGCGGCGGCGTCGATGCGTGCGCCGCAAGCAGGCAATCGCCCAACTCACTACAATGGCAGGCATTCGTTTGGCGCTGCCCGCCGAGTCTGCGCGGTTCCCGGCGCCGGCTCAGCCTCTTCATGCGCTCGATGACTGCCACTCTTTCCGACCGTCCCGATACGCGTGCGCGGACACCGAATTCGCCGCGCTTTCTGCTGTTTCTGATCTGCTTGTTCGCCTCCGCGGGGCAGGTGGCCATCGACATCTATGTGCCGGCTTTGCCCGCGATGGCGCACTACTTTGGGCAGTCGCCGCAGGCCATTCAATCGAGCGTGTCCGGCTACATGGCTGCCTACGCGCTCGGCCAGCTCATCTTCGGCCCGATCGCCGATGCGTACGGACGCAAGCGCGTCCTCGCCTTCGGGCTCATCGTCTACACGGTCGGCTGTGCGCTTTCGCTCGTCGCGCCGAACCTCGAGACGTTCGTCTTGGCGCGCTGCTTGCAAGGCTTCGGTATCGCCGCGACGAACTTGCTGGCCAAGGCGATCATCACCGATTCGTTCGCCGGGCAAGCCTTGATGCATGCGTTCACCTACATGTCGATCGCATGGGGACTCGCACCGATCGTCGCACCCGTCATCGGCGCGCATCTGCAAACCTGGTTCGGCTGGCGCGCGTGCCTCGTGTTCCTGCTCGTTTATTCGCTGTTCATGTGGGGCATTCTCTTGCGGTACCGAGAGACACTGCCCACCCCGGTTCGACTGGAGCCGCGCACGCTGATGAAGAATGCGGGGAGGGTGTTGTCGAGCCCCGTGTTTCAAAGCTGCTTTCTCGCGCAGGGGCTGTGCTACAGCATTCTGCTCGTGTTCAATATCGTCGGGCCGTTCATGGTGCAAAGCACGCTGCACAAGCAACCGACCTACTTCGGCTATCTCGCGCTCGCGATCGGGATGATGTACTTCCTCGGCGGGCTCTCGAATCGCTTGCATAGCCCGCGCCTGCCGAGCGCGGAAACGCGCTTGCGCGTGGGGGCGTGGACGATGATGGCCGCGTCCGTCGCCATGCTCGCGCTCGCGGCGACGATCGGCCTGCGGGTCTGGACGTTGGCCGTGCCGGTGCTCGCGATGGGGCTTTGCGCGGGTGCGATGTATCCCACGTTGATGGCCAAGGGCAATTCGCTGTTCCCGCATATCGCCGGCTTGACGAGCGCGATTCTCGGCTGCGCCCTCTTGCTCGTTTCATCGGCGATGATGGGCCTCGCCGGCTTCGTGTCGGTGCGCCATCTGCTGCCGCTGGCGGTATTCTTCGTCATCCTTGCGATGACCGTCGTTGCGATGGTGACGAAACTGCTGCGGCACCTCTCGGAAGTACAACGGCAGGACGGCGAGGTGGAACGCAGGAACGGCGGAGCCGCTTAACGAATTCGGGCGAGAGACGATTAGTTGTTCGGTGGACGATACGATTGCCGCACCGGTATCAAGCGCACAGTTTTGCGCTCGCAAGACGATTCAGGCTTACCCCTTCCTCGGGTGCCTGGAGCACTAATGCCCGATGTATCTGTGGCGGGATGCCGACTTTGAACTCGCCGCTGTACGTGCGATTCGCGATGGGACCCGGTACTTTCTCGCCATTAGCCGTCATCTCTCGAACAACATCGATGACAAGCTGGCGAATGCCCGCCAGTGCGCCTTCCGGTGTGGTATCGAGCCACGAGAGAGACGGAAATTCCGCGCAGAGGCCGACGTGCTCACCGTCCTCCGGGGACCACGTGACTCGGTAGGTGAAGTGATCTTGGGCCATAGCTTTCTTTCCTGCAATCTATCGATCGCTGCGAGAACTTGCCGAACTTGGTATGGCTTGGCCTTTCCATGATCGTTTTGTATGTTCACGCATCCGGGTGGGAAGCTACAGCCAAGCGCTCAAAGCAATTCAGGTCGATTCCCCGACAACCAATTCCTGAGTTCAACGAGCAATGATCGCGCGCAGGTGATGCCAGCGATTTACCCAATAGGTTCTGCAAGGTCACGATCGTTTCCAATTAAGAAAATTTTGGGTTTGGCGAGGACATCGCGAGCGAAAGTATCGGCGGCACTCAGTTTGATCTTCCATTCGGCGGCGCTATAAACCTTCGGGTTAATCTCGCGGCCAAGCGTGGATTGAACGGGGTGGAAGAGACGTACGATTTCGACAAATCCAACATCGCCGATCAACAGCACGTCGACGTCGCTGCCGGCTTGCTCCGTGCCCTTCGCAATGGAGCCGAAAATGAGTGCGGTCCGCAGCCTTTCAGCCACCGGCACCAAGGCTTGCGCCAGAACATCCGCCAGGCCCGATGTCTTGCGCAGAATGCTCGCCAGTTCCTCAAAGATCGGACAGTCGCGGTTGGCGCTGTAGTAGACCTGCTTACCCTGTTCAGTCCGCTTAAGAAGGCCGGCTTGCGCGAGACGCGACAGCTCTTTGTGCAACGTCCCGGCCGCAGTCCCCGTCTGGCGCGCTATCTCGCGGACGTGGCATTGCAACTCGGGATGGAGGAGCAAAAGCCCCAGCACACGCCGACGGTAATCACTGAAAAGAAGCGTCGATAGAGAATGTAGCATTTTCAGCTACAAATGTAGCCTCTTTTGCTACGACGTGCAAGACTTGGGGGCCAATCTGCGGCATTCCGGCCCCGCCACACTGTAATTCACTGTACCGTGCCAACGCGTCCTTTTAGGCCAGCTTATGCGTCTTCAGCCAGTCCTTCAGTGCAGCGTTCATACGCGTCTGCCAGCCCCGCCCCGTCGCCTTGAAGGCCTCGAGCACTTCGTCGTCGAGCCTGATTGTCGTCGCGGTCTTGTGACTGCCTAGCGGCCGCCCGCGGCCACGGCGTACGAGCTTGTCTCCGACGTACTCGTCCGCTTGTTGAAAAAAATCGTCGGTCAGCTCCGGCGCGTCGTCCGGATCAATCCAATCGGTATGCGTAGCGCGCTTGCTCACGGTCATTTGCCTTCCTCATGCTGACAATGCGGCGAGCCTCGCCGCGGGGAGTCCACACCATGACCACCATCCGACCATCCAACTTGCCGACCGTGACATAGCGCAATTCGCCGTAGTCTTCACGCGAGTCCTCGACTGTGAAGTGGCGCCCGGCAAACACCTCGGCTGCTCGCGCGAAATCCAGCGCCCGTCCGGTCAATGTCTTGTCGCGTTTGTAGGCGTCGAACTCGATCTCCGCGCGATTTATTGTACTTACAATAATTTAGGGCAGCAAGAATTTTAGACTGCCGGTTCCGAGTGTGCCGGTAACGCGAACCTTGTTTTGTGCTCGGCCGCCTGACGTTTGACATTGCGGTCCTGGGCTGCAGGATGGAGATGTTTCTGGGATACGAGTATTTGTCGGCCGATCGCGTGATGCACTGAGCGCACTCGCACCTTCCGGCCGCTGAGGTCGTAGAGTTGCCACAGGGAGCAGGGGCAGCATCACCGGGAACACTGCTTACTGCAGCCGGCTAACTGTAATTTCACTGTACGGGGAGAAAACGGGGAAGTAAGGAAACCGCCAAAACCCTTACCAGATATGGCGCGCCCGGCTGGGATCGAACCAGCAACCCCTGCCTTAGGAGGGCAGTACTCAGTACTGCTACCGTGGAACGCGGTCCACCGTGCGCTAACCGCTATCCCCACTCTGCTCTGGGTGGTCGGTCAAGGATGCGACGCCGTAGCGCGCCTTGGCTTGCTTAACGGCGGTAATGGGAGTTGCCCGGTCAGCTCGTGAAGTACGCACGTCGCGTCGACTTCGTCTTGTGACAGCGCTTGGTGCTCGGCATCATAATCAGCCTGCGAAAGCTGCCCCTTTCGAAGCTTTTTGCCTATCTCCTTTCGCTGCATCTGAATCGAAGCGATATCGGACAAACACAGCCGCACAAGCCTAAGCGTGCTGCGGCGATACTGAACTACCGCATCGTCATTCAGCTGCAACAACTCTTCGGTGTGCCTACCGTTAGTCGTCCTAGGTTCCATCCGGCCGGTATCGCCATCAAACCACAAATGCGCCGCCATCTCGTGATCACAAGGATTCACCACAAACGGACCGGCACGTTCGTCCAACGGCCAGTCGTCGTTCTTGCGACTATTGCAATTACCACAGCAGTAAAAAAGGTTGGCGTAATCGCAAACTAAGCTCGCGAAACGCGAAAGTCCCTTCGGTCTGTAATGGTCTACCCCAAAATTCAAGTTCGGAGCACTACTGTCAGGCTGTCGACAATATACACAGACGCGAACGAATTCCGCCTGCAGATAGCGCTTGTATGTCTGGTAACGCTTGAACTGCGGAGGCGCTAATTTCCGCTCATGCTTGGTCTTGGGGTACTGGAAAACGCTCATACACCATTATTCAAACCCAAACGCCGAGCCCGCTGTTCTCGCGCCGCACGCATCTCGGCCAATCGATCACCAATACGTTCCAGAGCTGACACTTGATCTTGCGAAACGCGCGGCAAACGTTCCGACAGCCTACGGTTCAGTATTTCTAACCGTGCAACGATCTCAGTCGTCTCGGCCGCGCCCGCGTACTTTGCCGCTAACAACCGAATCCTCTGTTTCGCAATGCCCTCAATCTCATTTGACTCTTGCGTGTTACCTGCAGGCAACGGCGCGGCCTTCACAAACTCGGTGACGGTTGCAGCGTAGCGCGTAGCCGCTTGCGACTGCGCCGACACCATCGGCGTCGGCGCGCGCGGTCCTTCCGTTTCGCTGAAAAGGTCGGCAGTCAGCAATCGATCCGCGAAAGCCGTCACTGCCTCGACGTGCGGGCGCTCTGCCCTCTTCGCTACATAGGGCGCAGAGTAACCCCACATTGGAGCCACTTGCACGCTAGGAGGAAATGCGTCGACGTAATAACTCATCATTTACCCCTTGGACCGACTGACATCGCCCGACAGGTATTCCCGCGCGGGTGCATCCAATGCCCAATCAAACACATCGAAGGCCTGAGAATGTATGGAGTCCAATGCGGCAGCAACATCATCGACCGGGACTTCGTTCCGGAAGACGTCAACATCCAAGACGTAATCGGGCGCTACCGGTTCCCCGGAACGAGTCGACGGTCGCAACTGCAACGCATGCTGAAGTAAACATCCTCCGTCCTTCGCCATTAATTGCAACTTTCCCGCGTACTCAGCCACACCTGTAAACGCATTAGCCAAGAGCGGACTCGTCAAGGCGGGATTGATCCAATTCTTTGCGACTGGGTCATCCTGTCCCGCTGACACGACGTTTATGTACCGAATGCCGATCCGCGTATAAAAATCAGAATCGATCACGTTCGACGCGGCGTCCACGACTTTCAGCACTCGCTCCTTCAGTTCGGCATATTCGGAGTACGCAACAGTCTCCACAGATACAGCACTCTGTTTAAGCGAAACCGTCCAAGTGAGCTTGGATGATCGGAAAATGTGCATGTGAGCCCCGGTAGGGTTCGTTCCCACCCCGATCGTAAGCTCGTTCCCAAGCTCCAAGTGTGGGTAGTCACGCCTCAGCGCATTCACGAACCTGACCGGCGGTTTCGAGCCGCCCAACTCCATTAACGTGGGGAATCTCATCTCGCATACAGCCTGCCGCAAGAAATTCCTCTTATAGCGGTCCACGTTCCCAGATTTAGCCGTGACCAGCGTGTCCGCTTCCCAAGTAGATGCCATGATTTCACATTGTAAAATGGACGACGCAACTTCGGCGTAGATTTTGCCACGTATCTGCGACCGCCGCATCAGGTAGCACCCGGCGTCCCCGCAGCGAAGAGGCGCACAGCCCCCCGCAACCCAAAGCGAACAGATAAATCCTTGACCAGGTATAAGGATACTCCGTCCAGCCCTCGCCAATATTCAAATGTGGTGAACATCGCTGGATCGCAAGCTACAGTCCCCAGCTTTTGGGATACCAGTCGACACCGTCAGAGTTCCCCGACCCCGCTCCTTTCGCGTAGCGGGGCCTCCGGCGACGTTCTAGACGCCCATCGTTCCGACTGTGGAAGCGCGACTTCAAGGACATACGAGCTGAATGCTGACAATTGCACATATCGGCTCCGCCCTACTTCCTCGATCAACGTCGCCGCCAGCCCCCATGGAGTAGCGCTCAAAACGACGGCAACAGGCTCGTCACCGCGATGCGCCCCAGATTATGCGACAAGCGCGCGTAGCGCTCTGTCACGGAGATAGACGAGTGCCCAACCAGATCTTTCACAACGTAGAGAGATACCCCGTCCATCACTAGCCAGGACGCAAATATATGCCGCAGGTCATGAATGCAAAAATTGTCGATACCAGCAGGAGCACACGCGGCCACGAAGCCTTTCTGTAAGGTCTTTGTTCGCCCGGTAGCCCATGGGGACGGAAGGACCCACGGAGAACCGGGTGAGTGTCGTTTAACCCAGTCGCGCTGGTCCTGCAGCGACCGCATCGCCATTTCATTGAGCGGTATCAGCCAACGCTTCCCCTTAGTGGCTCCGACTCCAGACGAAATGCCGCACGTTCGAAGTCGACGCGATTCCACTCGAGCCCCGACATCTCGCCCTTCCTACAACCAGTGTTTAAAGCAAGACGCACAAAGTTCGACAAGACGAAGGAAGCCGCCAACTCGCTCGGCTACGTCGCAGAAACGATCGGCAAAAGCCAGAGCCGGATCAGCGAATGGAAGAAGGGGATCGGCAAGCCCTCCGCGACTGACATCATGCTGATGGCGGAAATCGCGGGGCTGCCACCACTGGAAACGCTGGCCGAAGTAGAAAGCCAACTGGACGCCGATCGAGCGTCAGTGTGGATGCGTGCCTTGGGAAACTTGCGGGCTGCGGGAATCGCGGCAGGCGTGGTGCTCGAGTAGGGACCGTAGTCGCGACCGTTGCGCCGCAAGCCGCTGAAGAAAAACAGAATATGGCGCGCCCGGCTGGGATCGAACCAGCAACCCCTGCCTTCGGAGGGCAGTACTCTATCCATTGAGCTACGGGCGCATTAGCGCGGAGGGCGTCGCGGCCAGAGGGGCTGCGGCTCCGAGCGAGACCGAGAGCATACCCGGTTTCGCCTATCGCGTCCACCGCGGTCCCCTTGACACCGCGGTCCCCTTGGCGATCGCTAGCACCACCGCGCCGGCCCACAGCTTTCGAACCTCGCCCAAGCGCCCCCGTTCCGCCGCCATCCCACTAAAAACCCCAAAAACGCGAAACCGTTCCAACCCCATTAACCCACGCCCCACGACAAGCCCGGGTAAACGCCTCCCCCTCGCCCCATCCACCCCGCTCGCCGCCGCCAAAACGTTGCGTCTATAATCGACCCCGTGTTTGATCGAATTAATTAAGTCGTTGCCGACTTAGCCGTTTCAGTTTTAGCTGTTGCCGTCGCGCTGTACCGCTCACCAACAAAATTCCCGGGAGACGAGACAAGCATGAGCGAAGCACCACACGGAGCCCCGATCAAAACGCCCGGCCAGTTGATCGCCGCGGTCATTGCGGCGTTTGCCATTCCGATCGTCGTCATCATCTTGCTGGCGTACTACGTCAATCAGTCGCAACGCACCGGCGCCGGAACCGACGGCCTGGCCGATGCCACCGTCGCCAAACGCATCGCCCCCATCGCGCAAGTCGACGTCCGCAATCCCAACGCCCCTCGCGTCTACAAGACCGGCGAAGAAGTCTTCAAAGCGGTCTGTACCACCTGCCACACCCCCGGCGCCGCCGGCGCACCGAAGTTCGGCAACGCCGGAGACTGGGCGCCGCGCATCGCGCAAGGCTACGACACGCTGCTGCAAACGGCCCTGCACGGCAAGGGAGCGATGCCCCCGCGCGGCGGCACGAGCCCCGACGACTACAGCGATTACGAAATCGCCCGCGCCGTCGTCTACATGGCCGATCACGCCGGCGCGACCTTCCCCGAGCCCGCCGCCCCGGCCTCCGGCGCCGCCGCGACGCAAAACGCCGCCTCCGCCGCCACCGCCACGCAAAGCCCGACCGCCAGCACCGGCACCGTGAACGATCAGGCCGCGGCCGCGATCGCCGCGCTGCCGAGCGCCCCCGCCCCCGCCTCGCCCGCCGCCGATCAAGCGCAAGCCGGCAAGGCGCTCTACACCCAGGTCTGCCAGGCGTGCCACGCCGCCGGCGTGCTCGGCGCACCGAAGTTCGGCAACAAGGGCGATTGGGCGCCGCGGCTCAAGGATCCGATGGACGTCATCTACAACTACGCGCTGCACGGCAAGGGCAACATGCCCCCGAAGGGCGGCTCGAACGCGTCCGACGACGACGTCAAAGCCGCCGTCGATTACATGGTCAGCGCAGCCAAGTAAGCGGTAAGCCGCGACATCCCCAAGAGAAAGGGCCCCAAGCAAACGCTTGGGGCCCTTTCGTCCATTAGTCGATCGACCACCCGCTCAAGGCTTCTGCAGCAACGCCTTCAGGCTCGCCAATCGATCTTTCGGCGTCATCGGCGCTTCTTCGGGTGTCGGCGGCGGCGCTTCGTCCAGGCTCATTTCAGGAATGAAGCGCGATGGTTCGCACACTACCGTCTCGCGAGCGCGTTTTCGCTTCTTGCACCAGTTCAGATGCAAGCTGCGCTGCGCACGCGTAATCGCCACGTACATCAAGCGGCGCTCTTCTTCGATCCGCGCATCGTCGATCGGCTCGTCGTCGGCGCCGCCGCGGTGCGGCATGATCCCCTCCTCGACGCCCACGAGAAATACGTGCGGATACTCGAGCCCCTTCGACGCGTGCACGGTCGATAACCGCACCGCATCGGGGTCTTCCTCCTTGCCTTCGAGCATCGACATCAAGGCCACCGTCTGGATCAGGCCCAGCAGGTTCTTACCCGTATCGGCCAACCCATCGGCATTGTCGAAACCGCTAGCCTCGCCGTCCTCGATCTGCTCGGGTTCGGGCTTCGTCCCCTTGCGCTTGAGCCACTCCAAGAACTCGAGCACGTTCTGCCAACGCGACTGAGCCTGGCGCTCGTCGAACGTGTCGTAGAGGTAGGCCTCGTAGTGGATCGCGTCCATCAGATCGTCGAGCAGCGTGGTCGCCGCGTCCTTCGTCGCGCGGTCGGCGATCCGCTGCATGAAATCGCAGAAAACGCGCAGCGGTTCGACCTGTCGCGCGGACAAACGCGCTTCGATTCCACCCATGTAGACGGCTTCGAACAGCGACACCTTGGCCTGTCCCGCGAAGGCGCCCAGCGCTTCGAGCGTCGTGTTGCCGATGCCGCGTCGCGGTGTCGTGATCGCCCGGATGAACGCGGGATCGTCGTCGGGATTGGCGATCAGACGCAAATACGCGCAAATATCCTTGATTTCGGCTTTATCGAAGAACGACTGCCCGCCCGAAATGACATAAGGAATCCGTTCGCGGCGCAGCACCTGCTCGAAGATGCGTGCCTGGAAGTTGCCGCGGTAAAGGATCGCGTAGTCGCGAAACTGCGTGCGGCGCTCGAATTTGTGCGCCGACAGGCGGAAAACGACCGATTCGGCCTCGTGCTCTTCATCGTTGCAAGGCGTGACCGTGATCGTGTCGCCCATCCCGTGCTCGGACCACAGCTTCTTCTCGAACAACTTCGGGTTGTTGGCGATCACGTTGTTCGCCGCCGTCAGAATCCGCACCGTCGAGCGGTAGTTCTGCTCGAGCTTGATGAGATGCAGCTTCGGAAAATCCTTGCCGAGCTGCGCGAGGTTTTCGAGCGTGGCGCCGCGCCAGCCGTAGATCGCCTGGTCGTCGTCGCCCACCGCCGTAAAGGCCGCGCGCGGCCCAGCCAGCAGCTTCACCAATTCGTACTGGCACGCATTGGTGTCCTGGTATTCGTCGATGAGCAGATAACGCAGCTTGTTCTGCCAGCGGTCGCGCACGGCTTCGTTCTGCGCAAACAGCTCGGTCGGCAGGCGAATCAGGTCGTCGAAATCGACCGCCTGATAAGCATGGAGCGTCGCCACATAGTTGCGGTAGACGATCGCGGCCTGATGCTCGTCCTCGTTCGTCGCGCTGGCCGCGGCCGTCTGCGGGTCGATCAAGCCGTTCTTCCACAAGGAGATGATCGACTGGATCTTGCGAATGAAGCCTTTGTCGGTCGAGCCGACTTGTTCTTGGATCATGCCGAAACAATCGTCGGAATCCATGATCGAGAACTGCGGCTTGAGCCCGAGGTGCTCCGCTTCCGCGCGCAGAATCTGCACCCCGAGCGAGTGGAACGTGCAGACCGTCAGTTGATTGACGGGCACTTTCCGACCCTCTTTACCGGGGGTGGTCAGCGTCTTGCCTTCGAGCAGCTTGCCGACGCGCTCGCGCATTTCGGCGGCGGCCTTGTTCGTGAAGGTCACGGCGGCAATATGGCGCGGCTCGAAGCCCTTGTTCTCGATGAGATGGGCGATTTTCTGCGTGATCACGCGCGTCTTGCCGCTGCCGGCGCCGGCCAGCACCAGGCACGGGCCGTCGAGGTAGCGCACCGCTTCGCTCTGGGCGGGGTTCAATCCTGCGGACATCGTTGTGGATGGGTGTAACGAGGTTGGCGGCTCGCTTAAAGCGCATCGATACCGTAGCGGATGCGGCGCGCGAAGCCGTGAGGGCAAGTGCGCGATGTTAACACGGATGCACACGCCATCCTTGCTCGCCCGGTGGAATCGGTTCCTCGCCAAGTCGAGGCGTGCCACAATGTTCGACTGTCTTGCCCCGTGGCCGAGCCGCCGGATTGCCAGGTTCGCTCGCCGCGCGGCTCGTCCATTTGACGTTTGGCGGAGGAAAGCACACATGGCTCGCACGTTGAAAATCGGTTTGATGGGCTACGGGTACGCGGGCGCGACGTTTCACGCGCCTGTCATCGATCATTGCGGTGCCCCCGTGGACGCGCCCGATACGCCGTATGCGCGCGTCGCGGCGATCGCCACGAGCCAGCGCGAGCGCGCGCTCGCCGATTACCCTCAGGCCGAGATCGTCGCCGACATCGACGCGCTGATCGCGTCCGCGAACGTCGATTGCATCGTCATCGCCACGCCGAACGACACGCATTTCGCGCTCGCGGCGAAGGCGCTCGCGGCAGGCAAACATGTCGTCGTCGACAAACCCGTGACGCTGACGGCCGACGAAGCGCGTACCCTGGCCCGGCTCGCACGCGAGCACGGCACGCTCTTCGCGCCGTTTCACAATCGGCGCTGGGACGGCGATTTCATGACCGTTCGTGCGCTGATCGAAAGCGGCGCGCTAGGGCGCGTGGTTCACTTCGAATCGCACTTCGACCGCTTTCGGCCGCAGGTGCGTCAGCGCTGGCGCGAGCAAGCCGCGCGCGGCGGCGGTCTGCTGTTCGATCTCGGTCCGCATCTCATCGACCAAGCGCTGGCCTTGTTCGGCGCCCCCGAATCGGTGTATGCCACGGTCAAGCAGCACCGCGATCGCGCGAGCGCGCCCGACTACCTCCATCTTCTGCTCGGCTACGCCGATAAGGAAGTCGTGCTCCACGCCAGCGCGCTCGTGGCGATCGAGCCGCCGCGCTTCACGGTGCACGGCACACGCGGCAGCTATGTAAAGGCAGGACTCGATACCCAGGAAGATCAGTTGAAGGCGGGACTGCGGCCCGGCCAAGCCGGTTTCGGCGGGGGCAATGCGCCGGGCACGCTGCGTGCTCTGGAGGGCGAGCAAGAAGTCGAGCGTGTCGTGCCGACGCGCGACGGGGCGTATCTCGAGTTCTACCGCGCAGTGGCGAACGCGATCGTGCACGGCGCCCCGTTCCCCGTTTCGCCGCAAGATGCCGTCGACGTCATGGCGATTATCGAACTCGCGAACGAAAGCGCCCGCGAAGGCAAGCGGCTACCGTTCGTACGCGAGCCGGCGTAAGCACCGTCCGCACTATTTCGAGCGCGCCTGTCATCTAGGCAGGCGCGTCGGACGTTTGTTACCTAGTGGCCGCCATGGCCCCCCACACACCCATGCAAAACCACAAGGAGAATGGGATGCAACGCTCGATTCGCGCACTCGTTTATTGCGCGCTGATTTCCGTGCTGGCGGCTTGCGTCGTCGCGCGGCCACCGCACCACCGTGCGCCGCCGCCCCCGCCCCCGCCGCCGCCGGTGGTCCGGCCGAATCCGCACGAGGCCGAACTGGCTCGGCGCGCCGAGGTGGACGAGCGTATCGACAATCTGAGCCGCCGCATCGACGAACGCGTGGGCCAAGGCTACTATCCGCCGCCGACCGGCGCCGGGCTGCATCACCGGCTCGACGTGATCCGGCAAGAAACGAGCGATATGGCCGGGCAACACGGCGGCGGGCTGTCGAGCGACGAACAGCGCGTCATCAACCAGGAACTGGACGGCGCCGCACGAGCGATCGGGTACTGAACATCGGTGCGCCTCGCGCGCCGGCACAACAAAAACGCGGCGGGCCTTCGGGCTGCGCCGCGTTTTTTTGCGTCGCTCAGCGGCGCTCGGCGGCGCGCGCGCTCGCTCAACGCCGCGCCTGAGTCGCCATCCGCACGGCGAGCCCCGCGAGCACGGTGCCCATCACCCAGCGCTGCACCTTCACCCAACTCGGCCGCCCGGCGAGAAACGCCGCGATCGATCCGGCCATCATCGCCACGGCGGTATTGACCGCGAGACTCGCCGCGATCTGCAGGCTACCCAGCGTCAGCGACTGCGTAAGCACGCTGCCGCGGTGCGGATCGATGAACTGCGGCAGCAGCGAGAGGTACAGCACGGCGATTTTCGGGTTGAGCAGGTTCGTGATCAAACCCATCGTGAACAGCTTACGAGGACTATCGGCCGGCAGATCGCGCACTTCGAACGGCGAGCGGCCGCCCGGCTTCAGCGCCTGCCAGGCGAGATAGACGAGATACAGCGCGCCGCCGAGCCGCAGAGCATCGTAAGCGAACGGCACCGCCATGAGCAGCGCGGTGATGCCGCATGCCGTACCGACCATATAAAAGACGAAGCCGAGCGCGACGCCTCCGAGCGAAATCATGCCGGCGGCCCGCCCCTGGCAGAGCGAGCGCGAGACGAGATAGATCATGTTGGGGCCGGGCGTCAGCGCGATACCGAGCGCGACGAGGCCGAAGGCGAATAGCGATCCGGACGTGGGCATTGCATCTCCTCGATCGATGATGGATGGATGACGTTTCATGCCCAGGCGCGCGGCGGATGCTTCGACAAAGGCTCGCGCGATACGTTGCGCACCCCTGCCCCCGCGCTCCCCGATGGTGGACTCCATCTCACGGCGCCAGTCGCGCGGACCGACCGATTATTCCACGCTTAAGTCGATCGCGCAGACAAGCCCATACGGCGCCCGCGGTCACGCAACATCAAGCAACAACGGAGGCCGATGCCGGCGTGCCCAATTTCGCTTCGATATCGCGCATCGTCCGGTCGATCCAGCCTCGCAATAGACCGTCGAAACACACCGCGGCCGTCGAGCCCGCGACAAGACGATAGACGTCGTTGCGCCGGACCTTCGAGATGCGGGCGGGGTCGAGCCAAGCGTCGTTGGCCGCCAGCAGCCGCAACGTCTCCAGCCCGATCAGGATCGGCCATAAACACGCCAAGCGCAGACGAATCGAGCTGCGCGGAATCGAGAAGGTGTAATCGGCCGCGGCGCGATAGTGCGCGAGCGCCGTCGCCATCAGTTCGACGAGTATGGGCCGCGCGCGCGGCGAGGCGCCGGGCTCGAGCAGCGCCGCCGGCGTCAGCGCGTGCCGCTCGAGCAGCGGCGCGGGCAGATAGCAGCGGCCGATCCGAAGATCCTTCGAGCAGTCTCGTAGGATGTTCGTCAATTGCAGGGCCTTACCGAAGCGCACGCCGCGCTCGATCACGGTCGCCTCGGGCTCGTCGAACGTGGCCGGCAAATGCGCACAGGTCATCTTCGTCCAGAATTCGCCGACGCAACCGGCTACGAGGTAGGTATAGCGGTCGAGTTCCGCCGCGTCGCGCAACGCCACCACGGCACCGGAATGTTCGGCCGGGAAGGTCCGCAAATCGAATTCCATGCCGGTTGTCAGCGTCGCCACGATGTCGCGCACCGCGGCGCGATCCTCGGCATCGAGCTGCTCGAGTACCGCCAGCGCCGCATCGATCGATTCGAGCAAGCGCTTCTCGTCGGGTAACGCCTGTTGTCCGGCCACTTCGTCGGCAATTTGCGCGATCGCGCGCTTCGTGCCCTCGCTCGTGTCGCCGGCCACCGCGGCCCGTAGCGCCAGCAGCAACGACAGGCGCCGAGCCGGTTCGATCAGCGAGGTATCGGCGATCGTGTCGGCCGCGCGCGCAAGCAGGTAGGCCAGGCCGACCGGATCGCGCATCGGCGCCGGCAACACGCTCAACGTCAAATAGAACGAGCGCGAGACACTTTTGAGCAAAGGGCCGAGCAGATCGGCGCGGGCAGCGTGGGACATGAATCGAATAGTGAAGGGATGGACGCACGTCGCGGTCCGCAATTGTAGCCGGCCCCGGCGGGCGTCCTGTCCCTTTCGTCCGGTGGCTACGCGCTAAGCGTTAAGCGCTAACGGAAGACTTCGGCTGCGGATCGGCGCGCATGACGAGCGCGAGGCCGCCCAAGATCGCCGCCATGCCGGCCAGTTCCAGCGCCTGCAAGCGGTGGCCGAGAAACGCATAGTCCATCAGCGCCGTCACGATCGGCACGAGATAGAACAAGCTTGTGACGTTCACGAGGTCGCCGCGCTGCACCAATCGATAGAAGAGCAGTTGCGCGAACACGGAGATCACGAGGCCGAGCCATAGCAACGAGACGAGGAGCGTCGCGTCGAGCGTGAACGTGAGCGGCATCGAAGGGGCGATCGCCGCGCACAACGCGAGGCTCACGGCGTTTTGCAGCGGCAGCACGTCGATCGGCGCCTGCGCGATCCGTTTCTGGGCGATCGCGCCGACGGTCATGCAGGCCAGCGCCGCAAGCCCGAGGGCCGCACCGCTCGCCGACGTCGCCGCACCGGGGCTCGGATGCACGACGAGCGCCAACCCCACGAGCGCGACGGCCAGGCCCGCCAGCCGGCGCGGCGAGTGGCGCCGCTGCGTGGCGAGCATCGTCAGAATCGGCTGCGCGCCGAGCATCGTGGCGAGCAACCCCGGCGTGAGGCCGTGGGCGAGCGCGAGCAGATAGCAAATCGAATAGCCGCCCGTGAGTAGCGCACCGGTTAGCGCAACGCGCCAGCGCGTGCCGCGCGCCGGCAGCCAGCGACGGCGCCACAGGCCGAACAGGGCCAACACGGCATTGGCCAAAGTAAAGCGCAAAAGCAGGAACGCGAAGGCCGATGCGTGCTCGATACCGAGTTCGGCGAAGATCGCGCCGCTACTCCAGAGCAAAACGAAAAGCGTGGTCGTACCGTAAGCCGCCAGCGCGGCTCGAATGGAATTCATCTGAAATCACCTTGTGCCAGTGTGCAGGGAGCCGGCGCGAGCGCACGCCATGCGCGTCCAAGGGGACGCGAGGCAAAACGAGCCTGCGCGGGCGAACCGGGAATTCGGCGTTTAGACGCGCGCCACGGGGGGCGCGGCCATGCCGACGACGACTTGCCTCGGCGGGGGAGGCGAGCCGGCGTGCACGGGCACGAGGGCGCTCGAGTACGCAATGCGCCCAGCGCCGACGTTCGAGCCGGAGGGGCTGGCGACGATGCCGTGGGGGCGCATGGAGTGCGTCATCGATGTCGAATCGGTGAAGGGCAAGGACCGCGCATGGGGCGGTCGGGTTTGTGTCGACCAAGCAGGAAACGATCGACTGTCCGACAGACTACCCGCGACGGCCCGATCGCGCAACGGCAGGAAGGGCGAAGGGCTGGATCGTCGGTCGGCGGTCGGCGGTCGGCGGTCGGCGGTCGGCGGTCGGCGGTCGGCGGTCGGCGGTCGACATAGTGAGCATGCCGGCCTCGCGGCGCCGCCGCCCCGCACGCGCGGGCTCGGACAGTGCGATACTGCCCGGCATTACCCCGCCGATCGGCGCCCTTCATGACCGCTCTGGCCGATATCGTCCTCGTCTTGCATGCGCTCGTCGCGCTGTTCATCGTCGGCGGATTCGCGGCCATTTGGCTCGGCGCTGCCCTTGGCTGGGCCTGGGTGCGCGAGCGGCGCTTTCGATTCTGGCATCTGGCGGCGATCGGTGTCGTCGCGCTGCTCGCGGCCCTCGATGTCCCCTGCCCGCTCACCGTGCTCGAAGATTGGCTGCGCACCGGAAACGTCGGCCCGCAAGGATGCATCGAATCATGGGTCGGGCGGCTTTTGTTCTACGCATTGCCGACTTGGATGTTCACGCTCGCGTACGTGCTGTTCGCGCTTGCCGTGCTCCTCACCTGGCGATACGTCCCGCCACGCCCGAATCCCCGGCGCTGACGGCTCGATACGGCCGCTCGCCCGTCACTGCGCCTCGGTCGCGTCTTGCCGCAGCTTGGCCGCCGTCTGCAGCACGGCTTGTGCTTCGCGCTTGCGCCCCATCTCGTCGTAGAGCTTCGCCAGATTGCCCAGCACGCGCGCGTAGTCGCCGCGATACGTCTCCGGTTCCTTTTTTGCGAGCGCGTGGTAGAGCGCGATCGCGCGGCGGTAGGCGTCCTCGGCCTCGCGCCGCCGACGCGTCTTGCTGAGCAGGACGCCGAGATTGTTCAGGGTCCGAGCGCGGTCGGCCCCCACCGCGCCGGGCCCAGCGCGCTCGAACGGGGCAAGCGTGAGCAGCGCCTCCCGGTACGCGTGCTCGGCCGACACGGTCCGGCCTTGTTTCCGGTACAGCACGCCGAGGTTCGTCAGCGTGCGTGCCATGTCCGGCGCATCGTGCGCAGGGCTCTCTCGCGCGAGCTTGCGGCGGATCGCCAGCGCTTCGTCGTAAGCTCGCTCGGCCTCGGCCAGTTGCCCGCCGTCGCTGTAGAGATTGCCGAGGTTATTCAGGGTCTGCGCGAGCGCCGGGCGATAGGCGAGCGCATTCTCGCGCACGAGGGCCCGCTGTAACGCGAGCGCCTCGGTGTACGCGTCGCGCGCTTCGCCAGCTTGGTGTTGCATCGCATAAAGCACGCCGAGATCGTTCAGCGTCGTCGCTAGATCGGGCGTATAAGTGCCGGCGTCGCGCTGCGCCAACGCGCGCTCGAGTTTGAGCGCCTCCCGATAGGCGTCGATCGCATCGCTAGGGCGGGCGGCGTCGCGGTAAAGGCTGCCGAGCGCTTCGAGCAGATCGGCGACGGCCGGCGCGAAACGCGCGGGTTGCTCGCGCGCCAACCCCCAATACAATCCGAGCGCGTGCAAGTCGGCCATCTCCGCGTCCGCCGGCAGCGCCAATCCCGAATACAAATGCCCGAGCTTGGCCAACGCGCGAGCGAACGGCGGCCGCCACCGGTCGGGCTTATCGTGCGCGAGCACTTGGTAGTGCAAAACGAGCGATTCGTAGACGGGCTGCGCCAGCTCGAGCGAGCGCGCGTGCACGAGCAAATCGCCGTAGAAATCCGCGATCCGCAGGTCGTCCGGCCGCAACACGTGTGCGATGCGCACGAATGTAAGCGCTCGCTTCCAGGAGAACCGCAGCGATTCGACGATACCCGCTTCGAAACTGCGCGCGGCGATGAGATCGTTGGGCGCGCCGGGTTCGGCGAGTTCCGCGCCGATCAGTTTGGCCGCGCCATCGAGATCGAGCGCGGCAACCGCGGCGTCGACTTGCGGTTCGAGCGGATCGTCGGTCCACATGATGCGCGTCTGCCGTCGCAGCAACGCGTAACGCTCGTCCCAATCGCGCGCGAGGGCGGCGAAGTCGACATCGTCGCCGCCCTCGCCTTGCGCCGCGAACGTCAGCACAATCGGCGCAAGCGTCGAAAACGGCTGGCCGCGATTCGTCTCGAACATCCAATCGGCTGCTTTCGCGAAGGCCACGCGTTGGCGGCCCGGCAGGTGCGCTCGGCGCGCGGCGCGCCAGGCATCGGCGGCAAAGCGGTCCCGCTGCGCGGGCTCGATGCCGCAGTCTTGCTCGAAACGGAACCCGTGCTCGACATCCGTGACCGACAGTGCCGGCACGCAAGGCAGCGACGGCGACGGCGCAGCAGCCTGCGCCGTGAAGGCCTGCGCCATCGCGAGGGCGGTGAGCCATCGATGTGCGCGCCGATTCGTCATGCTCGTCTTCTCGTGGCAAGTGGCAGTCGATCCACACATGAAGAACGGTCGGAGCACGGCCGTATGTTGGCCGCCGCACGCCCGTGCACCTCCGACCGTCGCCGACACGCGCGCGACGCCACATAGGGCCAGCATAGGCGCGTTGGCGCCATTGCGCAGCCTAAGACGCGCGGCCGGGCGAACGCCCGGACCAGACACGGCTACTTCGCCCTAGCTACTTCGCCCTAGCTATTTCGACGCAGCGGCCCGTGTTCGCTGGCCCTGCGCGCGAATGTCGTCGAGCGTGGCCGCCGGGGTGCTGACTTCCTGGGGCACGCGAATTTCGATCAGCGCGGGCCGGCCGCTCGCGACGCATCGCTCGAACGCCGGCAGGAAGTCGGCCGTTTGCTCGACGGTTTCCCCGTGTGCGCCGAACGCGCGCGCAAACGCGGCAAAATCCGGATTCGTCAGCCCCGTACCATGCGTGCGCCCCGGATAATGCCGCTCCTGGTGCATGCGAATGGTGCCGTAGTGCGCGTTGTTGACGACGACGAACACGACGTTCAAGCCGTACTGCACTGCCGTCGCGAGTTCTTGCGACGACATCATGAAACACCCGTCTCCGGCAAACGCAACAACCGTCCGCTCGGGATACAGCGCCTTCGCCGCGATGGCCGCGGGCACGCCGTAGCCCATGGCGCCGCTCGTCGGCGCCAGTTGCGTGCGCCATTGCCGATACGCGAAGTGGCGGTGCAGCCAGATCGCGTAATTGCCGGCGCCGTTCGTCACGATGGCATCGGCGGGCAAGCGCGCGCGCAACTGCGCCATGATTTCGCCGAGCTGAACGTTGCCGAGCATCGGACGCGGCGCGCGCCACTCGAGATACGCGCGATGCGCTTGCTCCGCCGTACCGGCCCATGCGGGCGCGCGGCGCGGTTCGAGCGCCGCGAGCGCGGCGGCGATTTCGGGCATGCCCGAGACGATCGGCAGATCGGCCGCATACACGCGCCCCAATTCCTCGGCGCCTTGATGCACATGCACGAGGGTTTGCCGTGTCTTCGGGATATCGAGCAGCGTATAGCCGCCGGTCGTCGCTTCGCCCAAGCGCGGGCCCAGGACGAGCAGCAGGTCCGCCTCGCGGATGCGCTGCGCGAGCGCCGGATTCACGCCGAGACCGACGTCGCCCGCGTAGTTCGGCGAATCGTTATCGATCGTGTCTTGATAGCGGAAGGCGCAGCCGATCGGCAACTGCCACGTCTCGACGAATCGGCGCAAATCGGCGCACGCTTGCGCGTTCCATCCGCTGCCGCCCGCGATCACCATCGGCCGCTCGGCGTTCTCGAGCCGCGCGCGAACGTCTTCGATTTGCGCGGCCGACGGCGATGCCGCCACGCGTTGAAACGGTGGCGCGCAGGGTACGCGAGGACACGGCTCGGAGAGCATGTCTTCGGGCAACGCCAATACCACGGGGCCTGGACGCCCTGCACAGGCGGTGTGGAAGGCGTGGCTCAAGTATTCGGGAATCCGGCGCGCGTCGTCGATCTGCGCCACCCATTTCGCCATCTGCCCGAACATGCGCCGATAGTCGATTTCCTGAAACGCCTCGCGATCGAGATGATCGCGCGCGCATTGGCCGATGAGCAGGATCATCGGCGTCGAATCTTGAAACGCGGTGTGCACGCCGATCGAGGCATGCGTCGCGCCGGGCCCGCGCGTGACGATCGCCACACCGGGCCGCCCCGTGAGTTTGCCGGTCGCCTCGGCCATATTCGCCGCACCGGCTTCGTGCCGGCAGACGATCGTGCGAATGCGCTCCGTTTCGTCATAAAGCGTGTCGAGCACGGCGAGAAAGCTCTCGCCCGGCACGCTGAACACACGGTCGACCCCGTGCGTGATGAGCGCATCGACAAGCAAACGCGCTCCGGTCACGTGGGCGGTTTCGGCGACATTCGGCATGGTGCGGCAACCTCCTGATACTAGAGTTGGGTTCGAGAAGGCGCGACTGAGGCGAACAGCGAATCGCGTGAGACGGCGCCGACAGCTTACGCCTCTCGCCTGCGCGCTGTCACTGCGGAAAGCGGAAAGCGGGACGAAGGAGAGGCAATCCGGCGAGGCGAGGCGAGTGCGATGAGGGACAAGCAAAATGCGAAGCGACAAAAGACGAAGCGGCTGAAGGTCGCACGCGGACGGCAAGGCGATCGAGAAGTTTCTCGCCGATAGCCTACAAGCTAGCGCCTATAGTGGCCGCCACGTCATCGGTGACTGGCACGTCATCGTCTTTGCGATCCAATCGAGAAATTGCTCATGTCCGACCCTATTGCCATCGGCGACCGGCTCTACCTCTTCACGGGGAACCGGCAAGCCGGCGACCTCGTCATCACTTCGCACGGCGGCTACATGCCGAGGCCCGAATTCGGCCGCCAGATCGGCAACGCCCGACGTGTGCCGGGCTTGGGCGGATGGTTGGCGGTGCCGGCCGGTGTCGAGCTGCACTTCTATGGCCCGCATGGCCGAGCGCTCAACGATCCCGGCCTATCGGACGTCATCCGTCAGCACGTCCGGCCGCTGGAAATCCTTCGAGAAGGCGATAAGGTCCGCAACTACCGGCTGCTCAAGTTCGAGGACGACACGTACTACCAGATCTCATCGGGCATGGACTATCGCCAGCGTCAGTTCGGACATCAAGGGATGGATGTGCTGACCGTGCGCAATCGGTGGTGGGGCAAGGCCGGCCTGACGCTCAAGTCGGTACTGTCGATGCTCGACGAGGCCGGCTACCACTATGAGCGCATTCACTGCGTGTTTTGCCGAGTGAGACCGTTCGATCCGCGCCGCGGCTACGACGCGCAGCGGGTGCTGTAACGCAATGTCGAGCGAGCGGTGCGGCCGCAGGCAAAGCGCCGCCCGCCGCGCCACGCGTGGACAGTCCTTAGCACTCGACGATATTGACCGCCAGCCCGCCGCGCGACGTCTCCTTATACTTCGTCTTCATATCGGCCCCCGTCTCGCGCATCGTCTTGATGACCGAATCGAGCGAGACATAATGGCTGCCGTCGCCGCGCAGCGCCATGCGCGCCGCATTCACGGCCTTGACCGCGGCCATCGCGTTGCGCTCGATGCAGGGAATCTGCACCATGCCGCCGACGGGATCGCACGTGAGCCCGAGGTTGTGCTCCATGCCGATCTCGGCTGCGTTCTCGACCTGCTTGGGCGTGCCGCCCGTGACCGCGGCCAGCGCGCCGGCCGCCATCGAGCAGGCCACGCCGACCTCGCCCTGGCAGCCCACTTCGGCCCCCGAAATCGACGCATTGAGTTTGTAGAGGATGCCGATGGCCGCGGCCGTCATCAGGAAATCGATGACGCCCTGCTCGTTCGCACCGGGCACGAAACGCGTGTAGTAGTGCAGCACGGCCGGCACGATCCCGGCGGCGCCGTTCGTCGGCGCCGTAACGACCCGGCCGCCGGCCGCGTTTTCTTCGTTGACGGCAATCGCGTACAGGTTGATCCAATCGACCATCGAGAGCGGATCGCGCAACGCCTGCTCCGGGTTGCCCGACAGCGCGCGGTACAACTGCGGCGCGCGGCGTTTGACCTGGAACGGCCCTGGCAGCGTGCCGTCGGCGTCGGGATTGCCGATGCCGCAACCGCGCGCAACGCACGATTGCATCACATCCCAGATCTTCAACAGCCCGATGCGCGTTTCCTCTTCGGTATGCCAAACGCGCTCGTTGTCCCACATGAGCTGAGCGATGGATTTGCCGGTTTGCGCGCACATCGCCAGCAGCTCGTTGCCGGTGCTAAACGGGTGCGCGCGCTGATCGGCCGCTTGCAGCACCTTCGTGTTGGGTGCGCCGGCCGTGACGACGAAGCCGCCGCCGACCGACAGATAGGTCGCCTCCCGCAGCACCGCGCCCTCGGCGTCGGCGGCGCGCAACTTCAGACCATTCGGATGCTCGGGCAGCGCTTGCCGATAAAACGCGATCTGTTCCTTCGGGACAAAGCCGATCTCGTGCGTCCCGCCGAGGGCGAGCCGGCGAGACTTTTGCACGGCATCCAGCCGCGCGGCGACCGTCGACGGATCGACGGTATCGGGAGCATCGCCCATCAAACCCAGCATGACGCCGCGATCGGTCCCGTGTCCCTTTCCCGTTGCGCCGAGCGAGCCGTAGAGTTCGACCTTGACCGAAGCCGTCTGCTCGAGCAGCCCATCGCGTTCGAGTCCCTGCACGAACAGCAGGGCCGCGCGCATCGGCCCGACCGTATGCGAACTCGAAGGGCCGATGCCGATTTTGAAGAGATCGAAAACGCTGACTGCCATTGTTGCTCCACAAGCTGATCGAAGCCGCATGCCGGCCTCGGGTTGATGAGTGCGCGCCTTTCGGCAACCTCCCGCTGCCCTCCCGGTGGAGGACAACGATGCGGCCCGTGCTGCCTAGGCGTGTCGTAACCTTATCTCGCCGGTAACGGCAGGCAGACCGAGAGCCACGCGGGCGGCATCGGCGAGAGCCGCTGCGCGACGCCCGCGTAGCGGCCCGACAGCCGCGCGGCAAGGTGAAACAATTCGTCCGAGCTTTTCGGGTCCCACTGCCCCGAGTAGCCCGGCAAGCCCGCCTCGCGCCGCTTCGCGTCGAACGGGACGCTCGAATGCACGAACTCCTCGTGCGTCTTTTCGCCGAGTGCGTATGGGACGAGCCAATCGAGAGCGACGCCGAGCGTTGCGCCGTTCGGCGCGCGCTGGGTCAGCCAATTGCGGTTGTGACGCCGAGCGGAGAGTGCCGCCACCACAAGGGGCTGCAGGTCGTACGTCACATAGTGGAGCGCGTCGCGTTCGGTGAAGTCCGCCGTTGTTCCATCGGGCGCAACATTCGTGCCGATCTGTTCGACGAACAGCCGCTGCGCCGCATCGATAAGCTTGCGATCGTCCAGCGTGAAGGCCGCCATGGCGACGAGCTTCACGCGATGGCTCTCCCAGTTGTTGCGGTAGGTGCCCGTCAAAGGCCGAGGCTGCACGTTCACGCGCGCGATGTAGCCGTTCGCGAGTTTGGCGATAAACGCCGCCACCGCGTTGCGCGTCTTCACGGGCAACGCGCTAGCCGTCAAATCGTAGGCGAGGATCAGCGAATCGAAATGCGTCTCGTCGATCGGATTGAAACTCGGCTGATAAGTCGTCGCCCAAGCCAGCAAGAACCGGTCGACGAGGCGCAGATAACGCTCGTCGCCCGTGGCGCGCCAAACGAGCGCCGCATCGCGCATGAGTTCGAGATCGCGTTCGGCAGCAACGCTTTGATCGTAGATCCCTTCGTGCGGGAGCGTGCCTTCCGTATGAAGCCGCGCCAGCGGCTTCGGTTGGTCGTTCAGCCGCGCGGCCACGTTCTTGACGAGCGCCTGCACCGAGGGCGCCGCGCTCGTCCGCTCGCTCGTCTGCATGGCCGGTGCCGCGCAAAAATTCATTGCGGCGCGCGCCGCACCGAACGGCGCGACGATGCCCGCACAAGCGATCAACCAGGCCGCGACCGACGGCCCCGGGCGCAGCCTCGATCCGATCGGCGCACGCGCCTGCCGCACCATCGGCCATTGCTTGATTTGCGCGCTCGGCACGCCCCATTGCACGCTTGGCCTGCATGCCGTCGCTGCCGGCACCTTTCGCCCCATCGGTCGCTCCTTCATTGGCTGGATCGCGGGATGAGATGGTACCGGTATTCGCTTATTCGCGACGAGCGGCGTGCGCGCTCGCCCACCACAAGCAGGGTGGGCGGGACCATCGCACGCCACGACGCTCATGCCCGCGCCGTCAGGCGTAATCCGCGATCGGCACGCAAGAGCAGAACAAATTGCGGTCGCCATAGGCGTTATCGGCACGGCCGACGGGCGGCCAATACTTGCGAGCGACGAGCGAGGGCAGCGGATACGCCGCGCTTTCGCGCGAATACGCATGCGGCCACTCGTTCGCCGTCACGACCGCGGCCGTATGCGGCGCGTGCTTGAGCGGATTGTCCTCGCGGTCCGCGCGACCTTCTTCCACAGCGCGGATTTCGTCTCGAATCGCGATCATCGCCTCGACGAACCGATCGAGTTCTTCCTTCGATTCGGATTCGGTCGGCTCCACCATCAGCGTGCCGGGCACGGGGAAGCTCATCGTCGGCGCGTGGAAGCCGTAATCGGCCAGGCGCTTGGCCACGTCGTCCACGGTGATCCCGCTCGCATCCTTGATCGGACGCAAATCGAGAATGCACTCGTGTGCGACGAGCCCACCCGGGCCCGAATACAGCACCGGGTAGTGCGCAGCCAAACGCTTGGCGACATAGTTCGCGTTCAGGATCGCGACCTCCGTGGCGGCCGTCAGGTTCTTCGCGCCCATCATCGCGATATACATCCACGAAATCGGCAGAATCGAGGCCGAGCCGTACGGCGCGGCCGACACGGCACCGATGCCGCGCTCGGCGCGACGATACCCCGACGACGTCTGGTTCGGCAGGAACTGCGCCAGATGCGCACCCACTGCAACCGGGCCGACGCCCGGTCCGCCGCCGCCGTGCGGAATGCAGAACGTCTTGTGCAGATTCAGGTGCGACACGTCGCCGCCGAATTGGCCCGGCGCCGTGAGCCCGACCATCGCGTTCATGTTCGCGCCGTCCACGTACACCTGGCCGCCGTGGGCATGGACGATTTCGCAGATTTCGCGCACGTTCTGCTCGAACACGCCGTGCGTCGACGGATACGTGATCATGATCGCCGCCAGGTTCGCGGCGTGCTCGGCAGCCTTCGCCTTCAGGTCGCCGATGTCGACGTTGCCTTGATCGTCGCAGGCCACGACGACGACTTTCATCCCCGCCATATGCGCCGAGGCCGGGTTCGTGCCGTGCGCCGAGGCCGGAATCAGGCACACATCGCGATGGCCTTCGCCGCGCGACGCATGATAGGCGTGGATGATGAGCAGGCCGGCGTACTCGCCTTGCGAGCCCGCGTTCGGTTGCAGCGAAACGGCGGCGTAGCCGGTGGCCGCGACGAGCATCTGCTCGAGCTGGTCGATCATCTCGCGATAGCCGACCGTCTGCTCGGCCGGTGCGAACGGGTGGATCTGCGAGAACTCGGGCCACGTCACGGGCAGCATCTCCGACGTGGCGTTCAGCTTCATCGTGCACGAGCCGAGCGGGATCATCGAGCGGTCGAGCGCGAGGTCTTTATCGGCGAGGCTGCGCAGGTAGCGCAGCATTTCCGTTTCCGAGTGGTGGCGGTTGAAGACGTGGTGCGTCAAGTACGCGCTCTTGCGCACGAGCGTCGCGGGCAGCGCGGCCGAATCGCCGCCCTGGCCCTGCTCCTCGGCCCGCGTGAGCGCCGTATCGAGCGCATCGACATGGGGCACGTCGATCGCACCGGCCGCGTGCGCGAATACGGACAGCAGATCGGCCAGATCGGCGCGCTTCGTGGTTTCGTCGACGGAAATGCCGACGCGCGTGTCGCTCACGCGGCGCAAGTTGATCCGCATGCGCTTGGCGGCGTCGTGCACGGCAGCCGTGCGCGAACCCGTTTCGATCGTCAGGGTATCGAAGAACGTTTCATTGACGAGCGTGTAGCCGAGCTGTTTCGCGCCGGCGGCGAGCAGCGCCGCGATGCGGTGTACGCGCTGGGCAATCGTCTTCAAGCCCTGCGGCCCGTGGTAGACGGCGTACATGCTCGCCATGATGGCGAGCAGCGCCTGCGCCGTGCAAACGTTGGAGGTCGCCTTCTCGCGACGGATGTGCTGCTCGCGCGTTTGCAGCGCAAGGCGCAGCGCGCTCTTGCCTTGGGCATCGACGGTCACGCCGACGAGCCGGCCCGGCATCTGGCGCTTGAATTCGTCGCGCACGGCCATGTAGGCCGCGTGCGGGCCGCCGAAGCCGACCGGCACGCCGAAGCGCTGCGAAGTACCCACGGCCACGTCGGCCCCCCATTCGCCCGGCGGCACGAGCAGCGTGAGCGCGAGCAGATCGGCCGCCGCCACCACGTGGCCGCCCGCCGCATGCACGGCTTCGGCCAGCGCGCGGTAGTCGCGCACCTCGCCGCCCGCGCCCGGATATTGCAGCAGCACGCCGAACGCGTTCGCGCTGGCGGCACCGTCGGCCGGGCCGACTTGCACTTCGATGCCGATCGGCTCAGCGCGCGTGCGCACGACTTCGATCGTCTGCGGCAAAACGTCGTCCGCCACGTAGAACACGTTCGACTTCGACTTGCCGACGCGTTGCAGCAGCGTCATCGCCTCCGCTGCGGCCGTGGCTTCGTCGAGCAGCGAGGCGTTCGAGATTTCGAGCCCGGTCAGATCGCCGATCATCTGCTGGAAGTTCAGCAGCGCCTCGAGCCGGCCTTGCGAGATTTCGGGTTGGTACGGCGTGTAGGCCGTGTACCAAGCCGGATTCTCGAGCACGTTGCGCAAAATGACAGCCGGCGTGTGCGTGTTGTAGTAGCCCTGCCCGATGTAGGAGCGGAACACCTCGTTCTTATCCGCGAGTTCGCGCAGGCGCGAGAGCGCCTCGGCCTCGCTGCGCGGCTCGGCGAACGGGCCGAGCGGCAGCGGATCGGTACGGCGGATCGCACGCGGGATCACCGCATCGATCAGCGCGGCGCGCGATTCGAAACCGAGCACCTCCAGCATCTTGTGCTGGTCGGCGCCGTCCGGGCCGATGTGCCGCTCGGCGAAGGCGTCATGCACTTCGAGCGCGGCGAGCGAGAAAGGGGTGCGGTTCATCAGACGATCCGGGTGTTCGAGCTTCATGGTAGGGCAGCTTGTGGTGCGCGGCGGTTCGGCGTGAAAACGTTGAGCGCCGCGCGGCAAAAACGAATGGAAAAATCAGCCGACGAGCTTTTCGTAGGCGGCGGCGTCGAGCAGGCTGCCGATCGAGGCCGGATCCGCGAGCTTCACCTTGAACAGCCAGGCGCCGTAGGCATCCGAATTGACTTCGTCGGGTGTGTCGACGATCGCCTCGTTGACGGCAACGATCTGGCCCGTCACCGGCGCATAGATGTCGGAGGCGGCCTTCACCGATTCCACGACGCCGACGGCGTCGCCCGCTTTGATGTCCTTGCCGACTTCGGGCAATTCGAGGAAGACGATGTCGCCGAGCGTCGCTTGCGCGTGATCGGTAATGCCCACCGATACCGTGCCGTCGGCTTCGGTTCTGACCCACTCATGTTCGTCGGTGTATTTCAGATCGGCCGGGACGTTGCTCATGTGATGCTCCTAGTGAAATAGGAATAAGGAATAAGAAATCGGTTGAAACGAAGCCGTAAGGATCGACATCTCGCGCGAGGGCCGCGTTTAGGCGACGAGCACCTTGCCGCTGCGCACGAACGGCAGTTTTACCACGCTTGCGGGCAGCGCCTTGTCGCGAATCAGCACTTGCACGACGTCGCCGGGGTGCACGCCATGGGGCACGCGCGCGAATGCGATCGATTCCTGCATGGTCGGCGAGAACGTGCCGCTCGTGATTTCGCCTTCGCCATGGGGCGTCACGACTTTCTGGTGCGCCCGCAGCACGCCGCCGGCCTTGCCATTTTCCTTTTGCAAGATGAGGCCGACGAATGCCTGACGCGAACCGTCGCGCTCGAGCGCGGCGCGGCCGACGAACGGCCGTGCGCTCGTCAGATCCACGGTCCAAGCCAGCCCGGCATCGAGCGGCGAGACGCTTTCGTCCATGTCCTGGCCGTACAGATTCATGCCGGCTTCGAGGCGCAGCGTGTCGCGCGCGCCCAGCCCGCACGGCCGCACGCCCGCTGCCTGCAACGCTTGCCAGAGCGCGACGACGTGCTCGGCCGGCACGATGATCTCGAAGCCGTCCTCACCGGTATAGCCGGTGCGCGCGATCGTCAGCTCGCCGTAGGGCGCGGCAGCGACGCGCGCCGCGTTGAACGGCTTGAGCGGCTCGGTAGCTTCGCGCACCGAAGGCAGCACCTGCCAGAGTTTCGCGCGCGCGTTCGGGCCCTGCACGGCGACGATCGCCAGATCGCGCCGCGGCGTGATGGCGAGGCCGAACCCGCGCTCGGCATTCAACCGCTCGAACCAGGCGAGATCCTTCTCGGCCGTGCCTGCATTGACGACGACGCGGAAAAAGTCGTCGGAGAAAAAGTAGACGATGAGGTCGTCGATGACGCCGCCGGCTTCGTTCAGCATGCACGAATAGAGTGCACGGCCGGGCGTTTGCAGCTTGCCGACGTTATTGGCGATCGCGTATTCGAAAAACGCGCGGGCTTGGGCCCCGGCGAAATCGACCGCGCACATGTGCGAGACGTCGAACATGCCCGCATCGGTGCGCACCGCGTGGTGTTCGTCGATTTGCGAGCCGTAGTTGACGGGCATGTCCCAGCCGCCGAAATCGACCATGCGCGCGTTGAGGGCACGGTGAGCGGCGTTCAGGGGGGTGTGTTGCAGTTCGGTCATTGGAGCCTCGGCGCGCAAAGGTTTCGCGAAAACGAAAAAGGGCCATGCCGACCCACACTCCCGAGGCGCGATGCCTACAGCGAATGCGATGCATGACCCCTCTGTCCTCGGTACCTGAGAGATTGCGCTTGCGAGGACGAATACCGTTTCCCCGCTCGATGCGCGCGCCCCTTCGGTGGGCGGCTTGCCCGCGCGCGCCGTGCCGATTTTGCCCCGTGCGCCGCTGCGAACTACCGCCACTCTCCAGAGTGCGAAAGACCTGCCTGGGCAAGCCTTTCGACGCGGTCGGTCCTTTTTGCCTGAGAGTTTCTGGGTGTGCCCCTTCGGCGGCGTTCCCGGCAGGCAAAAACCCTACCGCGAGCGCGCTCTCCCGACGCGTGCGCGAAATTTACGCGAGCGTAAGGGTGTTGTCAAATGAGCGGCGGTCAACGTGCGCGAGTCATGCATGCGGCAAGCATGGCCAAGACGAGGTAACGTAGATGCTATCGAGGAGGATTAGCTCATGTCGCCTTTGTCGAACCGCTTCTGCCCCACGGATCAAGATATTCGCCTGCTCGCCGCGGGCCGCGTTACCTTCGCCTCGCGCCACGCGCTCGAGCGCGCGCGGCCCATGCTGATCGAACGTGCCCGTGCCGTTCCGACGGGCACCCTTGCCGACGTCTACCGCGACGTCGACGCCAACGCGCTGCTGTTCATCGCCGCCTGGCGCGTGAGCCGCTTCGAGGCGGCCGAGCGCACCGTCGTCGACGCGATCGCGCATGCAATCGAACCGCTCGGGGGCGAGGCCGTGCCCGAGTGGGTCGACGTTGCCGTCCCGGCCGGCGGCTGGACCTCGGGCCGCAGCGGTCCTGGGGAATGCCTGGTCGTCGTCCGGCAATCGCTAGAGAAACCGAGCGGCGTGATTCAAACGAGTTGGATCGATAAAGTCATGCTGGCGCTGAACGGCGATGCCGAGCCGCCCGACGGCCTCATTTCAGCGAATTTCTTCGCCACGCGCGACGAAGCCCACGTGTTGAACTTCGCGCGTTGGACGCAGGCGCAGGCGCACCGACGCGCGGCGGCACGCGGGCATCACGGGCACGACGGCAAGGTCAGCGCCTCGCCGCTGTGGGAGGCCACACGCCGGCATCCCGGCGTGCATGCCGAGCATGAAGTGGGGCGGTATGAGTGCGTGTCTTAGCGGTCCCTTACGCGAAGGCGGACAGGCCGCGTAGCCGAATTCAGTCGAGCACGCCAACGCGATACTTCGTCACTTGCCGATACGGCTTATCGGCGCGCGAGATCACGTCCTCGCGGTCGGCCATGTTGATTTGGTTCGGGAAGCCGCCGGCTTCGAGACACACGCCCGCATGCCGCCCGTACACCGTCCCGTCGCACCCCTGCACGCCTTCGAGATAGTTGCCGGTATACAACTGCAAGCCGCGTTGATCGGTCGAGACGGTCATCGCTCGTCCGCTGGCCGGATCGTACAAGCGCGCCACTTCACGCACGGGCCGCTCGTACCGCTCCGGATGCCCGGCGCCATCGGGCTCGCGCAGCACGTAGCAATGATCGAAGCCGCGCGCGAGCGAAAGCTGTTCGTGCGGCCATTCGAGCCGCGCGCCGATCGGCGCCGCCTCGCGGAAATCGAACGCGTTGCCGGCCACGGCCGCCTGCCGGATCGGAATCAGCGTCGGGTCGACTTCGAAAAACGCATCCGCGTCGATCGACAGCACGTGCCCTTTGACGTCCGCGCCGGCCCGCGCAGCCAAGTTGAAGTACCCGTGGCTCGTGAGGTTCAGCGGCGTCGTCGCGTCCGTGCTCGCGCGATAGTCGATCGTCAATTCGCCGTCGTCATCGAGCGTATAACGCACTTCAACGTGTACGTTGCCGGGGAAGCCCGCATCCCCCTCTTCCGAATCGAGCGTCATCACGAGGGCGCCTTCCTCCTCGCGCGCCTGCCAGACTGCACGATGAAAACCCGTCGATCCGCCGTGCAGCGAATTCTCGCCCTCGTTGCGATCGACCGAATAGGCGATGCCCTCGAGCGTAAAGCGCCCCCCGGCGATGCGGTTCGCCCAGCGGCCCACGAGTGCGCCCATGTAGGTCTTGGCCTCCCAGTAATCCACGGGCGCGTCGTGCCCGAGCAGGATGTCGCCGAGCCGCCCCGAGCGATCGGGCGCGTGCCAGGAAACGAGCGTCGCACCGAGTTCGCTGACGGATACGCGCATGCCGTGCGCGTTGCGCAGCGTGAACAGGTGAACGGTGCGGCCGTCGGGCAGCGCGCCCCACGGTTCGTGCGACAACTTAGCAGTGCTGATCATAGGGCTGTGAAGTCAAGAGATCGGAGGAGGTCGGAATTCGCTAAAGAGGCCGGAGACCGGTCGATTTAAACCGTAGCGCTCGCGCTCGCACGGTCCTGATACTCGCGCGGCGTGCAGCCGAGTTCGCGGCGAAACACCGCGTGCAGATACTGTACCGATTTGAAGCCGCAACGCACGGCCACATCGGCGCTCGATACGTCGCGCTTGGCGAGCAGCGCCTTGGCCGCATCGAGCTTTTGCCGAAGAATTTCCTGGTGCACCGTGCAAGCCAGTTCGCGCCGGAAGTGCTCTTCGAGCGACGAGCGCGACACCCCCACGTAATCGGCCACCTGCTCGGTGCGTATCCCCTGGCAGGCGTATTGCCGAATGAAATGCCTCGCGCGCGCGACATACGGACTTGCCAGCGGCTGATGCTTCGTCGATTCGAGCACGTTGATGCCCACGGGCGGCACGAGGATCCGGCGTCCGGGAAAGCGCGCGCCATGCAGCATTTGATGCAGCATGTGCGCAGCCGTTCGGCCCATCTCCTCGGTGCCTTGTATCACCGACGACAGCGGAATGCGAGTCAGCGTACGCGTGAGCGGATCGTTGTCGATGCCGATGATGGCGACGTCCTCGGGCACCGGAATGCCGGCGATCAAGCAGGCCTGCAACAGCTGCCGCGCCCGTGCGTCCGTCACCGCGATGATGCCGACCGGCTTGGGCAGCGCCTGGAGCCACTGCGTCAATTGTTCGATCGCCTGATTCCAGGTGGGCGCGCTCGTCGACAGCCCGCGGTAGATCTCGGCGTCGATCTGCTCGGGCGCGAGCCCATCCGCCTCACGCAGCCCGGCGAACGCCAATTCGCGCTGCCTCGCCCAGCGATGCTCGTTCGACAGCGGCAAGCTATAGAGCGCGAAATGCCGCAAGCCCGCGCCGATCAAATGCGTATAAGCGAGCGAAACGAGCTTGAGATTGTCGGTGGCGATATACGGCACGTTGTCCGGATAGTGGGACGGATCCTCGAACGAAGACCCGACGGCCACCACCGGGAGCGGGCAATCGGCCAGCGCCTCGCACACGAGCGGATCGTCGAAATCGGCGATGATGCCGTCGCCGTCGAAGCGCTCGATGCCGCCGAGGCGGCAACGGAAATCTTCTTCGAGAAACAAGTTCCAGCTCACGCGCGTGGAAAGCAGGTACTGGCCCACGCCCGCGATAATCTCGCGGTCGTACACCTTGTTCGCATTGAACAGCAATGCGATGCGATGCGCCTTTTGCGGCGCGGGGGCGCTCGCCCTCGTCATCGCCGCGCCCAAGCGCGGATTCGCGCCGCCAGCCGCCCTTCGCACATGGTGTCGTCTCCTAATCGTTCATGACGCGTCGCACAACGTTCGACACTCGACACTCGACGCTCGGCATCGAACGTTCGCCCGCGCATGGGTTTGCTTATCCGGTCTCGCGATTCTAGGCGCGAATGACCCGCCTGCCGCGACCTTCGCGGCGCGCCAGCAAGAAACGTTAGTCCCGCTGCGCAATTTCGCAATTGTGGCCGGCCCGCCGCCGCTGCACCATGGCCGCACTCCGACGACCGGCCGAGCGCACCGCTCGGGGTCCATCGCGCCACCGGCAATGGCCATACGCATTGCCGCTCGCGTTGCGCGAGTCGCCGCGCGCACGCACCGCATCGTCGGCAAACGAGGCGACGCTCGAAATCCCAACATATAAGACAGGAGTGGAGACATGGCATTCGCAAAGCGGCGTTCCATTTTAGGCTCGTTTATCGCGAGCGCGGTTTTGGCTGGCTTGACGCTCGCCGCGCCCCTCGCCCACGCGAGCAAGGATCATCCCGTCATCGGGTTTTGTATCGACGATCTGCGCGTCGAACGCTGGGCGCGCGATCGCGACTACTTCGTCGACGCGGCGAAAAAGCTCGGCGCGACCGTTTCCGTGCAGTCCGCCGACGCCAGCGAAGAGCGTCAGATTTCGCAAATCGAAAACCTGATCTCGCGCGGCGTGGACGTCATCGTCATCGTGCCGTTCAATTCGAAGACGCTCGGCAATGTCGTCGCCGAGGCGAAGAAGGCCGGCATCAAGGTCGTGTCGTACGACCGCTTGATCCTCGACGCCGATGTCGATGCCTATATCTCGTTCGACAACGAGAAGGTGGGCGAGCTGCAAGCCAAGGGCGTCTATGACGCGCAGCCGAAGGGCAACTACTTCCTGCTCGGCGGCGCGCCGACCGACAACAATGCCAAGATGCTGCGCGAAGGCCAGCTCAAGGTGCTGCAACCGGCCATCGACCGCGGCGACATCAAGGTGGTCGGCCAGCAGTGGGTGCCCGAATGGAACGCCGCTACGGCACTGCGTATCGTCGAGGATGCGCTGACGGCCAACAACAATAAGATCGACGCGATCGTCGCGTCCAACGACGGCACGGCCGGCGGCGCTATCCAGGCGCTGGCCGCGCAAAAGCTCGCGGGCAAAGTGCCGGTTTCGGGGCAAGACGCCGATCTCGCCGCGGTCAAACGCGTGATCGCGGGCACGCAGACGATGACCGTCTACAAGCCGATCAAGCTCATCGCAACGCAAGCCGCGCAGCTTGCCGTCGATCTCGCGCAAGGGCGCAAGCCGGCGTACAACGCACAGTACGACAACGGCAAGAAAAAGGTGGATACGGTGCTGCTGCAGCCGATCGTGCTGACCAAGAAGAACGTCGACGTCGTCGTCAAGGACGGCTTCTACACGCAAGCGCAGCTCTCGGGCCAATAACGCTGGGACGGCGCGCGTCTCTCGCCTCGGCGAGCGACGCGCGTCGCGCTTCGCGCATCGAACAAGGAACGAGACGCATGATGCAGAAAGAACCCTTGCTGTCGTTAAGGGGCATCGTCAAGACGTTCTCGGGCGTCAAGGCGCTCGACGGCATCGATCTGTCGGTTCGTCCCGGCGAATGCCTCGGCTTGTGCGGCGAAAACGGCGCGGGCAAATCGACGTTGATGAAAATCGTCTCGGGCGTCTACCCGCACGGGACCTGGGACGGCGAAATCGTCTGGGACGGCGCGCCGCTGCACGCATCGAACGTGCGCGATACCGAGCGCGCCGGCATCGTCATCATCCATCAAGAGTTGATGCTGGTGCCCGAGCTGTCGGTTGCCGAAAACATCTTCCTCGGCAACGAGATCACGCTGCCGGGCGCTCGCATGAACTACGCGGCGATGCACCAGCGCGCCGATGCCTTGCTGCGCGAACTCGGCATCGAAGGGATCAACGTCGCCCAACCCGTGATGAACTTCGGCGGCGGGCACCGGCAGTTGATCGAAATCGCCAAGGCGCTGAACAAGCAGGCGCGGCTGTTGATCCTGGACGAGCCGTCCTCCTCGCTGACAGCCGCCGAAACGCGCGTGCTGCTCGAGATCGTGCGCGATCTCAAACGGCGCGGCGTCGCCTGTATCTATATTTCGCACAAGCTCGAGGAAGTCGAAGCGGTGTGCGACACCGTGACCGTCATCCGCGACGGACGCCACGTGCAAACGGCGCCGATCGACGCGATGCCGCCTTCGCGCATCGTCGCGTTAATGGTCGGCCGCGAGATCACGAACCTCTTTCCGCGCGAGCCGCATGAGATCGGCGAGACCGTGCTCGAAGCGCGCAACGTGACCTGCTTCGATGTGACCAATCCGCGCCGCAAACGCGTCGACGACGTCTCGTTCAGCATCCGCCGCGGCGAAATTCTCGGCGTGGCCGGGCTCGTCGGCTCCGGCCGCACCGAACTCATGCAGGCGATCTTCGGTGCGTATCCGGGCACCTACCGGGCGTCGGTGGTCATGGACGGCCGCCCCCTCGCCGTGCGCTCGCCCGGCGACGCAATCCGCGCGGGGATCGGCATGGTGCCCGAAGACCGCAAGGCGCACGGGATCGTGCCCGATCTGGGCGTCGGCCACAACATCACGCTGGCGGTGCTGCGGCGGTTCGTCAAACGCGGGGCGATCGATGCCGCCGCCGAACTCGACACGATCCACCAATCGATGAAGCGGCTCTCGGTGCGCGCCGCGCACCCGTTCCTGCCGATCGCCAACCTGTCGGGCGGCAATCAGCAAAAGGCCGTGCTCACGCGCGTGCTGCTGACCGAGCCCAAGGTACTGATTCTCGACGAGCCCACCCGCGGCGTCGACGTCGGCGCGAAGTACGAGATCTACAAGCTCATCTTCGCGCTGGCTAAACAAGGCATGGCCATCGTCGTCGTCTCGTCGGAGCTGCCCGAGGTGCTCGGGCTCGCCGATCGCGTCCTCGTCATGGGCGAGGGCGAGCTGCGCGGCGATTTCGCGGGCGAGGGCCTGACCCAAGAAGCCATTCTTTCGGCCGCGCTCGAGCCCGTGAAGCGCGCCGCGGCCGTTCAACACCACGAGACCTTCGAAGCATGACACCGGACCTTTCCCCCGCCCGAGCGGCCAGCGCCGCGTCGCCGGCCGGCGCCGACCGCATTCGCCAATGGTTCGCGCGCTATAAGATTCTCGCGTTGCTGTTGGCCGTCGCGTTGATTTGGCTGTTCTTTACCTTCCTCACGCACGGCGCATTCGCCACGCCGCGCAATCTGTCGAATTTGCTGCGGCAGATGGCGATCAGCGGCATGCTCGCTTGCGGCATGGTGTTCGTGATCATCGCCGGCGAGATCGACCTGTCGGTCGGCTCGCTGCTCGGGCTGCTCGGCGGCATCGCGGCCATCTTAGACGCGAATCGCAACTGGCCCATCGAAGCGACGATTCCCGTGGTGCTCGTCCTCGGCGTCGCCGCCGGCTTGTTCAACGGCTGGCTCTCGACCTATCGGCGCGTGCCCTCGTTCATCGTCGGTCTCGGCGGCATGCTCGCCTATCGCGGCATCTTGCTCGGCATCACGGGCGGCTCCACGATCGCGCCGGTATCGGACCGCTTCGTGTTCATCGGCCAAGGGTATCTGCCACGCCTGGCGGGCAATGCGCTCGCGTTGCTGCTGTTCGCCGTGCTCGCCTACGTCACGGCGCGCCAGCGCAGCAACCGCCGCCGCTACGAACTGCCGGTCCCGGCGCTTTGGCAAGACGTCGTGAAGATCGTCGGCGCGGGCGTCGTCATCTTCGCGTTCGTGGCCACGCTCGACGACTACGGCGGCATTCCCGTCCCCGTCCTGCTGGTGCTGCTCTTGCTCGGCATCTTCACCTGGGTGGCCACGCAAACCGTGTTCGGCCGTCGCATCTACTCGGTCGGCTCGAACCTCGAAGCCACGCGCCTATCGGGCGTCGACACGAACCGCGTCAAGCTCGCCATCTTCGCGTTGATGGGACTCATGTGCGCGTTCGCCGGCATCGTCAATACCGCGCGGCTCGCCGCCGGCTCGCCTTCGGCGGGCAACATGGGCGAACTCGACGCGATCGCGGCCTGCTTCATCGGCGGCACGTCGATGCGCGGTGGGTCGGGCACCGTCTACGGCGCGCTGATCGGCGCCCTGGTCATGGCCAGTCTCGATAACGGCATGTCGATGCTCGATGTCGACGCCTACTGGCAGATGATCGCGAAAGGCGCGATCCTAGTCCTGGCCGTCTGGATCGACGTGGTCTCGCGCACGAATCGGCGCTGAAGGCGCTGAGACGAAAGCCAGGACGAGTCGCGCAAATCCGGCCTGCTGCGGCGCAATAGCCAAAGCGCATTTCGGCATGGCCGGCAATTTCTTCAAAATTGGAATTTCGCATGTCGTACGCCATTTTTCCCAGCTTGGTGGACAAATCCGTCGTCGTCACGGGTGGCGGGACCGGCATCGGTGCCGCGATCGTCGAAGCGTTTTGTGCGCAAGGCGCGCGCGTCTTTTTTCTCGATATCGCCGATGCGGATTCCGAGGCACTGGCCGACCGGCTGAGCGAGGGTCGTCATCGCCCCGTCTTTCATCATTGCGATTTGCGCGATATCGCCTCGATCGAGCGCGTATTCGCGGCGATCTGCACCGAAGCGGGGAAGATCGATATCCTCGTGAACAACGCGGCCAACGACGACCGCCATCCGTTCGGGTCGATCGCGCCCGCCTACTGGGACGAGCGCATCGCCGTGAATCTGCGTCACCAATTTTTCTGTGCGCAATACGCGGCAGCCGGCATGAAGGCTGCGGGACACGGAGTGATTCTGAATTTCGGCTCGATCTCGTGGCACGTCGCACTCGCGAACCTGTCGATCTACATGACGGCCAAAGCCGGCATCGAAGGCATGACGCGCGGCCTGGCCCGGGAACTCGGCCCCTACGGTATCCGCGTGAACGCGATCATTCCGGGCGCCGTGCGCACGCCGAGACAGATGAAGCTGTGGCAATCGCCCGACAGCGAGGCGAAGCTCGTGGCCGACCAATGCCTCCCCGAGCGGGTCGAGCCCGAGCATGTCGCAAGAATGGCCTTGTTTCTCGCATCCGACGACGGTTCGCGATGCTCGGGACGCGAATACTTCGTCGATGCGGGGTGGTACGGAGCATCCTCATGATTTCACCCGAATGTATCTGGCCCTTGGGCGCCGAACTCGGCGAAGGGCCGGTGTGGAGCAAAAGCGAGAAAGCCGTTTATTTCGTCGACATCAAGCGCAAACACGTGCACCGCTACGTGGCCGACACGCGCGAGACGATGACCTGGCCGGCGCCTAGCGAGGCGTGTTTTATCGTGCCGACGCCCGACGATGGCGTCTTTGTCTGCGGGTTGCGCAAGGGACTCTACCGATTCGACGCCCGCACAGGCACGTTCGACAAACTGGCGGACGCCGAGCGCGACCGGGCCGCCAATCGCTTGAACGACGGCTTTGCCGACCCGCGCGGCTACCTGTGGTTCGGCACGATGCACGACGATGAAACCGAGCCGACCGGCGCAATCTATCGCGTCGACGAAGAAGGCCGGATCGAGCGGCGCGACGACGGCTACGACATCGCGAACGGCCCGGCGATGAGCCCCGATGGCCGTACCCTCTATCACACCGACACGCGTGGCCAAACGATCTACGCCTCCGACGTGGACGAGCGGGGCGGGCTGTCGAATAAGCGCGCGTTCGTCAAAGTGCAAGGCTCGGCGTACCCCGATGGCATGGCCGTTGATGCACAAGGTTGCCTATGGGTCGCACTTTTCGGCGGCGGCTGCATCGAACGCTACGGACACGACGGCAAGCAGATCGATACCGTCGCGTTTCCTTGCTCGAACATCACGAAGCTCGTGTTCGGCGGCGACGACTTGCGCACCGCCTACGTCACGACTGCGATGAAAGGATTGAGCGAAGCCAAACGCGAACGCGAAACGCTGGCCGGCGGCTTGTTCACGTTCCGCGCGCCCGTCCCCGGCCTGCCGCAAAACGTGTTGACGCGCGGCCTCGTGCACGCGCACCGATAAGGAGAGATCGCCCCCCATGTCACCGACTTCCCCGCGCAGGCTGCGCAGCCAAAACTGGTTCGACGACCCGACGCACGCCGATATGACGGCGCTCTACGTCGAACGCTTCATGAATTACGGCCTCACGCGCGAGGAGCTGCAATCGGGCCGGCCGATCATCGGCATTGCGCAAACGGGTAGCGACCTCGCGCCCTGCAACCGCCATCACATCGAGCTGGCCGCGCGCACGAAAGCCGGTATCCGCGACGCGGGCGGCATTCCGATGGAGTTTCCGGTTCACCCGCTGGCCGAGCAAAGCCGGCGGCCGACGGCCGCACTCGATCGCAATCTGGCCTATCTCGGGCTCGTGGAAATTCTGCACGGCTATCCGCTCGACGGCGTGGTGCTGACCACCGGCTGCGACAAGACGACGCCCGCGTGCCTCATGGCCGCCGCCACGGTCGATTTACCTGCCATCGTGTTGTCGGGCGGCCCGATGCTCGACGGCTGGTTCGAAGGCAAGCGAGTGGGATCGGGCACCGTCATCTGGCATGCGCGCAACTTGCTCGCCGCCGGCGACATCGACTACGAAGGCTTCATGCGGCTGACCGCGGCGGCCTCGCCCTCGATCGGGCATTGCAACACGATGGGCACCGCCCTCTCGATGAACAGCTTGGCCGAAGCGCTCGGCATGTCGCTGCCCGGCTGCGCCTCGATCCCCGCCGCTTATCGCGAACGCGGGCAGATGGCTTATGCGACGGGCAAACGCATCGTCGAACTCGTGCGCGACGATATCCGGCCGTCGCACATCCTCACGCGCGAAGCGTTCGAAAATGCAATCGTCGTCGCATCGGCACTGGGGGCATCGACCAATTGCCCGCCGCATCTGATCGCCATTGCGCGCCATATGGGCGTTGAGTTGTCGCTCGACGATTGGCAGCAGCTCGGCGCCGATGTCCCTCTGCTCGCGAATTGCATGCCGGCCGGCGAATATCTCGGGGAAAGCTTCCACCGTTCGGGGGGCGTACCGGCCGTCTTGCGGCAATTGGCGCAAGCGGGCTTGCTGCATGGCGAATGTACGACGGTGTCGGGGCGCACGATCGCCGAGATCGCGAGCGAAGCGCCCGAGGCCGACGGCGACGTCATTCGTTCGTACGACGAACCGTTGAAACACGGCGCGGGGTTCATCGTGTTGTCGGGTAACTTCTTCGACAGCGCGATCATGAAGATGTCGGTGGTGGGCGAAGCATTTAGGCGGGCGTACCTGAGCGAACCGGGTGCCGAGAACGCTTTCGAAGCGCGCGCCGTGGTATTCGACGGGCCCGAGGATTATCGAGCCCGCATCGACGATCCGGCACTAGCCATCGACGAACGCTGCATTCTCGTCATGCGCGGGTGCGGCACGCTCGGGTACCCGGGCAGCGCCGAGGTCGTCAACATGGCACCGCCGGCCGCGCTCGTGAAACGCGGCATCACGTCGTTGCCGTGTATGGGGGACGGACGCCAAAGCGGCACCTCGGCGAGCCCGTCGATCCTGAACATGTCGCCCGAATCGGCGGCCGGCGGCGGTTTGGCCTTGATGCGCACCGACGATCGCGTCCGCGTCGATTTGAACGCTCGGCGCGTGGAACTGCTTGTCGACGAAGCCGAACTCGCGCGACGTCGCGACGAAGTCGCCCCCAGCGTACCGCCATCGCAAACGCCCTGGCAGGAGCTTTACCGCCAGTTCGTCGGGCAGCTTTCGACGGGCGGCTGTTTAGAGCCCGCCACGCTTTATTTAAAGGTTGTCGAAACGCGCGGCGATCCGCGCCATTCGCACTGATACCCACTTCACTGTTTTTTATCGCGAGACCTGATCGTCATGCCTATCGATCCCGCCGCCTATCTGCCCTCGGATCTCGACCGCGCCCTGCTCGTCGGCCGCGTTTGGCGCGGCGCGCCCCACAATGGGCCGTCCGTCGTCGTCGTACGCCAGGGGCAAGTGTTCGACATCACGGCCAGCGCGCCGACCACGAGCGACCTGTTCGATCGGGACAACGCGGCCGCCGTCGCCCGCTCGGCACCGGGCGAATTGCTGGGGTCCGCCCATGAGTTCATGCGCGCCGCCGCGCAGCCGCAGGAAGCGGTTGCTGCGCGCTTGCTCGCCCCGTGCGACGTACAGGCGATCAAGGCCTGCGGCGTGACGTTCGCTGTCAGTTTGCTCGAACGCGTGATCGAAGAGCAAGCCGGCGGCGATCCCGGCCGGGCGGCCGATATCCGCGCGTCGTTGCATTCGTTGATCGGCACCGACCTTGCGAAGATTCGACCGGGTTCGGACGCTGCGATGCGGCTCAAAGAAGAACTCAAACGCCGGGGCGCGTGGTCGCAATACATGGAAGTGGGCATCGGCGAGGACGCCGAGGTCTTTACGAAATCGCAGCCGATGTCGGCGGTGGGGTTCGGCGCCGACGTCGGCTTGTACCCGACGTCGGCTTGGAACAATCCCGAGCCCGAGGTCGTGCTGGCCGTGAATGCGGCGGGGAAAACGGTCGGCGCGGCGCTCGGCAACGACGTCAACTTACGCGATATCGAAGGCCGTTCGGCGCTGCTGCTCGGCAAGGCGAAAGATAACAACGGGTCGTGCGCGATCGGCCCGTTTGTGCGCTTGTTCGACGACGGTTTCACAGTCGACACGATTCGCGAGGCGAGCGTGTCGCTGCTGATCGAGGGCGAAGACGGCTTCGTGCTCGAAGGCGTGAGCCACATGCGCGAGATCAGCCGCGATCCGCTCGATTTGGTGGCGCAAACCTGCGGCGCGCATCACCAGTACCCGGACGGTTTCATGCTGTTTCTCGGCACGATGTTCTCGCCGATCAAAGACCGCGATGCGGCGGGCGGCGGGTTCACGCACCATCTCGGCGACGTGGTGACGATCTCGACACCGGCATTGGGTGCGCTCGTCAATACGGTGCGGCTATCGACCGAAATCGCGCCCTGGCAGTTCGGTGTGCGGGCGTTGTATCGGAATTTGGCTCGGCGAGGGGTGTTGGCTTGAGCGGGGTTCGGTTAGCCGCTTAGGTCGATGCAGGGAAGACTACGCGCCTATTGCGATTCGCAGGCGTGGTCTTCCCCATGGAGTCAAAATGCGTTCGTCGGCTTGGCCTTGCGCGCGCGCACCCGTTGGGGCAATTGCTCGTCCACTGCGCCCGAACCATGCGCGGCAATTCGGCAAACGGGGCGAATTGATCGAAACGCGTCGGATCAATAGTGTTTGAGTCGCCGGGACTCATCTCTACGCCCGAGCGCACTCGACGCGAATGTCGGCTTTCGCCGCCAGTTTGATTGCGAGCATCATCGCTTCGTCCGCGTACGCGTGCGACACGACGACGGATCCGACGACTTGCTGGTTCGGTTGGACCCTCTCGATCCAACATCCCTTGACGCCCAACTCGTTGATCGCTTCAACACCCCGACACCGTTTCAGGTCCTCTGCATTGGCAATGCCTTGGAAGCATCCGGCACGCGGCATCGTCAACCGATGGATCGCGACACCGCGGTTGCGCGTCGGCACCCAGCGCAGCGGCTGGCCGCACGCAATGTCAACAACGGCATGTGCCGGGTTTTGGCCCGTCGCCACCTCAATCATGTGGCTGCCCATTTGGTCGTCGACGAGGCACGGATTTATTTCGAGAATCTTCACTTGACCATCGACGATCTTGCAGTCGATCTCGATCGCACCGACCTCGAAACCAAGCGCATCGACCACAGGCGCAACTGCATCGACGAGCCGCTCGGTGTCGCTCGCGCAAGCGGGGAAGCTCGCACCGATCTTCGTAAAGTTGCCGGCTTCCTCGCCGCTAATCCTCTTTGAGAACGCACCGATCGGTAGCAGTTCGCCGCCGACTGCGCGCAATAGCTCGAGAGCGTAATGCGTGCCGCCGATTGCTTTTTCGACCAACACGCCAGTCGCGAAATCTTGCCCCGATAAGTCGACCGCCCAGTGTGGGCACGCCTCGAAGTACGTGCGCAGCGCATCGGCATCGCCGACCCTTCTGACGTACGAGCGACCGTTGCCCGTCGATGGCTTCACGACGACAGGAAACCCGACGGCCTTCGCAAATCGATAAGCTCCCTCGAATGTGTATTCCAGTGCGTACGCCGGGTTTAGCGCGGGCGCTATCCGTCCGATTGCCTCCCGCATCCTGAACTTGTTCTTCATCGTCGCGACTGCCCTGGGGCGATTCCCAGGCAAGCCAAGTCGCGCGGCGAGTATGGCCGCTTGCACGACGTGCAAGCCGCTAGTCGTCGCGACACCGGCGATGGCGTAATCGCTAGCGATGTCCGCTACGCCTTTGACAACCGCGAGTGCGGAAGCGGTATCGACCGCAATAGCGATATCGCAATGCTTCAAAATCCGCTCGTCGTAGTGGCCCGGCTCGCGACTCATCAATATGACGCCCAGGCCGGCGCGCTTGGCGTAAGCGCACGCGACCTCGCCTGCTCCGGTTGTGCTTGCCTCGATGAATACAATGCATTTTTGCTTCATCCTTGTTCTCACGTAAGTTGAGGTTGCGTCGCCAATTCGGTAAGCATCGCGTCCCTTGGATTTTCTCCAGGCGAGCAGCATCGTTATCGCCCAGACTATCGAAAGCGCTTTCCATTACAAACCGCGGTAAACGACGAAATACTGCTCACTTTGCGGCGTGCATCGATTCCGATGCTGCGGGTCACCCTGCATGAAAAGCCACATGAAACGCAGACGCAAGGGCCTCTCATACGGCTGCCGTGTGTACCGGCGTGCACCGCGCACAAACCGCATTCTCTAGGGTTGACGAGGGATGCGTATCCGTAGAAAGCACGGAGTAGCCACCCGAGGGGCGCTCCTGAGATTCATCATTCGTTATATTTCTCTATCCTTCCGATGAAGGCAGCCATCATATGCTGCAATGCGTCGGCTTAGCTTCGAGGACGATGCTCCGATCTCGACGAGGATGGCGTCAAGAGGATGGCGGCAATGCCATAGGTATCAGCCGCATGAGCATCGTCCTGCTTGCCGTTAAGTGCCCCGGCCAGGTGTAGCCATCAAGGTCGGTGTCTTTCGCCGTCGCATCGAAATACCATACGCAACGGGCAGCGCCACCACACCGAACACGATGATGTAAAGCGCTGGCGCGGTAACAAGATGCGAGGTCTTGATCAAGTAGGTAGCCACAATCGGCGCCGTCCCGCCAAAGATCGCCGTGGAGGTTGAATAGGTCGTAGCCATTCCAAAGCTGCGCCAATTGTCCTTAAACAAATCCGCAAGCACAATGAATATGACACCGACCACACAGCCCAGCTCGACAGCAAAAACCGTCTGCGCGAACAACAATGAAAACCAATCTCCGCGTTGAAACAAGGTAAAGAGCGGATAACTGCTACAGACCAACGATCCGACACCGATCAACACAAGATGCGAGGCGTGTATGCGGCGGGCAGCGTATCCTGCGAGGAGCATCGAGCCGCAAAAGATCAGCAACGCAATGACATTTGTCGAACGCGCATCGAAACCCGGCACACCCAGATAGGTTTGCAGATAGCTCGGCAACCAGACGAACACCGTATAAATGCATACCTCCATGAACGCGACCAGCACCAGCGCGCGGATCAACGGCGACACCGATCGCGCCTCTGTCGCTTTGCCGACTCGCTCGCCCGCAACCGCGACAATCGACGCTCTAAGCGAATAGATCCATAACGATAACGGAATACAAAGCAAAAACGGCCAACGCCATGTTTCCGTTGAATATCCCGCAGCGCGCTCCCCCAGTAGCCATGACAGCATAGCGGCGCAGTAGGGTAGAACGAACACGACTCCCGACGCCAGCAGCATCCCAAGGAAGTTACTGATCACAACCAAAGCGCAGTAGAGCCCGCGCCTTTCATCCTTAGCATTCAGCGAGACGAAGTACCCGCTCAACGGCGTCTCGCCGCCTGCGGCGAATCCTTGCAGCACCTTTAGCGTGACGAGCGCAGCCGTCGCTAGGTACCCCGCCGTTTCGTAGGTCGGCAAAAACGCGATCAATGACGCCGGAACCGCCATCCCGACCATGCTCAGTTTGAGCGCCGTAGCCGTGCCGTATCGATTCCCCAATATGCCGAACAAGACACTGCCGAACGGGCGCGCTAAATAACTGCCCGCGAACACCGAAAAACTCAGCAGCAGCGCAGCCCTCTCACTCTCGACTGGGAAGAAGAGCCGGCCAATTTCGACCGCCATAAATGCGGTGAGCGAGAACGCATACCATTCGAAAAGGTTTGCCGTGAACGCGATTTTCGCCATCGAATCGAATCTAGACCGCATCGGCCCCTCCTTTTTTTAAGATCGAAATGATTCCACTCAGATCTCCATCGACAATTTTATTGCGCAGCGCATTCAGGTGACACTCCACCGTCCTAACCGACGAACCGACGGAATGGGCAATCTCCTTATTTGACATTCGCTCCATTTTCATGAGAAATATTCGAAATTGCGCATCGGTTGGCGGCGCAACGAAGAATCGCTCGACGCGCAGACACGCCATGGCTCTCCCGATCGCGTTATCCGCGTCATAGAATTTTCGATACATCCAATAAAGCGCGCTGGGACCGAGCGCCGACGTGATGTCATGACGGTAGGTGACGATACCCAATACGTTCTTGGCGGCACCGAGCACGGGAAACTTGAGCATCTCCTCGAACCGAACCTCGCCGTTATCGTCGAGAAAATGATGCTTGCCGATAACATGAGACTTGCTGTCACGTGCGCGGAAATCGAGTGCTTCGATTGCATGCGCGTATTGCGCCCCCCACTCCGGTTGACGCAGGCGCACATCGTTGATCGTCAACCCAACCAAATCCATGGGATCTTCTATACCGAGTTGACGCGAGTTGTGGGCGTTGCTAACGACATATCGGCCCGTGTCGGCCTCCTTAAAACTCGCGGGGACCGGAAAACTCTCGATCAAGCTAGCGATCAGACTGTCGGTTTTCATTTTCGGAACCAGCAATGAACTCGATACCGCAGGCGGCACGAGAGGCCCCGCCCCGATGACGACCTTCGGGGCGTCACCGGCCTGCTTGCCTCGATACAACTTCACGGCGTCATGCCCCGAGGTCAGGCATCCTCTCCGTTCGCGATCCGTCACCTTCGTTCTCCTTGCGTTGTTCGTCGCGCACCAGCATCGAGTTGTCCAACATCCATCGACAACACGGGTTCAGCGCGAAGCTACCAAGGCGAGGGGGCGATCGCGACACGAAGCGACACTTCTCAGACCATCGGAACCCCCAAGATCCCACTCCCGATCCACTTAATGCCACTTGAATACCAATCATAGACCACCTAAGCTCCTCTCGTGACCGGCATCACGCCGTCTCGCCCGGTCGCCCGGGAGGCGCTCGCTTTTGAGATTCGCCTCCTCCCAGCACGAAAGCTTCCTTGAAAGACCCGATCGCAGCGACGTATCCCTGCGGCGTCGTATCGCCGTTTTTTTCCGAGGAGCATCGAATGAATCGAATTGCGCGCGCCTTGCGCGTCGGCTTGCTAGCCGCGGCGGCGGCGATCCTGTCGACCGCGGCCAAACCGGCCCCGCTTACCGTCTCGAACCCGGCCGCACCGGCCGCCGACACCCCCGTCAAAAGTCCCGCCGCCCTCACGGCACTGCTCGCAAGCAGCCTCGCGCTGCGCGTCGCCATCGACAACAATCACGCGAACGCGGCCGGCGTGCCCTGCGCCGATCTCGGCGCCGACGGCGCAGCCTGTGCCACCGGACACCTGATCCTCACGAATCAAGGCAACAAACCCATCTGGGCCGGCGGCTGGAAGCTCTATCTGCACAGCATTCGCCGGCTCCTCAAGCTCGACAATCCCAACTTCGCCCTGCAGCACTTGACGGGCGATCTGTACTCGCTCACGCCGCTGCCGGGCAAACTCTTCCTCGCACCGGGGCAAAGCGCGACGCTGCCGTTCGTGGCCGAGTACTGGTATCTGCGCTACAGCGATTTGCTGCCGCGCCCGTTCGTCGCCGTGGACGGCGCCGCGCCCGCGATCCTGACATTCGACGACACCGACGACGAAACCCGCTACGTCGTCTCGCTGCCGGCAGACGCACAGAGCAATTCGACGGGCAACGCACCGCCCGTCGCCGCGCAGCCGATCGCCTATCGCGCGTTGCCGAGCGTGAAGCGCGAAAGCACGCTCGGCGGCTCGCTCGCCCTGCACGGCGTGCAGTTCGACCTGGCGGGGCTCTCTCCGGGGCAGCTCGATGCATTGCGCGATCGCGCGCAAACACTCGGGCTAGACGATTCGCGCACGCCCGTCGTCGGCGTCGTGGCCCCGCAGCGCCTACCGGTCGACATCGCCATCCCGGGCGGCTACCGCCTCACGATCACGCCGCGCGGCGCATTCATCGAAGGCGACGATCCCGCCGGCGTCTACTACGGCGTCCAGACGCTGTTCTCGCTGGCGCCCGTCGGCGGCGGACGCATTCCGGCGATGCGCATCGAAGACGCGCCACGCTTCCCGTACCGAGGCATGCACGTCGACCTCGCGCGCAACTTCAAGCACCCGCCCACGTTGCGCCGCCTCATCGATCAAATGAGCGCGTACAAGCTCAACCGTCTACACCTGCATCTTTCCGACGATGAAGGCTGGCGTATCGAGATTCCCGGGTTGCCCGAGCTGACGCAAGTCGGCGGCCGTCGCTGCTTCGATCCGAGCGAGACGCATTGCCTCCTGCCCGAGCTGGCCTCCGGCCCCGAGAACCAATCGGGCGGCGGCTATCTCACGCGCGATCAGTTCGTCGAGTTGCTGCGCTACGCGGCCGACCATTTCGTCGAAGTGATCCCCGAAATCGACATGCCCGGCCACGCACGCGCAGCCGTGATGTCGATGGAGGCGCGCTATCGGCGCTTGCATGCCGAGGGCCGCGAACAGGAGGCGGGGCAGTACCGCCTACTCGATCCGCAAGACGCGACGAACGTCACCACGGTGCAGTTCTACGACCGCCATAGCGATATCAACCCGTGCGTGCCGGGCACGCTGAACTTCACCGCTAAAGTGATCCACGAGATTGCATCGATGTACGCGGATGCGCAGGTTCCGCTGCGCACCTGGCAATTCGGCGGCGACGAAGCGAAGAACATCTTCCTCGGCGGCGGCTTCCAGCCGCTTACCGGCACCGATCCGAATAAGGGCCGCGTCAACCTCGCCATCCAGGACAAGCCGTGGGCACGCTCGCCAGCCTGCATGGCACTCGTGCAACGAGGCGAAATCAAATCGATCGACGAATTGCCGACGCGGTTGGCCAAGCAAGTCAGCGCGCAAGTGGCCGCGAACGGGATCGATACGATGGGAGCGTGGGAGGACGGGCTGAGCGGTGCCAACGGCGCGTCGGACTTCTCCACGCGTCACGTCATCGCATCGATTTGGGATACGGTGTTCTGGGGCGCAGCCGATAGTGCACGCACCTATGGTGCGAAGGGATTCGAACCGGTGCTGGCGCTGCCGGACTATCTCTACTTCGACTTCCCCTACACGCTGAACCCGCATGAACGCGGCTATTACTGGGGCTCGCATGCGACCGACGAGTACAAGGTCTTCTCGTTCGCCCCGGAGAACCTGCCGCAAAATGCGGAAGTGTTCGGCGACCGCAACGGTGCGCCCTTCTCGGTCACGAGCACGGGCGACGCGCCTCGGATCCACGGCATGCAAGGACAAGCCTGGGGCGAAGTGATGCGCAACGATCGCTTGCTCGAGTACATGGTGTACCCGCGCTTGCTGGCGCTCGCGGAACGCGCGTGGCACGAGGCCGACTGGGAGCTGCCGTACACGGCCGGCGTGACGTACGAGCTGGGCGTCACGCATCATGTCGACGTGGCCGCCCTCAATCGCGATTGGGCCGGCTTTGCAACGGTCCTAAAAGCGCGCGAACTGCCGAAGCTCGCGCGCGCCGGCATCGGCTACCGTCAGCCGACATTCACGTTGACGGGAGAGTAGAGGTTGCCGAAAGCCTCGGCGAGCGACCGCCCAATCGCTCGTCCTGCGCCTCGTGCCAGCGTTCGAGCCAGGCTTCGAGCTGCTCCGGCGGCAACGGCCGGCTCAAATGAAAGCCTTGCGCGAGATCGCAGCGAAGATCCGCAAGCCGCTTCAAGGTGGCTTGCGTTTCCACGCCTTCCGCGACCACTTTGAGCCCCATGTTGTGCGCAAGGTCGATAGTCGAGCGAACGATCATCTCGTCGTCCCGGTTCTCGGTCATGCCCATGACGAACGATTTATCGATCTTCAACTCGTCCACCGGCATGCGCTTCAAATAGGACAACGACGAATAGCCGGTTCCGAAATCGTCGACGGCAAGGCGAATCCCCAAAGCATGCAATCGATCGAGCGTTTCGATGGCACGGTTCGGGTCGTCCATGATCGCGCTCTCGGTGATCTCGATCCACAACAGGTCGGCCGGCACATCGTATTTGCGCAGCAGCGCGGCGAACGTATCGGGCAGCGAAGATTGAATCAGCTCTCTCGCCGATACATTGACCGAGATGGCCAATTCGATGCCCGCCTCGCGCCAAGCCGCGCATTGCCGAATCGCCCTGTCGGCCACCCAATAGGAGATGGCTTTAATGTAGCCCGTCTGCTCGGCGAACGGGATAAATTGGTCGGGCGAGACGTAGCCGCGCGCCGGGTGATTCCATCGAACCAACGCTTCCACGTACTTCACCGTATGCGTCGAGAGATCGACCTTCGGTTGGTAAAACAGCAGCAGTTGATCCTGCTCGACCGCACGCCGCAGTTCGCTCATCAACGAGAGGCGCTCGGCGCTGCTGTTGTCGTGCTGCTCCTCATAACGCGCCACGCCCAAATTCGACCGCTTCGCGACATACATCGCGATGTCGGCACGCCGCAGCAGGACGTTCATGTCAGCACCGTTATCGGGGAACGTGACGATGCCGATGCTCGCGCCGACGTCGACGGGCTGTCCCTCGATCGAGATCGGCTGTTCGAGCGCCTTCAGTATCCGCACGGCGACGCGCTCGGTGCCGACGATATCGTCGTCGGGCAACAGCACGGCGAATTCGTCGCCACCCAAGCGGGCGACCAGACCGCAGTGGTGCGCCAGCGTCGCGCGCAACCGCTGCGCCACCTCGCACAACAGCAAATCGCCGATCGGATGGCCTAGCGTGTCGTTGACGTACTTGAATCGATCCAGGTCCATCATCATGACGCCGAACGCGCGCTGTTGCGGCAACGCTTCGGCAATACTCTGCTGCAGCCGGTCGCTGAACATGGCCCGATTCGGCAAGCCCGTCAGCCGATCCGTGTAGGCGAGTTCCGTGATCCGGTGCTCGCGCCGGGAGATGCCCTCTTGCATGCGGTTGAACGCCTGCGCAAGCTCGCCGATTTCGTCCTCGTGTTTGACCGCGATAGGCTCTGCGTAGTCGCCCGAGCCGACTCGGCGCGCAAAATGGATCAACGCCGCGATAGGCCGCGTCACGCTTCTCGCCGTGAGGATACTGCCCGCGATCGACAACAACACGCCGCACAACGTGATGGCCAGGAGCGCCGATTGCAGCCGATGAAACGGCGCGATCGCGGCCGTCAGCGAACGCTGAAGCACAACCACCACGGGCGCGCCTGTCGACGTCAGGGAGATCGCGCGCGTCGCGTAGCGATCGTCGACGCCATCGGCCGGTTTCGCGTGTGCGATCCGATTTGCCGGCAGCGTGCTGGCCAGCGTGAGCCAACGCCCGTCGGGCTGCCGCTCGAGAAAGGAAACGTCGAGCGACGTGAGGCTCGCCATTTCGCGCGCCATCCTGTCGTCGATCAAGAAACCCATCGCGACCCACGCCACGGGCAGCGGCGCTTTGACGGGCACCGCGACGAGTTGATACAGCCGACCGTCGATCACGCCGATCGCCGAGCGCTCGCGCCCATGCGTCGCGGTTCGCATCAACGCGTGAAACGGGAAGACTTCTTTCGTGCGCACGTAACCCCGGCTGTCGGCGATCGGCTTACCGTCGAGGTCGGCCAGGATCACGATATCGGCGTCGATGCGGCTACCATGGTTCCTCAGCGCCGACACGACCGTACTTTCGTGATGCGTGGCGACGGCCTCGCGGAAGCCGAAATCGGCCGCGACGACCGTGGCCGCCTGCATCAGCTTCTCGCCGTTCGTGCGCAGCACTTCCCGAAAGACGCGTTCGGCGACGGCAAGCTGCTGTTCGGCGTTGCTCACGGCATTGCGCTCGATCACCGAGCTGATCACGACATACGCCGCCGCTTGCGCGGCCAACATCAGCAGCACCACCACAAAGGCGATCCTCGTGCGCAGGCTTTTGAATCGCATAGCGCTCACCTATTCGCTGTCGAGTTGCAGCGCGAACGACGCCGGCGCGCCGCCCCCGGCCGTCACGTCTTGCGACGGGGGGTGCTCGGGTTCGGCCATCCGATAGTGCCAAACCGTCAGCCGATAGGCGCCGTCTCGAACGTTCTCGATCGACGCTTGCCCTTGTGCATCCGTCTTCGCAAACCAAGGCGTATCGACGACCAGCAAGTACGCGATCATTTGATCGTGAATGTTGCAACCCATGACCACGAGGCCCGGCTTGTCGAAGACGACGGGCCGCGCCGGGATCCCGTGATAAAGGTGCAGTTCGAACCGCTTCGCCGGCGAGAACGAATAGACGTCGTGCTCGATATTGTCGCGGTTCGGAAAGGAAACCGCGGTGCCTGCCTGCACGACCGATACCAACGGGACGAAGCGCCGCTTGATTTGATCGATGACGGCTTGCGGCCGTTTGCCCGACGTCGCTTTGGTTTTGGCTGCGGCGTGTGCGTCGACCGGCGCGGCATAGACGACGGCATCGGGCACCGGTGCCCCCGCTTGGTCGACCACCGACACGCGCAACCGCTCCGCGCACGCGCTAGCGACGTGCAGGTAGCCGATGGCGGCGAACAGTCCGGCGAGCCACGCTCGCATCCAAATGCACATATCGTTCCCCCGGGGCAGGCGACGCACATTGGCGCCCTCCGCCTTACTGCGCGACCGCTCCCTCGCTAGGGGCGATCTTGAATATCGCGAGCCATCGGCATGAGCTTGGCCAGCAGTTTGTTCTGAGCATCGACCGGGATGTGGTTCTTCTGCATCGCCAGCTTTAAATCTTCGATACCCGCGGCAAATGCTTTGCCGTCGATGCCCAACCCCTCGTGCGCGCGTTTCATCGAGCGGCCCGTATAGACGCAGGGCCCGCCCATTAGCGCGCAAAATTGCTGGTTGAGCAGCTTCTCGATACGGGGAATCGACGCGCCGTCGAAAAACGATTTCGTCCGCGGATCGTCGAGCATCCGATCGTAGAAATCGTCGATCACGTGCTCGATGCCCGCTTTACCGCCGAATTGCCGATAAAGCGAATCATCGGCGAATGCAGGCACCGAGAAAGTCGCCACGAGCGCTGCGACCGCCAGCGCACCAGGAATACATAAACGGGCAAGCGTGAGCATGGGAGCATCTCGCTAAAAAATGGGCGTCGGCGTCTTACGCACGGCGGCGCACTGAAATGTCGTCCGGCGCGACGTTTCAAAAAGGGTGTTCCTGGCCTACCGGCGGCCTCGTATCGGTAACGGAAACGGCACGCCGCTGCTTTGTCGCGCTTTCGTGACGGTGTTGTTATGCGACTTGGCTACGGCGGTAAAGCGCGGTCGATACTGAATCGAGCCAATTGGCGCTATCTAAGATAGAACGACTTGCGCCTATCCGGCGTTCTTTTGCGTTATCGGCCGTGCACCGATTGTCTTGAAGACGGGGAAAGCCCTGAATCGGCCATTCTGGAGCAGGCACGCGGCACGCGGCGCGCGGCCGTGGGTCCGAAAGCGCTATGTCGGACTGGCAGGGAGGGCGACCGATTGTGCCAATCGACCCGCACTTCTCCACCACCGGATCGATTAAGAGCTTAGTTAATTTCGGCAGACAACACCGCCTTGCGGCTTTACGTGCGGAGGGCCCGGCCGAATGAGAACCCCGGACTTAGTTCGCCCCCGCCTTCATCTGCTTCAAATGCTTATAGACGGTCGCCCGCCCCATCCCCAAGACGTTCGCCACATAGTTGGCCGCACTCTTTCCGCGAAACGCGCCTTCCGCATAAAGCGCCTCGACGATCTCGCGCCGATGCTCGCGCGTGAGCCCGTTCAAGCCCAATTGCCGCTCTTGCAGCCACGCATGCAAAAAAGTATTGATGCGCTCCTGCCAATCGTCGCGGAACAATTCCTCGGGCTGCGCCACCACGCCCGCGCCCTTGATGAACAAGTCGAGCGTCGAGCGCACGTCCTCGAATACGGCAATGTTGAAGTTGATGCACATCATGCCGGCGGGCTTGCCTTCGTCGTCGAACAGGACATTGCTCACGCAGCGCATCCGGCGCCCATCCCAATTGAGCTTTTCGTACGGGCCGATAACACGTTCCCGGGCAGCTCGATCGATCTCCTCGAGTGCCGAATCGTCGCCGATCTCGCGCTTGGACAAGTTGTTCGCGAGATAGAGCACCGTCTGATCGTGTAGATCGTGGATCACGACTTCGGCATAGGGAAAGAACAGCGCGGCGATACTGTCCGCGATCGGCGCGTAGCGGGACAGCAGCAAGTCTGTAACGGGGGACGGTTTCTTCTTGCGCATCGTCATGGAAGCGAGTTCGAACGGTAGCCGCCGTCTCGGGGCGAGACGGGCGGCGCTGCGTCATTGTAGCGACTGCTTATCGCCCAAATGCCGATAGAGCGCGTGAGCGATGGCGACATCCTCTAGACCGAGACCGATCGACCGGAAGAACGCGTGCCGCTCATAGGCCGGCGTCTCGCATGCTCCGGTGACGAGGTCGGGCAAATCGCCCACGATCCGCTCCGGCGACCACCCGTGCTGCACGGCGAGCTTCATCTCGCCCGCGCTGGCCGGCGTCGTCTTCCGATAATCGCAGTAGACATCCATGTCGAGCAGCCAGGCCGGCTCGATCTCGTGGGCATTCGCGACGTTCGTGCTGATCGACGTGACGAGGGCGGGCTTCGTCAGCCACTCGCGCTTCAGCACCGGGCGACCTGAAGACGTGCAAAGCATGACGACATCGGCATCCTCGACGCAGGCCTCGATGCTTGCGCAGGCCACGGCTCGCTCATGCGCCGCGGACACGGCGGCGCGTTTGGTTTCGTCGCGCACGAGGTCCGGGGAAAACACCCGAATCGATTGCCAAGGCCTTAACGCCGCCGCGTGCCGCAGGTGGGCGAGGCCGACCGCCCCCGTGCCGATCAACGCGAGCCGCGTGGCATTGCTGCGCGCCAGCCGATCGACGGCGACGGCGGTCGTGGCCGCCGTGCGCTCGACCGTTAGCAAGCCGGCGTCGCACAGCAGCAGCGGATGGCCCGTTTCCATCGACATGAGCGTCGTCCATGCCGTGACGATCGGCCGGGCGCCCGTCACCAAATAAGGCGACAGCTTGGCACCGAAAACCTTCTCCTCGGCCAACGCACCCAGATAGGTAATGAAATCCCCCGCATCGCGCGGGAACAAGGTGAGCGTTTGCGGCGGTTGCACGGCTTGTTCGACGGCCAGCGCGCGAAACATCGCGCTAAGCGCACCTTGGATGTCGAGCGCGGGCAGCACCTCGCGAATCGTCTGCTCATCGACGACGAGCGGCAAAGCAGGTTTCATGACTTTCCTCTCCGGAATTTCGGCGACTAGACCGATTGATCCAAAATAGTCTATATTGGACTCGTAGTCTACATGATACGACGCCGTCTCGTCTTCCATCGCCGCCGCCGTATCGGTCATCCACGACAGGAATCTCCGCCATGAAGCTGAAGCCCACTCTGCTAGCCGCCGTCCTCGCCGTCGTCGCTGTGACGGCCGGCACCGCATTCGCGCAGTCGTCCGACACCTTGCGTTTCGGCATCGAGGCCGCGTACCCCCCATTCGAAAGCAAGACGCCGTCGGGCGCGCTCGTCGGGTTCGATATCGATGTGGGCAACGCGATGTGCGCGAAGATGAAAGTGAAATGCGTGTGGGTCGAAAACGCGTTCGACGGGTTGATCCCGGCGCTGCAGGCGCGCAAGTTCGACGTGATCAATTCCGCGATGAACATCACCCAAAAGCGCAAGGAAAGCATCGCGTTCACGCGGCCGATCTATGTCGTTCCGATCGTCATGATCGCCAAGCGCGGCTCGGGCCTGCTGCCCGATACGAAGCGCCTGCAGGGCAAGCACGTGGGCGTGTTGCAGGGCTCGTCGCAGGAAGACTTCCTGAAGAAGCACTGGGCGGGCGCCGGTGTGGACGTGGTGTCGTATCAGGACCAAGATCAGGTCTATGCGGATCTCGCCTCGGGGCGCCTCGACGCCGCGGTGCAAGAAGCGCAGACGGCGCAAGAGGGATTTCTCGATAAGCCCAGCGGCGCCGGGTTCGACATCGTCGGCGAACCGCTGCGGGATCCATCGACGCTCGGCGAGGGCACGGGCTTCGGCTTGCGCAAGAGCGACACGGCCTTGCTCGCGAAGGTCAACGCGGCCCTCGATGCACTAAAGCGAGACGGCACGCTCTCGCAGCTTTCGCAAAAGTACTTCAAGCGCGACATCATCGCTAAATAACGCGGTGCCGGGATTGCCCCGGCATCGCGCATCGGAAGGCATGGACGCCATGGATTTTGACGTCGTTGTGTTGGGCGCGGGGATCGTCGGCGTGTCGGCGGCCGTGCATCTGCAAGCGCGCGGCCGCCGGGTCGCCTTGATCGACCGACGTTCGCCCGGCGAGGAAACGAGCTTCGGCAATGCGGGACTGATCGAACGCTCCTCGGTCGTGCCGTACGGCTTTCCGCGCGATCTCGGCACGCTCTTTCGCTACGCTCGCAATCGTTCGACCGACCTGTACTGGGACTACAAAGCGTTGCCCGGCTACGCGGCTTGGCTCGCTCGATTCTGGTGGGAATCGGCGCCGCGCCGGCTCGATGGCGCCGCGCGCGATATGTTGCCGTTGATTAGTCGATCGGTCGCCGAGCACGACGCGCTCATCGCGCGCGCGGGGCTCGCCGAACTCGTCCATGCGCGAGGATGGATGGAAGCGTTTCGCACGCCGCGCGCGTTCGCGCACGCAGCGGAAGATGCGCGGAAGGCCGCCGCCGAACACGGCCTACGCGCCGACGTTCTCGACGGTGCCGCACTTCGCGCTCGCGAGCCGGCTATCGGCGCCGATATCTGCGGCGCGATCCATTGGGTGGATCCGAAGAGCGTGCTCGACCCGAGCGCGCTCGTCAAAGGCTATGCCGCGCTGTTCGAATGCGACGGCGGCCGCATCCTGATCGGCGAGGCGGCGACGTTGCGGGCTTCGGATCGCACGTGGACCGTGCGAACGGAGCACGGCGCGATCGATGCGAAGGAGGTCGTCGTGGCGCTCGGCCCGTGGTCCGATCTCGTCTTCGAACCGCTGGGGTATCGCATCCCGCTACGCGCGAAGCGCGGATACCACATGCATTACCGCCCAGCGCGGCCGATACTGTCGATGCCCGTGGTCGACAGCGAACGCGGCTACGTCTTGGCCCCCATGCGCGGCAACCGGTTGCGGCTCACGACGGGCGTCGAGATCGCCAAGCGAAACGCGCCGCCCACGTCGATCCAACTGGATCGCGTCGAGCCGCTGGCGCGCGAGACGTTCGGGATCGGCGAGCGTGTCGATCGGGAACCCTGGCTCGGGATGCGTCCGTGCACGCCCGATATGCGCCCGGTCATCGGACCGGCCATGCGGCATCGCGGTTTGTGGTTCGCGTTCGGCCACAATCACCACGGGCTGACGCTCGGCCCCGTCACCGGGCGGTTGCTCGCGGAAATGATGACGGGGGAAGCGCCTTTCACCGATCCGGCGCCGTATCGTCCCGACCGGTTTCGCTGAGGGCGCGTTCGGCGCTCGCACCTGTGCCGCTATTCGTCGTTATGGCCTACCGTCTCGGCGGCGTTCGCGTCGGCGGATGGGTTGTCCGTGTGACTGTCGGGGCGACTATCGCATGGCCGCGAGGCTCGGTCTTCGATTCGCGTCAGCACGCAGTCGGCTTCCGCCCCCGTCTTGACGTTCTTGCCGTATCCCGCGACACGGATTTCCTGCGGGGCCTCCCATGTCACGCGAAGGCCCACGTCGCCGTCGAACGCATAGTCGCCGAGCTTCGCGCCTTGCCCGGAAGCCTGCGCCTTCCACTCGGCCAATTGCAGCGAGGCACCGTAGTCCGCAGTCATGGAGGAGACGGAAAATCCGAGCAGCTTGGGGTATGGCTCATTGCCGCGCCAGCTCAGCGACCAGCCCCGTTCATCCAAGTTGAGGACGCCCGTGCCTTCGGGCCAAGTCAAATTGCCCAGCGTCCTCGAAGCATGGAGGTCGCACGCGCCTAGCCGCGGCGCCCCGGCGTCCAATTCGAGCGTCACATCGACATCGCACGGCCATCCGTCGATGACTGTCGGGCGAACCAAGGTAGCACTGGCGATCGTACCGGCGCCTTCGTACGAGCCTCTCACGCTCAGCGCCGTGATATCCAACGGCCCGAGCTTGACGGGCTTCGTCGACGTCACGCCCACAAGCTTGCGCCGCCAAAAGCCCCAGCCGAGGAGTTCGTATTCGGCCCGGCTACCTGCCGGAAAGGTGACGCCTTGTAGAACGAGCGGCGTTTTCGACGCAGTGACGATGACGCTCGAGCCCGGCTTGCCGAAAAGATCGATAGCGGGGCCTTTAACGAACGGATAGGCGATCTGCGCGATCCAAAAGAGCAACGTATAGCCGAATCGTCTATCGAACGACAACTTGCGCCGCAAGATGAGCGGCAAAAACACAAAGAAGACGAGCGTGATCCCTGCCCAGATCAGTTCGAACGTCGCGAGGTCGACCAAGAGTTCGGCCGCCTCGCTATCGTCTCCGTAGCCCGCCATGCAAAGGCCCGAGGCCAGGCAAAGCGGGATGAAACACGCGGCTTGATATCTACGCTTCATTTTTGGATGCGCGAAAAAGAACAGCCGCGTCGTGTTCGCGCGGCTGGCCCTCGGACGCTTATTGTTGATTGAGGCGATTCTAATCGAGCGCGGGAAATCGGTCGATTTTGAAACCAGCATGCTTTCTACGGCGCGGGCCAGACCAATTAGTCGCCTATCCGTGCGACCGTTAAATGCAACGGATGCTCGGGCCTAAGCGTCACCTGCCAAACGGGACGCGGCGCCGCCATCCCTTCGGAAACGGATAACTCGAAGCGCTGCAACACCATGGCGGCAATCGCCGTCATCTCGGCCATCGCCAAATGTTGCCCGAGGCACACGCGCGGCCCCGTCCCGAACGGCATGTACGCCCCGCGCGGCAGCTCGGGCGCATCCGGTGCAAAGCGCTCCGGGCAGAACGCTTCCGGCTCGGGGAACCACCGTGGATCGCGATGCATTAAATAAACGGGCAGCATGAAGAGCGTGCGGGCGGGTAATTGCCATCCCCCCAGGTTCAACGGCGTCTTGCAGCGCCGGCTGATGAGCACCGGTGCGACGGGATAGAGCCGCATCGTCTCCTTGATCGTCTGCGTCAGATAACCCAACGAGGCCAGTGCCTGCGCCGTCGGCGCCCCGCCTTGCAACACGCGCCGCACCTCCTCGCGAGCGGCGCTTTGCACCGCCGGATTCGACGCCATGCACCAAGCCCACCAGTTCAGCGTCGCCGCCGTCGTTTCGTGTCCGGCGAGGAACGTGGTCATGCATTCGTCGCGCACGGCCTGCAATGGCCACGCCGATGGGTCTTCTTCGTGCAGACGAAGCAGACGGCCGAGCAAATCGTCGGGCCTGCGATCGAGCGGCATACCCAACCGCGCCTGCAGATGCCGTTCGACCAAGCGGTTCAGATCGGCAAGCGCTTGGCGTTTCGCACGTTTCCACGGCATCCAGTCGGGCCAGCTGGCCGGCCAATAGAACTCGCCGTTCGCCGCCGCGCTCGTCACGCGGATCGCCTGTTCGGCCACGTGCGCATCGCCGCCCACGCCGCTCGAAAACGTCATCCGCAAGATGACTTCCATCGCGAGCGACGTCAGCGCGCTCTCGATCGGCCAAAGCGCCTCGCTCTCGGCGGCGGGCCAACGCGCGAGCGCTTCGTCGACGGCCACGGCGATGGTCGGCGAAAAGGCTTGCACCGCCTTCGGAGAAAAATTCGGCTGCAGCGTGTGCCGCTTGGCTCGCCATGCCTCGCGCTCGGCAATCAGCACGCTGTTGCCGTGGATTTGCGCGAATACGTCGATGGCGCGCTCCCAGCGCACGAGCGCATCGTGGTGCGTCACGAGCAACTCGCGCACGAGTTCGGGATCGGCCACGATAACGTCATGCTCGGGCCATAGGCGCAGATGCACGACATCGCCGAACTGGCGTTGCCATTCGGCCAGCGTCCCGAGGATGTCGCGCGACATCCGCCTTAGGTGGCGCCAACCCGTGAAACTACGCGGCCCGGGCGGCCATACGCCAGCGGGATGCTGCTGCGGCGCCGGCGGTGCAGCATCGCGGTGAAAGGGGCAACGGGTCGCGGAGGGCGAGTTCATAGGCGTCGATCGGTTTCGTGTGAAAGTGTCCTGAGTCGCGCTTCACAGCGTGTCGTGGTTCGTTTCGCATCATTGGCGATCGGCACGTCCGTGTCTTGAACGCAAACGACATCGACAGACAGGCGGCCCCTTGCCTATACTCGGCGCTCATGCTCCCTGCCGCTACGCGAACCCAGCCGCCCCCGTGCCCCGATCCCTCGATGCGCGCACCGCTCGCATCGATCGACGGACGGCGTCCGCATTCGCGGCTTTACCTCGCACCGCCCGGTTTGCAAGGCGCGATGCTCGCCCTCGTCTGCCGCGATACGACGGGCTTCGCGCTCACCGACGCGCAGCGCCTTTCGCACTTTCCCGCCTCGCCGCTCGTCTGCCTGTCATGGTTCGATGGGGTCGACGCGGGGATCGTCGAATGCAACGCGGGACATACCGTCTGGCGCCCCTACGAGTCGGCATTCATGCTGTCGGGTAGCCAAGCGCGACCGATGGTCAGTTGGGGGCGCGAGAGCGGCCGCGGCGGCATGATCTGTTTCGAGGCCGATGCGGCGCGGGCGCTATTCGATCTCGACCTCAGCGCGATTCAAGATCGCATCGTGCCGGCCGAACCGCTCCTGGGACCCGCCTGGCAGCCCTTTCTCGACGCGCTCCTCGCCGCCGATAGCGATGCGATGGCGCTCTGCGTGTTGGAGCGGCATCTGGCCGCGCGCTGGCGCGCACTCACGGGCCGCGATTCGGTCCTCGCGCCGCTGCGCGAAGCGGGGCGCTATTGGGTCGAGCGCCTGGCTTGGCAAGCGCACGAATGGCGCCGCACGCACGGCTCCCGACAGGTCGAGCGACGCATCAAGGCGTACAGCGGACGCTCATTGCGCGAGTGGCAATCGCTCGTCAAGACCGAAAGCCTGTTCTTCAGCGCACGCGATCGCTTCGAGTCGGGGCAAGCTTTGGATTGGGCGGCGCTGGCGCAAGACGAAGGCTTTGCCGATCAGGCGCACCTAAGCCGCGCGGTGAAACGCACCACGGGTTTTTCGCCGAGCGAGTTCACGCAGCGTTTCCTCGAAGACGAATCGTTCTGGGCGTATCGACTCTGGGTGTGACGCGGGCATACCGAGCGCCCTCGCCCGGCGATCGAAGCGACGCGCCTTGCTCGCCGCCCTTGCCTTTCGCTAAGCCGTTTCCGGCGCCGTATCGTCTTCGTCCTCGTCCTGGTCCAGCAACGCCGGCAGTTGCGTCTGCAACCAAGCCACGACGGCGCCCGTCTTCGCCGGCACCCGGCGCGATGCCGGATAGATCGCGTGCACGGGCAAGTCGGGCAGCCGATGATCGGGCAGCACGGGCACGAGTTGCCCCGTCGCCCACTCGTTTCGGCACACCGGCCGGTGCAACACGCCAATCCCATTGCCCGCGAGCAATGCGGCAAGCAACGGCCGCCAATGATTGCAGCGCCAGGCCGAACGCACCGGCGCCGTCACGGGGGCACCGTCCGGCCCGTCGAGATGGAGCTTGCCGTCTCGCGCGAGACCGTCGATATGGATGAAAGGGTGGGCGCCGAGCGCAGCGGCCGATGCCGGTACGCCGGCCCGGGCCAAATAGGCGGGCGAAGCCAACAGCGCTCGGCGTACTCGCCCGAGCGGACGAGCGACGAAGCCGCCTTCGCCTAACCGGCCGACGCGGATCGACACATCGACACCCTCGATGACGGGATCGACGAAACGATCGTTCAGGATCAAATCGATCGACAACTCCGGGTGCCGTTGCTGCAGCGTCGCCAGCAGCGGCGGCACGAGCCATTCGCCGAGCGCGTGCGGGGCGGCCACACGCAGCGTGCCGCGCAACTGGCGACTGAACGTCGCCACGCTCGCGGCCGCCTCGTCGGCCGCTTCGATTGCCGTTTTCGCGCGCGCGTAGAACATCGCGCCGACATCGGTCACGTTGACGGAACGCGTATTGCGGTCGAGCAAACGCGCGCCCAAGTGCCGTTCGAGCTGGCGCAGCCGCTCGCTGACGGCGGGTTGCCCCAACCCGAGATCGCGGCCGGCGGCGGAGAGCCCGCCGCATTCGACGACGCGCACGAACACGCGCATGGCAAGAAGAAGATCCATGCGCGCAATTTATCAAATTATTCGATGAGCATCATCATGCCGAGGCCCGTTCACCTCGCGTCGAATCACCGCGAATATGGCGACTCCTCTTTCTACAGATCGGAGAATGCGATGAATGAAACGATAGTTCGTCATACGGCCGCGGCGCCCGAGGCCACGGGGCACGCCCTGCTTGCGGGGCGTCATGTGATGGTGGTCGGCGGTACTTCCGGCATCGGGCTGGCGGTGGCTCGGCACGTTGCGCACGAGGGCGCGGAAGTCACGCTCGTCGGGCGCGATGCGGAGCGCTTGCGACGAGCGGCCGACGAGATCGGCGGCGCTCGACAATGCATCGGCGATTTGCACGACAGTGCATCGTTCACGGCGCTGTTCGACGCGCTGCCCGATATCGATCACTTGGTGATCACAGCCGGCACCGCATCGCTGAAGACGCTGCGCGAGAGTACGCCCGACGATCTGCGCCGGGCCGTCGAGGAACGGCTGGTCGGGCCGCTATCGATCGTGCGCGCGGCCCTGGACCGGCTGCGCCCGACGGGCTCCATCGTGCTGACTTCCGGGTTGCTGGCCGAGCGGCCCATTCGCACCGGGGCGATCCTAGCGGGTACCGTGGCGGCGATCGAAGCGATCGTGCGCTCGCTCGCCCTCGAACTCGCGCCGATTCGCGTGAATGCCGTATCGCCCGGGCTCGTCGATACGCCGCTGCTCGATAGCTTCTTCGGCGACACCAAGACCGAGGCCCTGGCAACGGCCGCCGCGGCGCTGCCGACGGGGCGTATCGGGCGTCCCGACGACATCGCACAGGCGGTCGGTTTGCTACTTGCCGGTGGCTTCATCACGGGCGAGGTCCTGCATGTGGACGGTGGCGGACGGCTGGTGTAACGATGGCCTGGACGGGTTCGGGCGTTCGCACCGTTTGTCCGCAACGGGGCGACGGCCGGCCAATCGGCGCCCGCAGCAGATGCCCTATGACGTTCGATCGCGCCGAGGGGGCGAGCGCTTGCGGTTACTCCGGCTCGTGACAGCAAACGCAGATCTTGTTGCCCTCGGGATCGCGGAAGTACGCCCCGTAGTAGTCGGGGTGATATTGAGGTCTTAGCCCGGGCGCGCCCTCGCATGTGCCGCCGTTCGCGAGTGCGCTGTGGTAAGCGTCGTCGACAGCCTGGCGGCTGGCCGCCAGCAAACCCACCATCTGCCCGTTCCCGGCTTGCGCGGCATGGCCGTCGTACGGCCGGTTGACGACGAATAGCGGCCGGGGCTGATCCTTTGGCTTCCAGCCGGCCCAATGTTCGCTCTCGCAAAATTTCAGTTCGTGCCCCAACGCGGCCATGATGGGCGAGTAAAAGGCAAAGGCGCGATCGAACTCGTTCACGCCGACGCATACGTGTGAAATCATCGTCTTCTTCCTCGAAGTGAAACGGTGAAGGCGACGCCAATCATAGGGTGGATGCGGCGGGGACTGCAATCGCCCGGCGACGCGCGCCGTTCGCCCTCGACCGATCGCCCGAGGGCTGCAAACGCTTGCGCATCGGTCAGGCCTCGCCAGTCATTGCCACGATGGTTTCTAGCACGCTGCGCACACCCGCCGGCAACCGCCTTTCGCGCATCGTCGTGACCTGCAGCACTCTCTGGTTCAGGATCGGCTCGTCGATCGGCCTCCATACGAGCGACAACTCGGTCATCATTCCTTTTAGCGCGACCGAACTGCCCAGCGTAATCGCCCCCGTCAGCGCGGCAAACGCATGCAGCGCCGCCGAATTGTTGCTGCTCAATATCGGTTCGATCCTGACTGCTCGGGTCGAACAGCACAAATCGAACAATTGCCGAACCGTCGTTCCGCGCTCGAGCAGCGCGAGCGGAAAGCGCTGCAGATCCGCGAGCGTCAGGCTCGCGTGCGACGCGAGTGGGTGATCGGCGCTAAGCAGCGCACGCACCGGCATCTGAACCGAATGCGCGACATGCAGTGGCGAATGACTGTCGCTAGAGAACGCGACGCCAATATCGACCTCGCCCATCGACACCCAATGTTCCACTTGCGCCGGCGTACCCGAGCGCAGCACGTAGCGCGCGCCCGGCACCGTCTGACGATGGCGAGCAAGCGCGGCGGGCAGCAGCGAGCGCGTGAAGCCCTCGGTACAGCCGATCCGCACAAGAGCGCCCCCTACCGCCTCGCCGGCCGAGATTTCGCCGAGCACGGCCTGTGCTTCGAGCAGCGTGCGCCGCGCGTGCTCGGCTAGCCGTTCCCCCGCCTCGGTCAACACCATCCCTCGCGGCAGCCGCTCGAATAGCGGTGCGCCAACGTCCCGTTCGAGCTTGCTGATTTGGCGGCTGATTGCCGACACCGCGATATGCAAGTTCTCCGAGGCAGCCGCCAGCGAGCCTGTGCGCGCGACTTCGACGAAGTACCCCAAAGCGATTCCATGCAGCATAAGGCGATCCTTGTTGCATTGCCGTTTCGGCAAGCCTAATCCAAAAAATTGAAATTGCTGCGAATTTTTGGCGTTCATAAGCTGGTCTCATCAGCCAGCCCAGGTCACGCCCTTCACGCCATGACAGCCAGCCCCTCAACCGATCTTGCTCAAGCACGCCAAGCGGCGATCGATCGCGCCCATGCGGTCTACGATTCGGGGCAGTTCCTCGACGATCTTGCACGACGCATCGCATTTCGCACCGAAAGTCAGAACGACGCGCAGGCCGCGGCACTGCGCGCCTACCTCGCCGAAGAAATCGCGCCGACGCTCTCGCGGCTCGGTTTTACGAGCCGAATCGTCGCGAACGGCGTCGCCGAGCGCGTGCCGTTCTTGATCGCGGAGCGAATCGAAGATCCTGCGTTGCCGACAGTGCTGACCTACGGGCACGGCGACGTCGTGCGCGGCTACGACGACCAATGGCGCGCGAGCCTCGCGCCGTGGCGCGTCACGGTGCAAAAGGATCGCTGGTACGGCCGCGGCAGCGCCGACAACAAAGGCCAACATTCGATCAACTTCGCGGCGCTAGGCGCCGTGCTCGACGCGCGCGGCGGCAAGCTCGGCTACAACGTCAAAGTCATCTTCGAAATGGGCGAGGAAATCGGCTCGCCCGGGCTCGACGAAATCTGCGCAGCCGAGCGCGAAGCGCTCGCGGCGGATGTCTTCATCGCCTCCGACGGCCCGCGTGTGAGCGCGGAACGTCCGACCGTCTTCCTCGGCTCGCGGGGCGGCGTGAACTTCGATTTGACCGTCGATCTGCGCGAAGGCGCGCACCACTCGGGCAATTGGGGCGGCGTGCTGCGCAACCCGGCGATCGTGCTCGCGCACGCGATCGCATGCCTTGTCGACCGCCGCGGCGCGATCGCCGTCGATGGGCTACGCCCGCCACCGATATCCGATGCGGTGCGCCGTGCGCTCGCCGACATCGAACTCGGCGGCGACGAAAACGCCCCGGCCATCGATCCCGAGTGGGGCGAGCCCGGCATCACGCCGACCGAGCGCGTCATCGCATGGAATTCGCTCGAAGTTCTGGCGTTCAAAGCCGGCAACCCCGATGCCCCCGTCAACGCGATCCCGCCTGTCGCGCGCGCCACGTGCCAACTGCGTTTCGTCGTCGGCACCGATAGCGCGCGTGCCGCCGAACATCTGACCGCGCATTTGGTGCGTCATGGTTTTTCGGATGTGCAAGTGTCCGTCACGCGCACGGCCGCCGCGACACGCCTCGACCCGGAAGACCCGTGGGTCGATTGGGTGCTGGCATCGATCGCAACGACGTCCGGTAAAAAGCCGGCGTTGCTGCCGAACCTGGGCGGCACCGTTCCGAACGACGTGTTCGCCGACACACTCGGGCTCCCCACGCTGTGGGTCCCGCATTCCTACCCCGCCTGCTCACAGCATGCGCCGAACGAACATCTGCTCGGCTCCGTCGCACGCGAGGCGCTCGGCGTGATGGCGGGCATTTGGTGGGATCTAGGCGAAGACGCCCGGCGCATCGCGGCCGCGCGTCGCGCACGCGGCGAAGCCTGCACCCCTGCATCGGCGACGAAGACCGCCTTTGCCGCCGCCGCGCTCAGTCACTGAGTTCGAACGTTCGGGCGCTTCGACGCCCGAATCCCTATCGCTCGCCCACCGATCGAGGATCCCGATGAGTCCCCGTCCTTCTTCGGGCTCCCCGGCACGCAAGCCGCCGAGCCTTGTACAAATCGTCGTCGCGACCTCGGCCGGCAATGCGCTGGAATGGTTCGACATTGCGATTTACGGCTTTTTCGCGCTCTACATCGGCAAGCACTTTTTCCCCACGACGAATCAGACCGCTTCGTTGCTGCTCACGTTCGGGACGTTCGGCGCGTCGTACCTCGTGCGGCCGATCGGCGGCGTCGTGCTCGGTGCCTATGCCGACAAACATGGACGCAAAGCGGCCTTGGTGATGTCCGTTAGCCTCATGATGATCGGCACGGCGCTCGTCGCGTTCATGCCGACGTATGCGAGCATCGGGATCGCCGCCCCGCTGGGGGTTTTTGCGGCGCGCTTGATTCAGGGGTTCTCGGCGGGAGGCGAGTTCGGGGCATCGACCGCCATGCTGATCGAACATGCGCCGCATCGGCGCGGCTTTCTCGCGAGCTGGCAGTTCGCCACGCAGGGGCTCTCGACGCTGATGGCCGCGACGTGCGGCTTTGCGCTGGCAAAGGGGCTGTCTCATGAGGCGTTGGCGTCGTGGGGATGGCGGGTGCCGTTTTTTATCGGCTTATTGATCGGTCCGGTGGGCTTGTACTTGCGGCGCTTTCTCGAAGATGCGCCGGACTTCACCGAGGCCGTGCGCACCGAGACGCCGGTTCGCGACGTGTTCCGCTCGCAAAAACGGATGGTGCTCGTGGCAACCGGTGCGCTTGCCGTGTCGACATCGGTCAACTATCTGCTGCAGTACCTGCCGACCTTTGCGATTCGAGAATTGCATTTGCCCGCATCGACGAGCTTCGCGGCGACGATGTTGGGTGGGGTCATTCTGACGTGCGTGACACCGGTGGCGGGACACTTGTCGGACCGTATCGGGCGGCTCTTGCAGATGACCGCCGTGGGGTTGCTGCTGACCGTTACCGTCTATCCGGCGTTTGCCTACACCATCGCGCATCTTTCCACTGTGACGCTGTTTGCGCTCGTGGCGTGGCTCGCGTTGCTGAAGTCGATCTATTTCGGCGCGTTGCCCGCATTGATGTCGGAGATCTTTCCGACGGCCACACGCTCGACGGGCATGTCCGTCGCGTACAACATCGGCGTGACCGTGTTCGGCGGATTTACGCCGACGGTCGTCACCTGGCTCATTAGCGCGACGGCGAATCGAAGTGCGCCGAGCTTCTATTTGATGATGACCGCGATGATCAGCCTGGCGGCGCTGGCGTCGGCTAGCAAGGTGAGGCACGGGACCGTGCAACGGCGCGTCGCGGCGTAGCGGGGCAGTGAGGGCGTCGGGGTATTGGGCGGCGCGGCTCGTTTTAATGCATCCTATCGCCTCGCCGATATCGCTACGAGATCCGCCCCCCATGACAACCTACGCTTTTCGCTTGCTGAATGTATTCGCCGAATCGACGTTCGGCGGTAATCCGCTTTGCGTCTTCGAAGATGCGCGCGGGATGGACGACGCGACGATGCAAGCGCTCGCGATCCAATTCAATCTATCCGAGACGACGTTCGTCCTTCCCTCGGATAAAGCGCATGCGCGTGTGCGCATTTTTACAACCGGCTATGAGATGCGTTTCGCCGGACATCCGACGCTTGGAACAGCGCAAGTGGTTCGCGATGTCTTGAAGACGGGTGACGACCTCACGCTCGAGTTCAAAGCAGGCATCGTTCCGGTGCGGGCGAACGCAGAGGTGTGGACGTTCGTGGCTCCGCATACGGGTGCCCCCAAGACTTCCGCCTGTGCGTTATCCGATGGGCAGGTCGCATCGTTGTTGGGCCTTGATGAAGAGGACTTGTTGACGTCGCCGATGTGGGTCGATACCGGTGCGGATCAACTGCTCGTTGCGCTCAAGAGCGTCGATGCCGTGCGGCGCGCTCGGCTAGACGCTGCGCGGCTGGACCAATGGCCGCAAAGCAGCCTCGGCAGGAGAACCGCCTACCTGTTCGCCTTCGATCCGGCCGACGAGGGGAAGGTGGTGTCTCGCTATTTCTTTGCACAGCCGGACGGTGGCGTGTCGGAAGACCCGGGCACGGGTTCGGCTTGCGCAAACCTGGGCGGATGGCTGCAGGCCCAGAAGCGCGATTTGCCGGTGAACTTGCAGGTCGCGCAGGGCGAAGCGGTCGGCCGGCCTTGCCTCCTGCGCCTTTCGGTCGACGTCGGTGGCGCGATCAGCGTGGGGGGCCGTGTGATCGAGTTGGGGCGCGGGGTAGTGGATGTGTGAGGCGATGCTAGGAAGGGAAGCCCGGATGTGATCTTCCCGATCGGGAAGATCGACGCGGAACGTGAACGACGTCGTTTCGTCGATCGCAAAGGCCGCTCAAGCTGCACACGCGCATTGCGTCGTCGGCATAGTTGACGATAATGGCACCCGATAATCGTTCTGCTTGAGGGAGCGGAATCGATATACAAGACGGTCTATTACAACTAAGGGCATTCCCCCGCGATCTTTACCGATGAATAACATTTCCAAATGGGCCGCCGGGCTGGCGGTGTGTATTGCGCCGTGGTTGGCCTCCCCGGCATCCGCTCAAGCGGTGGACACGCAAGTGCAAGAAGGCAGCATTGGCGGAGAGGCCGTGCAACTGATCCTGCGTCTCGACAGTCACGGTCCCAGCCTGAGCGGCTACGTGTTCGAGCCGGACGGCAGCCTGCTGCTGACGCTCGACGAGACGCCGCTGACGGACGGTCCGCGGGGGACGTCGGATCTCTCGCTGAACGTAAGAGACGCGAAGGGCCAGCCGTTCGCGATGTTGGCGCTGCACGATTTCAGCTGGACGGATCGCAAGCTCGCCGGCGACTGGATGGATCTGAAGAGCCGAGTTCGCACGCCATTCAAACTCAAGCAGACGATCATGTTCGGTGCGCCCAGCGTCGCCGACGTGGCCTACGATGGCGATCTGCTGCAGACCGGAAAAAGCGGTGCATTTCTATTTCGGGTACACGCGCATAAGGCCCGTGGCGAATATGGCGGCCTAGTCGATCGGATCGACGTCTACGATCGCGCGACGGGGAAGAAGGTCCAGACTTTGGATCACTTGCAGTTGGAGTTCGACTATACCGATACGCTGGAATTCGGCAATTACAACGGAGATAGGCATACCGATTTCCGAGCGGCGCGGCTCAAGACCGATAGCAACGGCAATCGCACCACGGGCAGCCGGAGCTACTTCCTATTTCTAGACGGGCAGTTCCGCAACTTTCCCCCACTCGATAAGCTCGCGGAAAACGGGGACCTCTGGTTCTTGCCACGTGGCCGGATCGATGTTCGCGGGGAGTGGGGTGTCGACTATCGCAATGGTCTTGCGACCTGGGACCACTATCGGTTCACCTCGCCGGCAAAACTGGTCTACACCGGCAGCACTAAAGGACCGATGAACCGATGATCAAGCGTCCTCAATCCGTCGTGGCATGGTTTGGCCTCACGCTGCTGGGGTTCCATGCGTCCATCGCCGATGCCAACTCCCTGTTTCAAGGGACCATTGGAAAGCAGCCCGTCACGGTGTACCTGTCCCTCACCAATACCGTGACCACAGGGGTGTATTTCTACGACCGGCACCGTACTCCCATCCGACTCAAACCGACGATCTCGCACGAGCCGGACAACATCCGCATGGATGAGCTGGACGCGGGCGGCTTGCCGGTGGCTCAGCTCGGGCTGCCGGCCGATCTCAGTCCGCCTAAGACTTACCGAGGCACCTGGGTCAGTTATCGCACCGGACAGAAACTGCCCATCCATTTGAAGCTCGTCGCCTACAGCGCCTATGGCGCCGAGCCGGTTCCCATACCGCAGGCGGCGTCCACGGATCGCTGGTACTTCGTCATTCCATCGATCGCCTCGGCCGACCGGGTGATCGAGGTGCGGGATAAGAAGACCGGCGCGCTGGTCCAAAGTCTCGCCCCCGCTCATGGGATGCTGTGCGAAGAGGGAATCGATACGGTGAAGGTGGAAAAAGACGGGGATGCGCCGCGGATAAGCGTGGCAGGGCCAGCGGTCAAGGACGGTGTGTGCGTGGGGGCGACGTTTGGCTGGAATCCGCAAAAACAAGCGTTCGAGGAAGTTCGTCGGTAATAGGGTTGGCGTTTTTGCGAGCGGTCTATCACCGCTTGCCTTTACGCCGCACCGGATTCGTCATCGAAAGGATCGACGGCAGATGCTTCGTCGAGATCTTGGTACCGGCAAACGCGATGCCGCTCTGATCTAGCAGCCTAGTCGTCGTCTCCGTATTGGCGAAGTGCACCTTTCCGGCCGAAACCCAAATCCACTTGCGGATTTTCACGCCGTCTCGGAGATGACTCCTGAGATGAACTCGCGCAGCGAGTTGCTTGTTGACGACGGTACGGACATGCCCGTCCTTGGCGGAATGAGGCTCGACCGCTACTACCTCGCCACTCGCCTCATGACCGAGCAAGTAATCCCATCGGTTTTCCTCCTCGCGGCCGGGCTTGGTGGCGCGATCGAGATCCAGGCTGTCGGCGAATGCCGAACGTATCGAGTGGTCGAATAATTCCCGGTGCGCGGCGGCTACGGCAGCCAGTCCATCCAAAACCGAAGGAAGCAGCTCCGAGGTTTCGACTAGGGCGCTTCTCACAGGCGTCTTGCGTGTCGTTTTTTTTACCATGAGTCGTTGACCGCCTCGCGGACAGCGTCGCCGAAACGGGACGAGTATTCCGTCAATCCTCCCCACCCTGCAATTCGCTCGTCCTCGGAGCCTGGGTCGAGAGAAGAAATGTCCATCGAGCGAACTTTCGATTGTTGGTCGAAGTGCATAAGGTACGCGCGATAGTCCTTGGTCAGCGCGGCCTCCGCCACACGCTGCATCGTCGTCGATCCGCTCACGCCGAATGCCTCGCAGACACGCCGCGCATGCGCACCGTGCTCTTGCATCCGACGCATCATCCACAGCATCGTCACCACATGGGGCGAGTGCGTCGACAGTACGACTCGGTAGCCACGCCATAACAGATCGAGCACAAGCAACAGCACGGCGGTCACGGCTTGGGGGTGAAGCCCCATCTCGGGTTCCTCGATGACCACCCAGTCCGTCCCTGCACGCTTTCGCGATTGAACGGACGGCAAGAGATGGTAAAGGCCGAGCAGTAGCGGCGTGAATTCGCGCTGCCCTGCAGTCCACGTCATGAACGGTAAGTGCATCCCGCCGTGAACTAGCCGCAGCCGTCTGGCATGTTGCGCATCTTCTTCGATCCCGACTTTGCCCCCGTGGAAAATCGCGGCGTCGATTTGCTCTCGTATCTCTTGTTTGAGCCTTTTGTCGACGGGGAATAGCGTGCCGGCATCCTTCCCGCTGAAGCGATCGAATAGGGTTTGACTAAAAATGCGGGCGACCGCGGGTGTATCGGAGGTGAGCTTCTGAAATGGCGATGCCCAGCCGTCGCTAATCAGCATCGAGCGGTGCGCAGGCACGAAAAAGAGTCGCTCTCCGCCGTCGCCGATACGCGAAAAGGTTTTCGGCGATAGTCGCTTGCGACCGAAGGTGACCTCCGTCTTGCCATCTTTCCAGGCCGCCGCCATTCCTGTACCGAAAATCAAATCGACAAGAACGTCGGGCCGCTCGGTCGGATGTCCGGCAGCCCGGAGCGCATCGACGAGTTGGCGGCCATCCATGGCTACCTTGAGCCATTGCAGCGCAAGGCTCTTGCCGGCGCCTTGAGGGCCGACGAGGACGGTGAGATCGCCGAATGTCAGGTCGACCTCTTTGAGATGCGCAAAGTGACGAATGGAAAGCTTCATAGTTTTCGCGGAACCGTTCGCTTTGCGTCGCGCGGCGTTCTTCGCAGCCTCGGCGGCTTCCAGTCGTGCGCTTCGTGGATGACGATCCGATTTCTCCGGCATTGTCTCGGTCTCTCGCTTATAGCGGACTTGCCTAAACGGCCATTGATACTACACGGTTCTTCGAGCGACTACGCCCAAGCGTCAAACGGCGCTATCCGTATAGGAAGCGAATCGCCCTCGTTGCGTCCGAGCTACCCGTTTAAGTGCCGCCCGCGCAGCCCCCTGGCCACCAAGCTTCCGCGAAAACAGGCGCTGCTACCGCCCCCAAAAGACCGGGGTACCGCGATTGGAAAACGCCTCGAGCGCCTCGCGGTGATCATCGCTTCGCTCCAACTCGGCGAACCCCGCTATCGCGCCGGCGTCCGCTTCATCACGCGACACATCGAACGCCAGGTTCGCGGCTCGCTTAACGGCACGCTCGGACAACGGTGCGCGCGATGCGATTGTCTTCGCCAATGTCAGCGCGGCCGTACCGAGGTCCGCCGCAGGCACCACGGCCGTGACGAGACCGCACCTTTCAGCGGTCTGGGCATCGTGCGGCGAACCGGTCAACAGCATGGCCTTGGCGCGACCTAGCCCAATGATGCGCGGCAAACGGTACGTGGAGGCCATGAGCCCGACGTTGACGCCCGCCGCGGTGAAACGGGCCTCCTCGCTGGCGATACGGATGTCGCAACAGAGGGCAAGCTCGAGACCACCGCCGACGCACCAACCATTCACCGCCGCAATCACAGGGCTCGGAAAATCCTCCACGGCATTGAACAAGTCGCACAGATCGGCGAAATCCTGCCCTTGCTCCATGGCCTCCTTGAGATCGTCGCCCGCGCAAAACGCGCGCCCCGTACCGGTGAGAATCAGACAGCGAACCTCGGCATCGGTACGAACGGCGGCCAGCGCGTCGCGCAATTGCGCTCGCAGCTTGCGCGCGAGCGCGTTCATCGGCGGGTTGTCGAGTTCGATGCGCACAATGTGCGGCGCCGGGCGGATGATTCGAACGCAGCCGGTATCGACAATCTCGCTCATGCTGCACTCCTTTCTTCGTTATTGTTCGCGCCGAATTCGGCGATCAACGCATCGCGATGTTGATCGAGCCGTGGTGCCGGGCGGTACTCGGGCGCGGCTCGTCCGACAAAGCGCAGCGGCGTGCCGACGACAGTCATAGACCTATCCCCCTCGACGGGCAAATCGACAAACATATCGCGCGCGCGCAGTTGCGGATCGCGCAGCACTTGTGCAATGTCGTTCACGGGTCCGCAGGGGATGCCATCCGCCCTCAAGCGAACGAGCCACTCGTCGACGGTCGCAGCCTGTAACTGCCGCTCCATTTCCGCCGTCAGCTCGGCCAGATGCTCGGTACGGCCGGCATTCGTGCAATACCGGGGATCGCGGCCACCTTCAGGCCACCCGAGCGATCGACAAAGCTGTTCGAACATCGCGTCGCTGCCGACCGCAATCGTCAACGCCCCGTCCTTCGCTCGGAAAGCACCGAACGGGCTCACCGTCGGATGACGCAATCCGACCGGTCCCGGCACCTTGCCGTCGACCTGATAACGTGCGACGGCATTTTCGAGCATCGCCGCTTGGACGTCGAGCATGGCGATGTCCACGTAGCTGCCGCGGCCCGTCCGCACGCGCTCGTGCAGCGCGGCTAGGATGCCGATCGCGGCATAAAGTCCCGCACACAAATCGCCGACCGACGTCCCGACGCGAACCGGCGGCCCACCTTCGGGCCCGGTCAAGCTGATGATGCCGCCCATCGCCTGCACCACCAGATCGTAGGCAGGCAATGAACGGTAAGGGCCGGTTTGGCCGAAGCCCGACACCGAGCACATCACCAATTGCGGATACTGACTCGAAAGCGTTTCCCAACCGAGCCCCAGGCGATCCATCGCGCCGGGCTTGAAGTTCTCGACGAGGACATCGGTTTGGGCCAACATCCGTTCGAGGATGTCGCGGTCCTGTTCATTCTTCAAATCGAGCGCGATGGACTCCTTGCCGCGATTGACCGAAAAGAAATACCCCGACGATGCCCCTTGCGACGTTTGCATGAACGGACCGAATCCGCGCGCCTCGTCGCCCTCCCCCGGACGTTCGACTTTGATGACCCGAGCGCCCATGTCGGCGAGGATCATCGTGCAGAACGGCCCGGAAAGAACATGAGTCAGATCTAAAACAGTGACGCCGGAAAGCGGGCGATCCTGCGAAAGCGGGCGTTGCATGTTGAAGACTCCCTATCGTTAAGCCGGAAAGCGCACCGCGTCGCCTTGCTCCGCTACCGGCTCTGCACCAACGCCAACGAAATGTGGGACAAGCGCAGCAATGTCGTTGGTTGTGTAGGCCAGAGTAATGGGAAGCGTCATTGATTTGAAATATGATATTTCGCTCGCCTGATCGTTTTTGCTTATGCCCTGCCGAGGAAATATCGCGTGAATTTCCGACAATTGAGATATTTCGTCAAAGTGGTCGAATGCGGAAATGTGACGCGCGCGAGCGAAGTGTTGCATGTCGCGCAACCGGCGGTCAGCCAGCAAATTCGCAATTTGGAAGGCGAGCTTGGCATGCTGCTGCTGGAGCGAAGCGCGCAAGGGGTGACGCCGACTGCCGCGGGCAGGACGTTGCATCGACACGCGTTGCAGATCTTGCGTGAGGCCGATCGGACGCGGGATCTACTGGTGCAGGATGCTGAGAACCCGCGGGGTAAGGTGGCTGTCGGTTTTCCCTCGAGCACCGCTCGCCTGATCGGCATCCCGCTCGCGCGGGCCGTACGCGATCGATATCCCGGCATCGTGCTCGAGTTAATCGAGATGCCGAGTGCCGATTTGCAAGCGGCGGTGGCGAGTGGGCGCGCCGATCTTGCGGTTGTTGTCGATGCGGTTCAGATGCACGGTATTAGGACGGAACATTTGCTTTCGGAAGCGCTGTATCTCATCGCGTGGCCCGCGTTCGATTTGCCCAGTGAGCCGATCGGAGTTGCCGAACTCGCCCGGATGCCGATGATTCTTCCGAGTGCGCCCAACAGCATACGGGCACGGGTCGAATGGGCGCTTCGTGAGCATGGTCTTGCTTGTAACGTGCTGTTCGAGGCGAGTTCGACGGCGCTGCTTTTTGCGGGCGTCATGGCGGGGCTGGGTGTGACTGTCTTGCCTTGGTCTGCGGCGCATGTTGAACTCGATGAGCGGAGGCTTAAGCTCGCTCGGGTCGAGCATCGTGGCTTTAGGCGTGAGTTGTCGCTGTGTTCGAGGGATACGGCGTTGCATAGCCATGCAGCGGTTAAGGTCGAAGCGGTGGTGGTGGAATTGGTTAAGGCTGCTGGTGGGCGGGGGGAGTGGGCGGTTAGGTCGGAATGATGCCATCGTTTTTTGGCCGGAATCGCGGGGGCATGGGTGGTTGTGGAAGGCGTGCAGCCATGCATCTGTGGATGATTAAGCGGAATACCGGGATATGGCGACATCGATAGCGATCGTTCTTTTTATGCTCTTCGTCAGTGCGGCCGCAGTGATCGTCGTCAATCTCACGGGCGATCCGGGTATCGATTACTGGGACCTGGACGGGGAGAATAGACCGTATGCGTCCAAGCTTGATGTGCTGCGGAATAAGACCGTGTTTTACTGTGCCGGCGCCCTGCTTATCGGGTCTTTTATTGCCTACCTATTGCTGCGCGGCTAAGCCTGGTGACGGACGTTGCGTCCGTCACCGGGTGCGATCTCGATGCGTTGCAGCGAGTAGCGATGCGGGGCCGGGTTTCAAGATCGTTTCGCAGCAGCTGGAGCGCTAATGCTGCGTAGCACCCCGTAAACCGACATTTCCGATTCTGCCAATGGAGGCTCCTGCCGAGACGGGGGAGCATCTGGTTAAAGCAAAGCATCGTGCTGTGAGGCGCTGGCCACAACCTGGGGATGATCCTGCGGGCCGCGGCTTGTTTTACGCCCTGATCCTCGTCGGTTTGCTCGGCTGCAAAACCGCTACGTCGTTGGCAGTCTAGCTTCACCAGCCGACTAAAGCGAATTGTCCCTCGGCGACATAGCGGCGTTTGACTATTCGCGGGAGGTGGCTTCCGAACTCGGCCAAGATTGGGCCTTCGACAACCGAGCAGGAATCGCTGACAATGATAGGATGTCCACACGCTCGTCGTGCTTTACGTGGTCAGCTCCACAAACTAGCGGATAACTATCGGGGAACGTTAATGCCGACCTTCTTTCTACGTATGGCCGCATTAGGCTGTGCATTTTTGGCTATCGTGTTCATCAGCATGCCTATCCTCATGCTTGGTCATGGGTCATCACCGGTGAGGGACGTGCTAGCTTCGATCTATTTTGTAACGCTTGGAATTCTTGCCATTCGCTGCACGCGATGGCTTTGGAGAACGAAACGGTTCTGGATGGAACAGAGTTCTTTAAGGGAAGTAACGACGTTGAGCGTTTCTATCATTACCTGGCCTCTCATGAGCTTCATGGAGCAGCGGACCACGGGCAATGCAAAGGATCTTGTTCACGTCATAGACATACTGGTCCTACTCTCTGTCTATCTTTCCATAAAACGGCGCGCCCATAGTTCTGAACCCGTAACTGGCTAATGCGTCGTATTCGTCCACCATATAACATTCATCGGTGGGCACCAGTGTGCTGTAGAAAACGGTCAAATATGGGTCGATATTCGCGCCAAGAGGTCATATATGACTGCTTATATCGGAGTGGGGCGCGTGAAGGGGCCGGAGCCTTGCGGTGAAAAACGCCCACCCACTCGTGAGCGCGACATCATGTTCCTGGCGATGGTGGCCGCCCCGGCGCGCTACCGCGCGCCTTCGGGGAACGCCTACGACCGGCGATTCGACGTCGCGGCCAGTCGACGACGTGGTGTCCGCGCAAGGAGGAATCTTCGGGGGAGCTGATTGAACGACTCACGAGCATGGGCATCGAGCCTCTAGGTCGCATCGTCCAACTTGAACGCTGCATGTCTGAGAATCGTCCAAATGGCTACACCATTAAAAACGGACCCATGAGTTTCTCAACTTATGGGTCCGTTTTTCTCAGGTTATGAGGCTATCTACAATCGACCTCAAACATCAATATTCCCCGCCTGCCGTGCATTGCTTTCAATAAACGCTCGCCGAGGCTCCACCTCATCCCCCATCAGCGTCGTAAAGATCCCATCCGCCGCAATTGCATCCTCAATCTGCACCCGCAGCAACCGCCGCACGGTCGGATCCATCGTCGTTTCCCACAGCTGCCCGGGGTTCATCTCCCCCAGCCCCTTATACCGCTGCTTCGACACATTGCGCTCGGCATCGGCAATCAACCACCGCATCGCGTTCTTGAAATCCGACACGGCCATACTCCGCTCGCCGCGCTTGATAAGCGCACCAGCACCGATCAACCCCTTGAACGTATTCGCCGTATTCACAAGCTGCTGATAATCGGCGGTGATCAAGAAATCCGCATCGATCACCGACTTCTTCACGTTCCCATGATGCCAACGTTCGATACAGATCGAACGCAACTCGCGCACGGCGTCATACATCGCATACGCGGTGATTTCCGGCTTCAGCGGATTGTTCTGCAACGCGGTTTGCAACGCCTTGGCCGAAGCCTCCGCCGCCGCTTCGCTCGACAAGTCGATCGCCACGCCGTCCATCACCGCTTCGAGGGCCTGCGAGTCATACAGCCGGCTCAACCGCTCAACCACACCCTGCGCCAGCAAATACGAACGCGCCAGCTCACCCAGCGCATCGCCGGCGATCGGCGCCGCGCCTTCCGAGGGCGTCAGTTCCGATCCTTGCAACGCAAGCCGCAGCATGTGCGCGTTCAACTCGGCGCCATCCTTCAGATACCGCTCGTCCTTCCCGGCCTTGACCTTATACAGCGGCGGCTGCGCGATATAGATATAGCCACGCTCGATCATCTCCGGCATCTGCCGATAGAAGAATGTGAGCAGCAGCGTACGAATGTGCGCGCCGTCCACGTCCGCGTCGGTCATGATGATGATGCGGTGATAACGCAGCTTATCGAGGTTGTAATCCTCTTTGCCGATCCCGCAGCCCAGCGCCGTAATCAACGTGACGATCTGCTCCGACGAGAGCAGCTTGTCGTAGCGCGCCTTCTCCACGTTCAGCACCTTGCCGCGCAGCGGCAAGATCGCCTGAAACTTTCGATCGCGCCCCTGCTTCGCCGATCCGCCCGCCGAGTCGCCCTCGACGATGTAAATTTCCGACTTCGCCGGATCCTTCTCTTGGCAATCCGCCAGCTTGCCCGGCAAGCCCACGCCGTCGAGCACGCCCTTGCGCCGCGTCATCTCGCGCGCCTTGCGCGCCGCGTCGCGCGCACGCGCCGCATCCACGATCTTGCCGCAAATGATCTTCGCGTCGTTCGGCGTTTCCAGCAGGAATTCCTCGAGCGCCTTGGCCACCACTTCTTCCACCGGCGCACGCACTTCCGACGAAACAAGCTTGTCCTTCGTCTGCGAGCTGAACTTCGGCTCAGGCACCTTCACCGACAGCACGCAAGACAAGCCTTCGCGCATGTCGTCGCCCGACGTCTCGACCTTCGCCTTCTTGGCGATCTCGTGATCGCCGATGTACTTGTTGATCACGCGCGTCATCGCCGCACGCAATCCCGTCAAGTGGGTGCCGCCGTCGCGCTGCGGAATGTTATTCGTGAAGCACAGGACGCTTTCGTTGTAGCTGTCGTTCCACTGCATCGCCACTTCCACGCCCACGCCGTCCTTCTCGCCGTTGATGTGGAAAATGGTCGGGTGCAGCACCTGCTTCGTCTTGTTGATGAATTCGACGAAGCCCTTCACGCCGCCCGCCAGCGCGAAATCGTCTTCCTTGCCGCTACGCTGGTCGGTCAAGCGAATCCGAACGCCGTTGTTCAGGAACGAAAGCTCCCGAATGCGCTTTGCCAAAATGTCGTAGTGATATTCGACCGAACCGAAGATCGCTACGTCGGCCATGAAGTGCACTTCGGTGCCGCGGTTCTCGGTCTCGCCCACATACTGCATCGGCGAGACGCGTTCGCCGTCTTGTTCCTCGACCACACGGTTCTGCGGCACGCCACGGTGAAACTCCATGAAGTGCTTTTTGCCGTCGCGGCGCACCGTCAAACGCAGCCAGCTAGAGAGCGCGTTCACGCACGAAACGCCCACGCCGTGCAAGCCGCCCGACACCTTGTAGCTGTTCTGGTCGAACTTGCCGCCCGCGTGCAGCTCGGTCATCACGATCTCGGCGGCGCTGCGCTTCGGATCATGCTTGTCGTCGCGCTTGATGCCGGTCGGAATGCCCCGGCCGTTATCGGTAACCGAGATGGAGTTATCGGCGTGGATGATGACGTGGATGTCGTTGCAGTAGCCCGCCAACGCTTCGTCGATGGAGTTGTCGAGTACTTCGAAAACGAGGTGATGCAGGCCGGTGCCGTCCGACGTGTCGCCGATGTACATCCCGGGGCGCTTGCGCACCGCCTCCAGACCCTCGAGGATCTGAATCGACGAGGCGCCGTAGCTGTTGTCGGGTTGCGTATTGTGCTGTTCACTCATGGATATGTTCCGGTTCTGCATTCACTGCGGTTGTGCCGCGCGATACGTCGAAAGCCCGAGAAAAACCAGGCAGCGGCGCTGGTTTTCTTGCACCGGGCAAGCGGTGCGGGCAACGGGCGGCGGGTTTCGCTCGCCCTTTAAGAAACGCCAAAGGGGCGCTGCGCCCCTTGGTTCGTTCTTGGTGTCGATCGGCTTTAGATGCGCATCGGCATGACGACGTACTTGAATTCGTCGTTCTCGGGAATCGTGATCAACGCGCTGGAGCTGGCGTCGCCGACGCTCACTTGCAGCATGTCGACCTTCAGATTCGCCAGCACGTCGAGCAGATACGTGACGTTAAAGCCCATGTCGATCGTGTCGCCCTGATAGGCGATCTCGAGTTCTTCCTGCGCTTCTTCCTGATCGGCGTTCGTCGACATGATCTTGAGCTGGCCCGGCTCGATCACGCAGCGCACGCCCTTGAACTTGTCCGACGTCAGAATCGCCGCGCGTTGCAGCGAACGCTGCAGTTCGTCGCGGCCGATCACGAACGTGTTCTTGTGCGCCTTCGGAATCACGCGTTGGAAATCGGGGAACTTGCCCTCGACGAGCTTCGAGACGAGTTCGACCTGGCCGAACGTGAACTTCACCTGCGTCGAGGCGATGTCAATCTTGAGCGTATCGTCGATGTCTTCGAGCAGACGTTGCAGCTCAAGAATCGTCTTGCGCGGAATGATCACTTCCTGGCGCGGGAAATCGCCGTCGATCTTCATCGACGAGAACGCGAGACGGTGGCCGTCCGTAGCCACGGCCATGAGCTGGCCGCCATCCACGACGAGCAGCATCCCGTTCAGGTAGTAACGGATGTCTTGCTGCGCCATCGCGAAATAGACCATCCCGAGCAACTGGCGGAACGTCTTTTGCGGCACGGTCAAGCTCGCGCCGTAATCCTTCGCCTGCGCCACCGTGGGAAATTCGTCGGCCGCGAGCGTTTGCAACGCGAAACGGCTCTTGCCCGATTGCACGGTCAAGCGCTTATCCGCCAGCGAGAGGCTCACCTGGCCGTCGGGCATCGCGCGCAGGATATCGAGCAGCTTGCGCGCCGCGACCGTCGTGGCCACCGATTCGTCGCCGACGCCGAAATCGGCGCGCGTGGTGATTTGCAACTCGAGGTCAGTCGACAGAAACGACACATCGGGGCCGTTCTTGGTGATCAGCAAGTTTGCGAGGATCGGCAACGTATGGCGGCGTTCGACGATGCCGCTCACGGTTTGCAGCGGCCTTAGGAGGTTATCTCGTTCGGTCTTGACCAGTTGCATAGGGTTCCTTCGTTGATATGACGGCAAACTCCGCCTCACCCGGCAGTTCGTTCGACGAAAGCGCCGATACCCCGCATTTGCTGCGCGCCTTCGCCATCCTGCCCGCGCGTTGTTCCCGCGCTTTCATCCCCGCCTCGCTCGCGCCGCGAAGCACGGGGGGCTAAACCTATATTGTGCCTGAAAAATGCCCCGCTCCCGCCAAAACCGGGGGCCCAGGAGGCGCGCTCGGCTCACCGCGGTCCGGGCCGGCTCGCGCTCGGTTCACGCTCGGCTCACCCCTTGAGCGTTTGCTCCAGCACGTGCAACTCGTGGTTGAGCTGCGCATCCTTGCCGCGCTCGTCGGCAATCTTGCGCACGGCATGCAGGACCGTGGTGTGATCGCGCCCCCCGAACAACTCGCCGATCTCGGGCAGGCTCTTTTGCGTGAGTTCCTTCGCGAGATACATGGCGATTTGCCGCGGCCGCGCGATGTTGGCCGGGCGCTTTTTCGAGTACATGTCGGCCACTTTGATGTTGTAGAAGTCGGCGACAGTCTTTTGGATGTTTTCCACGGAAATCTGGCGGTTCTGCACCGTCAGCAAATCCTTGAGCGCTTCCTTGGTCAGCTCGATCGAGATCTCGCGTCCATGGAACTTCGAGTACGCGAGGATCTTGCGCAGCGCGCCTTCGAGTTCGCGCACGTTGGAACGCAAGTGCTTGGCGACGAAAAACGCGACGTCTTCCGAGAGGCTCACGCCTTCGGATTGCGCTTTGCGCATCAAGATCGCCACACGCATTTCGAGTTCGGGCGGCTCGATCGCCACCGTCAAGCCCGAATCGAAGCGGGAAATGAGGCGGTCGTCGATACCCGAGATCTCCTTCGGGTACGTATCGCTCGTGATGATGACCTGCGCCTTGTTGGCGACGAGCGCTTCGAACGCGTAGAAAAATTCTTCCTGCGTCCGCGACTTGCCCGAGAAGAACTGAATATCGTCGATGAGCAGCAAATCGAGCGAATGGTAGTAGCGCTTGAAGTCGTCGAACGCCTTGCGCTGGTATGCCTTCACCACGTCGGACACGTATTGCTCGGCGTGGATATAGCGAATCCGCGCACCGGCCTTGTCTTGCAGTAGCTGATTGCCGATCGCGTGAATCAGGTGCGTCTTGCCGAGGCCCACGCCGCCGTAGAGAAACAGCGGGTTGTAGGAAATGCCCGGGTTGTCGGCCACCTGGATCGCGGCCGCGCGGGCCAGTTGGTTGGCCTTACCGGTCACGAAATTGTCGAAGGTCAACACCGGATTGAGCTTCGAGCGCTCGTACATCGATTCGGTTTCGGCGCTGCCCGGCCCGCTACCCGCGCCCGGACGCCAGGTCCGGCGCGCGGCTGCGGCTTCGTGCGCGTCGACGCTCGGCAAGTCGAGATCGGCCGCGTCGTCCAGCGTGCCGTTGCCGCTTGCACCGTTGGTGCCGCTCGTACCGTTTGCCGCTTGCGCGCGGCCGAGGCCGTTGACGGATCTCGGCGCCATCGCGCCGACGCTCGATGCGCCGCTCGCGGCACCGCCTTCGTGCGACATGCCGGCCGCGCTCATCGCGGCAGCCGCCGACGCCGGCACGCGCGGCAGCGGCACAGACGACGCCCCGACGCTCGGACGCATGCCCGCCTTCGGATCGAGGACGAATTGCACTTCGACGGGGGCCTGCCAAAAGTCGCGGGCGAGATCGGCGATACGGCCCGAAAACTGGCTTTTGACCCAATCGAGCTTGAAGCGGTTCGGCGCGGCGATGGACAGCGTGTTCGCGGCGGCGTCGAAGGCGACCGGGGCCAACGGTTTGATCCACGTCACGTACTGCTGGGGCGTCAGCTCGCGCTCCAGCAGTGCGGAACAGTGTTGCCAGAATTCGTTCATCAAGGCGATATCTTTTTAAGGCACGAACGCTCGCCACCGCCCTCCCCGTGCATGGCACGGCAAAGGGACCCGATGCGGCAAAGCGAGCGAGCCCCGCGGCCCGTCGCCGCAAGGGTTTGCGGCGAGCCGGCCCGAGCGGAGCGGCGTGCTGGATTCTTGAAGTAAGGCGAGATTCTACCGCCAAACGCCCGGACCCAGGAAGTTATCCACAGGGCCGGATCGTGCATCGGATGCGCGCACGGCCATGGCCCGGTACCATCGGCGTCAGCGGCCGATACACGTAAAGTATTGACGGCCAAGAGAAAAGCGGTTTAAATAGCGGGTTCCCGCGAAAGCGAACACTCTTTTTTCGACCCCGGCCCATTGCCTGCCTAGCGTTTAATGTTGTTTAAAGCGCGCCTAGTGCCGATGCATGCGTACGCGGTCCATTCTCAAGTGAGATCGACATGAAACGTACTTACCAACCGTCCGTTACCCGCCGCAAGCGCACCCATGGCTTTCGCGTGCGTATGAAGACCGCCGGCGGCCGCAAGGTGATCAACGCTCGCCGCGCCAAGGGCCGCAAGCGTCTGGCCATCTAAGGTCGAAGGCCACGCGCGCCGTAGCCGTCGCTCGCCTCTTTAGCGAGTGCCGCCGGCCGGCGGCACGTCCTGATCGGGTCCGGTTCCGTTGCAAGCGCCTGCAGCCTTCCCCAAAGCCGCAAGGCTACTGAAAACGGATGAATTTTCATCCGTTTTTCGTTTGCGCCCGTGGCGCCGCTCGACGCATTTCGTCGTCTATGCGCGGCCGACCGGACAGGCGGCCCGTCTCGGGCTCGTCGTCGGCAAAAAATTTGCCCCGCGCGCCGCAACGCGTAATCTCATCAAACGGATCGCGCGCGAAAGCTTTCGGCTGCGTCGCGCCGAGTTCGACGGCTGGGATGTACTCTTGCGCCTGTCCGCCCGGCTGGACAAGACCGCGCTACCGAGCGCGGTGTCGCCGTCGTTGAGGGCACTGTGCAAAACGGAAATCGAGATGCTGCTCGGCAAGGTGGCGCGCGAGATCGCGCGGCGCCAGGCGTCGCCCCCTTCAGTGCCGGCCGCGCCGTCATCGCCGTCATCCGCGCCGTCATCGGGATCGGTGCCGGATTGAAACGCGTCGTCCACGTGCGCGCGCGTGGTTCGACGGCGTCTCGCCTTGGTTTCACGCGCGTCGTCGCTCGGCGGGAGCCCGGCTCCCGAACGCTATGCAAACGGTCCTGATCGCCCTGCTGCGTGTGTACAAGGTTGCCGTCAGCCCCCTGCTCGGCAGCCGGTGCCGCTTTTATCCCTCCTGTTCTGATTACGCACGCGAGGCAATCCAGTATCATGGCGCCGCGCGCGGGAGTTACCTCGCGGTGAAGCGCTTATGTCGCTGCCATCCGTTTTCCGAGGGCGGGATCGATCTCGTTCCGCCC
>NZ_JBQCIV010000103.1:0-79711 GCF_051953405.1 Trinickia sp. | reverse complement strand
CTGATGCGCTTCGCGGTCCCGCTCTATACGTTCGGCGTCGCGTTGCTCGTGGCCGTGGCGCTGTTCGGCATCACGAAGAAAGGGGCCAAGCGCTGGATCAACGTCGGCGTCGTGATTCAGCCGTCGGAAATATTGAAGATCGCCACCCCGCTCATGCTCGCGTGGTATTACCAGCGGCGGGAAAGCTCGACGCGCTGGTACGACTTCCTCGTCGGTTTCGCGATTCTGCTGGTGCCGGTGGGCTTGATCGCGAAGCAGCCCGATTTGGGTACAGCCGTGCTCGTATTCGCCGCCGGGCTGTTCGTCATTTATTTCGCCGGCCTCTCGTTCAAGCTGATCGTACCGGTGCTGGTCGCAGCCGTCATCGGCATCGGGCTCGTCGCCACCTTCCAAGAGAAGATCTGCCAGCCGCAGGTGCAGTGGCCGCTCATGCACGACTACCAAAAGCACCGCATCTGCACGCTGCTCGATCCCACGTCGGACCCGCTCGGCAAAGGATTCCATACCATCCAGGCCGTCATTGCGATCGGCTCGGGCGGACCGCTCGGCAAGGGTTGGCTCAAGGGAACGCAAGCGCACCTGGACTTCATCCCCGAAAAGCATACCGATTTCATCTTCGCTGTCTTTTCCGAGGAATTCGGGCTGATGGGCGAACTCGTGCTGCTCACGCTCTATACGGCGCTCATTGCGCGCGGGCTGTATATCGCGGCCAACGGCGCCACGCTGTTCGGCCGGCTGCTTGCCGGATCGCTCACGATGGCGTTTTTCACCTATGCATTCGTCAACGTCGGCATGGTCAGCGGCATCTTGCCGGTCGTGGGTGTGCCGCTGCCGTTCATGAGTTACGGCGGCACCGCGCTGACGACCCTCGGGATCGCCGTGGGCCTCATCATGAGCGTCGGCCGGCAAAAGCGGTTGATGAAGAGCTGAAGGGGGGGCGCTTCGGTCGGGGGGGCGTGACCGGGTACCGGCCGGCCCCGATCGCGCGCCCGCCTTGGCTCATTTGGATTGCTGCTTCTTCGCCTCGTTTCGCAGCTGCTGGCTCAGATCCTGAAACTTCAGACGAGCAGCCGGGTCGCCTTGGGCCGCCGCCGCGGCGTAATACGCGCGCGCGACGTTCAGGTTGCGCTCCACCCCGTCTCCTCCCCGTTCGTAAAACGAGCCCGTGACATATTGGGCCGTCATATCGCCGCCCTCGGCCGCCTTCTTGTACCAGGTGAACGCCTGCGCATTGTCGCGCGGCGTGCCGCGGCCATCGAGAAACTGATTGGCCAGCGCGAGTTCCGCTTGGACATGGCCTTGGCGCGCGGCCTTCAGGAACCATTCATGCGCCACGGCGGGATCGCGCTGGACGAAATCGCCGTCGTCGTACATCTTGCCGTACACGTACTGCGCGTGCGACATGTTCGCTTCGGCGGCTTTGAGCAGCCACTTGCGGCCTTCCTCGACGTTCGCCTGCGTGCCTTCCCCGTTGAGCAGCATCATCGCGTAGTTGAATTCGGCAAGCCGGTTGCCGCGGCCGGCCGCAGCGCGAAACTCCTTGAGCGCCACGGCGACATTGCCCGCGTTATAGTCGGCCACGGCCGCCTGGGTTTCGGCATCGGTATCGGCCCGCGCCTGCGGTGCCGACGCCGCCTGCGCCAGTGCGCCGCTCGCCGTTGCCCATGCGCCTATACCCAGCAACAGCATCGATACCATCTGTGTCTTCATCGTCCTTCGTCTCATGACCCCAACTCCTGCAATGCCGCTCGTGCTGCGCGCACGAGCCAAATAACGTCGGAGGCGAGCGCGATGACCTTGAAGCCGGCATCGCGATAAGCGCGCGCAGCTGCAACGTCCATCGCAAAGATACCGGCCGGAATGCCGGCTTTGGCCGCTGCGGCGGTAATGCGAGCGATCGCCGCCTGGACATCCGAATGCTTCGAATCGCCGAGATGGCCGAGGCTCGCCGCCAAGTCGGCCGGCCCCACGAACAGGCAGTCGACGCCCGGCGTGGCCGCGATCGCATCGACGTCCTCCAATGCGCGCGCCGATTCGATCTGAACGATCGTGGCGATCTGCGTATTGGCGCTTTGGACATAATCGCGGCGCGCACCGAACGCGGCCGCCCGCACCGCGCCGGCGACGCCACGCAGGCCGTCGGGCACGTCGCCCCCCGGATAGCGCGTGAGACGGACGGCATGTGCCGCGTCTGCCGCCGACTCGATGTTCGGAAACATCAACGTGCGTGCGCCTGAGTCCAGCACCCGCTTGACGAGCCAGGCTTCGCGCGCGGGCACGCGCACGATCGGCTCGGTCGGTAAATGCGCCGCCGCGATCGCTCGCAGCTGGGCGACGACATCGTCGGAATCGTTCGGCGCATGCTCCATGTCGATGCACAGCCAATCGAAACCCGTATGGGCGAGCGCTTCGGCCACATTGGCACTGGCGAGCGAAAGCCAGAGCCCGATCGACGGCTCGCCCTCTTTCAAACGTTGCTTGAGTGGATTCGTGAATGCGCTCACCGGGTTGCCTCCGGTGGCAGCACGTGCGACTCGGGTACAGAACGGCGTGCGCTCGGTGCGGGGATGGCCGACATGTCTCGCTCCAGGGTTAGTCGGCCGGCTGCGTCGCTGCACGAAGCCGGCCCTCGTCCGATCATACGCCGACAACGGCCGATCGGATGCAGGCGCCGGTCGAGCGCATGGGTTCAGACGCGTCGCAGCAACCGAGCGCGCAGCGAAGAGCGGCCCACGCGCCCGCTAGGTCGACAGCGGATGCCCCTATTCGACGAAAAGAAAGCGAGGAACGGGACAGCCGATGCTAGATGCCGGCCTCGCGCACGACGTCGGCCCAGCAGTTCGGCGTTTCGTAGAGGCGGACGTGGTGCAACCGGAGATTGATGCCGTAGTGCGCGTCGTAGACCTGCGCGAGCAGCTCGAAGGCGATCGCGGCGAGATTTTCGACTGTGGGAATGCGATCGAGGACGACCGTTTTATGGTCCGGCATCGATTGCAGAAAATCGCGCACGCGCGTATCGCCCTCGAACACGAGGAACGCGTGATCCCAGCGGCTCACGAGGTGCTCCATCGCGAGCGATTTGACGTCGGCGAAATCCATCACCATGCCGCGATCGGGCGCACCTTCCGTCTCCACGACGTCGCCGCGCAGCGTGATTTCGAGCACATAGCGGTGCCCGTGCAGGTTACGGCATTGGCTGCGGTGGTCGGGAATGCGGTGGCCCGCATCGAATTCGAGTTTTCGGGTAATCGTCAGCACGGCGAATCAGGGAATGTTCAGGTACTTGTGGGTCTGCATCGAGAGCCGCCAGCGCGGATGGCGCTTGCACCAGTCGATCGCCAGGCGTGTGTTCAAATCGCGCGACGGGCCGTCCATCGGTTGCACGAGAAAGTACTCGAAGTCGAGTTCGGCGTACTCGGCTAAGCGCTGATTGTCTTGCGGGACGACCACCTTCAACTCGTTGCCCTTCGTCACGACGAGCGGCGCATCGGCTTTCGGGCTCACGCACACCCAATCGATCGACTCGAGCACGGGCAGCGACCCGTTCGTTTCGATGGCCACCTCGAAGCCGGCAGCATGCAGCGCGGCAACGAACGGCTCGTCCATTTGCAGCATCGGCTCGCCGCCCGTGCAGACGATAAAACGATGCTGCTCGCCTTCGGGCCACAGCGAAGCGATTTTCTCGACGAGCGCGCCGGCATCGCGATACTTGCCGCCGTTCTCGCCGTCGGTTCCGACGAAGTCGGTGTCGCAGAAGCGGCAGACGGCACTCGCGCGATCTTCTTCCCGCCCCGACCACAAATTGCAGCCGGCAAACCGGCAGAACACGGCTGGGCGGCCCGCATTCGCACCTTCGCCCTGCAACGTGTAGAAAATTTCCTTGACCGCGTACGTCATGCTGCTTCTGTCGTCCATCTCGATTTTAGGCCGCCTCATCTCGGAGCCACGGTTCGGCCCGGCGGCGGGGCGCCGCTACGCCGGCTGCGTTACCTGCTCGCCGGCGAGAAACGCTTCGTACCCGCGCTTGCGCAGACGGCAGGCCGGGCATTCGCCGCAGCCGAAGCCCCACGCGTGCAGCTCGGCACGCTCGCCGACATAGCACGTGTGCGTCTCGACCCGCACGAGTTCGACGAGCGCATCGCCCCCGAGATCCCGCGCGAGGCGCCAGGTGTCGGCCTTGTCGAGCCACATGAGCGGCGTCTCGACGACGAAGCGGCTATCCATCCCGAGGTTCAGCGCCACCTGCAGCGCCTTCATCGTATCGTCGCGGCAATCGGGATAGCCCGAGAAATCCGTTTCGCACATCCCGCCGACGAGCGCCGAAAGCCCTCGCCGATAAGCGATCGCCGCGGCGATCGTCATGAACATCAGATTGCGTCCCGGCACGAAGGTATTGGGCAGACCATTGGCCGTCGCCTCGATTTCGATCTCGCGCGTCATCGCCGTCTCGCTGATCGCACCGAGCACCGACAAATCGACCAGGTGATCCTCGCCCAGACGCTCGGCCCAGTGCGCAAACCCACGGGCGATCGCCTGACGCACACCGTCGCGGCATTCGAGTTCGACGCGGTGACGTTGGCCGTAGTCGAAGCCGAGCGTCTCGACTGTCTCGTAACGCTCGAGCGCCCAAGCCAGGCACGTGGTCGAATCTTGGCCGCCCGAAAAAAGCACGAGCGCGCCACGCTTAGCGTCTGTTCGAATCACCGTGAAAACTCCGTGGACCGTCAATCAAAGGCGCGCACGGCGTGTGCCCGTGCGCGGGCGCCGCGTAGGGGCCGCGCGATGCTTCGCCAGTATATGCCTCGCGTTCGAGCGGCGAGCAGCGTGGCGCTTATACCGTCTAGTAGAAGGAGAAGGCCGCCTCGAGCACCGTTCGCCTCGTTCCCCGACATCCGCTTAGCCCGATGCGCGCCATGAGAAAAACCCCAAGAACCTTACGATTCTTGGGGTTGGATACTGCTGGTGGCCTGGGGCGGAATCGAACCACCGACACGCGGATTTTCAATCCGCTGCTCTACCAACTGAGCTACCGGGCCACGAAGAAGCGAGAGTATAGCAAGGAGATTTGCATCGCTCAAGCACTTTTTTCGCTGGCGCGTTTCGAGCGCTGAATGCCGATGCGCGCCGATGCAGCGGGGCGCCACGACGCCCGTCACTCCCCTTTGTTCTTGCTCAAATCGACGCCGAGCTGCTTGAGCTTACGGTACAAGTGCGTGCGCTCGAGGCCCGTCTTTTCGGCAACCCGCGTCATGCTGCCGTTCTCGCGCGCCAAGTGATACTCGAAGTAGGCGCGCTCGAATGCATCGCGCGCATCGCGCAACGGGATGTCGAACGAAATCGACGCCGCCTGCAGGGTGCTCGGGCTCGCCGCCACCGCATCGGCCGCGAGCATCGGCAACGCGACCGCCGCCGCCACCACCGTCGCCGCGTTGGCCGGCGCGGCCGCTTTCACGGCCGCCGCACCGGCGACCGGGGCCGCCGCACTGCCGCGTGCCAGCCCCTGCTCCACCGCCTTCAGCAGCTTTTGCAGGGCGATCGGCTTTTCCAGAAAATTGAGGGCGCCGATTTTCGTCGCCTCGACAGCCGTATCGATCGTCGCATGCCCCGACATCATGATCACGGGCATCGTCAAAAGCCCTTGCGCCGCCCATTCCTTGAGCAGCGTCACCCCGTCCGTGTCGGGCATCCAAATATCGAGCAGGACAAGATCGGGTGCCTGACGCAGACGGAAATCCCGCGCATGCTGCGCGTTCTCCGCCACTTCGACGGCATGCCCCTCGTCGCTCAGGATTTCCGAGAGCAACTCCCGGATGCCCATTTCGTCGTCTACCACCAGGATGGTTGCCATTTATGCTGCCCTTGTCTGCGCTATTGCTTTTGTCGTCCCCGACGCCGTGCCGCCGTTCGAGGCGGGTGCCGCGTCGTCTGCCAATTGCAGAAACAAAATCGAAATCTGCGCACCTTCGATCGTTTCGCCTGCTTTCACGCGATTCCGAATATCGATACGTGCGCCATGTTCATCGACGATCTTCTTGACCATGGCTAGCCCTAGCCCCGTTCCTCTGGCTTTCGTCGTCACATACGGTTCGAACGCTCGCGTGAGGATGCGGGCGGGAAAGCCCGGGCCGTTGTCCGACACGGTCAGGCGAACCGCGACGCGTACTTTGCCGAGCGCGTCGGGGTCGCCATATTCTACTGTCTTGGTTTCGATGACGACACGGGGGCTCGCGATTTCCGCCACCGCGTCCTGCGCGTTTTGCAGCAGGTTGTGGATCACCTGGCGCAATTGCGTCGCGTCGCCGCGAATCACCGGCAAGGCCGATAGCTCGGCCGCGATCGCGCTCTTGCCTTCTTCGACCCCGTACAAACCGAGCACTTCCGTGACGAGTTCGTTCAACTGCAGGTTCGCAAGGACGGCCGGCGGCGTGCGCGCGTAATCGCGGAAGTCGTCCACCATCTGCTTCATCGCCGCCACTTGATTGACGATCGTCGTCGCGCCGCGTTTGAGCACATCGGCATCGGGCGGCGAGAGCTTGTCGGCCAGCTTCATCTGCAAACGCTCGGCCGAGAGCTGGATCGGCGTCAGCGGATTCTTGATTTCGTGCGCGAGACGTCGCGCCACTTCGCCCCATGCCGCGGAACGCTGTGCGGAAATGACGTCGGAGATGTCGTCGAAGACGACGACGTAACCCGCCGTATCCGCCTGGCCGCCGGCCGACGGTGTCGCCGCCAACAGCCGCGTGCCGCGCACGAGCAAGGTGATGGGCTCGGACTCGCCCTCTACCGAGAGTGCCACTTGTTGCTGCCAATGGCCGCCGTCGTCGACGCTGCCTTCGCTGGCCGCCTCGCGATCGGCGAAGGCCTTGCGCACCAGCGCCGCGAATTCGGCAAGCACGCCGATATGCTCGAGCGATGCGCCCAGCATGCCTTGGAACGGCTGCCGGAAAATCCGCTCCGCGCCGCGATTGGCCGTGGTCAAGCGAAATTGTCGGTCGAGCACGAAGACGCCGGCCGTCAGATTCGCCAAAATGCTCTCGAGATAAGCCTTCGAATGCTCCAGCGCCACACGGTTGCGCTCGACCGCGGCGCGCGCCTCCGACAATTGGCGCGTCATCGCGTTGAACGACTGCGTCAAGAAACCGAGTTCGTCGCGCGATTTGATTTCGCGCTTCGGCGTGAAGTCGCCCTCGGCCACCTCCTTGGTGCCCTTGGCCAGCAGGAACAACGGCCGCGCGAGCTGATTGCCGAGCGCGAGCGCGAGCATCATCGCGATGAAAGTCGCCAGGAACAGCGCCAGCGTGAGCGTACCGATGTACATCTTGCGCAGGCCCGTGCGCCCCAGCGCCTTCTCTTGATACTCGCGATAGGCGCGCTGGACCGCATCGGCATTGCGCGCGAGCGTTGGAGAGACGGGCTGCGTCAACTCCAGGAAGCGCTCCGCGGGCTGCAGCAGCGAGGCGCTGGCATCGGGCACGAGCACCACGACGCGCAAGCGCAGCGCCCCTTTCGCGCCCTTCGCATGCGGATCGCCGTCCACCTCGCCTTCGATCGACGCGTAGCCACGGCCGCGCGCCTGATCGAGCATGATCGGCGTCGGCAGATCGTCGGGCATGAGCGATGCGAAATTGCCGGACGTTTGCGCAATGACGTGCAGGTCGGGCGACGCGCCCGAGACGCTGCGCACCGATTCGACGAGCATCGCTTCTTGCACGCCGAATTGGTCGCGCATGCGCAAGAGCGTGAGCGTCGTATTGTTGGGCGGCGTACTCGCCAGTTGCTCGGCCATCACGCGTGCTTTCGTCTGCAAGTCGGACAGCGAGGCATCGAGCATGGCGCGCCCGAGGTTCAGCCCCGATGTGAGTGCCGTTTCGACATTGACATCGAACCACGATTCGATGCTGCGCGAGACGAACTGGTACGACACCACGTAGATGATCGCACCCGGCAGCACACCGACGAGCGCAAAGAAAATCGCCAGCTTCGCCAGCAGCCGCGTACCGAACTTGCCCTTGCGCAGCCGGGCGAGGATCATCGCGACGAGCGCGACGACGACCAGCAAGAACACGAGCGCCACGGCGATGTTGGCCGCATAGAGCCACGAGTAGTAGCGATCGAAGAACTCGGTGTTGGCGCTGGCCGCGGCGAGCAGCACGAGCAGCAGCAACGCCATGACGGCGACTGTCGAGACGATCACGCGAACGAGAATGCTTCGCACGTCCGCTTTTCGACGCACGCTATTTAGCACGTTCGGCCACCGTGAAGGTAAAGCGCTTCCAATCGGAAGCGAGGGTCCAATCTCGGTTGTTGACGGCATCGACCTGGAACGGCTTGGGCATCAGCGCCGTGTCGAGCTGCATGCGCACCGAGGCCGTATACGTCTCTCCGGGCTGCACCTGGTTGCGATCGATGACATGCCAGGAGGTGACGTGCTTGATGACGGCCAGCGCTTCGTTCAGCGACGAAAAGCCTTGCTGCAAGCCGCCGCTCGACACGCGGTACTCTCGCGTCAGCGGTTGGAACGACAGGCGAAGGGTTTGCGCGACGGACACAGGCTGCTCGTCGAACCAATACCAGCGCGGACGCGTGAGTTCGAATTCGGTCGTGAAATAAAGCGGAATGCCTTTGTTGACCGCATCTTCGAGGTTGCCGTTCAACTCGAAGTCGAAGCGCGCGTCGAGATTCCAGCCGCCCGACCCGTCGGCCTGCAGCGAGGCTCGCTGCACCGCGATCGTATCGGCACGCGCCGGCCCCGCCGCGACTAAACAGACGGTTAGCGCAATCCAGAGCAAGGCCACGAGCCGAAGCGGAAAAGAGCGTTTGCTGATCGTCACCGTTTCTGAAAGCGCGCGTAGAAAAAACCGTCGTGGTCAAGGTCGGCACCGGCGCGCTCCGGCGTGGCGGCGTGCGTTCCCGTCGAAAAAGGAGCCGAGCATTCGGCTGCGGCACCCGCGGCGGTCGGCAGCAGTTGCCCGGGCGCGTCCAATCGTACCGCATCTTCGTGCGCGCGTTCAAACCAGCGCGCCTGCTGTTCGCCCTCCTCGGGGAAGATCGAACACGTCACGTAGAGCATTTCGCCGCCCGGCGCGAGCAACGGCCACAACGCATCGAGAATGCGGCGCTGCTGTGCGACGAGCGCGGCGATGTCGGAGGCGCGACGCAGCCAGCGAACATCGGGATGGCGCCGCACGATCCCGGACGCCGAGCAGGGAACGTCCGCGAGAATGCGGTCGAAGGGCCGAGCGTCGTACCAAGCGGCGGGCGCGCCGGCATCGCCCACGGTCACGGTCGCCGCAAGCCCCAAGCGCGACAGGTTTTCGCCGATACGCGAGGCCCGCGCGGCATCGGACTCGAGCGCGACGAGTTCGACGTCGGCCAGCTCGAGCACATGCCCTGTCTTGCCGCCCGGCGCCGCGCAGGCATCGAGCACGCGCATGCCGTCGCGCGCGGCGAGCCGCTCGGCCGCCAACTGCGCCCCGGCATCTTGCACCGACACGACGCCCTGCGCGAAGCCCGGAATGCGATCGACCGGCAGCGGGGCCGCGAGCCGAACCGCATGAATCCCGATCGCGGTGGCGGCGATGCCGTTCGCGTCGAGCAGATGCAGATACTCGGCGACGGTCGTGCGGCGCGTATTGACCCGCAACGTGAGCGGCCCCGGTTGGTTGCCGGCCGCCAGCACGCGCTGCCATGCGTCGGGCCACGCCTGCTGCACGGCTTCGATCCACCAAAGCGGGTAGTTCCACGCCGCGACGGCATCGGTTTGCGCTTTGTCGAGCCACACCTCGCGCTCGCGCAGGAAAGCGCGCAGCACGGCATTCACGAGGCCCTTGGCAAACGCGGATTCGCGGCGGGCGCCGATCGCGGTCACGGCTTGATCGACGACGGTGAACGGGGTATAGACGGCCGTTTGCGCATCGTCGGCAAGCAAGACCAGCGCGCAGGCCAGCATGTCGCCGACATGCGGGGGCGGCGCCTTGCGCACGAGCTGAGCGAGCAGCCAGTCGGCGGTGCCTAGGCGCCGCAGCGCGCGATAAGCGATATCTTGGATCGCGCCGCGGGCAATCGCCGCCGCCGGGGCCGATGCTTGCACGCGAGCGAGCGCGGCCGGCAGCGCCATGCCGGCGCGTACGGCGCCAACGGCAAGCGCCGCGCAATCGAGCGCGAAGCCGAGCGAATCGGGCGCGAGACGCAGCGTGCGAAACGGCGCTGCGCCGGCTTTTTGCGCCTGGCGGCGGATGGGGGCAGATCGAGTCATCGAGAAAGCGAAGGGCGCGCGACGGGTGGCGCGGTGAGCGAAATCGCGCGAAACAAACGCGACATTGTAACGCGCCGGCGCCGCGCCTCCAGCACACAAAACCGCTTGAGGCCTCGAGCGGCGGCGGCGTACGATCGACGGCCCCGCATAAGCGGAAACGGGCCCCACGGGCCCGTCTTCGATGCGCGCGGATTGCACGCCGATTGCGCGCCGCTCAGCCGCCTCAGTCGTAGCGGCCCGTGCGCGCCATTTCCATGAGGCGCGCAATACGTTCCTCCGTCGCGGGGTGGGTCGAAAACAGATTCGCCACGCCGCCGCTCGAGAGCGGATTGAGGATCATCATTTGCGCGGTGGTCGGGTGTGCCTCGGCCGCGGCGAACGGAATGCCGGAAGCGAACCGGTGGATTTTATCGAGCGCCGAAGCCAGCGCCTGCGGATCGCCCGAGATTTGCGCGCCGGCCCGATCGGCCTCGAACTCGCGGGCTCGCAAGATGGCCATCTGTATCATCGCCGCGGCGATCGGTGCGAGCAACGCGACGGCGATACCCGCGATCGGGTTGGCCGGACGCCCTTGCTCGTCGCGCCCGCCAAAAAACATCGCGAAATTGGCCAGCGCCGAAATCGCACCGGCCATCGTCGCGGAGATCGTCGAGATCAAGATATCCCGGTGCTTCACGTGCGACAGCTCGTGCGCCATCACGCCGCGCATTTCGCGTTCGGACAAGATGCGCAAAATGCCGGTGGTCGCGGCGACGGCCGCGTGCTCCGGATTGCGCCCTGTTGCGAAGGCGTTGGGCGCGTCTTCGTTGATGAGGTACACGCGCGGCATCGGCAAGCCCGCACGCGTCGCCAGTTCGCGCACCATACGATAAAACTGCGGCGCGCTCGTCTCGTCCACTTCCTGGGCGTTGTACATCCTCAGGACCATCTTGTCCGAGAACCAGTACGAGAAGAAGTTCATCGCCAGCGCGATCACGAACGCGAACGCCATGCCGCGCGTGCCGCCGATCATTCCGCCGATTGCGACGAACAGGGCCGTGATCGCGGCCATCAGCATCGCGGTTTTGACCCAATTGAACATGTGCACTCCTTTTTCCGTTTGTGCCCCGACGACGAGCCCGACCTAGGCCCGCGCGGGCGTCGCGCTCAATTGTAAGCGATTCGTCAGGAAACGGTTATGCGCGCCGCGTGCCGCGGAAATCGGCGCTCAGCGCTGCGCGGCCGCAAGCCGCAGCCCCAAACCGACGAAGGCGCTGCCCACCACACGGTCGAGCCATTTCTTGACGACGGGCTTGCCGCCGAGGCTGCGCGTCACGCCGCTCGCGACCCAGACCAGGAACAGGCACCAGACGATACTCATCGCGACGAAGACGCCGCCGAGCGTCAGGAAAGCCAGCGCTTTGTGCTCGCTGTCGCTCGATACGAACTGAGGAAAGAACGAGACGAAAAAGAGCACGACCTTCGGATTCAGGACGTTGGTCCAGAACCCTTGCAGATACAGTTGCTTGAGCGGCCGGGCGGGTTGCGCCGGATCCTCGCTCGATTCGCCCTGATCAGACTGAGCTTTGGCGGGCGATGCGAAGGCAAGCCGCACGCCTAGATAGATCAAGTAGATCGCGCCGGCGAACTTGATGACGGTAAATGCCGTGGCGGACGCCGCCAGCAAGGCCGTGAGCCCGAAGGCGCAGGCGACCGTATGCACGCAGCAGCCCGTACAAATGCCGAGCGCGGACATGAGACCCGCCCCGCGGCCCTGCGCAACGCTACGGCCAACGATGTAAGCGGTATCGGGGCCCGGCGTCACGTTAAGCAGAAACACCGCGGCGACGAAAAACGAAAAATGGACGATGCCGAACATGCTCGAACTCTCCTCGGTTCCTCGGTTAAATGCTTCGTGCCGCGATGATCGCACGACGGCGCCGGCGCGTGCATCGCCCGCGCGACACACGGACGGCCGCCGGCGTTTAAGCGGATTCGGGCAGCCGCAGGCGCTGACCGGCCTCGAGCGTCATGCCGGCAAGAAACTCGCGTGCGGCCAAGCGTTTGCCGCCCGGCTTCTGTAGCTGCGTGAGCCGGAGCAGGCCTTCGCCGCAGGCGACGACCACGCCGTCGGGCGAGACCGAGACAATCGTGCTGGGCTCGGCTTGCGCGCCCAGGTGCGCCGCATCGACGGCTTGCGCCGCCCAGATTTTCAGCGTCGTGCCGTCCGCAAGCACCGCGGCGCCGCCCGGAAACGGATCGAACGCGCGCACCTGCCGCGCCAGTACCGCAGCGGGGGCGCGCCAGTCGAGCGCCGCTTCGTGCTTGCCGATCTTGCTCGCGTACGTCACGCCCTCGACGGGCTGCGGCGTCACCGCCAAGGCGCCCGTCCGCTCGAGCGTCGAGAGCGCTTGGACGATGAGCCGCGCGCCTTGCTCGGCCAGCTTGTCGTGCAACGTCGCGGTCGTATCGGTCGGCTCGATGGGTGTGCGCGCCACCTCGATCATGGCCCCCGTATCGAGCCCCGCATCCATTTGCATCAGCGTGATGCCCGTTTCGGTGTCGCCGGCTTCGAGTGCACGGTGGATCGGCGCGGCACCGCGCCAACGCGGCAGCAGCGACGCGTGGATGTTGATGCAGCCGTGCGGCGGGATATCGAGGACTTCCTGCGGCAGCAGCAAGCCGTAGGCGGCGACGACCATGACGTCGTGCGGCGTCTCGCGCAGCCGATCGACGGCCGCGGCGGCGTCGACGGGAAACTTGCCCGTGCGGCGCAACGACGGCGGCTGCGCCACCTCGAGCCCATGCTCGAACGCATAGCGTTTGACGGGGCTCGCCTGCAGCTTCATGCCGCGTCCGGCGGGCCGATCCGGCTGCGTCAGGACGAGCGGAACCGGGAAGCCGGCTTCGTAAATGGCCGCCAGCGCGGCGGCGGCGAACTCGGGCGTGCCTGCGAAGACGACGCGCAGCGTGTGGGTCATGGGCGGGGCAAAAACGGATAAGGGATGCGCGTTACATCGCGTGCGCGAGCTTCTTCATCTTCGTCTTGATGCGCGTCTGCTTGAGCGGCGACAGATATTCGACGAACACGCGCCCCATCAAATGATCCATTTCGTGCTGAATACACACGGCCAGCAGACCCTCGCAATCGAGTTCGAACGCCTCGCCTTTCTCGTTGAGCGCACGCACGCGCACGCGCTCCGCGCGTTCGACTTCGTCATAGACGCCGGGCACCGACAAGCACCCTTCCTCGTTGATCCGGCGCTCGTCGCTCGACCACACGATTTCGGGATTGATGAACGCGCGCAGTTGGTCGTGCGTCTCGGACACGTCGATGACAATCACGCGCTCGTGCACATCGACCTGCGTCGCGGCCAAGCCCACGCCGGGGGCGGCGTACATCGTCTCGGCCATGTCGGCGACGAGCTTGCGGATCCGGTCGTCGACCTTCGCGACCGGTTTGGCGACCTTATGCAGCCGCTTGTCGGGGTAATTGAGGATGCTCAGTAAAGCCATGGTGTCAAAAGTCGTTGCGAGTTAGCCGGGATGCGCATCGTCGCGCCGCGGGTCGTTTGGCCGTTCGGCCGGCTAGCGCGACCCTCGCCGTTTATCGAAGATACGCCGAACCGCGCGCGCCGTCGGAGCGCTTGCAGAATCGACGAGCGCGCGCATCGGCTAGTTTGTCTGGGGTATTTCGGATGGTGAAAATTTTATCACGGCGCTCGCGAGTCCGCTGGCGCCGGGGCGCGGAGCCGCGGCGATGCATGCACGATCGATGACCGCGTCGAGCGTGCGCGCATGGCTCGCGCTCGCAAGCATTCGCACGCTCGCGCCGGCACCGCTGCGCGCCTTGCTGGCGGCGTTCGGGGACGCTCAAGCGCTGCTGGCCGGGCCGCCCGGCGAGCTTGCGCGGATCGCGGGGGCCGAACTCGCGCGCAGTGTCGCCGCGGCGGCGCGTGCGGATGTCGGCGAACTGCTCGAACGAACGCTTGCCTGGTGCGCACAGCCCGAAAACGCGCTGCTCGCGCTCGACGATCCGGCGTACCCGCCCGCGCTGCTGACCATGCACGATCCGCCGCCGCTGCTTTACGTCTGCGGCCGGCTCGAGTGCTTGCACGCGCCAAGCCTGGCGATTGTCGGCAGCCGAAGTGCGACGCCGCAGGGCACCGAAGACGCCGGACGCTTCGCGCGCGCGCTCGCCGGCGAGGGGCTCGTCATCGTCTCCGGCCTGGCGCTCGGAGTCGATGCCGCCGCCCATCGCGGCGCGCTCGAGGCCGGCGGCCGCACTGTGGCGGTCGTCGGCACCGGTGCCGATATCGTGTATCCCACCGCACATCGAAGGCTGGCGCAGGCAATCGCGATGCATGGCGCCATCGTCTCCGAATGGCCACTCGGGACGCCGGCCAAGCCGGCCCACTTCCCGCAGCGCAACCGGCTCATCGCAGGCATGACGAAGGGCGTGCTGATCGTCGAGGCGGCGTTGCGCTCGGGCTCGCTCATCACCGCCCGCCTCGCCAACGAAATGGGCCGCGACGTCTTCGCGATCCCCGGGTCCATCCACGCGCCGCTTTCGCGCGGGTGCCACCAGTTGATCAAAGACGGCGCCATGCTGACCGAAACGCCGCAGGACGTGCTCGAAGGGCTCGGCTTGGCACCGGCGCCCATCGCCGCCCCCCCGAAAACGCGGGCCCCGCGGCGGCACGAAACGGGCAAATCGGAACCTCTTGGCGCGGCCGCGCCGGGCCCGCCGCCGCCACCACCGCCGCCAGGCGGGCGCCGGCCTCGGCATTCGCCGTCGCGGCACACGTTGCCGCTGTTCGACGTGCCGCCCGAGTTGGCCGCGCGCCCGAGGCGCGCGTTTTCCGCCGATGCGACGCGCGTGCTCGAGGCGCTGGGACATGCGCCGGCCGCCCTTGAAATTCTCGCCGCCCGCACCGAAATGGACAGCGCGGCGCTGCAAGGCGCGCTGCTCGAACTCGAACTGGGCGGGTGTCTCGCCGTGCTGCCGGGGGGCCGTTACCTGCGGTGCACACCGCAATGATGCGTACCGACGGCCGAATCCGACGTGCTACAGTCCCCAAAACCGCTACAGGCTAGAGAAAGAAGGAACGCATCATGCCCGCGCTGAACCTGGACACCGACTCAGACCGGATCGCCGAGCGCGTCAACGACCCGAATACGCTGCTCGTCGCTTGTTTGTGCGCCCAATGGTGCGGCACCTGCCGCGAATACCGGGAAACGTTCGACCGGTTGGCCGACGCGCATCCCGACATGTGCTTCGTCTGGATCGACATCGAAACGCACGCCGACCGCTTCGACGACCTGGACGTCGAGAACTTTCCGACGCTGCTGATCGAAGACGACACGACAGCGCGTTTTTTCGGGACGGTTTTACCGCACGGCGCGATCGCGGAACGCCTGCTGTCGGACCTGACCGCCTTGCCGGATGCCGTCGGCGCGCCGAAGGTGCGCCCGGCGCTCGCCGCCGTTTGATCGGCTTGCCGGCGCCCCTGGGCGATCGCGCCCCGTGGCACATTCCGTGCACACAAAGCACGCCGGTCCGCCGTCCGCCAAGGCTCGCGCCGCACGCATCTTGGCCTGGCAACCGGTGCCGGCGGGTAAGCGCCGGCCCCACGCTTTTTCGGGCGACAGACCGCCGGTTGCGCGCCGTGTGCTATAAAGCGGTCGTTGAAGGGAACACAATCCGGGGTCGATCCCCGGTCACTACATTAATCCTGTCATGTCCAAAGCACTGATCATTGCGGAGAAGCCCTCGGTCGCGAACGACATCGCGCGCGCACTCGGCGGCTTCGCCAAACATGACGAGTACTACGAGAGCGACGAGTACGTGCTCTCCTCGGCGGTCGGCCATCTGCTCGAGATCGCCGCGCCCGAAGAATACGAAGTCAAGCGGGGCAAATGGAGCTTCGCCCACCTGCCCGTGATTCCGCCGCATTTCGACCTGAACCCGATCGCCAAGAGCGAATCGCGGCTGAAGGTCTTGACCAAGCTGATCAAGCGCAAGGACGTCGAGCGTCTCATCAACGCCTGCGACGCGGGGCGCGAGGGCGAGCTGATTTTCCGCCTCATCGCGCAGCACGCGAATGCCAAGAAGCCGGTTCAGCGGCTTTGGCTGCAATCGATGACGCCGGCGGCGATCCGCGACGGGTTCGCGCATCTGCGCAGCGACGCGGACATGCAGCCGCTGGCGGACGCCGCGCGCTGCCGCTCCGAAGCCGACTGGCTGGTCGGCATCAACGGCACGCGCGCGATGACAGCGTTCAACAGCAAGGGCGGCGGCTTTTTCTTGACGACGGTGGGGCGCGTGCAAACGCCGACGCTCTCGATCGTCGTCGAGCGCGAAGAGAAGATCCGCCACTTCGTGCCGCGCGATTACTGGGAAGTGCGTGCCGAATTCGTCTGCGCAGGCGGGTTCTATGAAGGCCGCTGGTTCGACCCGAAATTCAAGCGCGACGAGACCGATCCCGAGAAGCGCGACTCTCGGCTGTGGAGCTTGCCCGCCGCCGAAACGGTCGTGGCGGCATGCCGCGATCAAATCGGCACGGTCAGCGAGGAATCGAAGCCCTCGACGCAGCTCTCGCCGCAGCTGTTCGACTTGACGAGCTTGCAGCGGGAGGCCAACGGCCGCTTCGGCTTCTCGGCGAAGAACACGCTGGGGCTTGCCCAGGCGCTGTACGAAAAGCACAAAGTGCTGACCTACCCGCGTACCGACGCCCGCGCGCTGCCCGAGGATTACCTCGCCACGGTCAAGAGCACGCTCGAGATGCTCAAGGAGAGCAACAACTACCTGCCGTTCGCGAAGCAGGCGCTCGACAAGGGATGGGTCAAACCGAACAAGCGCATCTTCGACAATTCGAAGATCAGCGATCACTTCGCCATCATTCCCACGCTGCAAGCGCCGAAGGCGCTCTCGGAGCCCGAACAAAAGCTGTACGACCTTGTCGTCAAACGCTTCTTGGCCGTGTTTTTCCCTGCGGCGGAATATCGCGTGACGACGCGGATCACCGAAGTGGCGGGACATCACTTCAAGACCGAGGGCAAGGTGCTGGTGGAGCCCGGCTGGTTGCAGATTTACGGTCGTGAAACCAGTGGCGAGGATGCCAACCTCGTGCCGGTGCAAAAGGACGAGAAGGTCAAGACGGACAAGATCGCCGCACACGGCCTGACCACGAAACCGCCGGCGCGCTACAACGAAGCGACGCTGCTCTCGGCGATGGAAGGCGCGGGCAAGCTCGTGGAAGACGACGAACTGCGCGAAGCGATGGCGGCCAAGGGGCTCGGCACGCCGGCCACGCGGGCGGCCATCATCGAAGGGCTGCTCGGCGAGAAATACCTCGTGCGCGAAGGCCGCGACCTGATCCCGACGGCGAAGGCGTTCCAGCTCACGACGCTGTTGCGCGGGCTCGGCGTGAAAGAACTGACCGCGCCGGAGCTGACGGGGGAGTGGGAATACAAGCTGGCGCAGATGGAGCGCGGCAAGCTTGCGCGCGATACGTTCATGCAGGAAATCGCGCGCATGACGCAGACGATCGTCAAACGCGCGAAGGAGTACGACTCCGACACGATTCCCGGCGATTACGTCACGCTCGCGACGCCATGCCCGAACTGCGGCGGGCAGGTTAAAGAGAACTATCGCCGGTTCGCTTGCACGCAATGCGAGTTTTCGATTTCGAAGATTCCGGGCAGCCGACAATTCGAGACCGAGGAAGTCGAGACGTTGCTGGCGCAAAAGTCGATCGGGCCGCTGTCGGGCTTTCGCAGCAAGATGGGGCGGCCGTTCTCGGCCATTCTCAAGCTGACGTTCGACGACGAGACGAAGAACTACAAGCTCGAGTTCGATTTCGGTCAGGATGCGGGCGGCGAGGACGGCGAAGCACCCGATTTCTCGGCGCAGGAGAGTGTCGGCGCGTGCCCGAAATGCCATGCGCGTGTGTTCGAGCACGGCATGAGCTATGTCTGCGAGAACTCGGTGGCGAACCCGAAGACGTGCGATTTCCGTTCCGGCAAGGTGATCTTGCAGCAGGAGATTGCGCGCGAGCAGATGGCGAAGCTGCTGGGCGAGGGCCGTACCGAATTGCTGACGAACTTCAAGTCGTCGCGTACGGGCCGCAACTTTAAGGCTTACCTCGTTAAGCAAAGCGACGGCAAGATCGGCTTCGAATTCGAGAAGAAGGAGCCCTCGGCGAAGACGGCGGCTAAGACGGCGGCCCGCAAGGGTGCGGCGGCGGGCGCGAGCGAGCCGGCCGAAGGTGCGGACGAAGCGGCAACGGCTACGGCGGCGCCGGCCAAGAAGGCGGCTGGCAAAACCGCGGCGAAAACGGCGGTGAAAACTGCCGCTAAAACGCCGGCCAAGAAGGCTGCTGGACGCAAGGTCAGCGCGTGACCTGAGCGGTTCCGTACCTCTAGTCGATAAAGCGAGCGCACCTGCGCTCGCTTTTTTTCCCCGCAATTCGTACGGAGGTAGGCGCCAGAACGCCGCGCGCTAGATATCGCCCCCACCCGCAGACCAAGGGCGACGCGCCAAACACCCGCCCTACAACGGCGACGGCGTACTCATCCGTCCGCGCGGCGATCGAGTCATCTTGCGCAGCGTGCTCTCCCGCCGGCTACCGAACGCCTCGTTCTCGCCTTCGGTGTCGAACACCTCGTCGTCGCCCTCGCCCGCTTCCACGCGCGGCAACGCCGGGGCACTCACCAACGGCGCATCCTTCAGCCACAACTCGCCGAGCGTGCCGTTCGGCGTTTGGCTGAAGTGCTCGACCAGGTGATCGATGAACGTGCGCACCTTGGCCGGCAAGTGACGCCGGCTCGGGTAGCCGATGTTGATTTCGACCTGCGGCAGCCGGTAGTCGGCCAACACGCGCACGAGGTTGCCGCGCGTCGCGTCGCTGCCGATCAAATAGCTCGGCAAGATCGCGATGCCCATATCGAGCAGCGCAAACTGACGAAGCATCTCGGTGTTATTCGCGACAATGACGTTCGACGGCCGAACGCGCACCTCGCCTTCCGGCCCCGTAAAGACGCGTTCGTCGCCCCAATATTCGGTCGGCAAGCTCAAGCACGCGTGGTCGAGCAGTTCCTCCGGACGCGTGGGCGTGCCGTGCTTTTCCAGATAGGCGGGCGTGGCGCAAACAATCATGCACCCCGTCGTGAGCCGGCGCGTGACGATGCTCGCGCTGCGCACTTTCTGCGCAATGACGATGCCGACGTCGAATCCTTCCTCAACCAAATCGACACTGCGGTCGACCAGCGTCAGATCCGGCACGACTTTCGGATATCGCTGCGAATACGTCTGCAGCACCGGCGCAAGGTTGTGCAAGCCGAAGACCACCGGCGCGACGATCCGCAACGTGCCCACCGGCTCGTGGTTGCGCGCGACGACCATCTGCTCGACATCTTCGAGTTCGTCGAGAATTTGGCGGGCACGTTCGAGATAGACCTGGCCCGATTCGGTCAGCGAGAGACTGCGTGTAGTGCGGTTGAGCAGGCGCGTGCCGAGGCGGCTTTCGAGATCGGCGACGTGACGCGTCGCGACGGCGTTGGAGATATCCATCGCGCCAGCTGCACGAGCGAAACTGCCGAGATCCGCCACTTTCACGAACACACGCATTGACTGCAAATGATCCATTGACGACTCCTGCCGCTTGTTGTTACCCAGAAAAAAATTCCTGAGCCAATCCGTGATTGTCCTACGACTTTGAAACGCGCGCAGAGTTGCGCGCATCCCCCAGTTTTGTTTCGTAGCAAGAAATAAGCGGTAAGAGATCGTTGCGGAAATTCACATCGTGGAAATCCGAGCGGGCGGCGGGATGCCCGCGCGCAAAAAGAAACCGCCCGAAGGCGGTCGCAGATTGGGGCGGCTCGGCGCCCGTCGGAGCGCCGAGCCGTGCACCACGGCGGTCAGGCCGCGGTCAGACGGTTTTCGATTTCGGCCTTGGTTTGCGTCAGCGCAGCGGGCAGCCGGTGCCGTAACGAATCGAAAAATTCCGCATGCAGCGCGAGTTCGCGCCGCCAGTCCGAATCGTCGACGGAAATCACCTGATCGAACTGCTCGCGCGTGAAATCGAGCCCGTTCCAGTCGATATCTTCATAGCGCGGCGACACGCCGAACGCATGGTCCGCACCCGTGGCTCGGCCCTCCACGCGCCCGATCATCCAACGCAAGACGCGCATGTTCTCGCCGAAGCCCGGCCACACGAACTTGCCGTCCGGCCCCTTGCGGAACCAGTTGACGCAAAAGATCTTCGGCAGTTTCGCGCCCAGCGCGTCGAGGCGCTCCCCCACTTTGAGCCAGTGATCGAAGTAATCGCCCATGTGGTAGCCGCAAAACGGCAGCATCGCGAACGGATCGCGCCGCACGACGCCTTGCTGGCCGGCTGCCGCCGCTGTGGTTTCCGAGCCCATCGTGGCGGCCATGTAGACGCCTTCGACCCAGTTGCGAGCTTCCGTGACGAGCGGCACCGTGCCCGAGCGCCGGCCGCCGAAGATAAAGGCGTCGATCGGCACGCCCGCCGGATTCTCCCAATCGGGATCGACCGACGGGCATTGCGACGCGGGCGCCGTGAAGCGCGCGTTCGGATGCGCGGCCTTGCGGCCCGTTTCCTTGGCGATTTCAGGCGTCCAGTCCCGGCCCTGCCAATCGATAAGGTGAGCGGGCGGCGTGTCCGTCATCCCTTCCCACCAGACGTCGCCGTCGTCGGTCAGTGCGACGTTCGTGAAGATCACGTTGGCCTTGAGGGTTGCCATCGCGTTGTAGTTCGTCTTCTCGCTCGTGCCGGGGGCGACGCCGAAGTAGCCCGCCTCCGGGTTGATCGCATAGAGCCGCCCATCCTTGCCCGGCTTGATCCAGGCGATGTCGTCGCCGATCGTCGAGATCGACCAGCCGTCCATCGAGCGCGGCGGAATCAGCATCGCGAAGTTCGTCTTGCCGCAGGCCGACGGGAAGGCCGCCGCCACACGATACTGGCGACCTTCGTTCGACGTGACGGTCAGGATCAGCATGTGCTCGGCCAGCCAGCCTTCCTTGCGCCCCATCGTCGACGCAATGCGCAGCGCGAAGCACTTCTTGCCGAGCAGCGCGTTGCCGCCGTAGCCCGAACCGAAACTCCAGATCTCGCGCGCTTCAGGGAAATGGACGATATATTTGGTCGAATTGCAGGGCCACGGAACATCGGCCTGCCCCTCGGCGAGCGGGGCGCCGACGGAATGCACGCACGGCACGAAATCGCCATCGGTGCCCAGCACGTCGTATACCTTGCGTCCCATGCGCGTCATGATCCGCATGTTGACGACAACGTAGGGACTATCGGTCAATTCGATGCCGATATGGGCGATCGGCGAACCGATCGGCCCCATCGAAAACGGGACGACATAAAGCGTACGGCCACGCATGGCGCCGTCGAACAGGCCCTCGAGCGTCGCACGCATCTCCGACGGCTCCGTCCAGTTGTTGGTGGGCCCCGCATCGTCGCGGTGCTCGGAACAAATGAACGTGCGATCCTCGACGCGAGCCACGTCGGACGGGTCCGAACAGGCCAGGTACGAATTCGGACGCTTCTCGGGATTCAAGCGCTTGAGCGTGCCGGCCGCGACCATTTGTTCGCACAGACGATCGTTTTCCTCCTGCGAGCCGTCGCACCAGACAATGCGATCGGGCTTCGCGAGCGCGGCGATACGCTGAACCCAATCGATCAGCTTGCGATGTTTGACGTAAGCGGGTGCTTCAAGTGTGGCAGCGCCTCCAAAGGCGGGATGGTTCATCGAGCAGTCTCCGTTTTGTGATCGTTAAGAAGGAAACGGGCTTGGCTCGCTGACGCTGCATGCGAGAGGCGCGTTCGTGCGCGTACGCTGCGCGAACGAACGAGTGCGTCAGGAGCGGGACAGCTTGCCTGCGAGCGCGCGGCGCATGGTTGCCGTTTGAGACGGTCGGTGCGCGCGCGTTATCCGCGGCTTGCGCGTTCGCGCGACAAGCTGTTAAAAAGAAGCGGTCCTGCCTAGTGAAAGCCGTGAGCATCGTGACCTTGGGCGTCGCATCGCTCATGCCAGCTTGTACTCCTTTGACAGGGGTTGGAACCGACAAGCATATCACTGCGTCTATTGTGTCCATCGTGCACTGCAAAACATCACTCCCTACCCTATGAAGATTGCCATTCTCGACGATTACCAAGACGCCGTCCGCAAACTCGATTGCTTCCAGCTACTGACCAGCCATGACGTCAAAGTGTTCAATAACACGGTGCGGGGCCTCGGACAGTTGGCTAGCCGGCTCGCGGAGGTCGATGCCTTGGTGCTGATCCGAGAACGCACGCGCGTGACCTCGCAGTTGCTCGACAAGCTTCCGCATTTGCGGATGATCAGCCAAACCGGCAAAGTGTCGAACCATATCGATTTGGACGCCTGTACCGAGCGCGGCATCGCTGTGCTCGAAGGCGTCGGCTCGCCCATTGCACCGGCCGAGCTAACGTGGGCGCTCATCATGGCGGCACAACGCCGCATTCCTCAGTACGTTGCCAACTTGAAGCAAGGCGCCTGGCAGCAATCGGGCTTGAAGACGTCGGCGCTGCCGCCGAACTTCGGGCTCGGCACCGTGCTGCGCGGACAGACGCTCGGTATTTGGGGGTACGGCAAGATCGGCCGCCTCGTAGCCGGGTACGGCAAAGCATTCGGCATGCGCGTGCTGATTTGGGGGCGCGAACATTCGCTCGAGGCGGCAAAGGCCGACGGCTTCGACGTGGCCACGAGCCGCGAGGCGCTCTTCGAGGAAAGCGACGTGTTGACGCTGCATTTGCGCTTGCACGACGACACGCGCGGCATCGTCAAGCAAGCCGACCTGCTGCGGATGAAGCCCACGGCGCTGTTCGTCAACACGAGCCGCGCCGAACTGCTCGAAGAGAACGCGCTCGTCAATGCGCTATCGCATAACCGGCCGGGGATGGTGGCCATCGACGTCTACGAAAGCGAACCGATCCTGCAAGGCTACGGCCTCTTGCGGATGGAGAATGTGATTTGCACGCCGCACATCGGCTATGTGGAGCGCGAGAGCTACGAGCTTTACTTCAGCGCGGCGTTCAAGAACATCCTCGCATTCGACCAAGGGGACGTATCGAGCGTCGTCAATCAAGAGGCGCTGAGCGTCGTGCGGCGGCGTTGAGGCGGCGTGGGGCGGCCCTGAGGCGTCGTCGGCGTCGGCTCGCGGTCCGATTGCGATCCGTGCACCGTCGCCGGGCGCATCTGGCTTACGCTTCTTGCCGCGCGACGAGTTCGGATATCTGCGGCAGACGGGCGAGGAATGCCTCGCCGTCGGCCCGGCCGAGGTCGTAGGCGGGGCGCATCAACGCGGGCTGGGTGTAATCCCAGCTCGAAATCGGCACCTTGCGCGAAGGCTGCACGTATAGCCGCTGCTGGGCGCCGTGCGCGACGACGAACATCTGCGGACGTGGATAGCGGCGCGTGACCATGACGAGCACCTGGCCCGGCGTGTCGTCGAGCGCATCGACCGGGACGTTGTCGACCATGCCGCCGTCGAGCACGGGGCGACCGTTTCGCCGTAGCACGGGCGTAAACGGCGGCGTGCAAGACGATTGCAGGATCAGGTCGGCCAGTTCGTCGACAACGAAGCAATCTTGCACGCGCACGAACTCCGGGCGAAAACCGAGTTTGCGGCCGAGCGTCGGGTGCAGCACTTTACGGACGTGCTTATCGATGTTGTAGGCGACGAGGCCGGCGGCCACCGACGCGCGCGCGCCGAGCCAGCGCGGCACGCGCGACACGCCGACGCGAATTTCGGGCGCCCGGGCAAGCTTGTCGAAAGGCTCGCCGTAGATATCGAGCAAGGCTTGCCGATAGATTGCGTAATGCGGGAAGACGGCGGCGCCGCGACGCCAGAGATTGGCCCAATAGACGTTTTTCTTATTGTGGCGAAGCGCGTCTTCGTAATAGCGCATGACCCATTCCGAGTCGCGCGTGTAGAGCATGCACGCCGTGGCCGCGCCGGCCGAGATCGCCGTGATGACGCGAGGGGCGAGCCCGAGTTCGGGTTGGACGACGTCCCAGAAGCCGGCTTGCCACCAGCAGCGGTTGCCGCCACCGGCGAACACGACTTGATCGAACATGGGCAATTCCTTTGTCGGTGGGTGCGCGGCGAGGCGCCGCGAGTTCAGTTGACGAGCGCGTAGGTGGTGGTGGCGTGGACGGCCATCTTGCCTTCTTCGTCGACGAGTTCGATTTCGCCGAAGACGAGATTGCGGCCCATGCGCAGCACGCGCGCGGTCACGAGCACGTCGCCTTTGCGAACGGCGCGCATGAAATGGATGTTGAGCGAGACCGTGGTCATCGGCCGGAATTCCCCTAGCGCGGCCGAGATGGCGACGATCATGGCCGTATCGGCCGCCGCCATGAAGACTTGGCCGCATATGACACCGCCCGAGTGGCGGAATTCGCCCGAAAACGGTAACCGGAGAGTGGCGCTTTCCTCGGAGACGGCAACCGGCTTGAGCGCGCGCGAGCGCACCCAGGGAGCGAGGACGCGGTCGAGCAGATCGAGAATGGCGGATTCTGTCACGGGGTGTCTCCTGTGGCCGGCGTCGATGCGCGGGTCGGCGCTCGCATAGGGCAGCGCGCGGGCGCGGACGTCGCGCGGGGCCGGCGGTGCGGTGCCGCCATCATACCGGGAGGCGAACGATCGTATCGGACAAGGGCGCAGGGCGAGGGGGGGGTGAGGGGCTGGAAGCGGTGTTGTGCGGCGGTTGAGGGGTGGCCGGCGAAGAATTTTGGAAAAAATGATGAAAGGGACTAGGCAAGCATAAAAAAGTCCTGCATAATTCGCAGTCTGTTGGGGCGTTAGCTCAGTTGGTAGAGCAGCGGACTCTTAATCCGTAGGTCGAGTGTTCGAGTCACTCACGCCCCACCAAAGAATTCAAGCACTTAGCCCAGCCTACCCGGCTGGGCTTTTTGCTTTTTGGGTTTCGTGTAGGCGTGGTGTAGGCATTTTGCGTCTACATCAATCCATGTCGATACATATCGACGAGCCCCCTCCGCCGCCATACGCATACCTGGAAAGTAGGTCCGCGCCGAATACGCGAGCCTTCGGCATTCGCGTCGTATGCGCCGCACAACCCTGCGGACATACAGATCCACAGGGAATCCGCTAAGGCAAAGCGCTGCGTGCGGGTGTGACACGCGAAAGCTCTGTCACCGTCGACAGGGTTGTCCTGGGAAAAACCCGCTGTCCGGATGGACGAGACAAACCGCCTTGAGCGCGAGCGGCCGTCGCCGCGACGCTGGTTCAAGTAGGACCGGGCAACCACTAGTCCTAAAAATCTGCGCATCGATCTCGACGTCATCGAAGCCTACAGAGCACAGGGCGAGGGCTGGCAAACTCGAATGAATCAAGCGTTACGCGAGTGGGCGGAATCGCATGGCATGCTGCACGGGGCGGCCTAAAGAAACGCTTAAGAAGAAGGCGATGACGGCTGGTACCGCTCGCAATTCGTCTATCTACTGCGCCCCCAATCCCGTCTACCAGCGAGACGCTGTCAAGCGCGTGCGCTTCTCGTTCAGTACATCCCGAGGTTGCACTGCAACGCCGCGGCGAACGAAGCGGAAATCGAGCGCATTTTTGGCTTTGAGGTCTGGCCACGCCATGCCGCCAATCGATGCCCATAATATGGGCGTTCGCGATCATCAAGGACATCGCGGCTCACCGCTGTTGCGTAGAAGCCTCGAAATATTGGAAGCCGAGAATGCTAGCCGCCATGACGACTAAACCGAGCGTTCCCACGGGGGTGAACGCGGATTTGAACAAGAGCCAATCCCCAGCGAAGCTGATCCCGACCGAGAGCAGGAGAAACATCGATACGAGGGACACCGATACTTGCTTCAGCGATGTGACGAGCCCCACCTGATAGAGCAGACCGCAAATGCCGATGAGTGCCAGCATTGCCCACGGCACGGTGTCCATCCTCTGCATCGCACTTTTGTCGAAGAACGCGATGTACAGGGTCAATCCGATGGTCGAGATCGTGAAGTACATGAGGAGGACGGCATCGGAATCCTCGGATCGCGCAACGCGTTTGATTTCATAAAGTGCGATCGCCCCGAACAGCGCCGACGCCAGCGCGAGTGCAATGCCGAGAAGATCGGCATGTGCGCTCGGATTGGTAATGCACGTCACGCCGACGAGTGCCCCGATAACGAACAGGCCCCGGGTATCTAGCCGCTCTCGTCCCGAAAGCAAAGCCATTGCGTAGGCAAAAAACGGCAGCGTGTACGACAGACACAACGCTGTCGATAGCGGCACTCGCGCGATGGCTGCAAACAGGCAGGACACCGACAAGAACCCGAGCAGCGCCCGCAACAGATGTTTGTGCGGTCGAATGCGCGAGAACGGATAGCGCCTGAAAGCAAGCAACCCCCAATAAATCAGTGCAGGCACGCCGAAGCGTGCGAGCAACAGCACCGATTCGGGCACGCCCTTGGCTGCTTTGAGGAACATGCCCATGCCCGCTAGGCTGATCGGACATAGCAGAATCGAGGCGATGACCTCGGGTTTAACGGAACGTGATGTCGTGCTCATCGGCCCATACCTCGAAGATCAACCAAGCCCAAATCGAATTGCCGAGCGACGTTGTCGGGCGATTCACGTTCTCTTCTACGCATTTAAGCAGCACTTCCTTTTTGACGAAGTCGAGCGTTCGGCACGACGAGTGTAAGGTGTCCATCAGATATTCGAAGATCGGAAACCCCGGTCGCAACATTCCGGCGATGGGGAGCAGGAAGGGCTGCTTGTGCCGAGCTAGAATCGCGTCGGGCAAGATACCGCGCGCACACTCGTAGATGGGCCGCTTTCGGGCTTGCCGATCCACTAACTGATCATCCGCGGACACCAATGAATGCCGATAGACCGAGGGAAGGCAAAAGGGAACGCGTGCTTCGACCGAGTGCGCCATGCTGAGCGCGTCTACGCGATGAAGGATGTAGTAGGGGAGCCGATGCTTTGCTTCGAACTGCAGAATCTTACGGAACCACGTACTCCCGGGTAAGCCGCGGATGAAGTCCTTCAAGGCCATGGCGTATTTCATATCGACAGCGTGAGGCTCGATCAAGCGCGTTCGCAAGGTGCTGGGTATGGCAGCTAAATCGCCGATGTATGCAGACAGTGCTTCCTCTTGCTCGGGCGCGGTGGCGACCGTAACCATGCGGTCATATCCGCCAAAAAAATCATCGGCACCCTCACCGACGAGGGCGACGCGAAATCCCGCGTGGGAAATTGCTTCATATAACCTGAAGGTGCTAAGGCAATGCGCAGCCGCGTTTGGTTGGCTCAACGCCCTGCACATTCGCCGGACGAGATCGGGAAAGCGTTGGTTTTCGACCGTCACCTGGTGGTAACCGATATCCGCCCGCTCCGCCACCGTCTTGGCATACATCGTTTCATCTTCTTGCCAGTCGCCTTCATACCAGACGTTGAATGCATCCGTCATTTTAGGGGAGCGTCGGGCGAGTGAGGCGACGAGGCTGGAGTCGATGCCGCCCGACAAGGTCGAGCAAAGTGGCACGTCGGCATCGGTCGTCCACGCGACGGCGCGATGAACGTCTTCGAAGAATTGCGGGGCTTCGTAACGTTGGGGCAACGACTGCTCGTGCGACGGCACATAGTGGCACACGGAAATGTGGGCTCCGTCGAATGTCAAGTATGTCGCGGGCTCGAGCACCTTGATTGTCGGGAAAATCGTTTGCGCGCCGAGAAATGCTCGAAACGTCGCATAAGTATCGAAGCTCGATGCATCGACTATCCTGTCGGATTCGTCCAGATTCGGAAGCGCCTCTATTTCGGAGGCAAAGCTTAAGCTGCCGGTCGAATGCTTATAGTACACAGGTTTGACAGCAACGCTGTCTGTGTACAAATAAAGCTTATCGTTTTGCCGTGTATCGACGATAGCAATCGCGAACATTCCTTCGAGACGTTCGACGAACCGCGGACCGAAACGCTCGAACAACGGCAAGATGACGGAGCCGTCGGAATCGCCTGGACGCCGCGCGATCCCGTACGTGGCCGACAGTTCCCGGTGATTGTAGATCTCCCCGACGAATAAGCAATGTCGGCCATCGAGTGCGTAAGGCTGACTGCCGTTTGGCAGGCCATTAATAGATAAGCGTGTATGGCCGAGCAGACCCGTCCGTAAAAAGCGAATGTTCTGCTCGTCGGGCCCGCCGGGGCGCAAATATTCTATGGATTGGATGGCTTTGCCGTACGTGACTTGTCCGAATAAGCCAAACATTCTGCACATTTGTTGTTCTCTAAAAAGAAGGGGACACAATTACGTGACGATCAGCCCTGTGACGACCCATCGCGGGTCGGCGCGCACTGTTACACGGAATCTTCCTTTGTTGAACTATCAGAATTGAGAGGTTGTGCTCGAGTCGAGCAGCGCTACCGGCGTTTCGCGACGCTGCGCGCGAACGCATCGAGACAAAAGATCCGCCGCAGGGAATCTCGAAACACGAAGCCATGTCGGGCGTGGGCAACGGCTGGCCTGTCGCGGAAGTTGGCGCGTGTGGTCACGCCAAGCACGCTGCCGGAGGTGGCCGCAAAGCAGAGGCAGCGAATCAGATCTTTGCTTTCGTAATACGCAATGAGGCGACGCGCCCTCGGGCGATCGAACGATCGCCAACGAGCCGACTGCCAGCAGGCACTTTCCGCCTCTCCGTGGCTGGCGGCAGGCGTGAGGGCCCGGCACGACAGCCGGACCACCATCACGGACCACGATCAGAACCGGTAGCCCACCCGAATGCGGCCTTCCTGCGCAGATGCATGCGTTGTGTCGACGACGGTGTCGTAGCTTAGCGATACATCCAGGTTCTTCCTGGGATGCAGCGTCACGCTTGCCCCTGCCGTGAGATAACCACGCGGCAGGCTCGTGCCTGACGCCATGAACAGCGTGCCATCCTGCGACGCCACGCTCACCGCCCGGTTCGCATCGAGCAGTTCGTGCGCATAGCCGATACGAAATTCGGCATCGATCGGCCGGAGCGCATCGCCGAACGCCTTATCGAGCGCGATGTCCGCATACGGCTGAAGGCTGCGCGCGTTGTCCGTGCCGACGCTCAAATTTTGACCGCCCGCACCTTTCTCGCTGAAGCCGTTCGCATGAAAGTACGCATAGCGCAGCCCCACACGCGGCGTCACCGTCACGCCGCCGAGCATCATCGGCAAGCTCGCCTGGGCGCCGGCGTTGAACTCCTGGCCCATGTGATCGCCGTGCGCGGTCCCCTGCGTGCCGAAGGGACGTTTCTGCGACAGGAAATCCAGCCCCGCGCCGAACGTTGCTGCGAGATTCACCGGGCCGATAGGGCGAGCTGATTTCCATCAAGAGGCTGTTAATTCGAGCAGGACGGCGGTAGGCGGTTTCAACCGGCGAGTGTCTGCTCAACGTACGTAGACGTCTTCAATCCGCCAATTCAGTCAGCGCGCCAATCCTCGAACGCGACCGGTTTTGCGCGGTTCGCACGCTTCATGTCGGTCGTGTCCTGCGTATCGTCGAGCGGATTGAAAGAAGTACGGATCTCGTTATCGAAGAACCACCCGCGGCGCGGTAGATCGTAACGAAACGTGATGAAGTCGGTCCAGTGTTGGCCGCAAGCGATACCGTTTTGCACCGTAAAGTAGCGGCCTTTCACCGCCAGTCCGTTATCGCCGTCCTCGAACGGATCGCATTGGCCCCCTTCGTCAGCACGCAGTACGACTGCATCATTGCGTGCGGAAAGCCGGTACTCACCGCCTGCCTGTTCCTCGAAGATCATCAGCGGACGTGGCGATGGGTTATCCGCCGAGTCGCCTCGCCGGTGGACGACGACGAGCCAGCTATGACGGCCGCCGTCCATCTGTGGGCCCGCGTGGAACACCATGGGTTCGTAACCCGCAGGTAGCTGCGCCACGATAGCCGCCGGCAGGCCAGCGGCGCGCAGCGAGGCGCACACGGCAAAGAGTACAACCGACAAGAGGACGCGTTTCATCTTAATCAGGCCGACCGTCGCCTCGTAAGTGCAGATGGCGCGCATTCTATCTCACGAAGTTCGGATAGAGGTCGCACTCGGCCGGGCAGCCGCCAACGGCCGGGACGACAAACGACGAACTGACACGCGGCGATCGAGACCCACGAGGTGGGCCTTGGCGAAAGTCCAAGGCCGCGAGCCGCCGAGGACCGACCCGATTTGGATGCCCCGGTTTCTCCGGCAGCGCAATGCCACCCAATGCGCCGGCTCGTCACGGTGCCGCGTGGCCCCCCCGCAGTTTCGACGCGGCCGGCCGTGTGGTGGCCATGATCAGACCGCAGATCGCCATCGCGAACGCCACCAGATGCAGCGGCGTGAATCGCTCGTCGAGGAAGAGTACGCCGGTCAGCGTCGCGCCGACCGGCAGCATCACCGTGAATACGCCGCTTTGCGAGGCGGGTACGCCTTTGAGCCCCGTCATCCACAGCCATACGCAGACGATGCTCGCCGCCAACGCGTAGAACACCAGCAGTGCCCACAGGTGGGGCGTGATCCGCGCAAAATCGAAGCCGCGCGCCTGATACAGGCCCGGCAACGTGAACAGCACCAGCCCGCTCAGGTTGATCAGGGCAGCCACCCGTTTCGGCGAAACGTTCTCGGTCAGCTTCTTGCCGATCACGACATACGCGGCCTCGCAGAACACAGTGACGAGCACCAGCAAGTTGCCGAGCCACGCAAGATGGCCGGCCCCCGCCGCGCCATCGCTCCCTTCCTGGCGCGCCTGCGCCAACGAAAGGATGGCGACCCCGGCTACGCCTAGCGCAATGCTGGCGAGCATCCGGGTGCCGATGCGCTCGCGCAAAAACACCCGGCTGAGCAAGGCCACCGCCGCCGGAATGCACGCGAGGATAACGCCGGCCGAAACGGTCGAGGTCAGCCGCAGCCCATAGAGCATGCAGATCGTGAAGAGGAAGTTGCCGAAGAACGACTGCAAGAACAACAGCCCCCGCGATTTCCACGACAACGGCGGCGTGCCGGCCGGCACGGGCAACCAGCGCAACACCGCGACGGCCGCGATGCAAAATCGCAGCCAAGCCAGCAGGAAGATCGGCAGTTGGGCGCCAAGCGGCTTACACACGCTGACATAAACGCCCGTCAGCGTCATCGCAAGCGCCAGGCAGCCATAGCTGCCCAGTCGACGGACGGCACCGCCCTGGTCGGTCAGCATTCGCTGGGACATGATTCATGCTCCTTCGTTCGGTCAGGCGGGTTGCCAGTTGTCCGTCCTGAGACGCTTGCCTTCGAAGTCGGCGACGACACCGGTGTTCTTTTCCCAGTGGTCGCTCGGCACGATCACCTTGCCCGACGCCCCGGGAATGTCGATGACGTGTTGCGGGAAGGCGAGGCCCGACAAATCGTTGCGAAGCTGGGTCATGATTGCGATCTCGTCCTCCAGCGACATCACGAACCGCTTCGTCGAGGTCACCTCCTGTCCGTGGTAGATGTAGTAGGGGCGGACGCCGAGTTCGAACAATGTCAGGAATAGCCGCTTGAGCGTGTCGACATCATCGTTCACGCCCTTAAGGAACACCGACTGGGAAAGCAGGACGTAGCCCATCGCCCTGAACTTGCGGATCAACTCGACGATCTCCGTTTGCAATTCGTCCGGATGATCGATGTGCAGGCTCAGGTAAACCGTCTCGCGCAGGCGCGCGAGCCGCGCCATCAAGTCGAGCTTTACCTTCGACGGGTTCTGCATCGGAAAGCGCGTATGGATCCGCAGCACCTTGACGTGCTCCACCGTCTGCAACTGCGTGAATAGGTATTCGAGCCCCTTCGGGTTAGAAAGCGGATCGCCACCGCTGGCAATGACCTCGTAGAGCGACGAATCGTTGCGGATGTATTCGACAATGCGGTCGATCTGCTCCATCTTCAGATGCCCCTCGGTGTCGAGGCCGACGCCCACCCGGTCCTGCCGCTCGCAATATCGGCAATTCGATGCGCAGGTGTACGAGAGCAATACTAGGATCTGACCGTCGTACTTCCTGACGGTGCCGAAGATCGGCGTCGACTTCTTCTCGTTGAGCAAGTCCACAGACAGATCCGCGTCGATCTTCTCGCGCGCGGGATCGAGTACGTACATCTGTCTGATCGCTACGCTCTTTTCCGCGAGCGATCTGACGTAGGGCGTCATCTTCTCGGAGAATCTCGTTTCCTTTTCTTCACCCGCGACGTTCGCAAGCGTATTCATGTCGTTCCTTTCCCGATGACTCAGTTGACGAGGTTTCGCGGGCGCTTGCCGTTCAATATCTCAACGGCCATGCGCGCGGACGTTTCACGCATTTCCAGCAACGACTCCTTTGTGTAGAACGCCGAATGAGCGGTCAGCGTGACGCTGTCGAGACGCGCGAGGCGCGGATCGACAGCCGGTTCGTTCTCGATCACGTCGAGCCCCGCGCCGGCGACAATGCCCGCCGAGAGGGCATCCACCAGCGCATCGGTGTCGATGATCGCCCCGCGCGCCGTGTTGACGATCAGCACGCCGCGCTTCATCCGATCGAACTGAGCGCGCCCGAGCAAGCGATACGACGTATCGTTGAGCGAACAGTGGATGGACAGGTGATCGGCCTCATGCAGCAGGCTCGCCAGGTCGTTGCAGCGGCGCACGCCAAAGGTTTTCTCGATGCCGCTCGGCACGTAGGGATCGTAGAAGCTGACGTCCATGCCGAACGGCATGGCGCGGCGGGCGAGCGCACCGCCGATCCGCCCGAAGCCGACGATGCCAAGCGTGGTGCCGCGAATACGGCTGGCGGTGCCGATCGTTTTCCAGTCCCAATTGCTGGCCTTGGCAAGACCGTTCATGTGCGCGAGCCTGCGCGACATGGACAGCAGCAGCGCCATCGCATGGTCGGCCACCTCCTCGGTGCCGTAGTCGGGCACGTTGAACACGTCGATGCCGCGCTCGCGGGTTGCGTCGAGGTCGATGTTGTCGAAGCCCACTGCCACCTTCACGATCGCCTTGCAGTGGGCCAGGCGCGCGACGATCGAACGGTCGATCCGGATCGCCGGCACGCAAGCCCATAGCAGCAGCATCTCGATCTGCTCCAGCGGCAGGCTCGCCAATTCCTCCTGGCTGGCGATGTGCCGCAAGTTCACGCGATGCCCCTCAAGGATGGACGCCTCGACGGCTGGGGCAGGAAAGTGATGCTCAAAGGTCGAATCGACGATGTAGATCGTTGCCATTTCCGCTCATGCTCTCGATTGCAATAGATTCGATAGAACGTGGACCACGTCGTCCGCGATGTCGTGCGGATCTTCCATACCGACATACAGCCGCAGATAGACGTCGTCCCGGCCACCCACCGGGAAATCGCGCCACTGGTTCGGCCGCACGAGATTGACCAGGCTGACGTCGCCACCCCATCCGTAGCCGTGGCGAACGACGCGGAACCGCTCGATCGCCGCCTGCAATGCCGGTGGGGGTACGCCGTCGAGCCGCAGTGTCATGAGGCTGTTCGCGCCGGAGAAATCGCGCTGCCACAGCGAATCCGCGCCGCACGACGCCGCGCACGGACGCAAGATGCCAATGGTGCCGAGGCGTTCGAGGATGATGGCCATGAGCCGATCCGCGCTATCGGCCATCCGGCGCATTCGCAGGGGCAAATTCGGCAGGCCGACGGCGATGCGCGACGCCGCGTCGGAAGTCAGCATGGTGCCGATCAGCGCACCGAAGTGACGTAATTCCATATGGCGGTCCGGCTCGCGCGTGACGATCGCACCGCCCGACACGCCATACGGCGCACCGTGATATTTCGACAGCGACAAGACCACCAGGTCCACCTCGCCCGTCGCGAAGCCATCGAACAGGGTGGAACCCGCCCAGGTGTTGTCGAGGATGCTGACTACGCCTTGGTCGCGACACAGGCGAGCGATGGCCCGCACATCCTGGATCTCGTAAAACATCGAGCTCGGCGATTCCATGAACACCGCCGACACCCCAGGCTCGCGAACCATTTGCGCCAGTACGTCCAACCGCAGCGGATGAAAATACCGAACGCGCACGCCTTGTCGCGCCAGCACCTGATCGAACAGCCAGCGCGTGGTGTAGGTCACGCTGTCGCTCGCCAACAGGATGGTGCCAGGCTGGGCGACGACGGCGGTCGCGGCATGGATTGCCGCCTGCCCGGACGGAAAGAGCACGCAGGCCTCGCCTCCCTCCAGCGCAGCCAGGCTCGTGGCCAGCGCCTGCGTCGTCGGCGTGCCGACGCCGCCGTAGTAGAACCCGGCATGGCGCCCCTCGGACGGCGAATCCAGCGAGTCGCGGGCGATCGGAAGCATCCGCGCCGGCGAATCGAAGAGCACCGTCGTGGCCTGGATGGCCTGCGGGACCGGCAGCGAGACGCCATCCGCGATTTCTAGACTGTTGTTCGTCACGACCCTAGTGGCCGTGCGCATCGACGATTTATCGTTCATACGCAACGGGCCGCCAGCGTCCCAGCCTCGGTATCGATCGGCGCGGACATGGCGGGGGGTGACGAGAAGCAAGCCATGCGATCGACGATGGCGCGAACCTCTGCTTCGCGCGGATGGCCCGCGGCCGGGATCGGATAGCGCGCGGAAGCCTCGCCGAAATGCTGGAATAAATCGAGCAGCGGTCCCTCCGGTGTCGGCCACTCCAGGTACTCGTAATTGGCGCCGTCATCGAAGCCGCGCAGCGGATGCTGCACGGCCCAGTTAAAGCTCACCGGATGCGGAGCCTGTTGTTCCTCCCGCAATTGCTGCAATTCGTCGAGCAGCCGCAGACGGCTGGCATGCGACTCGCCGAGACCGAACAGAATGGCGCAACCGCACTTCACATTCGCGGCACGCAAAAACGCCAACGTGTCGCCAATGCGCCTCAACCACGCAGTGGCGGGCCGCGTATCCTTGCTCATGCCGCCGATCTCGGCCGGATCCAGCGTTTCGATGCCGATGAACAGATAACTTAGCCCGACCTTTCGCAGGCGTACGAGCAGATCCTTTCTGGCCAAGATAAGATCGATCGTCAATTGCGCGCCCCATTGGATATCGAGAGGTCTATCCTCTAGCAGCGTGGCAAGCCGCTCGAGCAGCTTTGCGCTGCCGCCCAGCAGCACCGAATCCTCCACGAAAGCGCTCGCCCGGCGCCCGGGATGGTCGTCGGATATCACCTCCACCACGTCGCGCAGTTGCCGATACAGCCGGTCCGCGCTGTTCGCAAGATCCGTCGGCGCGCCGGTGACCGCGCTGCCTTCGCTGCAGAACTGGCAACTGTAGATGCAGCCGCGCCCGGTATCGCTGTAGCAATGCGCGGTTAGGCGGCCATCGAAGATGTCGAAGGAGGTCGAGACACCGAACATGGAAACGGGCGACGGCAGCTCGGCATGGAGCACCGGCAAGCCGCGGCTGACCGCCGCCTCCAGTTCTCCGTCGCGAAGCGTCACCGCGATCCAGTCGCCCCGCACGTCCGAGCGCCCAAGCGAGCGCGCGATACCGGCCGCGTGCGCTGCCACGTTCCCGCGCACGCGCGCGACACGCTCTCCCAATTCGGCGACGAAATACTCCCCGTCGCCCGACAGCACGATATCGAACACAGGGGGAATCTTCCCCGCCTGCATCAGTGCCGCCGGCGAGGCCGCGTGGTGCTTTACGCTGGCCGACGCACGCAGCGCGGCATCGCCCAGATGGATCGTCTCGCTCGCATGCCGCCCGCCGAGCACGATCAGCACATCATCGCCGAGCATTTGCTTGGCCACGGTCGCGCACTCGATCGCGCCGCGCAGGCAAATCGTCATCGCGCCGATCAACAAGAGATTAGGCCGCTCCCTGCGCAGCAGACGCCCGAACGCGGGCATCTCGCTGCCCGCATGCATCAGCAGGCAGCAATCGCGACGTGTGCGGCGCGGGCCGCGCCAGTTGCTTCGCGACCAGGCAGAGCCTGGGTCGGATGTCCGACTCGCGGCCAGCCGGCATGCGTTGTATAGGCTGGCCGGATCCCCGCTATTCAGCGCCCGCTCGCTCTTTTTGCCGCTTGGCGATTCGGGCGCCGACACTGCAACCACTCTCAGGTTCTTCAATGTTTTTCACCTAGCCCATGGTGGGGAGCCCCCTGGATCGGGGTCGGTGTTGATGTTCTTGGATTTTGGATCCAATCGATCTTATTCGCGATAGACTATCGACAATCGTCTTTTTTTACAACTGGGTTGAACGATGGATCTAGGAACGGACCGCGGCGAAATGCATCGGCCTCGGTTGGTTTTATTTAACGAAAGAAACCCGATGCTGCTGGCCGTCGCGCTGGGAGTACTTGCGGCAGCGCTGTTCTCGTCCACCTTCTTTCTCAATCGCTTCGTGAGCACCGTGGGCGGGCGTTGGCAATGGACGGCGGCGCTGCGTTTCTTTTATATGGTGCCCGTGCTCGCATCGTGGATTGCCGTGCGACGGGGGCGGCCTTTCCTGGTGCGCACCGGCCGCCTGTTTGCCAGCCGGCCGCTGTTTTTCCTGATATCGGGCGGCGTAGGATACGGCGTGTTCTATACCGGCATCTGCTTTTCCGCGCGCTACGCGCCCGGCTGGGTAGTGGCCTCGGCATGGCAAATCACGATGTTGGCCACGCCGATCGTCCTTTGGGCATTCGGGCATCCCGTCACGCGGCGCGGCCTCGGCTACTTACTGCTGATCGCGTCCGGCGTCTGTCTGATCCAAATCGCTCGCCTGTCCACCGGTGCGCCGTTCGGCGACATTGTGGTGGGCACCCTCCCTGTCGTAGTGGCCGCGTTCGCTTATCCGATCGGTAACCAAATGATCTGGCAGTTCAAGCGCATGAATGCCGATGCCGGCATTGGCGAAGTGCTGGCAGACCCGGCCGCCTGCGTGCTGCTGCTGACGCTGGGCGCGCTTCCCGTGTTCGGCGCGCTGCTGCTGTTCGGGCGAGTCGGTCTGCCCGGGGCTTCCGAGCTTGCGAGCACGGCGCTCGTTGCGCTGCTATCGGGCTGCATCGCGACGCCGCTGTTTCTCTACGCGCGCAACCTCAATCAGCAACCGATCGGACTCATGGCGGTCGATGCTACACAGGCGGCGGAAGTGCCTCTGGCGCTGCTCGGCGAGATCGTGTTCATCGGCGCGGCCTTGCCGCATATCTCCGAATTCGCCGGCATCGCAATCATCAGTGCGGGGCTGGTGCTGTTCGCCTGCGCGGGTCGTCCCACCGGGGCCGCGCAGTGAGCCGGCGCAATACGCAAGCGCCAGCGATACGCTCGGAATCGCGCGGGCAGCGTTCTTGATGCCGGGTGTGTGCCAGTGTATCTTTCGGGCACTATCTGGATTCTGGATCCCTCATTGCCATGCAAGAACCCTCCCACGTCTCGGAACTGCACCCGGAGGAGCAACGAGGCTACCGGACCGCTACAGAGTATGCGGCGCTCGTCATTCGGGAGCGCATCCTGAACGGCAGCTTCCCCGATGGCATGCCACTGCGCCAAGACGAACTGGCGCGGACGCTGGATCTGAGCCGCATGCCCGTTCGTGAGGCGCTCCGTCAGTTGGAGGCCGAAGGACTCGTCGATTTTCAGCCGCGCAAGGGCGCGGTGGTGGCCACGCTTTGGCCGGACGACATCATCGAAATCTACGAGTTGCGGGCACAGATCGAACCCACCCTGTTGCGGCTTTCGATCCCGAATTTAACCGAGGCCGCCTTGCAAGAAGCCGAATTGCTGCAGGCCCAGATCGAGGCTCATCCCTCGCCGGTGCATACGGGCGCATTGAATCTGCAGTTTCATTTGAAGCTCTATTCGGGCGTGCAGCGGCAGCGCACCAAATCGCTGCTGACTTCGTTCAACACGACAATCGATCGCTATCTGCGCCTGCTGATGAGCCAATTGGGCTATTCGGCGAAGTCGGACAGCGAGCACCGCGCCTTGCTAGCCTGCTGCCGCGCGCGCGATGTCGAGGCCGGGTGCGCGATTCTTTCCCGGCATTTGCTCGAAGGAGGGAATTCGCTTGCGAACTTTGTCCGGGATCGGCACGGTCGAGTCGATCAGTGATGTCGCGAGACACTGACCGCAACGGGCGCCCACGTTAGCTGGCGATGTAGGTCATTTTCAGCCGCGGAAAAATCGGCGGCCAGGACCGGTCGCGAATCCTGAAGTCCCATCGCCCCTCGATGCCCATGAACGTCGCCGCGAAATTTCGCTCATCGGTCCACGCCACGCTCTTTTACCCGTCGAGCAAATCCTTGCGCCACCCCGCCGCAACGCCGTTCGTACCGATAACCATAAACGCCGTAAACGCACGGTCCGTGATTCGCAGATATCCGCCCCAACCTTTCCCTGCGTGCGTGCAGATGAAATCGATTGCCGCGTCGCGCGGCAAGTAATCGCCCAGTTTGCGATGCGCCTGAACGAGCAACCAAGGCGCGTCGACCCAGGTATTCAGCATCTGTGCAACGACCTCGCGCCGCACGCCATGGCGATCGGCGACATTGATCCAGTCGTGCCGGACGGCATCGACGGCTGGAAAGTGTTCTCGCATCAGCCGGTGCACACGTCGAGGGTTCATCGCCGCCTCTTCGCCACGCGCTCCCCCATGCCGGATACCTTCGGCTTCACACGTCGTCTGGCGCTACAGGCGCGCGGGCTGCAATCGAATTCGGATTTCCTTCGCATAAGGCTTTATCTATACAGAACTGTCCATCTATTAACAAAAACGTCACGCTTATGAAACTTTTTAACACCGGGATCCCCAACCCCAAGCCAGGCGCCGTGCCGCCACGCTCACCGTCGCCATACGCCTCGAAACAAACCCATTTCACAAACCACCGCCTTCCCTCCCCAAGACATCGATAACCCCACAATCCTTCCGTCATTATCGATTCGATTCCCCCTCCAATTGGTGTTTTCCGACAACGCTGTTAAGCTAGCGCGCGTCGAAAACGGAGAGATCGATGACTCCCCATACCAATATCGATGCGCAAATCGATGACAACGCGCACGCGCTTAAGGGCCAAGCACTTGAACAATTGATGGATCGTCTCGAAGCCGATCTCGAGGAAAGCAACTCGAGCGCGGCCGCCGATCTATTGACGAGATTGCGCGCGCAACCGCTTCAGGCAGACTCGATGGACGCCGTCGGTCGGCTGCATACGCTCTGGATGCGAGCCGGCGACGCTGCCTCGGCGCGCGCCGTACTCGACGTAGACGGCACCCGGCTGCTCGGTGGCGCATCCGGGCCCGACTATGCCGACATTCGGATGCAACTTGCGCTTTATCGCCTGCAAATCGCGCACTATTTGGATGAAGAGGATGCGGTATCGTCCGCGCTCGCGCAGATGCGCGACGTCGCCAAGACCGAGCCCGCACTCGTCGCCGAGCGTTATCGGCGCGTCCGCATACTCGAGAACCTCGAGCGGGAGCGGCCGTCCCAAGCGTTGCCTGCCATCGAGCTGCGCCACGCACTGAATCTGGCCGTGCCCGAGCGCGCCGCCGTGCGCGCATGGGATGAAGCCGATTATCAGGTTCGGCGCGCGTGGGTCTATCACCGGCAGGGCGACACCGATACGGCGCGCACCGCCGCGGAGGCAGCCGTGGCAGCCTTGGCATCGGCGGGCCCCGATCAGTCCGTCGACGAATCGGATTGGCTGCACGTGGGCGGCGCGATGATCGAACTCGCCCCGCTGCAATTGGCGACGATCGAACGCGCCATCGCTGCGCTGACGGCCGACTGGGCACTGCCGCAGCGGCGCGAAATCGAAGTGCGCGTGGCACGGCTCGCGGCCCGCGCGGCCTATGCGCAAGGCGATCTGGACGGCGCTTTGCGCGCATGCGAACTCGCGCACGTGAGCCTCGAATCGAACGGTTCCGACGACTTTCTCGAGTACGAGCTGCCCTGGCTCATCGAAGCCGGACGATTCGACGAGGCCGGTGAGCGTGCCTTCTTCCATATCTACGAGTTCGAACAAGAGATGTGGGACATCGTCGGGCGCACCGTGCACGAGCGGCTGGCGGATCCCGCCGATACGTCGGTCTGGTGGGCACTCTGTGCCGTGCGTGCCTGCCATACCGCGCCGACGCTCGCGCGCCTCGTCGCAATTGGCCGCGAGAGCGGACAAGATCTCGCGGCCCGCTCCCCCGTGCATGCGCAACTGTATGCGGCACTCGCCACGCAGTCGGAAGAAGCGGCGCTCGACATCGTCTCCGACGCGGCACGCGCGCTCGCCGAGCAGCGCTCGCCGGGTCACCCGTGGACGGCACGGCTCGGCGCCGTGCACGACGCGCGCGCGCAACGTATCGATGCACAGACGGAAGCCGCGAGGATCGCCGAGGCCATCGCGCGCGGCGGGCTTGGGGACAAGCGCACCGCCTTCGCGCTCCTGGTGGCTCAGCACCAGGCGATCGGCTTGAACGCCGCGCTCAAGCTGCCGCCGCCGACCTTGACCGCCGGGATGTGGTGCTATGCCTATGGCTGCACGCTCAGCGAATACTACGTGCAGCACAGGGATTCGATGACCGCGGAAGAGCGCGAGCAAACGTGGGAGGACATCGAACGGAACCAAATCTCCGTCTACGAGCAGGGGCGCGCCCACATGGAGCGCTTCTTCGAGACGGGCAAGGGCCATTGGCTCGATGGCTGTGCGCACCTTTACTCGATGCTTTGCAACAACCTCGCCATCGCGTATTGCAGCGTCAAGCGGTACGACGATGCGCTCGAAGTGCATCGTCGCGGGATTGCCGCGAGTCCGTTCGCCGAGCATTTCGCCGGAATTCTAAGCGTGCGCAAAGCTTTGCAGGACGACGCGGGAATCGTCGAGGCAGCCGAGCAGCTCTGGCATTTCGCGGACGAGCACGGCTATAGCCGGCACGATCCGCACGACTACATGTCGGACGTGATGGCCTCGCTCCATGCGCTCGGTCGCACGAATGAAATGCTGATCTGGCTCGAACGGCTCGTGAAGTGGCAGCAGCAGGAACTCGAAGTCGACGAAGCTAATCTGCCCGATGACGCACTCGCGGCGCGACTCTCGGTGGCCGTGTACCTCGCGTTGGGTGGGCACGCCGACGCGGCGGGGCTCATTCAACGGTTACGCCCGCAGGCTGAGCACCGCAATCACTATCCTGTCGTCTATCGCACGGCCTCGGCGTTCTACTATCTTGGCTGGCATGAGGACGCGAAGACCTGGTACGAGCGCGCGCTAGCCATCAACGCTACGCTGCCGGAAAAGAAGCGCTACAAGACCGAGATCGTCGACGCTCGAATCGTCGAATGTAAGGAAGCGGTCGCTGCACCGGCCCAGGACGGCCCCGCACGCAAGCCCTGGTGGAAATTCTGGGGGTGACGATGGCAGCCCCGAAGCTCGGCTACGCGCCGCGCAACGCGCTGAACGCCGATGCGCTGAAGGCCGCGATCGCGGTGCGCAGCCGCACGCGCGGCGACAACGACGCGGTGCGCGCGTGGCTGCTGAACCACTTCTATCGCCATCTCGTCGCCAACTTCGAACCGGCCCGCCCGATCGAGTCGATCGACGACGCGCGCGATGCCCTCGGCGACACGTCGTTGCCTGCCTGGGTGCGTGCGCGCTTCGGCACGCCGCCCAAGGCGTCTGACAATGCCCCCGCACCGGTGGTCTGGGTCGACCCCGCCGCGCCCGAACTGCTCGCGCTCGAGGCACGCCTCGTCGAATTTCTGGAGTCGCGCACCGGGACATCGCTCGATGGCAAGCTCGATCGAATCAACTGTCCGCAGGCCCTTGCGCTGTGGGAGAAGGAACACGCACGGATCGCGGCGCGAATCGAGCGAGGCTGGCGCGAAAGCCAGCCCGACGCGCTGATCGAACGCCTCGCCACGCCCAACGGCCGCTTCGTCGAGTTTCGTCACGACAGCCCGCTCTTGCGAGCCGAAATGGCATTCGAGACTTACGTGATGCGTCACTGCCTCGGCCAGTTCGCCGATCGGCAGGCGCTGACGGGCGGCTACGGCGAGCGCTATGCGGAAGCGATCGAGGCGAAGCGTCTTCGATTAGTCAGTTTCCGCGATACTCAGGGACAGCCGCACATCACGATCAGCCTAATCGTGCGGGCGGGCGGCAAGCCCGAGGTGGAGCAAGTGAAAGGCAAGCAGAACCGGCCGCCGATCGCGCGTTACGTAGACGATCTGCTTACGTGCCTGAACGCGCTCGACACGAGCGACGAGACGCCGCCCGACTGCATCGCGATCGGCATCGTGCGCACCGAGTCGGGCTGGCGCCGCATAGAGGACGTGACGGACGCCGCTTCGCAGACCAAGCTCATCGGGCGTTATCCGCGGCTGTTCGTGCGACTGGCCGCACCGACGCCGGCTGTCGAATGGCTCGTCGCCGCCCGGCAGCCGGAGCTTTTGCGTAGGCCGAACGAGGCGCGTACGCCAGGTGTGCGCTACGCGGTGAGAGATGCCACGCCTGGCGGCGACGCCGCTTTCTGCACCGAGGGCGTGAGGTGGCCCGGGCTCGATGCGAGCGAAGCGCAAGCGCTGCAAGCGTCGCGGCCCCAGCATTGAGGCGAGAGGCGACACCATGCTGACCAAGATTCTCCTCGCCATCCTTGTGCTCTGGCGCATCTATCGCTTCGTGCGCCGCACCCGCGCGCCGATGCTCTCGCCGCGGAAACATTGGGCGCTTGCGCTTGCTCAACCGTTCGTCGAAGCCACGCAGTTCGCCGGCTTCGCGTCGCCGGCGGCCGACTCCGTCAATGAAGCCACGCGAGCGCAATTTCGCGCGCAGTTGCTGCATCAAATGGGCTTGCGCACCGACGCCAGCGACGAGGACGCGCGCCAGCATCTCGCGCGCACCTTCGAATCGCACTGGTATCGGGCCGATCTCAATGACCTATTGGCAGCCGACGATCCGCACGCGGCACTCGCATTCGCCTGTGCTCGAATGGCATTCTTTGCGCGCGTTGTCATGCTGTTGCAATGGGTCGAACCCGAAATCGCCTGGCGCGTGTTGCTGCTCAATGCGCAACGCGCACAAGACTGCTTCGCGAGTTGGCAGGATTTCGGGCAGGCGTTTATCGCGGGCCGCCGCCAATGGATCGCCGCGTTTCGCGCCGATCCGTTCGGCAAGGCATTCGACGATGGTGCGCTCGCCGGCTGGTTGAACAAGCGCGGCGCGTGGCAGAAGCTACCGTGGCCCGGGCTCGCCGCATTCTGTCCCGAGCCCGCCGTCGCTGCCGCGCGCGCGGGCACCGTGAACGTTAACTCCATCGCGTAAAACGAATATGGCAAAGCAAGACAAAATCGTCGCGGGCATTCTCGCGACCCACGGATCGCTCGGCATCGTTTGGACTGTGTGGATGGCTTCCACTCACGGCAATCCGCCGGTGTTTCTGCTCAGCAATCTCGCGCTAGCCATCGCGGGCATCGCCGCTGGCTTGGGTTGTCTCAAGGGAAAGCGCTGGGCAGCCTACCTAGGGCTAGGCTTCTGGGCCATTCAGCTATTTCACGTGCTAACGCCCGAGTTTCAGTTTTCATTTACGCTGGGTTTGAATGTGGTTGTGTCCACCGGCTGGTATCAATCTGGCGAGCTTGGGATCAACTTGTTTGCGCTCGTCATGCTGATTTGGCTCGCCTGTCGGATGGGCAGCCCGAACAGCGCGCTTTACCGAGCACACGCTACCGCGTAGCGTTATCGGATAGCCTTGCCCCTTCACAGCGCCACTTGCCACATGATCTTCTTTCGTCGACTCGCCCTTCACCGCTTCGTCAATGCACATCCGCCCGCTCAGCAGGTTTCTCCGGCAAGCGAGGCACTGATCGCGGCATACGAAGGCATGCTCCCGGCCAGCCTGATCGAGCTGTGGCGCCGAAAGGGCCTTGGCTTCTATGGCGATCTGCAACTTGCGCTGATCGATCCGCAAGCCTGGCAATCCGTCCTCGATCGTTGGGTCGTTGCAGCGCCACGTCCGGTACAACGCATTCCTATTGCACTAACGCCGTTCGGCATCGTTCTTTACTATCGCAAACTGACCGCCACCGACGAGGATGTCAGCTATATCGACCCCGTATCGAAGAAAAGCGGCGTCCTTGCACTGAGTCTCGACGATTTTTTCAATCAGATCGCTTGCGGAAACGACACGCTCGAAGCGATCGTTTCGCCGTCGCTAGTGCAATCCGCACGGCGGCAATGCGGACCGCTCGCCGCCGGCGAAGTCTATGAGATCGACGAGACGCTGCTTGCCGCGCAGACGCTCAGTGCGAAAAAGGTCGATGCCCTCGAGATGCACCGACGCCTTCGGGATGCCGTCGACGCCGCTACCGCTACCGCCGCCGCAAACGCTCGAAAGCCTGCGACTGTGGCGGACGCCATCCCGGACGAATATCGTTCGCTGTTCGACCGCATCGAAACCGGCAACGGACTCGCGCTGCTGTATCTGTCCTCCTACCTCGATTCGCACAGACTGCTGGCGCTTCAAGCGGACGGCCATTATCAGCTGCTGTTTTGGGAAATCGATGACCGCACGTTCGACCGGACCGACGCTCGGGCATACACCGGTTCCTATCGAATCGCGCGCAACGCCGAGGGCGACGAGACCGTCGAACTCGCGATCGCGCTGCACAACGATTCTCTAGGCAGCGACGCGAACGATGCCGAATTGACCGTCATGCGGACGGAAGGCACAACGTTTTTGCTGCGTACAACCGAGTTGGAAAGTGTGGCGACCGCAATCGGCGGCTGGAACGAGATGGGACGCAGCGACGACTACTTCCGCAGCGTGACGCTGAGCGATGCGTTTGTCGAAGAGCCTTTCGAGGGCCGCGCCGCCCCCCCATTCGCGGATTTGCCGCGGGCGCTGCAAGCGCTGGTACACGTCGAGCCGCTGCGGGCCACGATCACGCATATCGCACCACTGAACCCGGATCAAGACGACGAGGAGGAAGGCACGGTCATGTGCACGCTGAGTCTCGGCGAAGACGACGGATTGCGCATGAACATGCCGCTATTCTCGCCTGCGGAAACGGGACGCCAACTCGTCGGATGGGTTTGGGAGATGGCGCCGCGTGCCTGCAAGGCCGGCATCGAATATCGAAAAAGCGCGAACGGCGCCATCGTTCATGGTCCCGTCGTCGGCGACGTATTGATCACACGAGCCCCCGAGTAAGCCGTGGGCGGATAAGCGAGCGTTCGATGCGCTTCGGAGCGTCGTCCCACATCAGGCTAGCCTCGCGCACCGCGCACCGTCCACCGGCCCCCGAGCGATTCGCTCATTCCCGAACGAAGGCAGCCCGAATCCTCATGTGGACGTCGTCGCCGACGGCGGAAGGCCACCTCGACAGCCCGAATGCCGCCCGGCTGAAGTGGCCGTCCGCTAGGAAGGCAAGCGTGGGCGGGTCGTCCCCCGCCTCGCGCGCCGTGCCATCGAAGGTCACAGTCAATGTGACCGGGTGCGTCGTCGCACGGATCGTCAACGCGCCCGTCAGCAGCCCGCTTGACGGACCCGTGCGAACGAAACGCGTGCTGACGAAGCGAATGTCCGGGTAGCGCGCCGCATCGAGCATGTCGTCGCCTTCGACGATCCTCGCAACGAACGGCATGTTCGCTTTGACACTCGCCGCATCGATCGTCACGCTGACGCGGGCCGCGGCAAGACCGTCCTCGATCCCCGTGAGCCGGGCGCGCATGCGATCGATGTGCATCGTCAGGCGCGTGTGCAACACATATTCGACGTCGAACGTGACGCCCGAGCGGACGGGGTCGAGCCGATATGGGTCCGGCGCGACGGCCTCGAAGGAGCCGGGCGCTGCCGCAGCGCCGGCCGCAAGCGCGCCGGCCGCCCACACCGCATACACCGCATACACCAGTACGCCGATCGTCTTTGCCCAAGTACTAAAAACACGCATCGCCATCCCATCGTCCCGATCACCCTAGCGCCATTGGTCGGGGTGTCCGCCCAAATCGCCGCAAACATCGGCCGCGATTTCGCGCAGCCGGCCGTCCGCGACCTCTCCCGATAAAGCATAAGCCGTCTGGCTGCTCACCCAATAGAACGTGCGGCGGTCGCCCTCGCGCAAGAGCCGGACCGGCGCCTCGCGCGACGAAACCGCACTCACGTACAAGGCGAGCCGCTCGCCGCTTCGATTTTCATACATGAATTGCGCGGCGGGGCCCGCCACGCCCGGCAACAGCCGCCCGCCCAGGAACGCATACCCGTATTCGCCCAAGGACGGCACGGAGAGCGAACGATTCAACCGCTTCGACAGCCAGGCAACTAGCGCAGCCTCGCTCGGTGCGCTCATCTCCACCGCGTGATTCGGGTCGGGGGCGTACACCGAATAGGCCAGGCTTGCCTGTCGAGCGAACGCCGCGTGCGCGTCTCGCAGCGCGAAATTCGCCGGCAGCGCCCCCGCCAGCCAGGCCAACGCGATGCCGGCCGCCAGCGAGCCGGCAGCCAGCGCGGCTTTGCGCCACCAGGGCGTACGGATGCGCACGACTACACAGGGCCCGTTGGCTTGCGCCGCGGGATCGGCGAACAGGGCGCGCAAGGCAGCGCGTTGCGCGCGATAGTGCGTCACGAGGCTGGCCGAGCGCGGGTCGACGCCAAGCCGTTCGGCCAGCGCGCGCCGTCGTGCCTCGGGCAATTCCCCATCGACGAACGCGGACAGTGCATCGATATCCGGCTCGCCGTTGTCCCCCGTCGGGATGGTGTCGAGATCGTCAGTCATCGTCTATTTCTCACTGCTTTCAAAGCGGCCGCGTGAGGTGCCGCCCCCTCCTCCAACAGCCGGCGCATGTGCTCTCGCGCACGCGCAAGCCGCGACATCACGGTGCCGATGGGCACGCCCAGCACCGACGCCACTTCCTGATAACTCAATTCCTCCACGCACACGAGCAGCAGCACTTCCCTTTGCTCGAAGGGCAAGCGATACAGCATGCGCTGCACGTCGCGCAACATGAGCGAGTCGACCTGCCCGCTCGGTGCTTCGAGGGTTTGCCATGGCCCTTGCTCGTCGTCGATGGCAATCTCGCGGCGTGCCCGCAATTGGTCGATGTACAGGTGGCGCAAGATGGTGAGCAGCCACGCACGCAGGTTGCTCTCCGGCCGAAACATACGCACGCGCGTGAGCGCACGCTCGGCCGTGTCCTGCACCAAGTCGTCTGCCCAAGCCGGGTCCCCCGTCAGCGCACGCGCGTACCGCCGCAACTGCGGGAGCCACCCGACGACGTCGGATTCGAAGCTCACCGTCCGGCACCGCCGTGAGTGGCTAGGCGCGAATACCGCCGCGCCGCCGCGCATCGATCGTGCATCGATCGCATCTCCGCCTCCCGACGGCTCAGTGACATGAAGAAAACGGGCCACATAGGCACTTTATTCCTGTCGGGTCATGGGTGAAATGAGCGATTCCCGACGATCACTCGCCGTGGCGAGGGCGCAATGTCCAAACGGTCGCCGTATTCGTGCCGTCGTTGACCGCTGCAAACTGCGGCTGGCCGGTCCCGCTTTGTCCGAATGCCAAGCCGAACGCGGCGCCCGGGGTCGGGTCGACTTGCATCTGCGCGACGAAATGCCCTTGCGGCGTGAATTCGACGATTTCGCTCGATTGTTGCGAATCCGGATTCACGGCGTCCCCGTTTGCGGTCACGAGATCGCCATTCGGCGCCAAGGCCAATGCCAACGGCCCATGCAGATGTTCGTTGTCTTGGTAGACAATCCGTCCCGGCCCGTCGTCGCGCATACGCGACGCGGCGCGCGGCACGGCGAACACCGCGTTGTCGTTGGTCGACGCGACATACAGGAGATCGTGAGCGGCGTCGTAAGCGAGCCCTGTCGGACCGACAACGAGCGCCGCGGGATCGGTCCGGTGGGCGTAGCCGGACGCGACAATGCGCGAACTGCCCAGCAACGTGGCGCCGTTCGCGCCGATGGATAGATCGATCCTCGCCACGGTTCCGCTCAACACGTTCGATACGAACGCCGTGACCCGTGTCGTCTTATCGACGACGACCGCCATGTCCCACGGGCCGTCCAAGAGTGTGGCGTCCTTCAGCTCGGTCACGAGCCCGCCTTGCGGGTTGACGACCAAGAGCGAGCCGGCGGAGGTGATGGTCGTGCCGTTCGTCGGAAGATTGCCCACCAGCACATAGCCGCTCTTGAGGACAGCCAGTGCGGTCGTCAGTCCGAGATTCATCCCTTGGAAGAAAGTCACGGGGGCGCCGTCAACCACTAGCTTGACGATGGTCGTCCCCGTGCCCTGTTGGTTGGAGGCGGCGTTGAAGTTGGACACCAAGACGTCGCCCGGTTTCAGCGCGCCACCCGACGGCACGCCGTTGGGCACAAACGCGATGCCGTACGGATTGAGGTCGCCGCTGGCCGGGACGGTCGACCCGATCGTGGACGTCGGCGGTAGGATCGGCTCCCCGTGCGCCATCGCGGTTCCGAACGATAGTGCAGCGAGACCGATACCGCAAAGCGCACCGCGCACATGGCGAGGCGCGGACCCGGTAGAGACGGGGCCGCTCGATTCGACGGCGGACAACTGACGCGAAGCTTTCATGCTGGACCTCCTTCGATAGCCGAACATCCCATTGCCGGAGCGGCATGTAGGACTCGGCGAGCCTGCAACTGCTTCAACGCGAGAAAGCCATCCAACGTAAACGAGCGAGCGGCGCACATATTCCTTCGATGACGCAGATCGCCCGGTCGGTCGGGCCATCTGTTGACGCTGCGCATGTCCAACGCTCAAAATCACGCGATTTCGGGCCTGAACGGACGCCCTGCCGAATATGCTGGCTCGTACGTATTCATCCATCGAATCGGCCGTCGGCTAACCCAAACTCCGTTGGCAGCACAACCGCACTCGTGAAAAAACACCTCCCTCGGACCGTTCGCGCCGTCGTCGTTTTTCTACTGGCCGTATTCGATTTGACGCCGTTCGTGTTTCTGTTGCCGGTCCCGCCCACCGATACCTGGTTGATCGTCGGGCTCGTCGCGCTCTGCGCGGGCGGCGGCTACTGCGCATGGTCGTCGTTCAAATCGACGACGCCCAAGCAACGCGCCCTACTGCCGCTTCTCGCTATCGCAGCGGTGCTCAACGTCCTCACGAAATTCGCGATGAACCGTCTTCCCGCGACGCTGCTCGATCGCGTGTCGACCGATTACATTGCATCGCTCTTCGGTCTCGACGGCGAATTTGCCTACGATGCCGCGCTCTTCGAGATGTGGTGCGAACTCTGGCTGTGTTTCGCGCTGACCGCCTGTGCGATCGGCTGGATCATCCGCAAGGCGGTGTCGGCCAAGGCGTGAATCGGCATGTGCCGTGTCGATGCGCGATGGATGACGTCGGTGCGGCGTCGGTTTCGGCACGCGCTCGCGGCAAAGGCGGCTCAATGGCAGCTATTTGGCAGTTTGTGACGGTCCGTGCGTGCCTGAGCGATGATCGTGGCCGGTAAAATGCGGCCATCAGGCGCCGACCGCTTATCGCCAATGCATCGCCAATGATTCGCCCAACGGCGAAACGTCGCGCGCAACGTATCGCGCATCAATCAAAACGGAGCAATCGATGCTGGATCTAAGGCCTGGATGCGAATGCTGCGACAAGGATCTACCGCCGGAATCCGGCGGCGCATGGATCTGCTCGTTCGAATGCACGTTCTGCACAGACTGCGCCACGCGCGTGCTGAGCGGCCGCTGCCCGAATTGCGGCGGCGAACTCGTCGCTCGCCCCCGCCGTCCTGCCGGCAAGCTGGCGAACAACCCGCCATCCACCAAGCGCGTGTTCAACCCAGCGTGCGCAGAGGCGCATAACTGAGACGGGACGACGGGCGTGCCGCTCAAGTGGCGTTCAGGCATCGATCAGGTGGCGGCGCGCTCGCGGACGTCGTCTTCGATCTTGGAGGCCCAGCCCGATTTCGCCGCGCGCAGTACGATCTTTTGTTTTGCCGCGCGCTCGATGGCGTTGATTCGCTCGATGGCCGACGCGATGGGTACATTGCCGTCGGCTTGCGCCAGGTAAAGAAGGCGAACGAGCTTGTCCGCCCAACGAGGCACCTTGCCGGTCTTCTCCCATCGGGCCACGGCTTGCTCGTTGTTGCCGAGCAGCTTGGCCAACCCTGCCTGCGATTGCTTCATCCCGGCGCTTCGAATATAGCGAAACTCCGTGCCGCTCAGTGGCGAGTATTTCCGTGCCAGCGCTAGACAAATGGCCGCACTAAGGCCGTCCAGGTCTTCGATCGAAATACCTTCGCCGTATGGCGTCTTGTGCATCTTGTAGCCGCTTGCCAGCCATACGTTCTTGAGACCACCGTCTGTGTAGTGGTACATGCTTATCCCTTCTTGATATCGATCACGGTAATCACGGTCAAGTCCGGCTCGGGATGGTCGACCAGGACGACAACCCCGACGTTGACGCCAGCCACGTAGCGCTCCATCAAGCAACGCACCCCTTCGGCCTTCATATCCGGTTCCGGTTCACGCTGAATAACGCCTTTACGCAGCGTTTCGAGCACCATCGGGTCGTTGATCTTGCGCAGCCGCATTCGCTCGCGTGCGTGGTGCACGAAGACGATGTTCGACGTGCTTTCAGCGCAAAGACGCACGTGCTTCTCGAGTTGACGTTTGGAAGGGTGACTCACCGATGAGCGACATCCTATCATTTTGATAGGTTCGAAGTATAGCGCACCACCCGGACGCCGAGAGTCGATCAGCAGCAGCCTGTCTGTCGGAGCGGTTAAGTTGATCGAAAATCCTTGATCCATATCAGCCGGAGCCTGTCGGGCAACTGCAAAAATGCCGGGGCCGCTCTATTGCTCGTCTCAATTGCACGCCGTCTCCCACCCCTGCGACCAAACATCGCGATGCCCGCTCAAACGCCCGTAAACATTGATTTTCAATCTATGTTTTACGCAAGTTAGCCACTCATTCCCGTATAGCCTCACCTTTACATAGATCAATAAGCGAACATAAGATGCCCTATAACATGCATGCGCAATGCATTATTAAGCCGGCGCGGGTAGGCGGTCACCGATCGACGACGGCCGCCGCCGCACTTCACCCCTCTAGGAGAGAGGATATGCAATCGACACAACGCTTATGGAGATGGCTGGGGCTGGTCTGCCTGCTATCGTTCGCCGCCTTGCTCTGGCTCGGCAAGGAAATCTATCTCGCTGCCCCGCCGATTCCGAGCGCGGTCGTCGACGATAGCGGCCAAACGCTATTCACGGGCGATCAGATCAAGCGCGGGCAGCAGGTGTGGCTCGCCGCCGGCGGCCAACAGCTCGGCACCGTCTGGGGCCATGGCAGCTACGTGGCGCCGGACTGGTCCGCCGACTGGCTCCATCGCGAAGCGTTGGGACTGCGCGAAGTGTGGGCCAAGCAACAATTCGCCAAGCCCTACGCGGCGCTCACGCCCGATCAGCAAGGCATGCTCGACGCCCGTTTGAAGCGCGAAATGCGCGCGAACCGCTACGACTCGTCGACGGGCAAGGTCACGCTCACCGACGCGCGCGCCACGGCCGCGCGCGAGGTGGCCGGTCACTACGAAGCGCTGTTCGGCACCGATCGTTCGCTCGACACGCTGCGCGATCAATATGCGATGAACGCCGGCTCGGTAAAGAGCGCAGACGATCGCATCGCGCTCGCGTCGTTCTTCTTCTGGTCGGCATGGTCGGCCACGACCGATCGGCCGGGCCAAACCGGCATCACCTATACGAACAACTGGCCGCACGAACCGCTCGTCGACAATAACCCCACGATCGCCAACGGCATGTGGTCGATCGCAAGCGTGATTCTGCTGTTGGCCGGCATCGCCGGAATGATCTGGTACCACACCGCGCACGGCGAAACGGAAGGCGAGGAAGGCGACGAACAGGTGGCCGTGCCGAAAGACGATCCGCTCGTCGACGTCAAGCCGACACCCTCGATGCGTGCGACGAAGAAATACTTCTACGTCGTCATCGGCTTGCTGCTCGTGCAAGTGGGCATGGGTGCGATCACCGCGCACTATGCGGTGGAAGGCCATAGCTTCTTCGGCCTGCCGCTTGCCGAAGTGCTGCCTTGGGTGGTGAGCCGCACGATCCATACGCAGCTCGGCGTGCTGTGGATCGCCACCGCATGGCTCGCCACCGGTCTCTATATTTCGCCGTTGCTCTCGGGCCACGAACCGAAGCTGCAAAAACTCGGCGTCGATGTGCTCTTTTACGCGCTGCTGTTCATCGTGGTGGGCTCGACCGTGTGCGGCTGGCTCGGCACGCTCCAGCATCGCGGCACGAACTTCGCCTTCTGGATCGGCAATCAAGGCCTCGCCTACACGAGCATGGGCCGCATCTGGCAAATCCTGCTGTTCGTCGGCTTGCTGTTCTGGCTGCTGTTGATGGGTCGCGCCCTGCTGCCGGCGCTCAAGAACCGCGAGACGAACGGGCGCGGGCTCATCGGCATGGTGTTCCTCTCTGCCGCCTGCATCGGCGCGTTCTACTCGACCTCGCTCGCCTGGGGCCAACACACGCACTACTCCATGATCGAGTATTGGAGATGGTGGCTCGTGCACCTGTGGGTCGAAGGCTTCTTCGAAGTGTTCGCGACCGCCGTGATCGCCCTGATCTTCTCGCGCCTCGGCCTGATCCGCATCGAATCGGCTAACCGCGCCATCGTGCTCGAAACGATCGTGTTCTTGTTCGGCGGGATTCTCGGGACGTTGCATCACCTGTACTTCACGGGGGCCTCGACGGCCGTCATCGCCGTGGGCGCCGTGTTCTCGGCGTTCGAAGTCGTACCGCTCGCGCTCATCGGACTCGAAGGCTGGCATACGTATCGCAAGACGAAAGCGGCGCCGTGGGTGCAGACGTACAAGTGGGCCATTCTGTGCTTCGTCGCTGTGGGCGTATGGAATACCGTCGGCGCCGGCCTGCTCGGCTTCTCGATCAACCCGCCGATCTCGCTCTACTACGTGCAAGGGCTGAACATCACGCCGGCGCACGGCCATGCCGCACTGTTCGGCGTCTACGGCATGCTCGGCATCGGGCTGATGCTCTTCTGCTTGCGCGGGCTGTCCGCGCGCGAAGCCTGGGATGACGAGTTGCTCAAGCCCGCTTTCTGGATGCTCAACATCGGGCTCTTCATGATGGTCTTCTTCTCGATCCTGCCGTCGGGGATCTATGAAGCCTGGGCCAGCGTCAGCAAGGGGCTTTGGTACGCCCGCTCGCCCGAGATCGTGCACGCGCCGATCATGCAGGCGCTCGTTTGGATTCGCGTTCCGGGCGACCTCGTGTTCGCGGTCGGCGTGCTCTATCTCGGTTGGTTCGCGGTGCGGCTGTTGCGTCGCGTGCAGCCGGCGCGCCCGGCCGAAGCAGCGGTCAGCCCGGCGGCGCAGCGCGCCGTCGCACGACGGGTCTGATCGATCGATACCACCGCTTCAACCCGCGCGGCGGCCGGCTCGATCGTGCCGGCCGCCGCATTCGACGGCACGCCGTGCCGAGGAGAAATGCCATGGAGTCCTTACCGATTGTCTCGGATAACCCCGCCACGCGTGAACGCATACGCGCCGCGCTGCTTGCGGTCATCGATCCCGAGATCGGCGTCAACATCGTCGATCTCGGCCTTGTTTACGACATCGAATCGAAGACGGACGGCTGGCGCATCGCGTTGACGATGACGTCCCCCGCTTGCCCCATGGGCGAATCGATTCTCGAAGACGTCCACGCTGCCATCGACGCGTCGCTCGCGTTTGGGACGAGCGTCGACATCGATCTGGTCTGGGAACCGCCCTGGAACCCGGCGATGATGAGCGAGGCCGCACGCGAGGCGCTCGGATGGACCGACGATTGAACCCCTTGCCGCGCGCGGCCGGCTCGCCCGACGCGAAGGGTGCGCCAGCGCCTCGTCCGTTTCGCGTGTCGGCGCGGATCGCGTTCGCGCTCTTCATCGTGCCGACGTTCGTCTGCGGCGTACTTGCCGGGCTGGCGCGGTTCGGCGTTTCGGTTCCGAGCCACGCGCTATCGAAGGCCGCTTGGCACGGCGTACTCGTGCTGCCGGTTTTTTTCGGTGCGCTAGTTAGCCTCGAGCGCGCCGTCGCGCTCGGCGGCGGCCGGCATCTGGGCGCCCCGGTCGCGGCCGTGCTCGCGGGCTGGGCATTGCTGGCCGGTGCGCCTGTCGCGCTTGCGCAAGCGTTGCTGCTCGGCGCCGCGACGAGCGCCGCGGCTAGCGTGTTCGGCCTATTGCGTCGGCACGCCGCCCTGCACCTGGCGATCCTCTCGCTCGGTGTCTTCGCCTGGTGGTTCGGCAATGCGCTCTGGCTCTTCACCGGCTCGGCACTCGACGCCGTACCGAGCTGGGTCGCTTTCCTCGTATTGACGATTGCAGCCGAGCGACTCGAGCTGACGCGCATGCGCCCCACACCCCGCTATGCGCGTGCGCTCTTCGTGCTTACCGTCGCCGTCCTGCTCGCGGCCGTGATCGCATCGCCCTTCGCACCCGATGTCGCGTTGCGCGCGTTCTCGGCCTGTCTGCTCGCGTTGGCCGCTTGGCTCGCGCGCTACGACATTGCGCGCATCACCGTGCGCCAGCACGGGCTCACTCGCTTTATCGCCGTGTGCCTGCTCTCGGGCTACGGATGGCTCGCGCTGAGCGGCATCCTCGGCCTCGCCGGCGCGTGGCGCAGCGCACATCCCTGGCACGACGCGGCGCTGCATGCGCTGACGCTCGGCTTCGTCATGTCCATGGCGCTCGGACATGCGCCGATCGTCCTGCCGGCGGTCGCACGAATCCGCGTCCGTTACCACGCCGGCTTTTACGTGCCGCTCCTCGCACTGCACGCGGCGCTTGCCGTGCGCGTGAGCGGGTCGCTGCTCGATCTGTTCGGGCTGCGACGCGCCGGCGCGCTAGGCAACGCGGCCGCGCTCCTGTTGTTCGCGGCGGTCATGGTTGCCGCCGCCAGGGCCGCCCATCGCAAGGCCCGCCAAGCTTGTTCCCCTCCCCCAACGAATGGAGTTCACGATGCCCCTTAGCCACCCCGATACGACCAATATCCTCGATGCACGCGGCATTGCCAAGCGCTTCCGCCATGCCGCCATCTTCGCCGCGCTCGAAACGCTCGATCACGGCGAGACGATGCGCTTCGTGAACGATCACGATCCCCTGCCGCTGCTGCGTCAGATTCAGCAGCGTTACGGCGACCAAGTACGCATTCAATACGTCGAGCGCCAGCCGGAGCGCATCGTCATCGACTTCGGCATACAACTCGCCGCCACGCACGAGGCGCATCGAGCCGCGGACGCCGAAGCCGGTTGCGGCGGGGGCGGCAACGGCGGCTGCGGTTGCAGCGGCTGAGCTTCGACGACAATTCGCCGCGCACGCGCCGAGTGCGCGCGCGGACGAAACTTAATGCAGATCAAGCAGACGCAATATGGCGGGTCGGCCGCATTGACCACACGATAGGTGGTGCATACGATGGACATCACCACAACATCTTGTGCCAACCAAGGAAGCTCATGGACCGCCGACCGACGTGTGCCCCCTCAAGCGATGCCGACCTTCACACGCAGGCGCCGGCGCCGACCAAGCCGTACGTCGAAGTCGCATCCGCCATCGACGAATACCTCGATCGCCGCGATTGGCGCGTGAATGCGAATGCCAATCAAGGCTATTCGCTGGGCGGCCTGATTCTCAACATCTCGGGCAAGCTCGTGGCCAACTATTGGCTGAGCCACGTGTACCCGCCCGCGATCGGCCAAGCCCACCGCGACGCCGATCTCCACATCCACGATCTCGACATGCTCTCGGGCTATTGCGCCGGCTGGTCGCTGCGCACGTTGCTGACGGAAGGGCTGAACGGCGTGCCCGGCAAAGTGGAAGCGGCGCCGCCCAAGCACATGTCGAGCGCCGTTGGGCAGATCGTCAATTTTCTCGGCACGTTGCAGAACGAATGGGCCGGCGCGCAAGCGTTCAGTTCGTTCGATACCTACATGGCGCCGTTCGTCCGGGTGGACCGGCTTCGCTACGACGAAGTGCGGCAATACGTTCAAGAACTCATCTACAACCTGAACGTGCCGTCCCGCTGGGGAACGCAAACACCGTTTACGAATTTGACCTTCGATTGGGTCTGTCCCGAGGATTTACGCGAGCAGGTGCCGGTGATCGGCGGCAAGGAGGTGGATTTTTGCTACGGCGATTTGCAAGGCGAGATGGATATGATCAACCGCGCCTATATCGAAGTCATGCAGGCCGGCGACGCGAAGGGACGCGTTTTCACATTCCCGATCCCCACCTACAACATCACGCCCGACTTCGATTGGGACAGCCCCAACGCCACGCGCCTATTCGACATGACGGCGCGCTACGGCCTGCCGTATTTCCAGAACTTCATCAATTCCGAACTCAAGCCCAACATGATCCGATCGATGTGCTGCCGGCTGCAGCTCGACCTGCGCGAGCTGCTCAAGCGCGGCAACGGGCTGTTCGGTTCGGCGGAGCAGACCGGTTCGATCGGCGTCGTGACGTTGAACTGCGCACGGCTCGGTTACCTGCATGCCGGCGACGAGGCCGCTTTAATGGCGCGCGTGGATGCGCTGCTCGAACTCGGCAAAGACAGCCTCGAATTGAAGCGGCGCGTGATCCAGCATCACATCGACAACGGCCTGTTCCCGTACACGAAGCGCTACCTCGGCACGCTGCGCAATCACTTTTCGACGCTCGGCGTGAACGGCATCAACGAGATGGTGCGCAACTTCACGGGCGACGAACACGATCTGACGACCGAGTGGGGGCACGGCATGGCGGTTCGTCTGCTCGACCGCGTGCGGGCCAAGATGCTCGCGTTTCAGGAAGAGACGGGGCACATGTACAACCTCGAAGCCACGCCGGCGGAGGGCACGACCTACCGCTTCGCCAAGGAAGACCGCAAGCGCTACCCCGGCATCGTGCAAGCCGGCACACCCGAGATGCCCTACTACACGAATTCGTCGCAGTTGCCGGTAGGCTTCACCGACGATCCGTTCGAAGCGCTCGAGCATCAAGACGATTTGCAGCGCAAGTACACGGGCGGGACGGTCCTGCACCTTTACATGACCGAGCCGATCTCCTCGGCCGCGGCGTGCCGCGAACTCGTCAAGCGCACCCTGAGCCGTTTCTCGCTGCCCTACATCACGGTCACGCCCACGTTTTCCATTTGTCCCAAGCACGGCTATCTGCCGGGGCGGCACGAATTCTGTCCCCAATGCGACGAGGCGCTGCTTCGGAGCAAAACCCCTCAACTTGAAACCATGGAGTCCTAATCATGAACGAAACGACCCTTGCTTCGAACGCGGCGGCCTCGGCGTTGAGCGACGACGAACGTCAGCGCTGCGAAATCTGGACGCGCGTCATGGGCTATCACCGGCCTGTCTCATCGTTCAACACCGGAAAAAAAGGCGAGTTCTACGAGCGCACTTACTTCACGGAAGAGGCCTCGCGTGCTGCCTGACAGGGCATCCGCGCGCGGTGCGAACGGCGCCGCAGCCCGCCGGTCCCTCAAGGTCGGCGGGCTGACCGCGTTTACCGCAACCGACTTCCCGGGGTTGCTCGCGGCCGTCGTGTTCGTGCAAGGATGCCCGTGGCGCTGCGGCTATTGCCACAACACGCATCTGCAGCCGCGCACCGCGACGGGCGCGGTGCGCTGGGTCGACGTCATGCGTCTTCTGTCGCGGCGCGTGGGACTGATCGACGGCGTCGTCTTCAGCGGCGGCGAGCCGACCTCCGATCCCGCGCTCGCGAGTGCAATCGGCGAGGTGCGCGCACTCGGCTTCAAGGTCGGGTTACACAGCGCCGGCACGCATGCCCGGCGATTCGAAGGCGTGTTGCCGCTGCTCGATTGGGTTGGATTCGACGTGAAGGCGCCCTTCGACGATTACAAGCGCGTGACGCGCGTACGCGCGAGCGGCGAGCCGGCGCGGCGCTGCCTACAAGCACTGCTGGCGAGCGGCATCGACTACGAATGCCGGACGACCGTGCATCCTAGCTTGCTGTCCGAGGACGCGTTACTGAGGCTGGCGGACATGCTGGCCGGCATGGGCGTCCGAAAGTATGTGCTGCAAGTGTTCCGCAAACAAGGCTCGCGCGACGCGGCATTGAATTCGATCGCGACGGCGCATTACCCGAGCGAAGCGGTACTCGAGCGAATCCGGCAGCGCTTTCTCGCTTTCGACGTGCGCCGTGCTTAAGTCGCGCCGGCCGGCCTGACGTGTTTACGTGGTGTGACTCAGCGCTTCGTCCCGGCTCGGCGTGCTCTCGTTCAGTGCGTGCGCGAGCGCCTGCACCTGCGCGATCACCGGTTCCGCTTGTTGCGGATCGAAATCCGCATGGAAGCGCTTTTTCACGCCATGCTCCGCCAACTGCACGTATTCGTCGACAGCAATCCCGTGCCGCTCGAGCGAATGCTTCACGCAGGCCAGCGCGCATCCGTCGATCGCGATGATGGGCCGCCCCGAATGCGCCAGCTTGAGCAATGCCGGCACGTCGCCGCCGACACCGGCGATACACGACATCTCGGCCGAACCGCGGCGATCGAGTTGCACGGCCACGTAGTTGGCCATCTGCGCCGCGCTCGAGCACCCCGAGCACGAGTAGACGAGCGGCAAAACACGACGTTCGTTGTTCATCGACTTTCCTTTTCCTTTCCTTCCCTCGCGCCGCAACCCTGCAACACGAGCTGCGCGGATTCCTCTATGGCTGCTGGGTCGGTCGCCGCCGCCTAAACGCGGCCATCGGCCCCACGCGCGCAGCGAACAGCGTCGACAGATCGATCGCATCGAGCGAATTCTTCACGAGCAAGCCCAGCTCGGTATCGCCTTCCATCGTCAGACGGCGGCTGAAGAACAGCGTGTCGGGATCCTGCGTTCGCCGCGCTAACTGCAGGAAATCGTAGGCACTCGCACCGATCGTCAGGGCCACCTCGCCCTCGTGTCGCGCGGCGCGAAACGCCCCGTCGCGATAAACGAAATCGAATACGACACCCGCATCGCGCACGTCGATGCGTAGAAGGCGTCCTTCGAGTTGCTTCAGCGTATCGTCGGGCAGGTGCCGCTTGAGGACGACGTTCAAGCCGCCCGAAAACAACAACGAACCCGGATACACGGGCAACCTCGACAGCACGCCGCGAACGAACGTGGGCACGCGATAGGTCGCTTGGCTCATGCGGCGCTCCTTATTGTTCGATCCAAGTCTCGGCCTGCCGCGCAAGCCCCGGCATGCCGTACCAATAGCCGTCGCAGCGCGATTCCGGCATGAGCCGGCCCATGCGCTCGAGCGCCTGCGCCCCCGTCGCGTCCGCGTCGATCACACTGCGGAAGCACTCGACGATCTCGCCCGTTCCCTGCGATTGCGGGCTGATTCGCAAGACGTCCACGCCGAGCCTTTTCAAGGTATCGATCGAATCGATGAGGTTGTAGACCCGCGCCGATTGCACCGACACGCCGTTGAGCACGAGAAACGGCTCGCCCTCGCGCGTGCTCAGCGCAAGGCCGTCCGGGTGCTCGATACACACGTATTGGCAATTCTCGCGCGGGAGGTTCCGGTTACGCGCCGTAAAGCACCGCGCCGAGAACGCGAGCGGCATGCGGCCGTAGGCAAACACTTCGGTTTGCATGCCGTGGGCTCGCTCGGCTTGCATACGAGCGAGCGCGTCGGCGCTCATCTCGAGCGGGATCACCCAACGTTTGGCCCCCTGCCCGGCCAGCACCTGCAGCGTCGGCTCGTTGTAGACATTGAGCCAAGGCCCGGCGACGAACGGCTCGCCTTTCATACAGTGCACCGCGCCCATGTCGTTCGCTTCGACGAGATAGCGGCCGTTGTTCACGACCGCCTTCATCGTGGCGATGTCCTTGCCCGATTCGAGCAGGATTTGAGTCGACAACACCACCTCTTTGCCGGCTTGGGACAACATGTCCGCGATATCGATCCAGTCGGCCGCTCTGAGTTCGTGCCGCCGCGAGCAGACCGTCTCGCCGAGATAGACAATGTCGACGCTCGTCGTACTCATCGCCTCGTAGAACTGCAGGGTCGTCACGCGCGACCAGTAGTAATGAATGGGACCTAATGCAAGTTTCACTTCAAGCACTCCAGCGGGCTGGCTTCTTCGGCCGCGCCGCGTCATTTCCACGGACGATGGTAAGCGCCGAGCGTATGCTGCTGCCCTTCGGCCACTTTATCCAATTCGCTCATCCATCCCGGTTTTACGGTGTAGCGCTGGGCGTTGGTTCGGCATAGATCGATCGCCTCTCGCCAGACACGCGTTACTTGTGCGACGTAGGCCGGGCTGCGCTGTCGCCCCTCGATCTTGATCGCGCGCACGCCCATGCTCATGAGTCGCGGCAACAGTTCGAGCGTATTCAGGCTCGTCGGCTCCTCGATCGCGTAGTAGTGCTCATCCGCCACGTCGAAGCGGCCCTTGCACAGCGTCGGATAGCCCGCGTTTTCGTCGTCGGCGTAGCGATCGATCAGCACGCCGTTCAGCCGCGATTCCAAGCCCTGCGCCGTGCGCTGCCAGCGCACGTGCTTGGCCGGCGAACACACGCCGTGCGTATTCGGCGATTCCCCGGTCACATACGACGACAAGGCGCAGCGCCCCTCCACCATCACGCACAGGCTGCCGAAACCGAATACTTCGAGTTCGACTGTCGTGTGCTCGATCACGTGCTCGACTTGCGTCATCGACAACACGCGCGGCAGCACGGCCCGCGAAATGCCGAATTGCGCGCGATAGAACTCGATCGCCTCGTAGTTCGTCGCCGAGCCTTGCACCGACAAATGCAACCGCAAGTCGGGATGACGCTCGCGCGCATAGCGCATGAGCCCCGGGTCGGCGACGATGACCGCGTCGATGCCCGCGCCCGCCGCGCGGTCGACGGCCGCGCGCCAGACGGGCCAAGCCGTCGGCTGCGGGTAGGTATTGAGCGCGAGGAACACCTTGCGCCCGCGCGCATGGGCGTACGCGATGCCGTTCGCGATCGACGCTTCGTCGAAGTTCAGACCGGCGAAGTTTCTCGCGTTCGTCGCATCGCGAAAGCCGAGATAGACGCAGTCGGCACCGTTGTCGATCGCCGCCTTGAGCGCGGGCAAACTGCCCGCCGGGCAGACAAGTTCCATCTGCGGGTGCGGGGAGCGATCGTTCGTCATGGGTCGATCGTGGACATCGGGTTCGGCGGTCAAGCCGCTTTGTGCAAATGGATAGACGCTTGTTCGGGCGGCCGAATCGCCGTGCCCGCTGCATCCGAACGGATGGCATCGGCATCGGCGTCGGCGAGCGGCCGCGATCCGGTCAGCAGGTACGCGATCAGTTCGCGCACGGGGCGAATCCGATTGCCGAACGGCAACGCCTCCGAGCCTCGGAAAAACAAGCCGCGCTTGATGTCGCCCGCAAGTGCGTACGCGAGCCGCTGGTCGATGCAGAACTGGCCATGCTTGGCGATGCCGTCGCGCAAGCCGCACTGCTGCAGGCAATCGAACCCCACCGTGCATTTGCGCGCCTTCGCCACGCCCTGCAGCTTGGCTTCTTTGTCGAGGTAATCGTCCAGCCATGACGTGCGCACGGCTCGCGCCGGCAGACCGGCCACGCTCATGAACGTGACGATGTTGCTGGGCGTCGCTTCGACGAGCACCTTCTTGAAGTTCGGATGCGCATCGCCTTCTTCGGTTACCGCGAACGGCGTCCCCAATTGAACGGCCGTTGCGCCCAAGGCGATCAAATCGCGCACTTGCTCGTGCGTGTGAATCCCCCCAGCCGCGATCAGCGGAATCTTCTCGCGCTCGAGGCCAAGGTCCTTGAACAGCGCGAGCGTGCCCTCGATCACTTCCGGAAACGCGAAATGCGGGTTCGCCACACCGTCGAGCGTCGGCGCACCGAGGTGCCCGGCCGCAAAGCGCGGGTTTTCGATGACGATCGCATCGGGCAGCCGCTGCTTGCGCATCCACTTCTTCAGCACGAGGCCGATCCCTCGCGCATCCGACAAGATCGGAATCAATGCGACATCGGGATGCTCGACCGTGAGTTCCGGCAAATCGAGCGGCAGCCCCGCCCCCACGACCACGGCATGCGCGCCGTGCTCGCAAGCGCAGCGCACGTAGTCGGCATAGGCGGACACGGCCCGCATCACGTTCACGGCCACCGCGCCCCGGCCCTTCGAGAGCGTCAGCGCGGCGCGCACTTCGCGCCCAAGCGCTTCCAGATTGGTGGCGTCGATGAGCGCGCGATCGCGCGAGCGCCCCGTCTTCGCCATCAGGTCGGGATGGTGCCGACGCAAGTCCACGCTCGATATCGTGCCGAGTGCGCCGAGCGAGGCAACGGTCCCCGCCAAACGATGTGCGGACACGCCCACCCCCATTCCGCCCTGCACAATCGGCAACAACGCTTTGCCCTTGATACGCAGGGGCTCGAATCCAGCCTCAAGCACTGACACGGCACAACCTCACGACGATCCAAGTGTTCGACAGTGTGAGGCGACGCTGCGCCTCGGACCTTAACCTGGGTCAAGAAGGGGTTTCGGCAAGGACGTATGCTCATGGCGAACGCGGTTATTCCCCGCGCGCGCTGCGCCCTTTGCTATCGTGGGCCGCGTGTGCCCTCCTCCTATCCGCGCCGCGCACGCTGCGACGAAGTACCACATGAAACCGCTTGTCTGCGAAACGACGCTCGTCTTGTGCGGGCTCGAACCGCCCGAACCGATGGAGCGCGTGCTCGCGGCGCTGCGCACGCTGGCTGCCGACGCGTATCTGCGCATGGTGATCGATCGCGAGCCGCTTCCTCTGTTCGCGCTGCTCGCGCGGACCGGCTTCGATTGCGAAGTGTGCGGCCCAAGCGCCGGGCACTACGAGATCGATATCTGGCGCACGCGCTGATGCGGCGCGATCTCGATCTCGATGCCTCACCGACGCTCGGCGCACCGTTGCGATTGCTGTTGAACGCGCCGGTGTTCGCGGTGCTGGCGTCGGCGCTGCTGTTCTATGCGGGGCCGTCCGCGTTCGCCACGCGCTGGTCGGCGTTCACGCTCGCTGCCACGCACCTCATGACCCTCGGCGTGTTCGCCAGCGCGATGATCGGCGCACTGCTGCAGATTCTGCCGGTCGTGGCCGGCGTGCAAGTTGCGGCAGGCCGAACCGGCGCGAGCGGCATTCATGCTTTGCTCACGTTCGGCACGATCGCCCTGGCGGGTGGGTTCGTCAGCTCGGTCGCCGCACTCTTTCCGATCGCCGCGCTCGCCTGCGGCTCGGCCGTGCTCTGGTTTGTCGGCGCATGCGCGATCGGGTTGGCACGCGGCTCGCGTGCGCGCGCTCAGGGCCTCGAAGACATCTTGCGCGCGATCCGTCTGGCGCTGGCCGCGTTGACGTTCGCCGTCGCGCTCGGCGCGTGTCTCGCCGTCTCGCTCGCGCACCCGGTCGCGCTTGATGTCGTCGCGCTGACCGATATGCATTTGCTTTGGGGCCTCGGCGGTTGGGTCGGGCTCTTGACGGCCGGCGTGGCGTATCAGGTCATTCCGATGTTTCAGGTCACCGAGCCCTACCCGCGTTGGCTGACCCGCTGGTTTGCGCCGGCTTCGTTGTTCTCGCTCGTTCTCGCTTCGCTTCCGGCGAGCTTCGCACACCGGCTCGATCCGCATTTGGCGGCGGCGCTCGTCCTGCTCCCGCTCTGCGGTTTCGGCGTGTTCGCCTTCATCACGCTTGCCCTGCTACGCCGGCGAAAGCGTGCCGAGCCGGATGCCACGACGCTCTACTGGCGTACGTCGATGACGAGCCTCGTCGGCAGCGCGCTAGTGGCGACGATCGCTGCCGCCATGCGAGCCCCATCGCTCGAATTCGCGGCCGGCGTGTTGCTGCTCGTCGGCGCGATCCTATCGGCGATCAACGGCATGCTCTATAAGATCGTCCCGTTTCTGCTTTGGTACCACCTTCAGGCCGCGCTCGACGTGCGTTCTTCCGCCGTGCCGAAGGTGAAAGCGGTATTGCCCGACTCGCACGCGCGCGCACAATTTTGGGTTCATCTGGGCGCATTGGTGTCGATGCTCGCGGCATGCGTGTGGCCTGGCGCCCTCGCCCGCCCGGCCGCGTTTGCTCTTGCGGTGTCGAGCGCGTGGTTCGGCGTCAACGTGGCGCGCGCGCTGCGCGTGTATCGTCGCGCGGCGCGCGAGATCGAGTCAGTACGCGCACGCCGCGCGTAGCTTCGACGGATCGGGAATAAAAATTTCGCGGCCGTTGATGGCCAGGAGGCCGCGCGTGCCGAGTTCGTGCAAGATGCGCGAGAAATGCTCGGGCGTCAGGTTGAGCCGGGATGCCACCATCTTTTTTCCGACCTCCAATTGCACGCGCAACGGCTCGTTCTCGCCATCCGTTTCCGACTCGCCCGGCTGGGCGAGCAGATAGCCGATCACTCGGTGAGTACCCGACCGAAGCGAATACGCTTCGACGTCGCGCATCAACGCGTGCAGGCGCGCACTCATGCCCGCGAGCATCTTGCAGGCGAAGTCGGGATCGGCCCGCAGCTCGTTGACGACAACCGTTTTGGTCACATGCAGCAGCAACGAATCGGCGAGCGCCTGCGCCGTAACGAAATACGGCTTGCCGAGAAACATCAGCGCCTCGCCGAAGCTGTCGCCGGAGCCGACTAGCCGCACGACCTTTTCCTCGCCGAGCGGCGAGATCACGCTGAGCTTGATCTGTCCGTAGACGACGGCATGCAAGCCCGTGCAGGGGTCGCCGCAATGAAACACCGTCTCTTTGCGCCCGACGCTCTGTTGCGTCGTGCCCTGTGCGATGCGGTCGAGTTCATCGCCTGACAGCTCGTTGAATAGCGGCATCCGGGCGAGAAAATCCTGAACGCGGATCTTCGGCTTTTGCATAAGGGCTCCGTCGAGCTAGATCAGCTTCGAATACGATGCGGTGCTAGGCCGCGCGAGATATCGATCGAAGGTCATCGCGACAGCTCTCACGAATAGGCGTCCTTTGGGCAGAATGCGAATCGCTTCGTCGCCAAGCTCGATCAGCTCGGCGGCGACGAACGGCGCGAGCGCCACGAGTTCGCGTTCGAAGTAACGCGCGAATTCGATGTTATGCCGCGCCTCGATCGCCCGATACGCGAGCGGTACGCTGCACATCAAGGTCATGATGACTTCGCGCCGCAGCAGATCGTCGGCCGACAGCGTCAGCCCGCGCTCGACGGGCAGCCGCCCCTCGTCCAAGCGTTCGTAATACGTCTTCACCGAGCGCGTCGATTGGCAGTAGCTGCGGCCCATCTTGCCGATGGCCGACACGCCGAAGCCGACGAGATCGCACTCGGCCTTCGTCGTATAGCCCTGAAAGTTGCGATGCAGGCTGCCTGCGCGCAGCGCGCGACTCAGTTCGTCGTCGGGTTTGGCGAAGTGATCGAGGCCGATATAGACGTAGCCTGCTTCCAGCAAGCGCCGCGTTGCACGGATGAAGATTCGGAGCCGATCTTCGGCGGGCGGCAACTCGGCCGCATCGATCAGCCGCTGCGCCTTGAAGCGGCTCGGCAGGTGGGCGTAGTTGTACAGTGCGATGCGATCGGGCGAAAGCCGGACGACTTCGTCCAGCGTCCGGTCGAAGCTCGCCGCCGATTGGCGCGGCAGGCCATAGATCAAGTCGATGTTGACCGATTCGAAGCCGGCGTCGCGGCTCGCGCCGAGCGCGCGCTCCACCATCGCGAGCGGTTGGATGCGATTGACGGCCTGTTGCACGGCCGGATCGAAATCCTGAACGCCGAAGCTCGTGCGGTTGAACCCCAGTGCCGCGAGCTGCGACAAGGTGTCGTCGGTTACGGTTCGCGGGTCGATCTCCACGCCCAGTTCGGCCTGCTCGTCGAAATCGAAATGCCCGCGCAACGCGTCGGTCAGACGGCCGAGTTCGGCGATGCTGAAAAACGTCGGCGTTCCGCCGCCGAGATGAAGCTGCGACGTGCGCCGCTCGCGCCCCAGCTCGGGCGCGACCATCGCTATTTCGCGCAGCAGATAGGCGAGATACTCCGCCGCGCGACCGTGGTCGCGCGTGATGACCTTGTTACACGCGCAAAAGTAGCAAAGCGATTCGCAAAACGGCAAATGCACATAGACGGAAAGCGGCGGTTTAGTCGCCGCCTGGGCGCGTTCGGCAAGGTGGCCGCGATAGGCGGCTTCGTCGAACTCGGGCGCGAAACGATCGGCGGTCGGGTAAGACGTATAGCGCGGTCCCGCGGTGTCGAAGCGGCGAACCAGCGCCTCCGATAGTTCGATGTCGGCGATGCGGCCGATATCGGAGAGCGAGTCGCCTTCACGGGTCGAGCGGCTAGGCTCCACATGAACGGACATGGTCTTTCTCGTTGATGGTCGGGGCCGCACGGCGTGGCCGCCCTGGATCCATTATCGAACCGGTGCGCGCCGCAAACTTGATGCATGTCATGAATGTTTCGTTCGCACGCAGCCGCCGCGCGAGGCGCTAGGGCGAGCAAAGCAGGTGCGAATGCGCCTAAAAGATATACAATTAATCGACTTTATAGGTGCGCTATGCGACTCACGGACTTCACCGATTACAGCCTGCGCGTGCTGATGTACGCGGCCGTTCGCTCCGACGAACTTGTCACGATCGGGGAAATCTCCGAAGCGCTAGGCATTGCGCGCGGACACCTCGTCAAGATCGTGCACGCGCTCGGGCGCGCCGGTTACTTGAGCACGACGCGCGGCCGGACAGGAGGATTGAAGCTCGGCCGGCCGGCTTCTCGCATCACCGTCGGCGATGTCGTACGAACGACGGAGCCGGATTTCCGCATGGTCGAGTGCTTCGATACCGAGGGCAACGCTTGTGTGATTACCGCGGCGTGCGGGCTACGCGGTGTGCTCGGCAGCGCGTTGCGCGCTTATTTCGATGTGCTCGACAAATTCACGCTGGCCGATATCGCGGCCGAGCAGGGCAAGCTCACGCGATTGCTCGGGCTCAACACCGCAGAACGTCCGCTGGTACGGCTTGCGCGGAAGTGAAGCGAAGGTGAGGCGGAGACAAGGCGAGGCTTGATGCCGGGCGCGCTTTGCGCACGCCCCCACGCTCGATCAAAACACGTTCAGCGGGATCTTCAGATAGCGAATACCGTTCGATTCGGGCGGCGGCATGTCGCCTGCACGAATGTTCACTTGGACGGCCGGCAAGATCAGCACCGGCATCGAAAGCGTGCGATCGCGCGCGACGCGCATCTCGACGAACTCGCCCTCGGTCACGCCTTCGTGCAGATGCACGTTCGCACGGCGCTGTTCGTCGACGGTCGTTTCGCAACGCGCGGCACGCGAGGGCGGCGGATAGTCGTGACACATGAACAAGCGCGTTTGCGGCGGTAGCGACAGCAACGTTTTCACGGATCGGTAGAGCATGTGCGCGTCGCCACCGGGGAAATCGCAGCGCGCCGAACCCACATCGGGCATAAACAACGTATCGCCGACGAACACGGCATCGCCGATCCAATAGGCGATGTCGGCAGGGGTATGCCCCGGCACGTGCAATGCGCGGGCGGTGAGCGAGCCGATCGAGAAGGTTTCGTCGGCCGCGAACAGATGATCGAATTGCGCGCCGTCCTCCGACACGTCGGCGCCGAGGTTGAACACCCCTTTGAACTTGTGCTGGACCGTGCGGATTTGCTCGCCGATGCCGATCTCGCCGCCAACATGCGACTTCAAATACTGCGCTGCGGACAAATGGTCCGCATGCGCATGCGTTTCGAGCAGCCATTGCACCTGCAACCCGTGCTCGCGCACGAAAGCGATCACGCGATCGCTCGACGCCGTCGATGTACGGCCCGATTTCGGATCGTAATCGAGCACCGAATCGATGATGGCGGCCGGGGTGCCATCGCCGGCATGCACGACGTAGGTAAAGGTGGAGGTGGCCGGATCGAAAAACGGCTCTACGCAGGGATGCATCGCCAAGCCTCGGTTCAAATGTGAAGTTGCCAAACACTATATCCATCAATATAATGTTCGTCAACATATTGACAGATGGATGCGGCACAGATGCAAGATCAGCTTAGTGCACAAAGCCGGGACGAGTTGCGCCAATCGGCGGCGCAGTGTTGTGCCTTGCTCAAAGCGATGGCGCACGAGGATCGTTTGTTGCTGCTCTGCCAGCTCACAGCGGGGGAGCAGAACGTGGGCGAACTCGAAGCGAGCGTCGGGCTGCATCAGCCGAGCCTGTCGCAACATCTCGGCGTATTGCGGGAAGAAGGGCTCGTCGCCGCCCGGCGAGAAGGCAAGTACATCTACTACAGTCTCGCCAGCTACGAAGTCGTGAGGGTGATGCAGACGTTATCGGAGCTGTTTTGCGGCAAGGCCAAGGGCGGGAAGGCATGACGCTCGACACGTTGCACTTCACCCCGTCCTCCGCGTTAGCGGGCGGCATCATGATCGGCCTGGCGGCGGCGCTGTATATGTTGCTCAACGGGCGCATCGCGGGCATCAGCGGTATGCTCGGCCGTCTGATCGATAAGGCCTCGACCGATCGCGCTTCGCCGCTCGCCTTTCTCGTCGGGCTGATCGCCGCGCCTTGGCTTTGGCGCCTCGTCGCGCCGCTGCCCGAAGTCGTCGTCGCGGCCTCGAATCCCATGCTGATCGCCGCCGGTCTGCTCGTGGGCTTCGGCACCCGATACGGATCGGGCTGCACGAGCGGCCACGGCGTGTGCGGTATTTCGCGCGGTTCCGGGCGATCGTTTGCGGCGACGGCCACGTTCATGGCGTTCGGCTTTCTCACCGTCTTCCTACTCAAGCACCTTTAACCGTATCCCACCCACATGCTCGCTTTGTCCGCGTTCGCCGCAGGCTTGCTTTTCGGCCTAGGCCTTATCGTGTCCCACATGGCCGATCCCTCGAAAGTGCTCGGCTTTCTCGACCTGGCCGGCCGCTGGGATCCTTCCCTTGCTTTCGTCATGGGCGGCGCCGTCGCGATCGGCGCCGTTGCCTTCGCGATCGCACGCCGCCGGAGCACGACCTTGCTCGGTGCCCCGATGTCGTGGCCGAGCGCCACCCGGCTCGACCGTCCTCTCATCGTCGGCAGCGCCCTGTTCGGCATCGGCTGGGGGCTCGCCGGCTTTTGTCCGGGCCCGGCGCTCGTCACCGCGTCCAGCGGCGAACCCAAAGCGTGGCTGTTCGTGCTCGCGATGCTCGCGGGAATGGCCCTTCATTCAATGTTCACGCGGCGCGTTGCCGCTCGTACCTGATCGGGAGATCACGCCGATGTCGAACACCAGCATGCCGCAGCACAGCGCGCCGAGCGTCGCCCCCGCTTGCACGTGGGACACCACGTTCGATGTCGTCGTGATCGGCGGCGGATCGGCGGGCATCGCCGTGACGGCGAGCCTCTTGCGCCGTCAGCCGAGCTTGACGATCGCCATCGTCGAGCCGCGCGAGACGCACGATTACCAGCCTGCATGGACGCTCGTGGGCGGCGGTCTGTTCGACGTCGAGCGCACCCGTCGGCCGATGAACGAAGTGATGCCCGACGGCGTCACGTGGATTCGCGCAGCGGTGGCCCGCATCGAGCCCGACGAAAACCGCGTGCGGCTCGACAACGGTCAAACCGTTCCGTATCGCGATCTCATCGTCGCGGCGGGGCTGCGTCTCGCATGGGAGCGCATCGACGGCCTCGAGCAAGCACTCGGCAAGGACGGCGTGACGTCGAACTATCGTTACGATTTGGCACCTTATACCTGGGATCTCGTGCGCTCGATGCAAGGCGGTTCGGCGCTCTTCACGCAACCGGCGATGCCCATCAAATGCGCAGGCGCACCGCAAAAGGCGATGTACCTCGCTTGCGATCATTGGCGCCGTTCGGGCGTGCTCGATCGAATCGATGTCGAGTTCAACACGGCCGGCGCGGTATTGTTCGGCGTCGCCGCGTTCGTACCCGCCCTAATGAAATACGTCATGCGTTATCGGGCAAATCTGGCGTTCAGCTCGAATCTCGTGGCCGTGGACGGCCCAGGCAAGGTCGCGCATTTCGATGTCGCCGGCGCCGATGGCGTCACGACGCGCGTGGCCAAGCCGTTCGACATGATTCACGTCGTCCCGCCGCAAGTGGCGCCCGATTTCATTCGCGACAGCGCATTGGCCGATCCGGCCGGCTGGTGCGAAGTCGATCATGCGACGCTGCAGCACCCGCGGTATCCGAACGTGTTCGCACTCGGCGATGTGTGCTCGGTGCCCAATGCGAAAACGGCTGCCGCCGCGCGCAAGCAAGCGGTCGTCGTCGCCGAGAACCTGCTGGCCATGCGTGCGGGCCGCTTGATGCCGCGTCGCTACGACGGCTATGGGGCCTGCCCGCTGACGGTCGAAAAGGGCAAGGTCGTGCTGGCGGAATTCGGCTATGGCGGCAAACTCTTGCCGACGTTCCCGCTCGATCCGACCCAGCCCAGCACTCTCGCGTGGCTGCTCAAGGCCAAACTGTTGCCGTGGTTCTATTGGAACGGCATGCTCAAGGCACGCGAATGGTTCACGAAAACGTCGGTTTGACGCCGCCCGAGCGTGGCGCGTGCGCCGGCGCCCGGTTCTGCCGAACCGTTTATGGCTGGCTCGCGTAGTAGCGTGCCGCCGCTTCGATCTCGGCCGGCGTCATTTGCCGAGCCACGTTACGCATCTGCTCGGCGATATCGTTGTGACGCTCGCCCGCTGCGAACGTTTGCAATTGCGCGCGGATATAGGCCACCGGTTCGCCTTCGAGCCAAGGCGCGCCGGTTTTGTGATCGGCCGCGCCGTGACACGATGCGCACGGTGCGATGTTGCGCATCGGCGATCCCGACGCCACGATCGGCGGCACCGGTTGGCCCGCGGGATGATAGCCGGCCAGCTTCGGCAAAGACGCGTAGTACGCGGCCAGATCGCGCATGTCCTGATCGGACAGCGCGCCGACCATCGGGCTCATGACGGCGTTCGTGCGGGCGCCGCTCTGAAAATCCTTGAGCTGCTTGTAGACCACCGTTTCGTATTGCCCCGCGAGATTCGGCGAATTCGCCTGGCTGACGCCTTGCGGCCCGTGACACATCGAACAGCGCAACGCCAGCGTCGCACCGCGGCCGATCGAGAGCGCATCGACATGCGCGAACATCGTCGGCGTGACGACCACCTCGCTCGTCTTCACGTTCGATGTCACAGGCGTCGACACGAACCATTGCTGCGGCACGCCGGCCGCGCTGCAGATCGAGTTCCAAATGCCCGTGAACGGCTTATCGGTTTGAACTGACGGCAACCAGATAAAGCCGATCAAGATCGAAACGATGGCCACGCCGGCCGTCAACCCGACGCTGACGGTGAACCACCGGTTGCGCAGCGAGAACAGACGTTCGGTGCTCATCGCGGGCCTCCCATATAGATCGCGGGTACCGACGACTGCTTGAGCGCGAGCAGTTGGGCGATCGGGTAGCCGTAGTTGACGACGGTCAGGGCGATCATCAGCGCGACCCACAGACCGAAACTATTGAGTGCGACCGGCAGTGTCGTAGGCGGGTGCACCGCGGTCGCGAACGTGAACGCCGGCTGCACCGTCTTTTCGCCGCGGTGGCCGCGCGCGAGTACGATAAAGAACAGCACGGCCGAAGCGACCAGAATCAGCGCGCCGATCACCGACATATCCACCGTGATCGCCTCGGGTGCGATCGCCGGGTTGCTGTAGTCGAAGTAGGCCATGCGCCGCGGCATGCCGAGAATGCCGGCGTAGTGCCACGGGAACGTCGTCACGATCATGCCGATGAACCAAAGCCACAGTTGCCAGCGCATGAGCTTCATGCTCGTCAACGCGCGTCCCGTCAGTTGCGGCCATAGCTCGTAGGCGATGCCGAAGTACATGATGACGATCGCGCCGCCGAAGATCAGATGAAAGTGGCCCGTGATCCACTGCGTGTTGTGAATCGTCGAGTCGAGCTGGTAGCTCATGTTGATGAGCCCGCCCGCGCCGCCAAAGCCCAGCATGACGAACGAGAACGCAACGGCCAACATCATCGGTTCGTGCCAGGGCAGCGCGCGCAGCCAGCCGAACGGACCGCTGCCGCCGCGCAGCCGGCCCGCGATTTCCACCGAGGCGCAAATCGTGAAGACGGTCAGCAACGTCGGCACCGAGACGAGCGCGGTAAAGACCGATTGCAGGAACTTGAAGCCCGAGCCGACCTGCGGATCGGCGAACAGATGGTGAATGCCGATCGGCATCGCCACGACGAGGAATAAGATGAACGAGATCCGGGCCATCGCGTCGCTATAGAGCCGGCCGCCCACCGCACGCGGCACGAGCGTGTAATAGGCGATATAAGCGGGCATCAACCAAAAATAGACGATGGCATGCAGCGTCCAGGAAAAGAACACACGCGCCAGCCCCGCATCGATCGTCGTCTTGAGCCCGAGCGCAACGGGCAGGATCTGAAACAGGATTTCGATCGCCGCGCCGACCGCCGTCCAGGCCCACAGATACGAGCCGGCGACATTCGCGAACATCGGCAGCGGCACGGGCTTGCCCGGGTTCGCGCGCTTCCAGGTCCGCAGGTTGATCGACATCAGCGCCACCCAGATCCACGAGCCGACCACGACGAGCACGACGCCGATGTAGTAGAAGGCGTTGCCGACCATCGGCGGATAAAACGTGTAGAGCACCGAGGCGCGCCCGAGCGCGACGGGAATCACGGCCATGATCGAACCGACGGCGACGAGCCACCAGCCGAGCCAAGCGAAGCGCTTGCCGACGAGCGGCTGCTCGAGCGAGATCTCGCTGATCGCGTAGCCGAAGCCCATCGCAATGAGCGTCGGGAAAACGTAGCCCATGACCGAGCCGTGCGCGGTGACGGAGCGGTAATAGAGTTCGGGCTGCCCGAGCCAGGCGTGCATCGGACTGCGCACGTACATTTGCCATGCGCCGAGCAGCAGCGCGACGCCGAACGTGGCGAAGGCGAACCAGAAGTGCGCGAGGACGAGTCGTTTGTTATTGAGCACAGCTAAGCCTCCGGGCGTTGGCCGCGAGCTTGTCGAACGCGGCGCGATCGAGCACCTTCACATGCGCCCACATGCCTTCGTGGCCGGTGCCGCAGTATTCGTGGCAGGGCATGAGGTGTTCGCCGCTGCGCGCGAAGCTCGTCTTGAAGGTCGAGACGTATCCCGGCTCGACCATGGAATTGATGTTGGTGTCGGCGATCAGAAAGCCATGCACCACGTCGGCGCTCGTCGCGCGAAACGTGATCGGCGTATCGGCCGGCACCACGATGCATTGGGGCGTGAACGAATACTGCTGGGCCACGATCCGCACGGTGACCGATCCGTCCGTTTCGACGGCGCTGCCCAGGTTGCTTTCGATGAATTCGCCCGACACGTGCAGCGTGGTCGGATCGATCGTCTCGACGCGCGACGGCGGCATCATCGCCCAATGCAAGCCGGTGTAGACCACCATCGCGACGAGCAGAACGATGATCGCCACGGCGACCGCCGCCCACTTGCGCTCGACGCGCGAGGCAACCGCTGCGCTTTCCGCGTGGCGGGAAGAAGGAATGTTCGACATATCGCTCGCTCAGTGGATGACGCCGCGCGGCAGGAAGACCAGGAAGTAGAACGCGAACCAGAGCGCCACGACGATGGCCGTGGCGATGCCGGCCACCGCGATCGCGCCCGCGGGCCCCGAGCGAACGATTTCGTCCACGCGCTCGGCCTCGGCGTCGCCGGCGTTCGAATGCGCCTCGTTATCGGTATTCATGGGATTCAAGACGTCCTCGATTCAATAAAGCGGCGCGGAGCGCAGCGCGTTGGCATCCTTGGCCGTTACCGGCGTGCCGTGATTGCCCCACGCCGTGCGAATGAACGTCACGACGGCCGCCACTTCCTCGTCGGAGAGCGACTGTGCGAACGGCGGCATGCCGTAGGGCGAGGGGTTCTTGGTCGTGCCCGGCGCGTAGCCGCCGTTGAGCACCATCCGGACCGGATTGACGGCCGAGGTCATTTGGATCGATTGATTGCCCGCGAGCGGCGGGAAGTCGGGCAGCTTGCCCTCGCCATGCTTGCCGTGGCAGGTCGCGCACTGCGCATCGTAAATCTTCGAGCCGAGCTGCGAGAGCAGATCGCGTTCTTCGCCCGATACGGTACCGCCGGCGGCCGGCGTTTCGCCGCCGTGCTGCGGCAGCGACTTCAAGTAGACCGCCATCGCGCGCACGTCGTCGTCGGACAGATACTGCAAACTGTCGTAGACGACCTCGGCCATCGGACCGTACACCGCGCCGCGTTTGGACACGCCCTTTTGCAGCAAATCGGCGATGTCGCCGATGGTCCAATCGCCGAGCCCGGCCTCCTTGTTCGACGTCAGCGAAGGGGCATACCAGTCCTGCATCGGGATCAGACCACCCTCGAATGCTTTGGACTCCGAACTACCGCCGAGCGCGTTGATCGCCGTGTGGCACATGGAACAATGGCCCAGACCTTGGACGAGGTAGGCACCGCGATTCCATTCGACCGAGCGCGTGGGTTCGGCCTGGTACTCGCCTTCGCGGAAGTACAACGTGCGCCAGCCGAGCAACAGCTCGCGGTTGTTGTAGGGGAAACGCAGCTCGTGCGGCCGGTTCGGCTGATGCACGGCAGGCACCGAACGCAGATAGGCGAAGATGGCGTCGGAATCGGCACGCGTGACTTTCGTGTACGCGCCATACGGCATGGCGGGATAGAGCAGGGCGCCGTCGCGCGAGCGCCCCGCGTGCATCATTCGATAGAACTCGTCCGCGGTCCAGCCGCCGATGCCCGTTTCGGGATCGGGCGTGATGTTCGGCGAATAGAGCGTACCGAACGGCGTCGGCATCGGGCGGCCGCCGGCGAAGAGTTTGCCGCCGGGCTGCGTGTGGCAAGCGATGCAATCGCCGGCGCGCGCAAGGTATGCGCCCTGTTTGACGACGTCGACGTTCGCGCTCGCGGGGCCTTGGGCCCACGCGGACGCGCTCGATGCGGCAAGCACGATGCCGGCGCCCACGCGCGCAAGCGAGCGAGAGAAAGAAAGAATGGCTGGCACGAAAGACTCCGTCATTGCGGTTCGCTGCCGCAACGCAGCGGCATCTTCAAGCTGCCCGCCGGGGCGAACGCGGGATTGGCCGCGCCCGGCGATGCCGCAAGCCATGCGGCAACGGCGGTGATGTCGTCGTTCGTCAAACGCGAAGCGACTTCATGCATGCAGTCGGGCGCGTACGATTTGCGCGTGCCGTAACGCCACGCGCCGAGCTGCGCGCTGATGTACTCGGCATGCAACCCGAGCAGCCCGGGAATCGCGGGCTCCATGCCCGTGAGCGCCGCGCCGTGACAGGCCGCGCAAGCCGGGATGTGCCGGCTCGGATCGCCCGACTTCACGAGTTGTTCGCCGCGCGCGAGCAACGCGGCCGAGACGGCCCGCGTCGAGGCGCTCGGATAGGGCGGACGCTGGCTCGCGAAATAGTCGGCGATCCGATGCAAGTAGGCATCGGGCAGGTAGGCGAGCAGCTAGTTCATCGGCGGGTACTGTCGCCGGCCGTCGCGAAAGGCGACGAGCTGGTTGTAGAGGTACCCGGCCGGCTTGCCCGCCAAGCGGGGAAAGTAGTCGTTGTCGGTGCCTTGGCCTTGCGCGCCATGGCAGGCGGCGCAGGCGAGCACACGGGCTTGCATCGTATCGGGGGCTCGCTCGGGTTGCGCCTCTTGCGCGTGAGCGGCCGCGCCGACGAGCGCAGCCAGGAGCACAGCAGCGATTCTTCTTTTCAGCATCACGTCATCGTCTCCGGGGACACGAACGATATGTGGCGCGCCCACGGCTTGCTGCTTGCAGCGGTGCGGACCGGAACGGCAATGCGTCTTTTCCTAGCTGTGCAGTCGATTCTAATCAATGCAAACGAAGACGAAAGCACTCGCGTGGAGTAGAGCGCGCTCGAATCCCGACTGGTTGCCGGCGGACCGATTCAATCGCCAAAACTCTGTGATTAGAACAGCACCGCACCCGCGCAGACTTGATTTGGATCATGCATTCGCGAGAGCGCGCATCCGTTGCGCATCGGCCATGCGGCGGTTCGCCGCGCCGTCCGCACGTGACAAACATGCTGCAACGCAAGAAGCTAGCCATGACGGGCACGATCGCGCACGCCGCATCGGTTGTAGGAATTTCCCTACAGGTTGTACGCCAGCACCGACGCGAGGCTCATCTTCCAGATGATGGGCAGCGATAAGGCTCTGAGGGACACTGCATGCCGACACATCTGTCGCATGAATGCCGGCCCAGCGCGAGCCGGGCGCGGAGCGACGAAGTGTCTCGCGCTTATCGATGCAACTCGATGCAACCAGGAGAAGACAAATGTTCGGTACCAGCGAACGCGCTGCCCATCACGAGGCGGCCAACAAGGGGCTCTTGTCCATTGCGGTACACGCCGAGCCGGCGGCCCATGCGCGAGCGCCGCGAGCCGCTGCATCGTCCTCCTGCAAGACGTGCTCGCTGCGCCCCGTTTGCGCGGTCAATCCCGACGCGCTCGCGTGCTCGCAGCAAATGGAAAACCTTGTGCTCGGCTATCGCCATGTGAAGAAGGGCGAGGCGCTGTACCGGATCGGCGATGGCTTCACCAATTTGTACGCCGTGCGCACAGGCTCGTTCAAGAAGGTCACGCTGCTGGCCGATGGCCGCGAGCAGGTCACGGGCTTTTACGTCTCGGGCGAATCGCTCGGCACCGATGGCATCGCGGCCAATCATTACGCGAGCGACGTGATCGCACTCGAGGACAGCAGCGTGTGCGTCATGCCGTACGACCTGCTCGAATTGCTGAGCCGCGAAGTGAAGGTCGTACAGCAGCATGTCTTTCGCATGCTGAGCGCGCAGCTCGTACGCGAAAGCAACGCGATGATGCTGCTCGGCACGATGACGGCGGACGAGCGCGTCGCCGCATTCTTGCTCGATCTGTCGCGTCGATGGCAAGCGCGTTCGTATTCGCCGAGCCTATTCGTGCTGCGCATGACGCGCGAGGAAACCGGCAGCTTCCTCGGGCTCAAGCTCGAAACCGTGAGCCGGACACTGTCGCGCTTTCAGAAGCAGGGCCTCATCGAAGTTCACGGAAAGGAAGTGCGGATTCTCGACTTCGCCGGATTGATCGAAGTCGCGCATCATCCTTCGTAACCGGCCGGGCCGGCCGGCTCGGGGCCAATGAGCGCGCCCATGGCCGTGGGCACGGAGCTTGCGTGACTTCTCATGCTTTCAACTGGCATGCATGGGGCTCGATCGAGCGTCGACGCGCAACGTCGGGCCGATGGGAGGCGATCATGAAGCGATTGGGACGATTGAAGTTCGTATGCGCGGCGGGCATGGCGTCGCTTGCGCTGTTGACGGGTTGCACGCTCGGCGGCGCGGCGGCCGGCGGGTACGCCGGCAACAAGCTGACGCACGGCAGCACGCTGGGGACGGTCGGCGGCGCCGTGGCGGGTGGCGTCGTCGGGTACGAACTCAGCAAATAAGCAATCCACGTTGCAAAAAAGGGGCACCGCTCATCGCGGTGCCCCTTTTTTTCTGACCATAGGCGGCCGGTCGAGCCGCCTATGTCGTCACATTAGAACTTGTGACGGATGCCGACGCGCGCGGCCACTTGCGATTGCGAGTTGGAACCCGACGGGCCGAAGTAGCTCGTCGAATCGCCGATTTGCGCTTGCACGGCCGTGCCGCCGTTATTGCCCGCGGCGTTTTGGTAGATGCCGAGCACGTACACGTCGGTACGCTTGCTCAGGGCGTAGTCGAGGCTCAGGTCGACTTGGTTGAAGTGACCCTTAGCCGCATCGCCGAGGTGCATGTACGTGTAGCCCAGGCCAGCCGTCAAAGCGGGCGTGAACGAGTACTTCGCGCCGGCTTCGTACGCGTCGAACACGAGGTTCGTCGAACCCGTGCCCGGCTGTTGCACGAGGCGCGTGTTCGTCCACAATGCCCAGAACGCCGCCGGACCCATCAAGTAACGCGCGCCCAGACCGAACGTGCGCAGTTCCTTGACGTTCGCCGAGCTGATGGGCGACACGTTCGAAATTCCCGTGTTGAAGCCTTGTTGCTGGCTCGGATAACGGATATCGGTGAAAGCCGCACCGACGCCGATCGGGCCGGCCGCGTAGTTCAGGCCGAAGCTGTACGTGCGTGCCGAGCCGCCCGAGTTGCTGCTGCCCGTGCCCTGCGCACCGGCGAACGCGCCGGCTTGGTTCGAGAAGCCGTACAACGCGCCGAACGTCACGCCGGCGAAATTCGCGCTCGTGAACTTGATCGCGTTGTCGACACGGCTCGACGTCAGTTGGTCGACGTCGTTAATGTGGAACGCGTAGTTGCCTGCAACCGTGTTGCCGCCCGTCGTGTAGTTGGCCAGCACGTCCGTCGACATCGAGTATTGGCGGCCGAACGTTACCGAGCCCATGCCGTCCTTGGCAAGACCGACGAAGGCTTGACGGCCGAACAGGCGCTGCGTCGTGGCATTGCTTTGGCCAAGCGTGCCGTTACCGCTGTTGAAGCCGCTTTCCAACGTGAAGATCGCCTTCAGGCCACCGCCCAGGTCTTCGTTGCCCTTCAGGCCCCAACGGCTGCCTTGCGCGACGCCGTCGTCGTACTTCGTCAGGCTCTTCGAGTTCGCGCCTGCGTGGTTGACATAGCTCACGCCCGCGTCGATCAAGCCGTACAACGTCACGCTGCTTTGCGCGTGAGCGGCCACGCCGATGCTGCCGAGCACGGCAGCCACGAGGATACGTTTGTTCATCATTTCTCTTGAGTGGTATTTGTGAATGGGTAAGCGGCCCCAATAGCGCCGGGGCGAATTTTTGCTCATTTCCGGAGCGTCTTTGTGAATTTTTTGTTTAATGTGGCGTATTGTTAACAGTCATTATTTCGGTTTTTGCAATACACCTATGTCGCGGATGCTCGAATCATGCCGGCTGCGACGGTGTGGTGCGTGGCCTCGTCGATAAGAACGAATGCGCCCATAGCTGCATGCTTATCATAAGCATCGCAGATAATCGGCTTTTGTAGCGCCAATACGACGCGGCCGATATCGTTCATATTCATGTCACAAACAGACTTTATTTGACACAGCGTATGAACATCGAGCACGTCTTCCACGGCACTCACTCGCGCGAATACCGTATTCGTCGCCTGCTTCAGTAGATATTTGCGTTGTGTGGAAAGCGGTTCCTCGTCGAACCAGCATAAGTCAGCATTCAGCTTCTTGGCCGGCTGCGGCGCTGCTAGCGCCGCCACGAACGTATCGCCGCGCGAGACGTCCACGTCTTGCGTCAAGCGGATCGTCACCGTTTGTCCCGCGAAGGCGCGATCCACGGCCGCTGTGCCGCCCGGCACCGGCGCGATGATTTCCGCCACTGTCGCTTCGCGCTGGGCCGGCAGCACGACGATCGTATCGCCCACGCGCACTTCGCCCGCCTCCACACGGCCCATGTAGCCGCGGAAGTCGTCGGCGCTCGCGCCGTCCTGGCGCGCCACCCATTGCACCGGGAAACGCAGCGCGTCGCCCGTGGCCTGC
>NZ_JBQCIV010000102.1:0-59380 GCF_051953405.1 Trinickia sp. | reverse complement strand
AGAAGTGCCGCCCGATGATTTCCGTCGCATGAAAGCCCAGCACGCGCAAGGCGCCGCCGTTCCAACTCGTGACTTGGCCCTGCGGATTCAGCATGAAGATCGCATCCTCGACGGCGTCCATGAGGCGGCGCATCCGCTCCTAGCTTTTGCGCAACTGCTCTTCGTTTCGCCGCCGCTCGGTGATGTCGCGCGTGACCTTGGCGAACCCCAGCACCGCCCCGTGCTCGTCGTGCAGGGCGGTAATCACCACGTTGGCCCAAAACCGCGAGCCGTCCTTGCGCACGCGCCAGCCCTCGTCTTCCCAACGGCCGAGCTCCGCCGCGCGGCGCAGTTCCGCGGCGGGATAGCCGCGCGCCGCGACGTCTTCGGGATAAAACACGGAAAAATGGCGGCCGATGATTTCCTCGGCGCGATAACCCTTGATTCGTTCGGCCCCGGCATTCCACGTCGCGATCCGACCCTTTGTATCGAGCAGGAAGATCGCGTAGTCCTTAATGGCGTCGACCATGGCCCGATAGCGCGCTTCGGGCGAAATGCGTGTGAGCGACGGACCTTCGCCCCGGCCATTCGAGGGTATCGGCTCAGTGTTCACGGTCCGGCTCCGGCTTCGAACAATACGTCAGTCTAGCGCTCGCCGCCCGTGACTGCCATTGCGGCAATGAGCATTTTCGCAAACGTTTGCCCGCGTACCGCTGTAAGCCTTCTCCGACAGCGCCGCCAAAAGCCGCACACGAATCAAGTCCACGGCTGATTTCGCCGAACCGGGGATTCGCGGACACTCCAAATCATGAACTCGAACTAATGCGTGTCTGCCATGAAGGTACTACTCGTAGAAGACTATGCACCCATCCGCGAGCGCCTGTGCGAACTCGTGCGGACCGTGCCCGGTGCACATATCGTGGCCGAAGCCGACGAGCCGTCGCAGGCCCTTGCCGCCATCGATGCGAACAAGCCCGACGTCGTGATCGTCGATTTGCAGCTCAGAGCCGGCACGAGCGGCCTGACGATTTTGAAATGGCTGCATGAGCACCGGCCCGCGATGCCGGCCATCGTGCTCAGCAATTCCGCCTATGCGCAGATGCGCAAGGTCTGTTACGAACTCGGCGCGACGCTCTTTCTCGACAAAGCCAGCGAGTTCGCGCAATTGCGCGGCGCATTGGTCGAATTGGCCGGCCGCTCGCCGTCGATCAGCTGAATCAACGTTTCGCGGTCGATCACCTCGCACTCGAGCAGCCGCTTGGCGATGCGCTCGAGCGGTTCGCGGCGCTCGCGAAGCGTCCGCTCGACGCGCTCGTGCGACTCGCGCAACAACCGCCTGACTTCCTCGTCCACGAGCCGCGCCGTGCTTTCGCTGTAACGCGTGCCGTCGCCGGGAACCGGATACGTCGTCGAATTGAGCGTCGCGAGACCGATGCGCTCGCTCATGCCGTAGCGCTCGACCATATGGCGCGCCATTGCAGTGGCGCGTTCGAGATCGTTTTCCGCGCCCGTCGACACATCTCCGAAGACGATTTCCTCGGCCACGCGGCCGCCGAGCAGCACGTCGAGCCGGTCGAGCAATTCGCTCTTGCGTAACACGTAGCGGTCTTCGGTCGGCACCTGCTGCGTGTAGCCGAGCGCTGCCACGCCGCGCGGAATGATCGACACCTTCTTGACCGGATCGGAGTGCGCGCGGCTGTGCGCGACGAGCGCGTGCCCGGCTTCGTGATGCGCGATGATGAGCTTCTCTTCGGCATTCATGACGCGGCTCTTACGCTCCATGCCCGCCATTGCACGATCGATCGCCTCGTCGAAGTCCGCCATCTGCACGGCCGGCTTATCGAGTTCGGCGGCGTGCAGCGCTGCTTCGTTGACCACGTTCGCTAAGTCGGCGCCGACGAAGCCGGGCGTACGCGAAGCCAGTTCGCCCAAATCGACGTCCTCGGCGAGTTTGACGTGCTTCACGTGTACCGAAAGGATCTGGCGCCGTCCGATCAAGTCGGGCCGGTCGATCGCGATATGGCGATCGAAACGGCCCGGCCGCAACAGGGCGGGATCGAGGATCTCGGGCCGGTTCGTCGCGGCCATGATGATGACGCCCGAATTCGGCTGGAAGCCGTCCATTTCCACGAGCAACTGATTAAGCGTTTGTTCGCGCTCGTCGTTGCCGGAACTCACTCCGGTGCCGCGTACCTTGCCGAGCGCATCGAGCTCGTCGATGAACACGATGCAAGGCGCCTTTTGCTGGGCCTGTTCGAAGAGGTCTCGCACGCGGGCCGCGCCCACGCCGACGAACATTTCGACGAACGCCGATCCGCTGATCGAGAAAAACGGCACCGACGCCTCGCCGGCCACGGCTTTCGCGAGCAGCGTCTTGCCGGTACCGGGCGCCCCGACGATCAGCACGCCTTTCGGAATTTTTCCGCCGAGGCGCCGGTAGCGTTCGGCATTGCGTAGAAATTCGACGATTTGCTGCAACTCGGCCTTGGCCTCGTCGATGCCCGCGATATCGTCGAACGTCACGCCCGTTTCTTTTTGCACGTATACGCGCGGCTTGCTCTTGCCGACCCCCATGAAGTCTTGCATCGCGCCGCCGCCGCGCCGCATCAACAAGCCCCATACGAAGAAGAAGGCGATCGCGGGCACGATCCACGACAGCACCGTGCCCATCCAGGTGCTGTCGCTGGCCCCGCGATAGCGAATGCCGGCCTGAGCGAGTTCGTCGGACAAACGATCGTCGGCCACCCGTACCGTCGCAAAGCGCCACGGCGAGCCCTGCCCTGCAAGCGCCTGAGCCGCCGAAGCGGGCAGCAGCGCACTCGCACCCGGCATCCGCACGTTGCCGGTGATCTGCGTCGGCGTCACTTCCAGATTGTCGACCTGCCGCGCGGCGACGAGGCGCCGGAAATCGCTGTAGTCGATCGGTTGCGCCGGGGCACGCAGCGTCAGCAATTGGACGGCGATCAGCACCAGCAAGCTGACCGTAAGAATCGTACTGACGAGATCGTTTTTGCGGTCCATGGCGAGGGGCAACGCGCGGCGGCTCACGCGGACAAGTAGAGATCAACCCTACTGTACGCGGCGAGGCACGTTACCGATTGACGCATGTCAAAAGTGTCGAATCGATGTTTTTCTATGGTCTAGAGTGAGTTCGTTCGCTGAGCATTACCCAAGGAGGTTGCGATGCAACAAGTCCATCACTTTCACCCGGAACTGCGGCATGCCACGAAGCCGACGTATATCGCCAGCTACGTGTTCCCGCTCTTGTTCGTGGCGTACGAGGTCTATCGCGTCGGCTATTGGATCGCGGTGCACGGCACCGACTTCTCCAATTTCAACTCGATGGGCTACGAGTACTTGCTGATGCTCGCGATGTTCGCGGTGCAGGTCGTGGCGGAAGGCACGTTCCTCGCGGTCGCATGGCTCGGCCGCCATCCCGATCTCGAGCACAGGCTCACCAACCTCGCGATGGGGCTCCTGTGCTCGCTCGTCGTGCTGGGCTTCGATTACGGCCTACAAGTCGCGTTTCGTAACGCGGCCACTGCTTTAGGCTGACGGCACCGGCTGAAGCCGAGGTCGTTTCGGTACGAGGTTGTCGAGGGTGTTCCGGTCCAAGCGCGCGGAACCGACGTCGGCCTCATCGTCGACGTCGTCCATGTGCCCGTCTATGCGGGGGTCTCGATCGGCTCGTGCTCGGCGCGTACCAGCATCACCGGACACGTCGAAAAGCGCAGGAACCGCTCCGATACGCTGCCGAGGACGAGCCTCGGTACGCCGCGGCGTCCGTGCGTGCCCATGACGACGAGATCGGCGCCGATGCGTTCCGCATGACGTTGCAAGCAGGTGGCGACGTCGTCGGCCATGCTTTCCGTTTCGATCGTTTCCTCTTCGCCTTCAAGGCCGGCCGCGCCCAGCGCTTCGTGCACCTGTGCGAGCGCGGCACGCCCCTCGCTGCGCAGGGCATCGAGCAGCGCCTGCGGATCGTAGTAGCCGCCGTAGTTGAAAAGCGCCGATTTATCGACGACATAAACCGCATGAACGTTTGCGCGCGCAAGCGAAGCGATGCGCACGGCTTCTTCGATGGCGCGTTTGGACGACGAACTGCCGTCCACGGCTAGCATGATGGTGCGATACACGGTGTTGCTCCTTATCGTCCAGGTTGGTCCAGGTTGGTCGAGTTTCGTCGAGGTGCCGCCCGCCGGCGACATGCATCTCATTGCTTCACATCCAAGTGCATATCGAGCCGCGCCGTGCCGTGGGTCGGCACGTCGACCGCGCGCGTTTGAGTGGCCTGGCCGGTGGCGGCCGTCACCCGATAATGTCCGGCCGGCAACGCAACGAGCAGGAACGGCCCGTCCGTGCGCGCGGAGAACACGCTCTTTCCCGCGGCGGACGCAACCGATACGTCGACGTCCGACAAGTACTCGCCGCTCTTGCCCGCAACCATCACGCGCAGGCTGTAGTGCGGCGCCAACTTCTGCATGGCGGCCGCCTCTTCCTCGCCGATACCGCCGCTCACGTACCGGATGCCGTTTTGCGTCATCGCCAATGGTGCGTCGGGCGTGTTGTCGGTTTGCGCTCGCGCTTCGATATTGCCCATCATTGCACCCGCCGCGCATAGCGCGACCGCCAGTGCCATCTTCCGATATCGCGTAGACATAGCGTTGCTTGCTCCGTTCCGCGTTAGCGTTTCGTCACCCGGCCAACGTCCGGTCGATCATTCGACCGTCAGTCGATCGACGACATCCCGTACACCGCGCGTCGCCCAGGCGATCCCGTGCGCCGCGCGCTTCTCGGCGAGCGAATGGACCACGCCGCTCAGCGTCACGACCCCGTCGCGCACGTCGATTTGCATGCGCTGCGCATCGGCGCGCGCCCGGCGCTTGAGCGCTCCGGCGATCTTCGCGCCGATCTCGGCCGCATCCGCCTGCGAGCGAACGTCGATACGGTCGACGATGCCGACGACGCCGCGCAGGCGCCCCACGGCAATTTCCGCCGCGCGCCGCTGGTGTCCCCAATCGAGCGTACCGGTGAGCGTCAGGCAGCCGCGATCGGCCTGAACGCCGATCGCGCCGCGGGGAACGCCGTCGGTCGCCTCGAGCACGGCCACGGCCGCGGCGGCCAAGGCTTCATCGGCCAACGCTTCCGCACCCGGCGGCAAAACGTGCAGGCGAACGACGACGGCGCGCACGCCGTCCACCCGCTGCACGGCTTTTTCCACGGCAATCTTTTGCGCATAACTCGGTACCGAGCCGCGCAACGTCACGACGCGATCCAAGACATCGACTTCGATGCCCGTCTCGTCGACCACCGGATCCCATTCCAACTCATCGATTACGTCGTGCTTCAGTTCATCGTCGGACTTCATCGACATGTTCCCTCCTCGTGGACGCGACCGCCATGGCCGTCGCCGATTGCATGGGCTCACGTCGATAGCATCGCTCAAGGCCGGCAAGCCGCCTTGATGCCGATCAACGTCGGCGCGTCGCCATCGGCCGACCATACGATCCATACGCGTATCGGTTGCGTCTTGGCGATGCGATCAGGGTTCGAACGGAGTCCCGAACATGCCGTCCGTTTGTAGGCAAATGCCGACATCGATGCACGAGCGCCTACGAGATCTTCGGAGCGGCCTTATTTGCAACGCCGGCGGCGCGACCAATACTTCAGACATCGGATACCGCATCCGTGGAGCCGGGCCCCAAGCCTGTCCCGCCCGGCTCGCAAAGAAACGCCATACGGAGAGCTGCCATGTCGACCCAAGCCGCGAATACGACGACGAACGCCGTCGACGACATCCTCGAACTTGCGCGTGGCGCGGGCCTGCTCGTGACGCTCGACGGCCAAATCGGCCGCGAGAAGTACCAAAGCGTCGCCGGCTCGCTGGCGTCGTTCATGCGCTTCGTCGATGCGCTGCGTGAAACGCTCGTCGCCGACGTCCCCATCTGAACCGATTTCGATGCAAGGAGCCCCACCCGCCATGCGACTGACTTTTCTCGGCGCGACCGAGACGGTGACCGGCTCCAAATATCTACTCGAAGGGGCCGGCCTGCGTATCCTGATCGATTGCGGCCTGTTCCAAGGCACCAAAAACCTGCGGCTGCGCAACTGGGCGCCCCCGCCGATCGATCCGGCAACGCTCGATGCCGTCGTTCTCACGCACGCGCATATCGACCATACCGGCTACCTGCCCGTCCTCGTCCGCATGGGCTTTCGCGGCCCGATCTATGCCACGCCCGGCACCCGCGACCTATGCGGCGTCATGTTGCGCGACGCCGCGAAGCTGCAAGAGGAAGAAGCCGAGTACGCGAATCGCCACGGCTTTTCGAAGCACGCGCCGGCGCTGCCGCTCTATACGCTCGACGACGCCGAGCGCGCGCTCGAGCGGATCGTCCCGCATGCGTTCGACGCGCCGATGCTGCTTGGCGAGCACGCGGGTTTTCGCCTACTGCCGGCCGGCCACATCTTAGGCGCCGCCAGCATCGTCTTTCATCTGTGCGGCAAGGTCATCGCGTTCTCGGGCGATATCGGCCGTCCCAACGATCCGATCATGCGGCCGCCGACGCCGCTCGTATCGGCCGATTATCTGATCGTCGAATCGACCTACGGCGACCGCTTGCACGAGAGCGCCGATCCGCTCGAAGAACTCGCGGCCGTCTTCGCCCGCACGTTCAAGCATGGCGGGGTAGTCGTCATCCCGAGCTTCGCCGTGGGCCGCACGCAATCGATCTTGCGCTACATCTCGATCTTGAAAACGACGGGGCGGATGGCGAACGTCCCGGTCTTTCTCGATAGCCCGATGGCGGTGAGCGTCACCGAACTCTATCGCCGGCATCTGAGCGAACATCGCCTGACGATGTCGGAGGCCGATGCGATCGAGAAGGCAGCGGTCATGGTCCGCACGGTCGATCAATCGAAGGAGGTGTCGGGCCGACGCGGCCCGATGGTCGTCATCGCCGGCAGCGGCATGGCCACGGGCGGGCGCGTCCTGCATCATCTGAAGGCGTTCGCGCCCGATTCGCGCAACACGATCGCGCTCGTGGGCTTTCAAGCGGCCGGCACGCGCGGCGCGGCGCTTGCGGCGCATTCGCCGACCATCAAGCTGCACGGCGAGTACATTCCCGTGCGCGCCAGAGTCGACGCGATTTCGTCGCTGTCGGCGCATGCCGATTACGCGGAAATGCTCGCGTGGCTCGGAAAAATGACGGCCGCGCCTGAACGTACGTTCATTACGCACGGCGAACCGGCCGCGGCCGATGCATTGCGCCGCCGCATCGCCGAGCAACTGCATTGGCCCTGTGAAGTACCTAGTTACCTGGAAGCGGTCGAACTGACCGAAGCGTGCCCGCCTGTATCGGCACGGGGCGTATCCGCCTAGCCGTTGGCGCCACGCGTTACGCGCCGCGCTAGCTTCGTATCGGGCAAGCGGTTTGCTGTATCCCGCATCGAGACAACTCGAGCGGGAGTGCAGGACGATGGGGCAAGACGGTAAAGCACTAGGTCGCGAGCGTCGCCGGCTAGGCAGCTGGTTACCCGCCAACGAACGCGCAATGGGCGACTATCGTCGCTCGCTCGCGCAGCGCGCGCTTGCGCGCGATCGCGCAGGGCCGCGCGCCGGTGTCGTGCGCGACCTGGCGCACCTCGTCAAAAACGATCCGGTATTGGCGATGGCCGCGTCGCGGGCGATCGACGAGGCGCGCGGCGAAGGCTACGAGCTAGGCTATGCCGACATCGACGAATTGATGGCGGTCATCGATTATTTGATGACCTACGCGCCGCCCTTCAGCGAATCGAGCCTCGTGCATTGCCCGCTCAATGCCGTGCTGGACTGGCTTATGTGCATGCCCTCGGGATACGCGCTGTTCCGCGATCAAGCCTTCAATGCCCAGCTCAAGCGCGTATTGAACTACTGGTGCGGCTTCCTGAGCGGCCCCTATTCCCGTATGCATTTGAACGCGGACGCCAATGGCTGGTTCTGCCCGGAAGCGCTCGAGAAAACCGGACTGACGCAATTCCTATGCGATCCGAACGAGCCGTACTGGGGCTTTCCGTCTTGGAACGGCTTCTTTACTCGACAATTCGAACCGGGCGCTCGACCGGTTGCCGAACCCGATAATTCGAAGATCGTCGTCAGCGCCTGCGAAGCGTCGCCCTACGCGATACGGCACGACGTCCAACTGCACGATCGATTTTGGATCAAGGCGCAACCGTACTCGCTTCAAGAAATCTTCACCGCCAGCCAGCGCGAGATCGCGAAGCGATTCGCCGGCGGCTCGGTCTATCAAGCGTTTCTGAGCGCCTTCAACTACCATCGTTGGCACGCTCCTGTCAGCGGCACCGTCACGCACGCCTACCTGATCGACGGGACGTACTATTCCGAACTGGAAGCGGAAGGCGAGGATCCGGGCGGACTCAACGACTCCCAAGGCTATACAACGGCTGTCGCCGCGCGGGCCGTCATCGTCATCGAGTGCGACGACACAGCGCTCGGCACCATCGCGTGTGTCTTCGTCGGCATGGCCGAAGTGTCTTCGTGCGTCATCGAGGCCATGCCGGGCCAGCATCTGCGAAAAGGCGACGAACTCGGCTTCTTCCAATACGGTGGATCGACGTATTGCCTGATATTCGAACCGGACACGATCGAGCGCTTCGTGCCCCAGCCGCCATTCGACAGCGACACGGAGCCGGTCAAGGTCAACGCACACCTCGCAACGGCTCGATAAGCGGACAACGACCGGACGATACTTCGCGCGAGGGCCGGGGCACGCCTCATAAGCCTTCAAAAATCGAAGGCGTGCGCCATCTTATGGTCGATCCACATCATCCCTTCGCGCAGCCCGGCGAGCAGGGCCTCGCGCTCGACCGTGTGTCGCGTAAGGTATTCGAACTCGTGTTCGAACGCGCCGCTCGCGCACTCGTGCGCGACACGGACGGTGCAAACGAAGCCCCCGGGTGCGGGCGCCGTCTGCACGGATACATGCCAGCAAGGCCCATCGACTGAACCGGACAACGTCATGACATCGGCTCCTCTTGATCGAATCGGTTGCGCGTCGTGGCCAAGCTCAACCGATGTCCAGATCGTCGATCACGGCATGCACGCCGGGCGCGGACCAAGCCGCACCGCGCGCCGCCGAGCGCTCCGCATACGAGCCGACCTTGCCCTTGAGCGTCACCGTGCCGTCGCGTACGTCGATCCGAATATGCTTGGCCTCGCGTTCGGCATGACGCTGAAGCGCTCGCCCGATCTTTTCGCCAATATCCTGCGCGGCGCGCCCGCCCGTCACCTCGATTAGGTTCGACACCCCCGTCACCCCACGCATGTGGTTCACGGTGCGCGTCGCGAGATGGCTCAAATGCGCGCTCGCCACTTCGCCGCGCAGCGTCACCCAGCCCTTCTCCACTTGCACCTTGACGGCTTCTTCCGAAAGACCGACGGTCCAGCGCAGCATGGCCCGCACGGCGTTCGCCGTATCCTCGTCGGTATGCACCTCGTCGCTCGGCAAGCGAACCACCATCTCGACCACCACGGCTTTCACGCCGGCCACGCGCTGCGCCGCCTTCTCGGCCGCGATTTTTTCCGCATAGCTCGACGGGTGCCCCGATAGCGTGACGACGCGCTCTTTGACCTCCACGCCGATGTCGGCCGCGTTCACCGCGGGATCGTAGTCGAGTTCCTCTTCGACTTCCTGCTTCAACTGCCTGTCCGTTTTCATCGCGTGCTCCTTTCGTCTGGGCAAGGCGATCGCGATGTGCGCCGCGCGACCCCTCAGATCGATACTGCCGCGCTGCTCGCCAACGCTTCTGACCTGCATCAAACTCCAACGCGATCGGCGCATCGGCCGCGGGCGAACGCTCGGTCGCTCGTTTCGCCGGGCGCGCCGGGCGTGCCGGGCGTGCCGGGCGTGCCGATCGTGCCGACGAATCGATTGACTTGCATCAAGCCGGTACGGAGCGCGGTGCCTACACTCCTAGTCACTCGGCATGATGCGCAGGGCCAGGGCCATGCGCATCGCGGCATCCTTCGGAGCGGGCACCATGAGCTACAAGAGTCTTCTCGTACATCTCGACACAAGCCAAGCCGCGGAGCGACGGCTCGAATTCGCCTTTCGTCTCGCGCAGCGCTTCGATGCCCATTTGAACGCTCTGCTGACGCTGACGCGACCCGAGACCGGTTCGTTCTATGTCATGGCCGGCGCAGCCGAATTCATTGCGGAACATGAGCGTATCGCCCGCGAACGGCGCGAATCGCTCGAGCGCGCGTTCAAGGCCACCGCCGCGCGTACCGGCGTCACCGGCGATTGGCGCGTTTCGACCGAATACCCGAACGACGTCGCGCCCGACGCGGCGCGTTTCGCCGACCTCGTCATCGCAGGCCAATTCGATCCGAACGATCCCGAGTCCTTCGTCGCGAATCAGTTCCTCGAACACCTTCTGCTGGAAGCAGGCCGCCCCGTGCTCGTCGTGCCCTATGTCGGCACGTTTGCCTCGATCGGCACCCACGTCGTGCTGGCGTGGGACCAGAGCCGCGAAGCAGCGCGCGCCGCGGCGGATGCCATTCCATTTCTCGCCGCCGCCAAGAAAACGACCATCATCACGCTCGGCGAGCAAGGAGGCGAGCCGTTGGGCAGCCGCTTGCCCGGCACCGATATCGGAGCGGTCATCGCCCGGCACGGCGCCACCGTCGATATCGACGAGAGGCCGTCCGTTCCGGCTGCGGCGGTCGGCGACGCGTTGCTCTCGCGCGCAGCCGATCTCGGCGCCGACCTGATCGTCATGGGCTGTTACGGACATGCGCGCTGGCGCGAACTCGTGCTCGGAGGCGCGTCGCGCACGGTCCTTAAGTCGATGACGATGCCGGTGCTGATGTCGCACTAACCGCCACCGCGCCGAGCAATACCGAGAAGGAAACGGAAATGGGAACCGCCATGAGCTACAAGACACTGCTCGTTCACGTCGACGACAGCACGCGCAGCGAAGCGCGCACTGCATTCGCCTGCGACCTCGCGCTCAAATACGGCGCCCACTTGATCGGCCTTTACATCGTCTCCCAAGACGTCCTGCGCCCGCTCGCAACCGGCGAGGAAAGCTTCAACCTCGGCGCGAACGAAGCGCGCCACGCGCAGAAGATGAACGACGCACAGGCACGCTTCACCGCCGCGGCGCAACGCGCCGGCGGCCCATTCGAATGGCGCGCGCCGAGCGGTCCCTCGGTCGAGACCGCCGTGCTGCACGCGCGCCATGCCGATCTGCTCGTGCTCGGGCAGCCCGACCCAGATAATCCCGCCACCTACATCGCGCGCCACTTCGTCGAGGATGTCATCATGAGTGCCGGCCGCCCCGCCATTGTGCTGCCGCACGCCGGCCGCATCGCGACGTTCGGCGAAAGCGTGCTCGTCGCTTGGGACGGCGGGCGCGAGGCCGCCCGCGCGCTGGCCGACGCGATCTGGCTGCTCAAGCGCGCACGTTTCGTCACCGTCGTGTCCGTCAGCAAACACCCCGAGGACTCGACACCCGAAGATATCGACATCGCCGCCTACCTCGATCGGCACGGCGTGCGCGCGAGCTTTACCTCGATTCCTCGGCCGCCGGGCGTCGGCACCGGCGCCACGCTGCTGAATCAACTCAGCGACCGCCACGCAGATTGCCTCGTCATGGGCGCGTACGGCCACGCGCGTGCCCGAGAACGCGTCCTAGGGGGCGTCACGCATACCCTGCTCGAAACCATGACGGTGCCGGTCTTTATGTCGCACTAGTCGGTGCCGTTCCGCAGTCCGACCCGATTCCGGGGAAAGCGCAGGCCGGGCCTTCCGCACGCCGCCCCAGCGGCGCGCGGTTCGAGCGCCTGCGCGATCTTTTCGCCCGCCTTAGCGCGGGCGCTTTTTTTTCTGACTATTCTTTTAAGCACGCTCCGTGCACGCTCGCTACGCAAGAGGCGTCGCCAGGTCTGCGCACCATTGGCAGCCGTGCGCGAATCGACGACAATTTGCCAGACGTCTGCGGAAAGCGGCCTCCCGCCGTCGCAGACACGACTTTTGGCCCCGCGTCTCCCATTCGATGGCGCGGGATCGCGACGACCCGCAGGATGCGCATGCCCGCAGCAGGAAACCCGTCCCCCCCCGCCAAGCCGAGCGCCAACCGCGGCAAACTGGGCGCGCAGTTGCGCGGCCCGTTGCTGGCGGCGGCGGCGACAGCCGTCATCGTGTTCGTCTCGTCGGCGGTCGCGGCGGCGATCGTGCACGATCGTCTGCTCCAAGTCGCCGAAGCCACGTTCGAGGCACGCGCCATCCATGTCGATTCGGACATTCAGCGAGAACTGCTGCTTTGCACGCAACTGCTGCGCGGCGCGAGCGGATTCGTCATGGCGCAGGCGCAAGCGGCAGGCGACGGCGCACCGTCGCCGGAGGCCTGGGATCGCTACGTGTCGCGCCTGGATCTGGACGATGCCCCGCCCTGCGTCCGCTCGCTCGGGTACGCCGTGGCATTGCCGGCTTCGGACGCCGCCGCGTCCTCGGAAGCCGGCGCACTCGCCCATACGGTGCTGATGTGGCCGCCGCGGGGAGACGCGTCGGACGGCATCGATCTCGGCGTCAATGAGGAAACGCGCGCCGCCTTGATGCGCGCGGCGAACAGCGGCCAGGTGGCGATGTCGATTCGGCCGTTGCCGCGCGAAACCGCGACCGAAACCGAACCGGCCGAAAGTCAGGCTCGCGCGCGCGTCGATCTGTATTTGCCGGTCTACCGGAGCGCGCCGCCGCCGGCGCTGGTCGCCGCCCGAAGGGCCGCTTTGACCGGTTTCACGATCGCGCGCCTGGACACGGAATATCTATTCGCGAGCGTCGCCGCGCACGAACCGCGTATGCTGCTACACGTTTCCGGCGGCCATCCGACGATGGTGCTCTATCCGCCCGGCGTCGCCTTGGGCGCGCAGCTCGACAGCCAGCCGCGCTTTCAGCGCACCAATACGCTGCATCTCGGCGGCGACACGCTGTCCATCACGTACTCGACGAGCGATCCGGCGCTCGTCGCGTCGGCCGAATTCAGCCGCAACGCAATCCTGTCGGCGGGCCTGGCCGCTGCCTTCGTCGCGGCGGCCGCCGTCTTCGTTTTCATGCGCGCACGCGGCACGATGCTTGCAGAAGCGGGCAGGGCGCGCTCGCGTTCGTCGCAGGACGAAGCGCGGCTCATGGCGATCATCCGGTCCTCGGGCGAGGCGATCATCACGATCGACGAGGCGCAGCGCATCGTCATGTTCAATCCGGCCGCCGAACAGGTGTTCCGCTGTTCGGCGATGGAGGCGATCGGCAGTTCGATCGATCGGTTCATCCCCGAACGCTTTCGCGGGGCACACCGCGCGCATGTCGATCGATTCGGCGAGACGGGTGTCACCGAACGCAAGATGGGAAGGCAGCAACCGGTTCTCGTCGGCCTGCGCACCGACGGCGAGGAGTTTCCGATCGAAGCGTCGATTTCGCAGATCCGCGACGGGGAAGGCAAGCTTTACACCGTCATGCTGCGCGACATTACCGAACGCGTGCGGGCCGAGGACGCGCTCAAGGCGTCGCGTCAAGAACTGCGTGCGCTGTCGGCGAATTTGCAAAGCGTGCGAGAAGACGAGAAAACACGCATCGCGCGAGAACTGCACGACGATCTGGGCCAGCAGCTAACCGCGTTGAAGATGGATCTGTCCGCCGTCGAGCAGTCGCTAGCCGACGTGCCGAGCGCACCGCCGCCCGTGTTGAGCCAGCTCAAGGGGATGCGCGGCCTGATCGATTCGACGGTCGGCTCGGTGCGCCGCATCGCCGCGGATTTGCGGCCTGTCATGCTCGACGATCTGGGCCTCATGCCGGCGATCGATTGGCTGCTGACCGATTTCACGACCCGCTACGGGATCGACATCGAACGCCGCATCGAACCGGGCGCGGTACAGTTTTCGCGCAGCGGTGCGACAACGCTATTTCGGATCGTGCAGGAAGCACTGACGAACGTGGCTCGACATGCCGAAGCAACGCGCGTGTCGATCTCGCTCGCCATCGAAGAAAACTGGTGCGTACTGCGCATCGCAGATAACGGCCGCGGCGCGGCCGGCGCACCAGGCAAGGAAGGACCCGGGGAAAAATCCTTCGGACTGCTGGGTATTCGCGAACGCGTGCACATCCTCGACGGCACGGTATCGATCGATACCGCGCCGAAACGAGGCTTCGCGCTCACGGTGCGGATCCCGCTCGCCGCCATACAACAGGAAGAGGCTCTGCCATGACAAAAGTACTGCTGGCCGACGACCATGCGCTCGTCCGCGACGGACTGCGCCACATTTTAGAGGGCACGAGCGGGTTCGAAGTCGTCGGAGAGGCCTACGACGGCCCCACGACCATTTCGCTCGTGCGCGGCACGCCGGCGGACGTGCTCGTTTTGGATCTATCGATGCCCGGGCGCAACGGCATCGAACTCGTCAAGCAGATCAAGGAAGAGCTGCCCATGCTACGGGTGCTCGTGCTGACCATGCATGCCGAGCAGCAATACGCGGTGCGCGCGTTCAAGGCCGGTGCGTCGGGGTATTTGACGAAGGAAAGCGCGAGCAAGGAACTGGTTTCGGCGCTCACGAAGATTTCCGCCGGCGGGGTGTACGTCAGCCTATCGATGGCCGAGCGGCTTGCGCAAAGCCTGAACGAGCCAACCGACATGCTGCCGCACCAGCGGCTGTCCGACCGCGAGTTCGACGTTTTCCGCCGCATCGCGAACGGGCAGACAATCAGCGAAATTGCCAACGAGCTGTGCGTCAGCGCCAAAACCGTCAGCACCTACAAAACGCGCATTCTCGAAAAAATGCAGATGCCGCACGAAGCCGCCTTGGTTCGCTACGCCATCCAACACAAATTATTCGAGGACGGCGAAGACTTGTAACCAGTAGTAACGACTCGTGCGGCATGGGCCGGCGCACAGGTCCGCCGCGCGGGCGTCGAGGTCCGCCTGTAGGCATTCCCCTACATCGGTATTCCGCGTCACCTACAGCACATTCCTACCGAGCCGATATTTATTTCACTAAGCGCTGACGATACTCTTCGCATGGAATCGAACAACCGGTCACCGCTGAGAGTCTTCGTCGTCGACGAGTCGACCTTAGTACGCGAGCGCTTGGCGCGCCACATCGGGCCGCATGGCGCGGCATGCATCGTGGGCGAAGCGGAAGACGTGGAAATGGCGCTCCAGGGCATTGAAGAAACGGACGCCGAAGCCGTCATTCTCGATTTGCGTCTGATCGACAGCAACGGCATGGATCTGCTCCATGCGTTGCGTAGCCGTACCGATCCCATCGTGACGATCGTGCTGACAAACTACGCGTCGCCTGTTTTTCGGGAGGCAAGCGTCGTTGCCGGCGCCGATTATTTCTTCGACAAGACGACCGAATTCGACCTGGCCATGGAGACGATCGCACGTCTCGCGCGAGAGAAAGCGGACGGTGCCGCTAGCGCGTGACGGCCCTCGTAGCGCGTGGTGGTATGACGTTTTCCCGCCGCCGCGCGAATTCGATTCGCTTTGCGCGCTGGGCCCTCTTCATTTGTTCAACTGCGAAAAGGCGGCACCTCGATGGCTGAGTTCGCGCTCAGCATAGTCGAAAGCGGCGCGCACGGCCGCCTCCGGATTCGTTTCCGAACAATGGGGTAGCGGGATCAGGTCTTTGTCCTGCGTGATGATGTCGAGCCTAGCATCGTAATAGGCGCCGTTCGGGCCGTGCAGCAGTTCGATCGCCAAATGGCAACCGCTCACGCGCCGCGCGAAACGCATGAGCCGTAGCAACTGGACGCCGGCCTCGGCCTCGATTCGTGCCTCCCCGGGGAACCCGAGATACACGATTTGCATGCCGATTCCCATTTACCCTCTCCCACGCCGATTCACCCGCCGCTAGCCGAAACCGGCGCTCGCGGTATCGCGATGCGCCGGTTCCTATCTTCCCGGAGCGGACGGAAAACGGCTTGATTTGGGTCAACGGAGGGTGACGGCTCCCGCGCCCGGCAGGAGGACTACGCGCAGCGCCGCCACGCGGGCGCAGCGACTTGGCGCACCGGGTCGATCATCGCCATCGCCTCGGGACGCACGCAGTACGCGCGTGCTTCGTTCTTCGCTTCGGGCTTCACGCAGTACGCTTTAGCGTCGCTCTTCGCTTCGGGCTTCACGCAGTACGCCTTGGCGTCGCCCTTCGCTTCCGGCTTCACGCAGTACGCTTTAGCGTCGCCCTTCGCTTCCGGCTTCACGCAGTACGCTTTAGCGTCGCTCTTCGCTTCCGGCTTCACGCAGTACGCCTTGGCGTCGCTCTTCGCTTCCGGCTTCACGCAGTACGCCTTGGCGTCGCCCTTCGCTTCCGGCTTCACGCAGTATGCTTTAGCATCGCCCTTCGCTTCCGGCTTCACGCAATACGCCACGGCCTCGGCGTCTTCCGCCACGCCGAACTCGCGCGCCGCCAACTCGTCGCTCGTCGCCGCGAGCGCGAGATGCCGCGCTTCATCCTGCGCCCCATCGATCCCGCTGTAGGGATCGTGATGAATCATGTAGCCGAAGATCCGCTCGCAATCGGCCCCGTAGCGTTGCGTGTCGAGGATATGCATGTGCCAAAACTCGTCGACTTCCTCGCTCGGCACGATCGGCGCATCGGGATACTTCGCCGCGAGCTTCAAGAATTGCCGATACCCCGCCTCGGCCCGCTCGATCCGACGCAACGCGACGACGCCTTCCCGCCGGTACATGAGCTTGGCCTTGATCCGGCTGAAATCGAGTTCGTCGATCGCTTGGTACATCGCGGCGATACCCCGTTTGGTGGTCTGCATGGTGCTATTCCTTCAAGACATGATGGTGGCGCTGCGGTCCGCTGACTTCGGCGCCATTGGCTGACGATCTCGTCGGAGACGCGAGACCGGGATCCACCGCCGAGCCGAGAAAGCTCTCGACGTCGGCGGGGGGAATGGGGCGGCTGAAGAAGTAGCCTTGCACTTCGTCGCAGCCTTCCTTGCGGAGAAAATCGATTTGCTTCTGCGTTTCGGCGCCTTCAGCGATCACGGTCAACCCGAGGCTGTGCCCGAGCGCGATCACGGCGCTCGTGATCTGCGTATCGCTGTGGCTGTCGGGCACGTTGCGAATGAACGACCGATCGATCTTCACCGTATCGATCGGGAAGCGATTCAGATAGGCCAGCGACGAGTAACCCGTGCCGAAATCGTCGATCGACAAACGCACGCCAGTGCGCTTGATGGCCGTGAGCCAGCGTACGGCTTGCTCGGGATGGCGCATCACCATGCTTTCGGTCAGCTCGAGTTCGAGGTATTCGCCGGGCAACTGCGTTTCGGCCAGCGCATCCATGATGGTTTCGTGAAGATGCGGATCCGCGAACTGCCGCGCCGATAGATTCACGGCGACATGGATCGGCCCCAATCCGCGTGCACGCCATTGCGCCGCTTGCCGGCATGCCTCGCGCAAAACCCATGCGCCGATCGGCACGATCGCCCCCGTTTCCTCGGCGATCGGAATGAATTCGCTTGGCGCAATCGCGCCGAGCGCCGGGTTGTGCCAACGCAACAGCGCTTCGACGCCCGTGCAATGATTCGTGCGCAGGTCGATCCGCGGTTGATAAACGAGCGCGAATTCGCCGTTTTCGACCGCATGCCGCAAATGCGTCTCCATCTCGACGCGCCGATGCAGCGACATGCTCATCTGCCGCACATACATCTGGTACGTGTTCTTGCCGCGCTGCTTGGCGCCATACATCGCCATATCGGCGTGCTTGAGCAGCGTCTGGGCATCGTCGCCGTCGCCGGGGAACGAACTCACGCCGATGCTCGCGCTCACTTGCAACTGCGATCCGCTGACCGAGAACGGGTGCGCGAGCGCCGCTTGGATCGCGTCGATGGTGTCGATGACGACGGCGACGCCATCGCTCGGATGCTTCACGAGCACGACGAATTCGTCGCCGCCGAGCCGCGCGATCATCTCGGCTTCCGATAACGCGTCGTGCAGGCGCGCCACGACGGAACGCAGGAGCAGATCGCCGACGTTGTGCCCGAGCGAATCGTTGACGTCCTTGAAGCGATCGAGATCGATGAAGAGCACGTGCAACGCCGTGGCATCGGCGCGCGCGCGAGCCAAAAGTTCGTCCAGATGCTCGCGAAACATCAAGCGATTGGGCAACCCGGTGAGCGCGTCGTGCGTGGCTAGGAAGTGCAGGTTGTCCTCGGCCTGGCGGCGCTGGAGGAAGTGGCTCATCTGACTGACGATCGAGCGCGCCATGACCAGCGCCTGCGGCTCCGCGTGACGCCGTTCGCGCGCATAGAACTCGGCCACGCCGACCACCACCGAGCCTAAGCGCAACGCGAACGAGAACGTCGTGCAGATGCCCGCATCGGCCAGCCAACCATCGCTGGCCGTACGTGTCGCGCCATGCCCGGTCACGCTCCACCTCGGCGCGGGCGGCGCATCGTCTTCGATCACGACGTTCGGCCCATGCACCACGAGCCAAGTTTCGAAGTCGCTATCCGCTGCCGTCGAGGTCGCGCACAGCAACTGCTTGGTCCCCGCGGGCGTCGGCCGGAACGTGCCCCCATCCCAATCCATGCCTTTCACGATCGATTCGATCAGATGCCGGCAGACATCGAACTCATTGCCGGCCGTGGCGAGGTAGAGCGTGAAAGCGTGCTCGAGATCGCGCGCGCGTTCGATCGATTTCTGTTTCGTGATCTCGAGCGCGGTTCCTCGCAATGCACGGGTTTGCCCCGTGCCATAAGCATGGCCGATCACGCGCAGCCAACCGTGCCGACCGCGCCGCGAGCGATAGCGGCACTCCAGCTCGAACGCGTCGCGCGTCGCCAGCGTGCGCCACGCCTGCTCGAGCAGCGCCCGCCGATCGCGAGGATCGATCGTTCGCAACAGCGCCTTGATCGTTTGCGTAGGCTGCCGCAAACCGACCATGCGCGCCATCTCCCTGGACAGATGGGTCCCGCCCTCATCGAGGTTGGCGCGCCAATCGCCGAGATGCGCGATCCGCTGCGCTTCGGCGCGCGCCGCTTCGCTATCGCGCAGGTCGTAGGTGATCTTGTCGGCCAGCCTGACCGCCCGCGAGCGCGAACTGGACAGCGCATAGGCCAAGCCGGACAACAAGACGCTGATGATGACGCCGGCGACGAATGCAACCTCGGGCAACACCTGCTGCGTGCCGTTGAGGGCCTCCATACGGGCCGAAAACACGATGACCCAGCGCCGCCCCGCGAACGGTTGCTCCGCCGTCCGTTCCAGCGTGGCGGGTCGCGTCGCCCGCACGACACGCGGCGCGCGAGCGACGATGGCAGCCGCGGCGCGCGATGCGCCGGCCGCCATTCCCGGCCGGGCCAGTGCTGCGCCGTCGATGCTGTCGTAGAGCAAGGACCCGCTCGAGCCCGCGACGGCCGGGGCGCTCAGGCTGCCGGCGTCGTAAATCTTAAAGCGGATAACGCGCAGCGTCTCGGCGCTCAGCAACCCGTCCATCATGTCGTTGACGCGAATACCGGCTCCGACCGACCCGATATAGGCCAGCCGCCGCTCATCGACGGTTGCCGTCGGCATGCCCTTGCGATAGACAGGCATGCGCATCGCCAAGCCGACGAATCGCGCGCCGCGGTCGTCGAGAATCAAGCGCCCGCTACTGATCGCCTCGCCGCTGTCGCGCAGCCGTTCCATGGCGGCGCGCCGTTGCGGCGCGGCGTCGAGATCGAGCCCGACCGCCTCGCGATTGAGCAGGAGCGGCTCCAGGTAAGTCAGCACATCGTAGCCGTCGCGAAGCGCGGACGGATGCACCGAAAAATCGATACCGGCCTGCTTGAGCAGCGCATCCTGGCGTTGCGCGAGCACGAACGAAGGCAAATTGGCGGCGCGCACGTAAGCCGCATAGTTCAATGTCTGAAACCCCGGATATCGGCCGGGCAAATCCAGACCCGTGACGAAATCGCGAAATTCGGCGCGTGTCACGTTGCCGTCTTCACCGAATAGCGCGCGCATCGTCACGAGCACATCGGTATATAAGCGCACGCGTACCGCGATTTGCTGTTCGACACTGCGCGAATCGTTCTCGAAGCGCAGGCTCGCTTCACGGCGAACGAATTGCCCGCAGATCGAATAGACCGTTAGCGTAATGGTCAGCGCGAGCGCCAGCACGCCAAGGGCCAAGCCTTGGGCGAACCAATCGCGGCTCACGCGCCGCAGAAAATCAAATACCTCGCGCACTTCATTTCCCCAAATTGCCGCATCTCGGACCGATGCGCGCATGGCGACCGAGCGCAAGGCCCCGACGGCCGCGCTAGGCGCTGCAAACGTTCGTCAATCGATGACCGGAGCGGTCGGTTATCCGACTCATTGGTGCCGGCGCACGCGCTCGACAATACGAGCGATGAAGTGAAGCGGCCACCCGAGCGAATCGTCGGACGCCGTATTGGAAGCAACTGTTCTTATAGGCTCTTTTGTACGAAGGATAACGTTGAGCGAGTTTGATTCAAGTCAAAGAAACCCTATCGCCACAAACCCTCTTAGGGGCTTGTCAGCCAATGCTGACGAGGAGAAGCGACATAGCGGAAGCGATTCGACGAAAAAACGGTAATAGCGACCGTTAGAAGAGATGGCGCATGCCGATTGAAACGACCGTTTGCGAATCCGACGTGGACGCCGGCAAAGTAAACAATTGCGCCCGAACGCCGTTACTCGCGCGCAACAATACGGTATTGCAGTAAATGTCCGTCCGTTTGGAGAGGGCGTAATCGATACCAGCCACGAATTGATTCCAATGCGCCGGCCCGAGCTTCGAGTAGGCATAGCTGCCCGCCAGCGAAAGCGCATGCGTCATCGAATACTTGACGCCGCCTTCGGCGGTTCTCAGCGCCGCGCTCGCGCCCTTCTGACGGAAATCGACGAGCGTGAAGAGTCCGTGTAAGAACGCGGGCCCCCATTGGTATCCCGCCCCGATGCCCGACACCGACAGCTTGTCGAACACCTGGAACGGCGACAATAGCCCTTGCGGCCCCGTCCCCACGAGCCGCGTCCCGAGCACTGTCGTGCCGATACCGAACGCCGCCGTGTAGTTGTGAATACCCACATAGGCCGCACCGGCGCTGAACGCACCGTGCGCGTAGGTGGCACCGAGCGCCACGGCGCTGTTCGCGACGAAATTGCCGGGCTGTCCGCCGAACGCATAGAGCGCACCGAATTGCAGGCCGCCGAGCGTAGGCGTGACATAGCGAACCGAATTGTCGAGGCGCTCCGCCCCGAGCCGGTCGAGGTCGCCGAGATGAAAGGCGAATACCGAGGGCGTCAACGTACCCGCCGCGAATTGCGTCAGATTCGTCGACATGAAGTCGTACTGACGGCCGAAGGTGAGCGTCCCTAAGCGATCGTTCGCGAGGCCGACGAACGCTTGGCGGCCGAATTCGAGCCCGCCTTGAGAGAATCGGCCGTCGTTGAGCGTGAATCCGTTTTCGAGGCGCATGACGGCACGCCACCCATTGCCGAGCGGCTCGACCGCGCGCAGCCCCCAGCGATCGGATTGCCCGACGCCGCTGGTTTGCGCCCAGGCGCGGCCGCCGTTTGCGTTGGTGGCGAACGTGAGCGCGTCATCGACGATGCCGTAAAGCTGAACCGTGCTTTGCGCGCTTGCATCGCTCGTGACCGCAAAAAGCGCCATACCGACGAGCCAACCGCTGCTCGCCGCCAACGCGCGCCCATGACGTCGATCCGATATGCTCATTGCGCCTCCACTGCGTGTAAGCCGCCCAAACGATACATACCGGCACTCGACAGGGCCGAGTCTCCCAGCAAAGATAGTGTGGCTCGATGAACTTTACAACGACGAAATCAGCAAGACGTACTGCCAACCCTAATAGGCCGCAGGCAAAAATTTCCGCGTCCAGCGTGCTGCGACGGCGACGCACGGCCCCATCGCCCGGTTAGGCGCGCTTATCGGTCGACGCCCGGTATCGCAAACCGAACAGGCTGGCGACGACGAGCCCAGCGATGAACGAGTTGCGCGCTAGCCGCCGTCATCGTCAGCGTCGCGATAAGCAAGACCGTATACAGCGAGGAAGAAATCAACTGCAATTGCAGGCCGATACTGAGCACCATGAGTTCGACGGTGCCACGGCAGTTCATCAGCACGGCGATCAAATGCGATCGATCGCGATCGATCCCGCACAGCCGCGCCCCGGCATAGCATCCGCCGTATTTGCCGGCCACGCCGACCACAAAAAAGAGCGCGAGCCATCCCCACAGCATCGGCGAATTCAGTGCCGAAATCGACGCCTGCATGCCCGCCGAAACGAAAAACAGCGGCGTTAAAACGAGGTCTGCGAGTCCCGAGAACCGGCGTTGCCACAGTTCGAGCAAATCGTGCCGACGAGAAAGATTGACTGCGGCCACGAGTGCACCGAATGCGCTATGAAAGCCGAACGTCGTCGCGGCCCAGGCCGACAGCAGCACGTAGCACAGCGCAACCACGAGCATCGCGGATTCGCCGCTCCAGCGTTTCGCGGCGTCGATCAACCCTTGCATCGCCAGGCGCACGATCGTGACCGACACGGCAAAGAAGGCGGCCAGCGCGAACAAACCGTGGAACGCCGATCCCGCTGAAAATCCCGATTTCGCGAGCGCCCCCACGGTGGCCAGCAATAGCCAGCCCACCGCATCGGTGATCGTCGCCGCGAGAATCGACAAGCGCGCCGACGGATGTTGCGCAATCCCCGCCTCCGCCACGATCCGCGCCATCACCGGCAACGCGGAAACCGACAGCGCGACACCGCAAAACAGGACATACGCGATGTGCGGCACTTGCGACGGCGCGAAGGAAGCGTCGCCGACACTGGCCAGCGCACAGCCCATGACCAACGGGCACGCCATGCCCAGTACCGCGATGGCGAGCGGGGGCCATGCACTGGAGCGCGTCTTCGGCAAATCTCCGACGATGTGTGCCCCGGTTTGAAACATCAAGAAGACGAGCCCGAGTTCGCCGAGCTTCGACAGCAACGCAGCGGATTCCGGCGTGAACAACGCCGCATAGCCGCGCCCGCCGAGCGCACCGAGCACGGACGGCCCCAGCAGCAACCCCGCGACGAGTTCACCGACAACTTTCCCTTGTCCGATCCGCCGCGCAACGGCGCCGCATGCCGATGTCGCGACGATCGCGACGCATAGTTGAAGCATCCAATTGGCCATCGAACAATCGATCTCTTTCTAGCGATACCGCGCAGTCTAACGGAGCCGCGCGTCCTCGCAGAGAAAATCCAGAAAGGTCCGCACTTTGGGCGATAGATATTGCCGGTGGCGATACACCCCATACAGCTTGGTGCCGAAGAAGCGATAGTCCGTCAGTACCGCCTGAAGCGCACCGGCCTCGAGATCGTGCGCGATCAAGGCTTTGGGCAAAAACGCCAAGCCCATCCCTTCGATCGCGGCGAGCCGAAGCAGCGATTCGTTGTTGGTCTGCAAAGCGGATTCGAATTTGAAGGCTTCGACGCCGCGCGGCCCTTCGACTTCCATCGCATTGTTAGCGGGAAACATCGAATAGCCGAGCATCGTATGGTGCGCAAGCGCCTGCGCATCGCCCGGCACCCCCGCCTTGCGCAAATAGCCGGGCGCCCCCACGAGGTGGAAGGTCGCCGGTCCGATCGGCCGCGCGATGAGTGCCGGCCCCAACGACAGCGGGTTCGTCACGCGCAGCGCGAGGTCGAAACCCTCTTCGACGAGATTGACGAAGCGGCCCGACAAATCCACATCGAGCCGCACATCGGGATAGCGTGCGCGGTAATCGTTCAGGACACCGACGAAATCGGGATTGGCCATCCACACCGGCGCGCTCAGTTTGAGCGTGCCGCGGGGCGCAGCCGTCGATTGCCCGACCGCGGATTCGACGTCGTCGAGTTCGTCGAGCAATTGACGAACATGGTCGAAATACGTCGCCCCCGATTCGGTCAAACTCAGGTGACGGCTCGTTCGGTTGAGCAGCAAAGTGCCCAGCCGGCGCTCGAGATGCATCACGTGCTTGCTCGCCATCGCGGGCGACATGTCGAGCCGACGGGCCGCCGCGGCGAAACTCTTAGCCTCCACCGCCAGCCGAAAAACGCGCATGCTCGTCAACGTATCCATCCGATCATCAACCCACAGTAAATGATGGATGAATCATAGCCGAGTTGTCGGCGCGCGCCGCGGCCCGTATCGTGGCGCAATTCGTCGGTGAAACACCCGCTTCCCACCGAAGGCGCGGGCCGACCCGACCGTTCTCAACCGTCAACGATGACCATCATGACCAACGACAAAACCGCTCCGCTGGCCGCGCTGCTGCTTCGAGTCAGCCTCGGCATTCTCTTTCTCGCTCACGTCGGTCTGAAGCTGTTTGTGTTCAGCGTGCCAGGCTTCGTGGGCTATTTCGCTTCGCTCGGCTTGCCCGCCATCGCGGCCTATTTGACGATCGCGCTCGAGCTGCTCGGCGGGTTTGCTTTGATCCTCGGCGTGTACGCCTCTTGGGTCGCGGTACCGCTTGCGCTCGAAATGCTCGGGACGATCGTGCTCGTGCACGGCGCGAACGGCTGGCTCTTCACGAATAAGGGCGGAGGGTGGGAATACCCCGCGTTTTGGGCGGTCGCGCTCGTCGTCCTGTTCTTGCTCGGCGACGGCGCCTATGCGCTGCGCCCCGCTAAACGCGGCGCCTAAGCGACCGCTGCCGCGAGCGAGCGGCCGCGATAACGCGCGGCCGGCTCGCCTTCGATCGGTCCTTCGCCTTAGCCGCCGCCCCTACCGCATATTGCCCGTATGCCCGAGCGAATAGCGCCCCGGCTGCGGCCAGACCGTAAGCCCGTGCGGCTCCATGCCGACGGCGATCTGCTTGATGTCGCCCGTGGCCGTGTCGATCGCGTAGACGACATCGTCGAATCGCCCCGATAACCAGAGCGTCGTACCGTCGACGCTGACATTGCCCATATCGGGGCTGCCCCCTCCTGGAATCGGCCAGTTCGCGACGATTTTTCGCGTCGCGAAATCGAGCACCGAGACGCTGCCTTTTCCGCGGCGCGGGCCATGGACGAGATTCGATCCGCGGTTCGCGATGTAGAGCTTGGTGCCGTCTCGGCTCGGATACAGGCCGTGCGTGCCCACGCCCGTCTCGATGAAGCCGATCTTCGCGAAGCTGTCGCCATCGATGAGATACACGCCGTCGGCCATCATATCGGCGACATAGAACACCCGTCCGTCGGGCGAGATGCGGATATCCTGCGGCATCCCATTCTTTCGGAGCACTAAATAACCGAGCACCTTGCGGTTCACCATGTCGATCTTCGCGAGCTTGCCGCCGAACTCGCAAGTAAAGATCGCGTACCGGCCGTCGATCGAAAAATCGGCGTGATTGATGCCCTTGCAATCGGGCACATCGAGGCTCGACTCCAGCCGCATCGTATGCGGATCGCGAAAATCGAGCCGCGCATGCGCTTCGGCCACGACGATGGCCTGCCTGCCGTCGGGCGTGAAGTACATGTTGTAGGGGTCGTCCACGGCGACCGCCTTGCCGGGCTTGCCCGTCATCGTATCGATCGGCGTCAGGCTGCCATCGGTGCGCCCTTCCGCATTGTTCGTCACCCACAGGGTTTTCAAGTCCCAGGAAGGCACGATGTGCTGCGGGCTGCGTCCAACCGGAAATTTGTCGACAACCTTAAGCGTCGCCGGATCGATGACGTAGACATCGTCGGAGCGCAGATTCGGAACATAGACCCTCGGCAGCGCCCCTTTTACGGCCGGGCTCAAACGATCGACGCCCGCCTCGCTATATAAATTCGACGGATCGACCACGCTCGGCATACCCGGCACCGTCTGCACGGTCGCCGCCCATGCTCCGGCCGGTACGAGTGCTATCCATGCGCCGAGCGCCAAGGCGCCGATCGATGCAGCTAGCTTCGTCTGGCGAACGCCCTTCGAACTCATCACTCCTCCCGTTGTTTAGAGCAGGCGGCGCACGCGACGCCCAACCCGCGCGGCAATCGATGACGCTCAGCGGCTCGCCGTCTCCTTGCGAATCGCCTCGATGGTCTTGGCGACGATCGCGTCGATACCGAGACGCCCCAACGCCGCGGTCGCGCCTCGCGGGTCGCCGCCATAGACGCCATCCGCGGGCCCGGGCTTCGGGGCCGTCCGCATGGCATCGACGCGGACCATCTGCGGCGCGACCGCCAGCAGCAGCGCCGTATCGGCGAGCCCTGCATGCGTGCCGATCTGGTCGTCGCGATAGCCTTTTTCGCGCAACATGCGCGCGTATCCGTCGGAACTCGCTTCGTAATACTCGGGCGGCACGAATGCCCGAGCATGCGTGCCGGCCCATGCCTTGTTCAGACGCGCGACCACTTGCTTCAGATCGCTCTGATACCCGCCGTGATCGCCGAGGAACACCACGTTCTTGAACCCGTGCACCTCGAAACTGTTGGCGGCGGATTCCAAGGTTTTCTCGAACACGTCATCCGGTACCGTAATCGTGCCCGGAAAACGCATATGGGAGGTTTGCGGCGAATAGCCGCCCTCCGGTACGTAGGCGACGACCGGCGCCACCAGGGCATTGCCGAGCCCGCGAGCAATGCGGGTGGCGAGCCACTGCACGCGCGCATTGTGCTTGCCGAGCGCCACGTACGGGCCGCTTTGCTCGGTGCCGCCGATGGGGATGACGATCGTCGTCTTGCCCGCCGCGATTTGCGCGCGCAGTTCTGTCCAAGTCAGGTCTTCGAGTTGAACCGTATCCGGCGTTTGCGCCCAAACGCGTGCTTGCGAGCACGAAAGCCCCACGCAAACGAAAGCTATTTGTAATACCCGTCGCATTCCGCGCTCCCGAATATCCCCCGCGCGAAATCGCGCGAGGCCGCCCGTGTCGATTATGGGTCATCGATCTTCTAGTGCCCAATGATCGCTCCTACTTATGCCGAACACGACGCGACACGATGCAGTAAGGGGGCGACACAACGCAGCAGCCGAACAGGGAACGCGGCATAATCGGCGCATTCCGCCATCTCGGGCGGTGCGTTCTCGCGAGGTCACCCCAATGCTTCAGGACTTGGTCGCGCGCTACGGCCCAGCGCTCGTCTTCGTCAACGCGCTGGCCGCGTCGCTCGGCCTGCCGGTGCCGGCCATGCCCACGCTGGTGCTGTTCGGCGCCATGGCCGCACTCCACCCCGCGTCGATCGGCGCGCAAATCCTGCTCGTCCTCGCGCTGGCCGTGATCGCTTCGGTCATCGGCGACAGCGTTTGGTTCCTCGCGGGCCGCGTCTATGGCGGCGCCACGCTCAAGACGCTGTGCCGCTTGTCGCTATCGCGCGACACGTGCGTCAAAAAGACAGAGCGCTTCTTCGGTCGATGGGGCGTGCGCGTGCTAACCGTGTCGAAACTCGTGCCGGGCTTGTCGCTGCTTTCCGTGCCGATGGCCGGCGCCGTCGGCACGCCCTATCGGGCATTCGTCGCGCACGACGGGATCGGCGCCGCGATTTGGGCGACGCTCGGTTTAGGTGTGGGCGTCCTCGTCTCGCGTCAGGTCGATTGGCTATTCGCCGGCATCGCCCGCCTGGGGCATGCGAGCCTTCCCGTCATCGCCGCGCTGCTCGCCCTCTATGCGGCTTATCGCTGGTTCAGGCGACGCGCGTTCATGCGCAAGCTGGCCGAGGCGCGGATCGACGTCGACGAACTTTACGCGCTGATGCTGGGCGAAACGGCGCCCGTGATCCTCGATATCCGATCGGACGAAAAGCGGCGGCTCGACCCCTACGTGATTCCCGGTGCGCGTTTCGCCGACGAACGCAAACTCGACGAAATCGTCGCGGCGTACAGCCCGAAACAAAAAATCGTCATCTATTGCTCGTGTCCGAACGAAGTATCGGCGGCCTGGATGGCGAAGAAGATGACCGAGGCCGGCTTCCTCGACGTGTTGCCGCTCAAGGGCGGAATCGACGCATGGCGCGACGCGGGACGCACCGTCGCGATGCTGCAAACGCAAGCCGGCGACGACCACCCCGCTGCCGGCCAATCCACGCCGCGCGCCGCTTAGCGGGCACGCTCGCGCCGGTTCGGTCCCGGACAAGTCAGGACCCGCGTCGCTCGCGCTTAGAGCAAGAACGCGCGCACGGCGGCGACAAACGCTTGCTCCTGCTCCACGTTCGGCAAGTGCACGCACGGCAAGGCCACATACCGTGCGCCCTCGATCGCGGCAGCGATCGCTTCGCCATGACTCGCCAACGTCACCGTATCGTTTTCCCCCGCGATGACGAGCGTCGGCCGATCGACGAGCGCGACGGTCCGCCTGAAGTCGAGATCGCGTACCGCGGCAAAGCATCCGGCCAGCCCTTGCGGCGACGTTTCCAGCACCATCTTCCGAAACGCCTCGACGATAGGCAGCCGGCGCTCGATCATCGATGCGGGCAGCCAATTGCGGACGAACCCTTCGGCCGTCTCGCGCATATCGTCGATCTCCGCCAATTCGGCGATGCGTCGATCGAAGTAGTCCGCCGGCCCGAGATACGCCGAGGTGTTGCTCAGAATCAGCCGGTCGATCCGCTCCGGCGCACGGATCCCGAGCCACTGTCCGATCATGCCCCCGAGCGACAGCCCCAAGAAATGCACGCGCTCGATCCGCAGCGCATCGAGCAGTTCGATGGCATCGCGACCGAGGCGATCGATCGAATAGGCCCCGGCGGGCGCATCGGAGGCGCCGTGACCGCGCGTGTCGTAGCGCAATACGCAGAAGTGCCGGACGAGTTCCGGCATCGACGTGTCCCACATATGCTGCGACGTGGCGATGGAGTTGGACAGCATCAACAGCGGCGCCGCTTCGCGCCCGTCCAAGCGATAGGCGATCCGGACACCGTCGCCGGCCGTGAAAAACGATAGACCTTCCATGGTTGCCTGCTCCTCGTTCATAGGTTGGGTTCGACGGAAGCATCGTAGTGTCGCGGCGTGCGGAAAGACATTACAAAGTTTTGATATTCTTTGTAACCCCCCTCTATGTACCCGAAACGTTTAGAGTTCGCCCGATCGATATGAACGAATTCACGCTTCACGATGTGCAGTGCTTCGATGCCGTCGTGCGCGCCGGCGGCTTCCAAGCCGCGGCTTCGGCGTTGCATCGCTCCCACCCGGCCGTGTTCGCGGCCGTCGCACGCCTCGAACGGCAGCTCGGACTCGCCTTGCTCGACCGCAGCGGCTACCGCGTCCGCATGACCGCCGACGGCCGGGCGTTCCATCGCAAGGCGCAGACGCTGTTGACCGAATTCGCGGGCCTGCGCGCCTACGCGACGCAACTCTCGATGGGCGAGGAGAGCGAATTGCACGTCGTGATCGGCGACCTATGCCCCCGCCCGCAAACGCTCGCCCTGCTTTCGCGCTTTTTCGCTGCATGTCCGGGCACGCGGCTCCATTTGCATGTCGAAGCCGTCGCCGGGCCGCTGGAGCGCCTGCTCGACGGCGACGCCGATTTGATCGTGCATCGGGTCGACAAGCGCGATCCTCGGATCGAATCGATCGGCCTATGCGAAGTCGAACTCGTGCCGGTGATCGCGCCGACGCTGATGCCGGAGCGGTTGCCCAAGTCGGTCAAACCCGAGCACTTGCGCGAACTCACGCAATGCGTGATGCGCGATACCGCGCGACACACCCCTACGCGCGACTACTTCGTGGTCGAGGGCGCCCCGCAATGCACGGTCAGCGATCAATCGATGAAGCGGGAAATCATTCTGCAGGGCTTGGGCTGGGGACATCTGCCGCGTTATTTGATCGAAGACGATTTGCGTCTCGAGCGGCTGCGATCGCTGGCTGGACGGCATCTGCCCGGGGCGCGCGAAAAGATCGTCGCCGCTCGCCGCAGCGACCGCCCCCACGGGCCCGTCGCCGAACGGCTCTGGCGCTATCTGAGCCAAAACGGGCCGGATATGTTTGCCGATAGCGTGTCAATGCATAGATGAAAGTTGCGGCGCAATTTCGTGCCCCTGCCGTCTCGGCTATCGCGCGAGCCGCGGAGCGCGCATTGTTCCACCCGTGAGACAGTGAGTCTGTCCCACGCGTCTTCTAGCGACCGAGGCGTTGGCATAGACTGCCAGCCATCGACACCTACAGCGCTGTATCCGTTTGGTGTCCTAACGTTTCGGAGAATGACAATGATCGAAATCAGGCGCTCGGCCGATCGCGGCATCGCGGAGCACGGCTGGCTCAGTTCACGCCATACCTTCTCGTTCGCGCAGTACTTCGATCCCGAACAGGTCGGGTTCTCCGATTTGCTCGTCATCAACGACGACCGCGTCGCCGCCGGTCGCGGCTTCGGCCGCCATCCGCACCGCGACATGGAGATTTTTTCGTACGTGCTCGACGGCGCGCTCGAACATCGCGATTCGATGGGCAACGGCTCGACGATCGTCCCCGGCGACGTACAACTCATGAGTGCGGGAACCGGCGTTGCGCATAGCGAGTACAACCCTTCGCCCGAGCATCCCGTCCATTTCTTGCAGATCTGGATGCTGCCGTCGGAATCGGCGCTCGGCGCACCGCCTCGGTATCAGCAGATGCACGTCAGCCCGGAGGAAAAGCGGGGCACATTGCGCTTGATGCTCTCTCCGGACGGCGCCGATGGCTCGCTTGCGCTGAGGCAAGACGCGCGCGTTTATGCCACGCAACTGGACGGCGAGGAAACGGTATCGCTCGCGCTCGCGAGCGACCGTTATGCCTATGTGCATGTGGCCCAGGGAAGCGTGACGCTCAACGGCATGGCGCTGAGCGCCGGCGACGGCGCGAAGCTGCGCGGAGAAACGTCGCTGACGCTGACGAAAGGCAGCGACGCACAAGTGCTCGTATTCGATCTGCGTGCGAAGGAAACGCCGGCGATGCGCTGAAGCCGGAATGAACCCACGGCGGCCCCTCCGGCCGCCGTTCAGCGTGTGCCACTAATTCCCCGCCAATGCCAATAGAAATCCGCCACTTCGCGGATTAGCGCCTCTCCTGCGCATCTCCTTCCAAACCGCTACCCGGCGCCGGCCTTCCCGCGCAATGCCCAAATGGCAGTTTAGTCATGGTGGAATAGTCCGACTTTCGCGCCGGAATAGTATTTATCCGCCATTTTAAAGGGTGTGGTTGCGCAACATTAGTGGGCACGGCATATTTCCGCGCAAGTGGATCCGTCGTCGAGTGCATCGCATCCGCAGCCCCGCCGGCCCCACCTTTCTATTCTTTCTGATTGACGGACATACCGACCGGCGGCACGGGATTGCGGCCCCATCTTGCAGTTCTTACGCACGCGTTTAGTTCAAACGCATGCCGCCTGGCGCGTTTCTACAAAAACCAAAAAATAATGCAAAGCTGACAGTTTTGATAGTGGATGCCGACAAAGCCTTACAGGTTACATTTCGACTCAATAGTTTTTATGTGGAAATTTAACGCGCCTCCTTTTATTATCGACACCGAGGACACCTATATGTCCACCACCGCCCCAAAGGGGAAGAACACGCGAAATCCGGGATCGCCTTAAGGGCCCTAATCGGCCCCAATCGCGCGCCAAGATGGCGCGAGAATCGAGCCGAGACACCAGGCTCAGCAAGCCAATCCGCGTATTTCGAGCCCGCCGCAGGTACGGTATTTTGAAGCTATTTCGCATCGGCGCAAGCCGGTCCACGAAAATAAACAAAAAAAATGAAACAAAAACCTCGTAAATAGTCTAGAAGCAATAATCGCGCGCATATAGGAACCTAGGAGCCGGTCATGATGATTGAAAAAATCGAAAAAAATAGCGACATACGACACCACGTTGAGCCCATGGAGGCCGAAAGCGACGAACCCACTCCTCGCTGCAAGCAAATCGGACTACTGCTATTCAAGGGCTTTTCCTTCATGACTGCGGGCATGGTCGCCGAAGTTTTCGACGTCGCCAACGAGCTTGGCGGGAATGGAACCAGAAAGACAAATCTGTATAGCGTGCGCTTGCTTTCGATCGACGGCGGAGACGTAATGTGCTCGTCGTCGGCACGCGTCTCCACCGACCGATTGGAAGCGCGCCATTTGGGCGATTTGCACACACTCATCATCGTGGGCGACGCAGGTGCCGCGCTGGCCGCGCGCGATAATCCGTTCGTGCGCTGGCTGCGCGTGATTTATCAAAGGACGGACCGGATCGAGCCGATCGTGAGCCAGGCTGCGCTCGCTTCGATCGACGCCCACCGCCAGAAGAAGTTCGGTAGCCCGGACGCTTGGACGTCGGCGCTGGACTCGCGCAGCGCAGCCGGGTACGTACAAGGCGCTGGCGACGATCAGCATCGCCTGCTCTGTTTGGCGCTTTTTCAAGTCAAGCGGGATTTCGGGCTAGACGTCGCCATGAAAATTGCCGAGCGCCTGATGCCCGGCACGAGCCGCGTCCTACTGCCGAAGCTCAGCCGCACGAGCCATCGCAGTACCAGCGAGCAAGTGCGGGAATCCGCCCGTTGGCTTCTGGCCAATTGCGAACAAGACATTACGATCGTCGACGCCGCGCGCGTGGCTGCCATGAGCCAGCGAAACTATTTGCGCCATTTCAAGCGCGAGATGGGCACGACGCCGTCGGAGTTCTTGCTGCAAGCGCGCCTCGAGTTGACTCGACGCTTGCTGGCCGAGACGAAACTTCCCGTGGATGTCATCGCCCGGCATAGCGGCATGCGCAATGGCGACAATTTGGCCAAAATGTTTCGCAAGCGGCTCACCGTCTCGCCCACGGAATACCGCCTGCGGCATGCGCGAACAACGATCTGACCGACGCGGCGGCACCGCCTGATCGCACCCCGGCAAGTATCGGCGAATAGAAGAAATCGTTCGCCGAACAGCTTGCCGGGCACCGTCTCGCGGCGCTTTGGCGAACGATGCTATCTCAACTGCTCATCGATGCGGTTTGGACGATCTTTTTGAAGCGATCGACCGTATCGCGCGCGAGCAGCGATTCGTCGGCGTCCGATTGCGGCGCCGAGGGGGCGTTGCCGGACAGCTCGAATGCTTCGTCGATCGCCGCATTGATGGAGGCGGCCGATAGGCTGCGAAGCAAGGGCCCGAGCCGATCGCGCTTCGCGAACCATCCGATCAACCCGGAATCGGTGGCAATGACGGTTTTCCCATATCGGCGCGCCTGAGCGAGCACGTCGCTCATACCGTAGTGTCCCTTGTAACCCACCCACACGGCGTCGCATGCGCAAAACAGATCGGCCTCCATCTCGGGCGAAATGAATTGGTCGAATACGCGAACTCGGCTGAACAAACCGCCACCGATCGACGCCATGAACGCGCGCACGTCTTTCGTCTGCTCGCCGGCGATAACGATCAGCGGATGCTCGCTGCGCTTCATGCAGGCATACAAAAGCTCTTTAATACCCTTACGGTCCGAAATCGACCCATATACGAGAATGCAGCGTTCTTCCCCGATACCCAAACGCATTCTTGCTTCGTGCCGCTCGACGTATTCGACATCCGCAAACGGTGCCGCCAAGTAATGAACCGGCGGGCATTGTCCGCTCAACGGCGACTTCGCATGCCAGACGGAAAGCATCGGATCGATCGTCAAGACAGCCGCTAGATTTCCGCCGAGCAATGCCCGATGGAACAGCCGCTTGCGCACGGCCGCAAGGAACGGGCGGCGCGGTGCGCCCACGCCCATCTCCCGTAAATGAAACCATTGGCGCATGGCAATGCACATCCAGCGCGTCGCGCCGAACGGCGAGCCGAGCATACCCACCGCATCGAGGATGAAATCGCCGTCGGGTACGACAACGAGATCGACCGGTTCCGACTGGCTGACACGACGATAAATCGATGCAAAAGCCGCGTACAAACCGATGCCCGTTTTGCCCGCTTTCAAAACCGCATGCGGAAACGAGAATCGATGGCTGCCGTCGCGATGACTCACGATGCGTACCGCGGAGCGCGATACCTCATAACCCAGCGTCAGCGGATGGTTGCGATGCTGCGGCTCAGTCCATAGCGTGCAATCGTACCCGGCTTCGACAAGGGCTTCGATCGTCCACTGAACATAACGCCAGCGATATCCCGACAGGTCTGGCTCGATCACAAGCGCGCGCGGTTTCATGGCGCCGACCGAACTGCTTTTAATTGAATGCGCATATGAGTGCGAAGGGAGAGGCGTCGAATTCGACAATTGTGCTAGCCGAATATGCCGTGTTGCCCGAAGCGGAGCAACGACAGCGACAAAAATGACCGAAAACACCTAATCGGGCACATGCCGCCGCGCTCGCGGACAACACTCGACCTACTCAACGGCCAGCGATCGACTCTCCTCTCATCCCCATTTCGCACAGTCGCTATTGGTATCTCAGGGGATCTCGCCGCTATCGGCGGTTCATGACCCGAGCAATCCCGCGGCGATATTGACGCATAGGCCGATCACCGCGGCATTGAAGAAAAACGACAGAATCGACTGTGCTAACGCGGTCCGTCTGGCGCGCCGCGAGCAGACGGACACATCGGAAGTCTGCGACGCCACCGCAATCGTGAAAGAGAAGTACATGAAGTCCCAGTAGTCGAGCGGTTCGTCGTCATTCGGAAACTTCAGGGAAGCCTCGCCCTCGCCGGCTTGGTGGTAATAGCGCGCATACTCCAGCGTAAATACCGTAGGGATCAGCAGCCATGCACCGATCATGGTTGCGCCGGTCAGCGCATAGTTGATGCTCGCCTGCGCCGCCCCAAGCCCTTTGGCGGACGATAACTCGACCACGATGGCCACGACGCTCGCGATCGCCGCCGCGGTAATGATCGAGAGGACCGCGGTTGCGCCTTCGTCCTCGCGCTCGGCCACACGCTGCACGTCGGCCGGGCTGGCTGTCACCATGCGAACCCAGATCAGCACGAGATACGCCCACATTCCGATGTCCCATGCGAACAGCGGGCGTTGAATCGGCCGCAGATGCCAAGGCGCGACGATGAAGGCGAGGACGCCCAGTGCCGCACCGATGAAGATACGGGGACGATTGCTTAAGAAACGCAAGATACGCGCGGATGCATCCATAGGATTCCGGTGTGATGAAGTGAAGTGAGTCGACGCCGCCGTGCCGACGCGACGGCGGGCGCCTATTATCGCCGCCCTTGCGGGGCTTCGGGTAAGCAGGCGCTTGCCGCACACCATCGTCGACCGTCGGAAATTTGCTATCATCCCTGTACATTTATACAGCCCTACCGAGCCGTGGTGTCGTCCCCCGCCCCGTCGCCCTACTCGACGTACTACCTGCTGAACTTCGAGCGCGCGCTCGAATGGATCGCCGAGCGCTACGACGGCCTGCTCGACGGCGGCGAGCGCGCGTTCTTGCAAGCCTTCTCCGGCTTGCCGCACCCTTCGCGCGCACTCTTCGTTCGGATGCTGATGCGGCAAGGGCCGCTGTTTCGGGCGAGTCGCCTCGTCTACGAGGAAATCGGCTGCCCGTGGGCTGCGGCTGCCCCCTTGGCCGCACTCGGATGGGTCGATGCCGACACCGCCTTGACGATCGACGAACTCTTCGCCGTCGCGACGCGCCCGGAACTCTCGAAGATATTTCCTGCGACGAAGGGCGACAAGCCCGCGCGCAAATCGGCCTGGCTCGAGGCGCTGCGCGCCGACTACCCCGAGCCGCGCCGTTACGCCGAGTGGGCCGCCGATACGACGGATTGCGCCATGCGCACCGCGATCGACCCGCTGTGCGAGCGCTTGCGGCTCATGTTCTTCGGCAACCTCCATCAAGACTGGTCGGAGTTCGTGCTCGCCGATCTGGGCGTCTATCAATACGAGTGCGTGCCGTTTCCGCCTTCCGCTCGGGCGTTTCGCGAGCGGGCCGACATCGATGCTTATCTTTCGCTGCATGCTTGCGCGACGGCGCTCGATTCGCTCGTCGATGCAAGCGACTTCGCAGCCGCGATTGCAGGCGCGACCGCCATCGAAATCGACAATCCATGGCTTGAAACCCGCCGGGCGAAGCTGCTGTTCCGCGTAGGCAAACACGCCGAACGTTTCGCTCATTGGCCGCTCGCGCTCGACGCCTATGCCCGCAGCGCGTGGCCGGGCGCGCGGCACCGCCGCGTCCGCGTACTCGAACGCGACGGCCAATTTTCCGCCGCGTTCGAACTGGCAGCACAGGCGCTTCGCGAACCGGAAAGCGAAGCGGAAGGTCAACGGGTCGCCAGAATGATGCCGAGATTGCGCCGGGCCCTCGGGCTGCCGGCCGAACGTCCCGTCAGGGAAACCGACATCGAACGAGAAACGCTCGTCTTGCCGTACCCCGACGAACCGTTCTCGGTGGAGTATGTCGCTCGCGATCACCTGGGCACCGATGCGGCCCCGGTCTTTTACGTCGAGAACGGGCTCATCAACTCGCTCATCGGCTTGCTGTGCTGGGAAGCCGTCTTCGCCCCCGTTCCGGGCGCCTTCTTTCACCCGTTTCAACGCGGGCCGGCCGATCTGCACGCGCCCGATTTCATGGCACGGCGCAGCGTAGCGTTCGCACACTGTCTCTCGCAGCTCGATACCGGAGCCTACCGCGCGACCATCCGCCGCCACTTCGAACAAAAGGCCGGCGTGCAATCGCCGTTCGTGTTCTGGGGCATGCTCACGCCCGAGCTGCTCGAATTGGCGTTGGACTGCTTGCCCGCCGCCCATCTGAAGCTGTGGTTCACGCGGCTACTGGCCGACATTCGCGAGAATCGATCGGGATTGCCCGACCTCGTCCGATTCTGGCCGCAAGAAAAACGCTACGAACTCATCGAAGTCAAAGGCCCCGGCGACAAATTGCAAGACAACCAGACGCGCTGGCTGCGCTATTGCATCGCGCATGGCATGCCGGTGCGTGTGATCGACGTTCGTTGGAGGCAGCATGGCGAGGTCCAGCGCAACGCCGACGAACAGCAGGCAACGGCATGAACTACGTCGTAGCCGTTCGGACGCTATGCGAATTTACCGCGAAGCGCGGCGACCTCGATCTGCGTTTCACGCCATCGCCCACCGCGCTCGAAGGTATCGAAGGGCACGCCACGGTCACCTCGCGACGCCAAGCCGGATACGAAGCCGAGGTGACGCTGAGCGGAACTTACGGCACATTGACCGTACGAGGCCGAGCGGACGGATACGACCCAGCGCTGAATCGGCTCGAGGAAATCAAAACTTATCGCGGCCAGCTTCAGACGATGCCGGATAACCATCGTGCGCTGCATTGGGCGCAGGCGCTCGTGTATGGCCATTTGCTGTGCGAGGCACGAGGGCTCGCGCAATTGAACGTCGCGCTCGTCTACTTCGACATCGGTTCGCGCAAGGAAACCGTGTTCACGCAGACGCACGACGCGGCTACGCTGCGGACGCTGTTCGAGCAACAGTGCGAGCGATTTCTCGATTGGGCACGAAAGGAGGCCGAGCATCGTGGCGCGCGCGACGCGGCACTCGCGCGTTTGTCGTTTCCCTACGGGGCGTTTCGAAACGGGCAGCGCGAGTTGGCCGTTGCCGTCTATCGCGCCGCACGCGATGGGCGCGCGTTGATGGCACAGGCGCCGACCGGCATCGGCAAAACGCTCGCCACGCTGTTTCCCGCGTTGAAGGCATGCGGCCAAGGCCACGTGGAGCGCGTGTTCTTCCTCACCGCCAAAACGCCCGGTCGGGCGTTGGCGCTCGATGCAATCGACGCGTTACATCGGGCCGACAACGCATTGCCGTTGCGTACGCTCGAGCTCGTGGCGCGAGATAAAGCCTGCGAACATCCCGACAAGTCATGCCACGGCGAATCGTGTCCTTTAGCGAGCGGCTTTTATGACCGGCTCCCAAGCGCCCGCGAGGCTGCGCTCGCCAACCGTCGTCTCGATCGCGACACGGTGCGCCAAGCCGCGTCGGCGCATGAGGTGTGTCCTTATTACCTCGCGCAAGAGCTCGCGCGATGGTGCGATATCGTCGTTGGCGATTACAACTACTACTACGACAGCAGCGCGCTGCTTCACGCGCTGACGCGCGTCAATCAATGGCGGGTGGCTGTGCTGGTCGACGAAGCGCACAACCTGCTCGAGCGCGGACGGAAGATGTATACGGCGGAAATCGAGCAAGCTGCGTTCAAGGCCGCGAGCAAGGCTGCGCCCAGCGTATTGAAGAAGCCGCTGCAACGATTGCAGCGCGAATGGAACGCGCTCAATCGCGCGCAAACGAACGCTTATCAAGCGTATACCGACGTACCGGAGCGGCTGCTGTCGGCCGCGCAAAATCTGATCGGTGCGGTGACCGATCACCTCGCCGATGCACCGCTCTCGCTCGACGATACATTGCTGCGCATCTTCTTCGACGCCATGCATTTTGTTTCGTTATCCGAACAATTCGGCGAGCACTCGGTATTCGATGTTCACTTGCGCGGTATGGGCACCGCGCAGCAAGAGCGGCGGCAATCGACGCTTTGCGTGCGCAACGTCGTGCCTGCGCATTTTCTGTCGGCGCGACATGCCGCGGCGCACGCGACCGTCATGTTTTCGGGCACGTTCGCGCCTGAGCGGTTCTATCGGGACATGCTCGGCTTGCCGGACACGACCGCTGCGATCGACGTCGAAGGACCGTTTCGCGCGCAGCAGTTGAAGATCCATGTCGCCGCGCATGTCTCCACGCGTTGGCGCGATCGGGAGCGCTCGCTTAGACCGATCGTCGATTTGATGGCACGGCAATACGCGTCGCGGCCGGGCAACTATCTGGGGTTTCTGAGCAGCTTCGATTATTTGCAGCGGATTGCAGATTCAATGCAAACGCATTACCCAGACGTGCCGATCTGGACACAAGCGCCCGGCATGGACGAAGCCGCTCGCGATGCGTTTCTCGCACGGTTCCGGGCGGCCGGTTCGGGACATTGCGGGATCGGACTGGCGGTACTCGGCGGCGCGTTTTCGGAAGGGGTGGACCTGGTCGGCGATCAACTGATCGGGGCGTTCGTCGCCACGCTCGGGCTACCGCAGGTCAACGAAGTCAATGAAGAAATGCGCCGGAAGATGGACGCGAAATTCGGTTGCGGGTACGACTACGTTTATCTCTATCCGGGGCTACAGAAAATCGTGCAGGCGGCGGGGCGAGTCATTCGGACAGAAACGGATGTCGGGGTACTGCATTTGATCGACGATCGGTATCGGCGCGCGGAGGTGAGGCGATTGCTGCCTCGGTGGTGGGAGGTGCCTTGAACGCGGAACCGTCGAGCGTCCGTATCCTTGGATAGCACTAATCCGCGCTCAGCACCGCGCTCGCGGCTTCCCGCAGCAAATCCGAGTCGAGCTGAAATGGCGCTGTAGGCAAGCTGACGGGTAGCGCGAACCAGTGCGGCACGGGCAAATCGTACGCGAATTCGATTGCCTTCCTGTGCAAGACATCGCTTCCGACGGAACTCGCGCTAAGCGAACGCCACAACGGGTCGAAGCCCTCCGAGAAGTCAATCAACCGGTCGATTCTGAATGGCCCCACCGAGCGCCACGCGTTGACCGCGCCCACTTCTACAAACTTAAGATCGTGGCCCAGTGTGTCGAGTTCGAGGCGGCGAGACAGGTCTGTAAAAAAGCTTGCACCGTCCACTGCGCTTCTGAACGCGGCCACACATTCAACGGCGCGTCGCACCGTTTCCTGCGCTATTCCGCGCAACCGAATGCCGAAGAACGCGAAATCGAAGAACGCCTCGAACGCCACTTCGGTGGCGCCGTCGAGATAGTCGCGGACTTGTTCGGGCGATGGCGCATCGTCGATCCCGAACGCCCACGCGGCTTCCCACTGACCGCCTTTTGCGAATTGCGCGAGGGTTGGGCGAGGCTGGAATGCCGGATGATCGATGATCGATGCCATGCCTGGTTGGACACTTATGTCGGCGACGAGACTTCCTGCGTCATCCCGTGCTGCAGGAAAGTACTGGACCGGTAGAAAGGGGGGCCGCTGCCCGCGGCGCCCCGTGGGAATCGAGCGTCGAGTGGATTAGAGCTGAACGGCCGGCTTGCGGCTGCGATGCGCACAGTTTCACCATCCACTCGACTGCGGGCGATCAGCTACCCTTCGCGATGCGATCTTGAATGTGCTGCGCGCGGCTTGCCGACGACGGGTGCGAACTCATCATCGTGCTTTGGCCGCCATCCAGTTGCGCGAGCTTCTGGAATGCGGTGACAAGGCCCTTTTGGTTCATGCGCTTCTGCTTGAGCAGGTCGAACGAGAAATCGTCCGCCGCGCTTTCCTGCGATTGCGAGAACTGTGCGTTGATGAACTTCTCGGTGATGTCGCCGAGCTGCGAGTTCGACAGTGCCGCCACGCCGGGCGATGCCGCGCCCGCTGCGCTGCGCGCCGCACTAACGGCGTACGCCGTCTGCATGGCCTTCTTCGAGTGACCCAGTGCGACGTGGCCCATTTCGTGGCCGATCACGCCGCGCAGCTCGTCGTCGTTCATCATGTCCATCAAGCCGCTGTAGACGCGCACGCAGCCGTTGCCCATGGCCCACGCGTTGACGTCCTTGGTCATGTAGACCTTGTAGTTGATCTTTTGGCCGTTCAGCGTCATGTCGCCAAAGCCCTTCATCACCTTCGCCAAGCGCTTCGAGTAAGCGCTGTTCGTCGGTGCGATCTTCGATTCGGCGTCGCTGGCCTTGCACGATTCGGTCGACAGCGCTGCGATGTCGCTGTCCGACAGCGTGGCCGCCTTATAAAGGTCGGCGCCCGCCGAGGTCAAGCCGTTCGGGTCGAGGTTCTGTACCCCACCGCATGCGCTCATCAGGAGTGCCGCACCGCATGCTACGTAGACTTTATTCAACTTCATATCGGCCCATTCTTGGTTGATTGTTTGAAGAATCGCGAATTATGTCATCTTCTCGATGACAATTGAAAGCGATTTGTCACGCAACGTCGATCATCGTTGCGGACAAACGTCGATACGCCTTGATCTATGCAGGTTCAGCTTCGAATTGCATGGTGGGGCGCATGGTTTTTTGCTGAGGTCAGGCATTCGGTGACGCCCGCGATTATCGAGATGTGTCGCTCGGTCGCGAAACCGGACGGCGTCCTTCGCGTCAACGACCGGGCGCGCGCGGTTCGAATGCGGCTCCGGAGACTTATGGCGGTGCGCGTCGCTCATGAGACCTGGCAAATATTGCGTGAGGGTGAAACAATACAGACTATTCTGTATATTTCAATTTTTCAGCGAGATCCGCCGTAGTCTCATAAGTGACCTCAAGGTTCGCTGGGCGGTCCATGACCCGATCGCCTCCTCGAACTGTCGTCAGACTTCGACATCTATGCTTCGTACCGCTTCATGAACTCCTGGCATACGATCGGCGGATTTAGGATCAGTGCTGAATCGTTTTCCAACCGGATCGCGCCGTCGTCATCGCTGATCGAAACGAACAAAACGACTTTGTTCCGCGCGTCTCCGACGCCAAAGAAGCCTTCCCGGTCCAGAAGATGTAGGGCAGCCGTCATGTCGCCATGTACTGTTTTGGCTCGTAGCGCGACGTCCCCGCTGTCCATTTGCGCGCGAAGTTTCGCTGAAATTCCGGCGAAGTATCCCGCCTTCCACGCTTCATATCGCCACTCCCCGGTGCCCCATTTGTATTCTGGCGCTCGATCGCCGTCTTCTATGTCCATTTCCTTCCGGACCTCCGCCAACGCCTCGAGCGAATTTGCGGCAGGCATGACCGTCATCGCACTGCTATCTGTATACAGCGCGTATGCATAAAAGTGCTCAACCGGGCGAGCCGCCCTGAGATCCTCGAAACTCGCTCTCGCCGCCCGCGCCAGCTCTTGTTGAAATTCCGAAAAGTCGCTCAGATCTCGCCCCTGTTCCATCGATAAGCCCCGTCTACTTGCGGTAATCGAAGCTGCCCACGAACTCGACTCGACTGTGCGGCCGCCTCGCGTCGGCATTTCGATAGTCGAAATCGTACAAGAGGATCAGCCCGTTCATCCCTGCCCGACGCACATCAATGAGTCGGCGAAGAAGCGCTTCCGCAAAGCTTTCGCCGTACGAAAACGTTCGCAACTCGTCCGCGAGGGTGTCATTTCCGGGCAGAATCATTGACGCCTCTCTGAAATCATCGTCGTGCCAGGAGATGCCGGTATCGCGCCAGAACTGGCTCATTGAATTTTCGCTCGCATCGAAGCGAGTTTCGACGTACCGGATAAGATCGTGAGCGTCCGAGAATTGACCGACCCACGCCGAAACTTTTAGCTCATTGTACATATGCCGTATCTCCCCTACGGTCGCACGCACGCAGGTAAACCATAGATGCTACTCCTCAGGAGGGACCGAACACGTCGGTTTTCTGCCGGGTTGGCGCGTCAGGATCGCCACCGAATACGCCAAGTTTGGTGTCATCGCCAATTAAACGCACGAGCGCTAGCGGAATGCTTCGTTCTCCGACACGAGCGAGGTCACAAATTGATCAAATGAATCAATCAGATGGCGATCCGCCTTCAGGCGGTTCTCTGCATCTGTCAGCGCTTCATCATAGGTGTCAGTCAGCCAGTAATGGATCGCGCCGCTGTCCGTGTCAACACAGAAGAGATTTCCACCCGGGTCGATCGCAAAGGGAACTAACGATTTGGGGTATCCGGTGTTACCAGCTACCCGGGCATATACGCTCTGAATGGTCGATTCCTCTCCGTCTCGCGTCGCGATCGGAAGGAATTTGTGGATCCATATTGCGTCCCAATCGTCCGTCATTGGAAACCAATCAAGGTTCGGCGTACCGCCATTGAACTGCAGGTAGTGACTCCGCATCGCTTCAGGCAACCGGATGCCCAAGTCGCTCTCGAGCTTCCTTATATCGGATTGTGTAATGGCAGGGCCAATCCTCCAAAACTCGTGCATGCTGCCTCCGTTAGGATCTTCCATCACGTTTCGATCAATCTCCCCACGTCCGGCTCATTCTGCCCATGAAACCGCCGGGGCGCTGCCGCGGCGTATGGCAAGCGCGATTTTATTTTGGTTGAACGAACCGAAGACGGCTGGGCGGCCCTTGCTTCAACAGATCCGCAATCGTCGAATTGGATTTCGATGGTGGGCATCGCAGCTCAACGCGTCGTCGCTTTCGCCTTCCCAGCAAATGAGCCCTCTATCTGTCGAATTTTCCGGCCTTCAGAGGTTGACCTTTCTTGCCGCCCCAAGGGTCATCCATCAAGTACTGCGCTCCATCCTGACCACCGAGCACCAACGTGAATTTATAGAACACTTCGTCGCCCTCACACACTTCGTAGTAGAGGTCGTATGACTCAAGCGGCAAATCAAGATCGATCTTAAATTTTTCCGTCGCGGACGCTACCTCTAGCCCGCCTCGATCCGTAACACGAAACGGCGCAACGATACATCGTGCCGCTCGCTCGTCCTTCTGGAATTTATCTGCCAATAGGAGATGGACCTTAGCACCAAACGCGTCCTCTGGAAGCGGGTCAAAGACGACATAGTCAGGGTGCAGCACGGCTCCCTGATCAATGTTTCCTGTTCCCCACTGGCTGAGACCCTCGTCGTACGGCCTAGACCTAACCACGACTTGACTGTGCGAGATGAGCAGATCAACCGTCTGACTGTTAGTTTCATTCATCGTAAATTCCCGCCTTAATTCTTGTGCCGCCTGGCAATTCAGACAGTGCATTGCCGATACTTGACCCTGCGGCGCGACTATCGCTCGGATTAATATATTTCACGCTCGCGCCGCTGCCGCCCTCCTTGAACATAGTCATCGGCCAATCATCTCGGTCCATACCGGCCTTCGTCTTTGCGCCTGCAAGGCTGAGCTTGCGATTCATATTGGCAGGGCCGCGCGCCAGCGGCCATTCGTGCATCGCGAATCAGGCGACGCAGTCACACGTTATCAAATATCGCCTCAACCGCCCTTTGATATTTCGACGCCTTAGGTTGACGCATTTCTTTCAAATATTGAGCAAAGCGCCCCCTATCATCTCGAGCCAAAATGTACATAATCGAGAATGTAAGAATAAACGTTAGACTATGACCAACGTAGATTTCATTGCCCGACTAATCCTCCGGTTCCGCCAGTGGATTAAAATCCTGACCAACGTCGATCGCTTTTTCCGCCCTTATCAAAACAACACAAAACTTCCGAATGCGATCTGAATCCTGGTCCAGCAGCGCCTCTATGCTCGCCAAAGCGAGCCCCGCAGCATCGAGTGCTTTTTGGCAGTGGACCAGCTCGGCATCATAGTGATCGTCGCACAAACGCGTGTTTGCACGCTGAACCACATCCAAAGCAACATCGGAATATTTCGGCAAACGCAAAAAATCCGAAATTGATTTAATGTCTTCCACCATGAATCGACGCCCTTTATATCTCTAAGAAAAATTTCACCAGATTTCCAAACGGATCAACCGCCTTATGCTGCCAAGGCGTCAACGCAGTGAGATTACTAGTATCGTGAACACCGGGGCCACCCACCCGTTTCGGACTGTTGGTGTGATGCAGCTCCATCGACAAGTCCTTGACGATGCGCTGATCACTTTCAGCAGCTCGACCCGCATGCGCGAAGCCTGACCCTCAACCATTCGCTACAGGTTATTGGACGAATAGGACGACTCATTTGTGCGCCCTTCGTTCTTCCCGTAGTTCTTGCGCTCCGTACTCCAGCATGCCCATCCCCACGGATCAATCCATATCAGCAGATTTGCAGCATACCGATACAGGTTGTGCCCACCCGCCAACTCAATCGGATCCTGATTGATGAACCTTCCGATATCCGGATCGTAGTACCGGAACGTGTTGTAATGCAGGCCCGTCTCCCGATCCAGATATTTGCCGAGGTACCGCAAATTCTGCCGCCTAGGGACATGAGATCATTCCTCACGAAGCTTCGACACATATTGAGAAGGGAACGGCATCGCGCGCCCCACCGTATGCCCGTCCTTGATCGTGAGCACGCCGGAGCAATCCACTACCCCATCACGCAGCCGGCGAAGTTGCCAGAGGAATTTTCGTGAAATCAAATCCTTTCAATTCATTCTCTTCCACGGCCAACTTAAATTTCTCCGACACAAAAATGGTAGATGGCCTCTCTTTAATTCTAAAAACATCAACCCCACGAACTTTACCCTCCAGAAGAACGATTCGATTAAAGATCGTCGCACTAGGATAAATTTTAAATTTTGACGAAGCCACATCAACCGCATCGTTCAGTGTCCGCGTTACATGAAACCCAATCACCCCAGAAACTGGAGCCTCAACGGGAAGTCGCTGACCAGAATCATCGAAAAACCTTGATAGAAGCGAGAACGCTCTATCAGAGATAACAAGAAACGGGGAAAGCATCGTGTGCACGTCGCTATCCTTTTTCTTGCCAGACGTCCCCCACGATAGCTGCACCGGCACATAATCCGCACCAAATGGCTTCCCATATAGCGATGTGGCGCGGATGGCTATGCTCCTCTCATACTCCACCTCGTCATCTGCACCTACTTGGACCAACGTTCGAAACGAGTCATTCTGACCCAGCGCATAGATTTTCATAAGCCATCACTTATAAATCAGATAGGACAGACTTCCAAGGTGTGTCTCGTGTCGTACTCTGAAGTGTCGTTCGAATTTCCTGGATTTGATCAAGGACCGCCTGCTTTCCGCCTGCGTCTGCATCCTGCAGCAATTGGTTGACTTTACCGAAGTAGCTATTCGGATGCTTTCCGTTATGCAAAATCCCGGGCAGGCCATCCGTGTTGTTTCGGTTTGGCAAGAACACCCCATTCTCCTGTGAATCGACGTCGATCCCGCACTTTTTCAGAATGGCTCGGGCCGGCGCGGCTTCTTTCGAGGTGTCGCCGACGATATGGTGCGCTGCAGAGTTCGCCGGGCGCGTAATGCCCCCTCTTCCATATTCTTGCTCAGCCTTAGCGAACACCAGCCCCACGGATCGATCCACGACACCGGATTCGGCGCGTACCCATATAGGTTCGATCCACCCGCCAGCCCAATCGGATCCTGATTGATAAACCGCCCCACGTCCGGATCGTAATACCGAAACGTGTTGTAATGTAAGCCCCGTTTCCCGATCCAGATACTGCCCCTGCAAAGTTCGCCCGAGCTTTCAGGTAGTTCGTACAAGCCCTTCATTCCCTGGATGCAAGTCAACGACGCGCTGCTCGGACACCTCGGCTTTCTACCCGGCGAACGCGTCTACTTCTCCGTCGACTACATCAAACGGCACATCGCCATCGGGCAAGCGTTCGACTGACCTCCACAACATGAACGAAAGGCCGCGTCCGCGGCCCTACGCGCATGCCGTTGAGCACAGCACCTTTTCAACCGGCCAGCCTGATCAAGTCGAGAATGTCTTTAACGTATTTCTTCGCATTGGGGATTCTTGCCTTCTTGACATATTCATCAAGGTACTGCCGACCCTTAGCCCCCAACAGGAATTCAATGGCATACATCAGCAAGATTCCACGAGAGAAGCCGAGCACCTGTTCCTTTTGATCGAATTCCTCGACCTCTTCACCCTTCGGAAACTCCTGTTCAACAGCATTCTTCTTGAAGAACTCGATCTTCGCCACGCAGAAGTCGATAAACCTGTCGTCGTGCACTCGCACCAGTGTCTCGATGTCGCGCGGGCTCACGCCAGACGCTGCAACCCCGCCCTTGTCGAACTTGAAGATAACGTCATCGTATTGCGCATGGATCGATATCCCTGTTCGCTTGCGGATCTCATCGAGGCGCTCCTGATATCGCGGCGAAAAAGCAAACTCATACAGACCCTCAGCGTCGTCTACCATTTATCTATCCCTTTGATGACTGTAAGCGCGCAATAAACCACGGGCTTGCGGGAGGCGGCCGGCAGTGCGTTAGGCGGTAGGAGTGGTGAGACGCCATGGGAGCAGCGCCTCGTAATCGTCGACGCCCTGAGCAACTGGCAGCGCCTTGAACAACGCGAGCAGGTAGCCGTAGGGCTCGACGCTGTTTGCCTTGCAGGTTTCGATCAGCGAATAGAGGTTAGCTGCCGCATTCGCACCGGCGACGGTGTCGTAGAAGAGCCAGTTTTTGCGGCCGACCGTAAAAGGCCGAATCGCGTTCTCGCAAGCGTTGTTCGAGATCGGCCATGCGCCGTTTTCAACGTAGCGAATCAGCTTCGGCCACTGGCCCCTCAGGTAGCTCAACGCTTTGCCAAACGCGCTTTGCGGCAACACGGCATTCAACTGCCTAAGAAGCAGTGCCTGGATTTGCTCCAGCACGGAGCGACTCTCGCGTTGGCGCTCGAGCAGCCGATCCGCTGGCGCCATACCTTCGCAACGCGATTCAATAGCAAACAGCGTCCCGATCAATCGAATGAATTCGCTGACGGGATGGTCGCGTCCACGTTGAGCCTTCGGCAGATTCTCTTCAGCCTCGATCATGTAACGGCGCGCGTGCGCCCAACAGCCCAAATGAACGAGCTGGTTCTTGTCGGCGACATCGTTATACGGCTCATAGCCATCAGTCATCAATGCCGCGCCTGGCTTGATGCCAGCATAGAGCGCGGCGGCTTGCGCCGCGCAGCGCGTCGGGCTGTAGCTGAACAATCGAACCGGCGGACCGGTGCCGCTCATCTGCGCCCACATGTAGCTCTTGCGCTGCGCTGCACGCCCGGGCTCCTTCAGTACCTGCACGGTGGTTTCATCGCCATAGACGATGTCGGCGTCGAGCAGATGATCGCGCATCAAGTTGATCAGCGGCTGCACCGCCGTACCGACGCGCACCACGCTGGCAGCGAGCGTGCCACGCGAGAGATCCCCGCCGAAACGATGCAGCAGCGCAGCGATGCGATACAGCGGCAGCGCGTCGGCGAACTTGCTGACGACCACCCATGCAAGCGCCGATTCCGTGAGCAAGCCCTTCGGGATGATGCGCGCCGGTGCCGGCGTGACCTTGATGCCGAGATCGCAACAAGGGCACGCGTATTTGACGCGCTGATGCTGAATGACACGAACCTGCTGCGGCACGATATCGAGTTGCTCACTGATCTCGGCGCCGATCTCGACGAGCGTATGTCCGTCGTGTGCGCAGACGCGTTCCGATTCTGGCAGCTCGTGACGCACGATCTCGCGAGGGAGCATTGGGTCCAACGGCTTGCGCCCACGCTTCTTGCGTTCATGCGCGCCAACCTCGATGCTCTGTTCTGCTTCCGTCTCCTGCGCCGGTTCAGATCCCGTTGCGGCCGCCTCCGCTTCGTTTAAGAAGAGGTCGCGTTGCTCGCTCCCGCGCACTTCACTCTTGGCTGCAAAGAGCTGTCGCTGGAAGGCCTTGAGCTTCTCGCGTAGCAAATCACGCTCGACCGTCACCACGCGCAACTCACTCTTCATGGCAGCGAGTTCGGCGCGTAGCGCTTGCAGCTCGTCGGTGGGAGATGAGGGTGGTGGCGGCATCGCCGGATTAGACCAGCGATGCTGGTTCGCGTTTCAGGTCACGCGCTGATAATAGCGCGTCGGGTGCGCGCGCATCGCTTCGATGTCGATACCGTCGAGCAACCAGTGCAGTTGTTCGGTTCGCAGTTTGAGCACGGCTTCTTTGCGCGGCCACACGAAGCGATCCTGTTCGAGCCGCTTCATCAGCAGCCAGAAGCCGTTTCGGTCCCACAGTAGCATCTTGATACGATCGCGACGCTGATTGCTGAACACATATACGGCTTGCGCGAATGGATCGAGCTTCATCGATTGCTCGACGATGGCGGCAAGACCGTTGATGCTCTTACGGAAATCAACGGCATCGCGATGCACATAGACCTTCAGCTCATCGTGCAGCCGGAACATCGCACCTTCCAAGCGTTTCGATCATTGCCGAAAGCAGCACCGCGTCGTTGCCGACGCATTCGAGCTTGAGCGTAATGCCATTGGGCATCTGCACCGTCAATGTCGATAAAGCCGCACGATCCGCGGCTGGCGAAACAGGCATCGCGGCTTTGCGCTCGACGAGCGTGTGTTCGCTTGGGATCGTCACGACCGGCACGAACGCCGCTTCAGTGGCCGACGGAGTTTGGCTGTCGGTCAGCCGTTGCTGGTGCAGCTTGATCCATTTGCGTAGCAGGTTTGCATTGACGCCGTGCCTCAGGGCGAGGCCCGCTACTGATGCTCCTGGCTCAAGGCACGCCTCGACCAGCCGCTGCTTGGTTCGCCGATCAAAACGGCGCTTGCCGTCCTTGCCTACGGTGACGACCTTCAGGCACGACGATTCTGAGTGTTGTTCTGTCATAAGGTGTCCACTGAAATCAGTGGACATAGCCTGCACGGTCAGATCCCTGAGTGCTAGACGTCGATTCTTGCGCGCTTACTGATGACTCTCAGCAGATCTTCGCCCGTATGCCTGTATGGATCAACCGCTTCGTGCTGCCAAGGCGTTAGCTCACTGAGATTCGACGGCGCATGCACCCCAGCGCCTCCTACGCGTTGCGGTATGTTGGTGTGGTGCAACTCCAGCCAACGTTTTTGGTCGAAATCTGCCCTGTCGTTCTATTCATAACTTCCACGGTCATTTTGGGTGCTCTACCCGCCAACATCTCGTTGATGAATACAGCCCCGTCGGACTCTTGCTTTCGTTCTGGCCAACAGCTTTCCAGTAGTTCTTGCGCTCCGTACTCCAGCAAGCCCAGCCTTACGGATCTATCCATGTCAGCGGATTTGCCGCATATCGATACAGGTTGTTCCCACCCGCCAACCCAATCGGATCCTGATTGATGAACCGCCCCACGTCCGGGTCATAGTACCGAAACGTGGTGTAATGTAAGCCGGTTTCGCGGTCCAGATACTGCCCCTGAGCCTTGAGAGACGGGCAGGCGTTATCGCCAATGCTTATGCGGCCCCCGGCATTTGGGGGTGCCAGCATCCGCCCCTTACCGCCAGCGCGTCAGCTTAGCAAGCCACGCAGAGCGTAGGCGCGGAAACCACACGCGCCGCAGCGGGCCGCCGTGGTCAAAGTGCGGAGCCACGCGCCGATCAAGTGCCGTTACCCGCCGCAGTCGGACAAATTCTAAATTCCGTCAAATGCATCATATTTAATTCCATTGGAAAGTCTAACAAACGTTGGACCAGATAGGCGAACCTCCTTGCTAATCCTGATAAACTCTTCGCTCACCATGATCCAGCCCGTTTCAGTACACGTGTAAAGAGGCGGGGCATTATTATCGCCTCGGAAAATAAACCGATCGATTTTCCCATATCTCGGATGATTCGTAGAAGGAGCCTCCGGCATGGGCCTACCAGTTTCCAAGTCGACCATCACTTCATACTCGGATTGCGAAGAATCCATCATACTAGCCCCCTCCTTGATTAAAATAATATAATGCTCACCATCAATCTTCTTTTTCTTCCTACCCCCACCGAGCAAATCGAACGGAATCGCCCGATATCGAGCACCGACCACGTCAAGCACTTCGATAAGCTTCTTAGATCCGCAAATATGCGGATTGTACAACCAGCAATCGACCTCAAACTTGTCGCCCGGAATAGTGCATTCATAGTGCTGCCTGACGTCGCGCGTATAGGTCGATGGGTCCAAAGGATCCCATTCGAATTCTTCAACATTCCACCTGGCGTCCACAAAGTATTCAGCGCCATTTTGACCAACATTGTATTCAAGTTTATAAACATTTTCCACTTTATTCATTTCAATGCACCAGCAATAGGATCAATCGCATACTTACCATTCATCAAACCCTCGGCAGCATTATCCTGAATTTGTCTCATCCCTAGCACCAATTGAGTATCACTCAATCCCGGAGCGGCTCTATTCAATGCCGCGACTTGACTTTCGATGTCAGCGGAATAGGCTGGATGTTGAGTCCAATGTCCTGGCAATCCTGTCTGTGCTGCTAATTGCCTATCACCGGGTAGGAAGATACCGTTAGCTGCTCCATCTCCCTCAAACCCCATTCCACGAAGCCGTGGCAAACATCTTTGCGAATCTAGGGTCCTTCATGACCTCTTCTGGAACCAAATGATGGTTCCCAATCCTGTCCTCCGGGCGAGCCCCATGTTTCGCCCCACTTTGGACGAACACCATCCCCACGGATCGATCCATGTCAGTGGACTAGCGGCGGATCGGTACAGGTTCATCCCACCTGCCAACCCGATCGCATCTTGATTGCTAAACCGCCCCACATCCGGATCGTAATACCTGAAGGCGTTATAGTGCAGCCCCGTCTCCTGGTCGGGATATTACTCCAGGAAGCACAGATTCTGTGGCCTCGGCGTAAGGCAAGTGAAATTTGGGTGGACGATGATTCAAGGGCTGCTAAGCGAAGCTTGACTCAACAGATTTCCATAATCGCCGATGCTCGATTTCGACGGTGTCCGCCTTATAATGTCTGATTGATCCACTTATCCTTGTGCACGCTAAATATTTCCTTCTTATCCAGGCGCCAGCCATTCTCCTTCCAAACCATGGTGTATCGGCGATCCTCCGAAAAATCGCCGATTTCCGGATGAGTCCATTTTGTTGAAATTACCACCTTGGATTCGCCAACTGGTTCGGAAGATATGAACTCCTCGGCTGAGAGGTCGTATTCTGGTGGAAGCTCTGCGCTGGGTCCTGCAAGCCGCCCCGTTTTTCGATCTCTTTCCGTCAGATATTCGTCATAGATCGCCTTCAATTCAGCTTTCGCCAACGACCCGTTCTTTTCTGGGCCGCCATTCTCTGGTCGATACAGATCGAAGGTCTTGACCTCCCATTCATGCATCTTCTGCATGAAGCTAGCGAGTAGAGTTCTCGCGCTTTCCAGTTGCCGCTCATCCATTGTTTGATTCCCTCAAGGGTTAAGAAAGATACGTTGGAACACCGAGCGTCCCTGATCGGAAACCTTGTAATCGACACTGGTGGGGGAGTACCGCCATTGCCGTAGTTGAACGTCTGTTCGACGTCTACGGAGCGATTTGTCTTGGGCACATAGTCTACAACGCGGCCTTCGAATACCTGAAAATCACCGCGCTTTGTATGCGGGTCCTGCGGGAAGACATAGCGTTTGCCGCCGCTTCCGCCAAGCTGCGAGCCGCGTATATGTCCCGCGTCGTCGGTCGAGTTTCCCAACGAGCGTGCCCAGCGGCGCGATGACGCATTGAACGCTTGCGTATCATCCAGAACGCGATAGCCCTGCATCTTGATCTTTACAATAGCGTTCTGGCCTTCCCCGGCCCGGTACAGCCCATTGTCGGAATAAATCGACGCTCGGCACCCGCGGCGCCCATCCCATGGATCGATCCGTCTCACCGGATTCGGCGCGTACGCATACAGGTTCGATCCACCAGCCAACCTAATCGGATCCTGATTGATGAACCTCCCGACGCCCGGATCGTAATACCGAAACGTGTTGTAACGCAGCCCCGTCTCCTGCTCCAGATACTGCCCCTGAAACCGCAAATTCTGCGGCCTCGGCACACAGCAGTCCAGGTCGTAACACAAATCGTCACTCGATACCACACCGCTTGCCAGCGCCTGCATTGCCCATTATACTTAATCACGACTTCCGCGCGGAAAGATCCATCCATTTTAGAATTTGAGATTCACCTTTACAGAACGTGGGCCATTATCAGGCGGGTCCTCCTTCGTGAGACGATCAATAAAATCTCGCAGATTTTTAGCGATCATTGTCAAGCCATCGCTACTCGGGGGTAATCCAGGCCCGACCTCGCTTTCATGATCCCAAAACCCGACGGATTGACTGCCCAATGGGCGAATTTTCAGACACACTTGGTTGCCTCCTGGCGCTTCTCCTATTGGTATCCAGTCAGCCGGAATGCGTCCCTTATATGTCTCAAACATTTCGAGCATTGTTGCGCCGTATTTGCTTGAGAGCCCGTAGAGCACCTCCAAAGACTCAGTGCCGTCGTCAGCAGCCCATGGTGACGGCTCGTCAGAGTGAAATTTGATGAATGAATTGAATTCGATATCTGCTCCGAAATGCAGCAACAGCTTTCTATAGTCGTCCGGAAGCGGGCCAAGCTCAACCTCCAAGGCGGTCAGTAGCTGTGCCTTCCTCTCTTCCGGCACGACCATCTGTTCAGCTCCGAGTTGCGTAAGTTTGTCTAACATCGCGACTTCCTCATATCTGCCGCCGATCCCGTGTGCGGGACATTCCCATGGAGATCGGATGGGATGAACTGAATCTCAGTCGTACTCAAATGGTGAAACGTCAGCCCCTTCTCCTTCAATAGATTCTTTGCAGCGTTGGCACTCGTTCCCTTGATGCGGGCCGAACTCGGCGTAAACTGCGGGGAAATCTCCACGTGTTCCGTTAAGTACCCCTTCATCGAAGGTTAGCGTACCCTTTGACCATGCTGACAAATCGAGGCGGCCTCCCTGGAAAGGAATTGGGCCGCCCCTGTGACGGCATTTACCTTCGCATTGTCGGAGTACCAGTTGCTGTTCCCCGTTCGCCATCCCAACGACCGTTGGAACGCGGTAGTCTGTCGACCGCCCAGCCCCACGGATCGACCCACACGATCGGATTCGACCATACTGATGCAGATTGTGCCCACCGAGCAGCCCAATCGAATTGATTGATGAACCTTCCGATGTCGGGGTCATAGTACCGAAACGTGTTGTAATGCAGCCCCGTCTCCCGATCCATATACTGCCCCTGGAAGCGTACGTTTCACCGATGGCAGCTTTCAGGCCGCCATCTACTCGGTATGTTCGTTGTAATTATGGCGAGTCGAAGCTCTGTATAACACCGATGACCTTTGCGTACCGCATAATATCGCTACTGCCGCCCTAGAGCGCATCGTACCGGATGTAATGTTGCGCTCCCGTTGGCAAAGAGGGCGATGCCTAGTTCTGGGCCGAATACGCGCGCTTCAGCGGGCCGGACATAACACTTACGGCCGAGCATGGTGTAACCTATCACCAACATACGTCTGAGCAGCTCTACATCTGCTTCAACTTCACTGAAAACCAAATGATTCATATCTAAAGCTCTTATCGATCAACTTAAACTCCACCCCCCTCACACCTCGGCTTTCGACTTGATCTTTAAAATCCTGCGTACAAACGCGCTCATTTCCAATCTCTGGAGCCATAAAAAATGGAGGTCGCCGCAAATCGTTGAAGACAATATTTTCAAGCACATCGAACTTTGGAATCCCAGGAAAGAACGGATTTATCTCATACCCTCCCCCATCCATTCTCATCATTCTCTGATGCAGAGTTCTCTCCTCATCTACGATTGAGATGAAATCATTCAATAGAAGGAAATAAAACTTGTCATCAAGCGTACGGCCGTTCAGAACAACATCTAACGGCACCAGCTGACAGTCTACGCTCGCCTCTTGACAGATATCTGCAAATTTCTCGCTGACGATTGGCGTGACACTCCTAAAATAATCGACATCGATTTCCTTCAGTCGCTTCCACGTCACCTTCATCGTGAAATGGACGTCGATTTTCGGCGCAACCGAGACATTACTCCACGGAAATTGGATATCCGGAGTGAACTCCGCCTTTCCAATCCAATCATTCAATTTTGGCGAAACGATATAAAGCCTTTCTTCTATCATCAATTTAATCTTCCCGTTGTCGGATCAACACTAAATGCACCGCTTTCCAAACCGGCTCGAGCCTGCGCTTGAATTTTTCCAATCCCCAATACAACTTGGCTATCAGTGAGCCCTCCAGACTGATACATATCATTCAAGGCGGACACTCTTGCTCTAATAGCGTCTGTGTATTGCGTGTGATTCGACCAATGCCCCGGCAGCCCAGTCTTTCCGGCCATACTTTGGTTCCCCGGCAAGAAAATTCCGTTAGATGCCCCATCTCCGTTGAAACCTGATCTCTTCGCATTTGCGAAGAGATCTTTGAATTCCTTGTCCCTCATGACTTCTTCCGGGATAAGATGGTGATTGGCCATCTCGTCGCCCGGACGGGCGCCCATGTTCTTACCAAGTTTAGTTGAACACCACCCCCATGGATCAATCCACGAGATAGCGTTGGGCGCGTATTGGTAGAGATTCACCCCACCCGCCAGCCCAATCGGATCCTGATTGATAAACCGCCCCACATCCGGATCGTAGTACCGAAACGTGTTGTAATGCAGCCCCGTCTCCCGATCCAGATACTGTCCCTGAAACCGCAAATTCTGCGGCCGCGGCACCGGCGGCAACGGCTGCGGCGCCGGCTGCAGTTTCCCCCACTCCGGCGCCGGCTCTGGCGGTGCACGCCGTATCCACTCCTCCCGCACCGCGTTGCCCCACACCTTATACCGCGCCTGCCAGATCAACTCGCCCTCGGCGTCGGTCATCTCCTCCGGCAGCCCCGACACATCCGTGTGGAAATAATAAACCTTGCCCTGCCCCGCGCCATCGTTGGCTGCCGCCCTCGCGCTGTCGATCCGCGCCAGCGGCACGTAACTCCCCGCTTCGTACAGGTACGTCAACGCCTCCTGGCCCTGCCGGTCATGGTACGTCTCCTCCACCAGACGCATGCCGTCCCATAGGAAGTCCGTACTCGCATAATCGCCATTGAGCTTGCGAATGCGCCGACCGAATGCGTCGTATTCGAAGTGCGTCCTCGAAATACTGCCCGGGGCCTTCGTCACGACCGTCCTCAGTTGATGCCAGTCGTCGTACTCGAAGCTTTGCTCCTTCGTCAGCCCACGCCCGCTCAGCTTGCGCGATAACCGTCCGTACGCGTCATACTCGAAGCGCTTGTCTTCGAACATTTTCAGCCGGTTGTGCTCGACATAGCCGCCCGGGTGATCGCTCGATACGAGGTTTGCCGCCGCATCCCAGCGAAACACTTCCGAGGGCAAGCCCGGCCCCGTCGCCTGCTCGATACGTCCCGTCGGATCGTAGCGGTAAGACACCATGCCGTAACGCTGATCGCTTTTTTGGATCACGTCCCCAGCCGCGTCGTAGCGCCATTGCTTCGCCAGCAGCGCATCGTGCGAGACCCCTTGTTGCGCCGTATGCCGCGCACGCCTGCCTACGCTGTCGTAACCGAACCGGCTCCTCAGCTTGCCCTGCGTGCGCAATACCTCGCGGTGCAACTCGTCCCGTTCGATGTCCGCGATCGCCGCACCGTCGAATCGGATTTGGTGGACATGGCCCGAACCGTAGTGCAGCCAATCGATCTTGCGCTCGCCCGAAATCGTCGTCGATACGCGATTGCCCAGCTCATCGTACGTGTGCGCGAGCCAGCCCGTCGGCGTGTATTCCTCCACCACTTCGCCACGCACACCGTATTTCAATTTCACGCGGTTCTTCAGCGAAGGCTTGCCCGCCTCCATGAGGTACAGCTCGCCCGATGTGATCCGGCCCGCGCGGTCGTATAAATACGCACACCGTTCGCGTGCCGTCTGCTTGGCAATCAGGCGCCCCAATACGTCTCGCTCGTATTGCGTTTCCAACTGCCCGTCCCGCACCGAGATGCCCTGCCCACGAACATCGTACTCGTACGCCCGCCTGCGGCCGTCCAGTCCAACTTCCTCCGTCAACAAGTCGCGACGATCGTAACGAAACCGATACGTTTCGCGATTCTCGTTCGTCAGCGTCGCAAGCCGGAACGCGTCGTCGTATCCGAACTTCACGACGCGATCGGCGGCATCGGTCCGCGACAGCAGCAAGCCACGTGGATTCAGTTCGTATCGCGTACTGCGCTGGTTCGGGTCGATGACCTCGACCAACCGTCCAGCGCCGTCGTACCGAAACGCCTGGCGAGCACCGTCGGCCGTCACGATCGACGTGACACGCCCCATCGGATCGGCCTCGTAAGCCGTCTCCTTGCCCGCGGCATCCACGACGCGGGCAAGCGCTCCGCGTGCGTCGTAGGCAAAGCGCGTCGTTTTGCCCGAGCAGTCGGTATACGCTGTCAATTGCGCCCGAGCGTTCCACTCCAAGTACTTATAGCCGCCCCGGGCATCGCGAATCGTATGCACCAAGCCGCGGTCGTCACGGTGATATTCGGTCGCAAAGCCCGCCGGGTCGCGCACCACCGTCAGATTGCCGCGCGGATCGTATCGATAAATCCAACGCGCGTTCGTCGGATCGGTTTCGCCAACAGGCAGGTCGTAAAAAGCGTTCCACTCCGTGCGCTCGATCTGCCCAAGCGCATCGATGCGCGCGGTTTGGCGGCCTCGTTCGTCATATTCGTACTTCGTGACCTGCCCGGCCGGGTCGGTCGTGCTAACCAGTTGCCGCTTCGCGTTCCACTCGAAACGCCATACCTGTCCCTCGCCATCCGTGTGGCTGGTCGGTTGACGATCTTCGTTCCAGGTCCAGCGCGTGACGCGGCCCGTCTGATCGGTAATCGCGACGACGCGTTGCGCGGTGTCGGCATCGAACGTGTAGGCCTCGCCGTCGTCGGTCCAGTGACGCACGACGCGCGCATCGCGCCCTGTGCCCTGCCACGCATAGAAGCACTGCAGGCCGCCCGGCAACCGATGGCCGGTCATCAAGCCGTTTTCGTAGGTGAAGTGCCGCCCGGTGTAGCCGCCGCGATCCGTCACCGAAGCCAATTCGCCGGCATCGGTATAGGCGTACTGGACTAGCGTTTCAGGCTGCTCGCCATCGACGCCGCGCGTCAACGCAATAGACGCCACCCGTTGCGGGTGCGCCGACGAGTAGGCGAGCGATAGGACCCGGCCCGCGCTGTCGTGCAAGCGCACAGGGCGAGCCCCTGCCATCGCAGGCTCGCGCTCGACTTCGATCCAATTGCCGTTTCGATCTTCGAGCCGCCACAGCTTGAGCGCTTCGGTGTCCGCATCGAGTGTTCGCGCGCGTCCGAAGTCGCGATACACGCCGTCTACCGTCTCGACCACGTAGTGGCCGCCCATCGTACAGATCAGGTAGATGCCCTCCGGCACGCTGAAGTGGCTCTCGCCCGGCTGCACCGCCGGAAAGACGATGTCTCGCCCTTGTTCGTCCCAGTAGGTGATCGATGTGACGGCTCCGTCGCCGCGCGCAAGCTGTAATTCGACGCTGATCGGCACGCTCCAACCGCGGCCGAACAAGCTGTCGCCGCGGTCGTCGTGGCTGCTGTAGAACCGGCGCCAAACGATCGGCAGCGGTCCCGATAGCGCGAAATCGGTGTCGTCCGTCCCATCCAGAATCTTGCCGCCGGTAATGACGTTCACCGGGTGGCCGGCCGAAGGCCGGAACAAGCTTCCGATTGCCGTGCCGACGATACTCGCGCCGAACCCCATCGCCAAACACGGCAGGCGGCCTTTGAGGAAGTCTCCCCACGTCATCTTGCCGCGCCCACATAGGGCGAGCGCGATACCGATCATGGCACCGAGCGCGGCAACCCACTTGCGCGCCGGCGCGACCTCGCGCACGCGCTGCGTGCCGCCGCCGATGAAGACGTTATCCGAACCGGCCGCAATCGTCCCATCGCAGGTGATCTTGTCGCCCACGCGGGCGGCCGGCTGGTTGTTGATGTAGACGTTCGTCGAGCCATCCGCGATCATCTGCGGCCCGGAATGGTTCTGGCACGCCACCGTATCGGTATCGGCGGCCTGGGCCGCCCGTGCAGCCGGCCGGTTGTTGATGTAGACGTTGCCCGAACCGCTGGCAATCTTGCCTTTGACTTCGGGCGGCGCAATCGCGTTGCCCAACGCCTTCGCGGCATGATCGATCTTGTCGTTCAGTCCCGAGCCTTCCATCGTGGCCGCCACACCGACACCGATGGCGATCACGAGCGGCGTAGCCAAGCCGCCAGTGCCGACCTCAAGCGCGGCCGCCACCGTGATTTCGACCGCCGTCGTCAACAGGCTTCCGATCGCGATCCCGCCCAGGAGCGAGCCGCCCATACTGAGCAAATCCCCGAGCAACGATGTGTGCTGTATCGGATCTTGCTCGCGCGCGGCCGCGAACTGTTCGCTACTCACGATGCCTGCCCCGAGCCGCTCAGCAAACCGGGTTGCGACGTGCGCGGTTGATAGCTTGTCAGCATCTGCTCGGCCAGCGTGCGCTGTTCATCCGTGAACGGCGACGCACACGTGAGCGTCATGACGAGCATGTGCCCCGCGTCGTCGGACGGGAAGACGGTTTGAATCTGATGCCTAAGCTTGCCGTCTAACTCGTGCGTCGCTTCGATCTGCACACCGGGCCGGCCGCCCACGGTCACCACCTGACGCGACCGCTCGACCAACTCGGGCGTCTCCCGGCTTGCCAGCTCCCATTCTCGGGTAATGAATGCGTCGACCGTTTCGCCCTCGCGCAGCGCGCCGCGGGAGATGACGAGATTCAGCCCGCCCGGGCCGACGTTCATCATCAAGATGTTGACGGTGCGGTCCAGTGCTGCGTCGGGGAGATCGAACGTGCCTTCGTGAATCGCGTAATGCATGATCGGACAACTCTCTTGAATGGGGTTATTTGTTCAAATCGATGCGCTGGCCGTTGACGGTTATGCCCGAGTCGTCCATGAGAATGACCGAACCGTTGTGCTGCAGTTGAATGCCTTCCGGCGCGAGCATGATGAAGCT
>NZ_JBQCIV010000101.1:0-12739 GCF_051953405.1 Trinickia sp. | reverse complement strand
GAACGCCTTCAGCGCCAGGTGCAGCACCACGACCGAATCCTTGCCGCCCGAGAACAGCAGTGCCGGCTTGGCGCACTCGGCCACGAGTTCGCGCAGGATGTGGATCGACTCGGCTTCTAGCCAGTCGAGGTGGTCCATGCGAGGCAGCGCCTCGAAGAGCGTGTCCGCGCCGGCGGACTCAACAAGGGATGACATGATCGTTCGGTTCTCTTTGAAATTCGATACGGGACGTAAAACAAGCGCGAATGAGACGTGGATGAGTCGAGCGGCAGCAAGCCCGTCTAGCCGATACTTCGATAGGCGATATAGGCCGCGATCACAAGGAGTAAGGTCGCGAAGATTCGCCGCAAGGCGCCCCCCTTCAATGCAATCGCTTTCGCCGCGCGCATACCGGCATGGCCGCCCAGCACGCCGCCGGCCACCAAAGCCAGCGCCAGCCGCAAGTCGACCTTGCCCGCCGCGGCGTAGTTGATCGCTGTCGTCGTGCCGAACACGACCACCGACAGCAGCGACGACGCCACGGCTTCGAGCATCGGTACCCGGGCGATGAAATGCAGCGCGGGCACGGACAGGAAACCGCCGCTAATACCGAAGAAGCCCGCCACGCCGCCCACGGCAACCCCGGCGCCGGCCGTTGCGAAGCTGCGCCCCGTCGCGCCTTGCGCCGACACCGCAACGTGCTGCGTTTGCCGTCCCGTCAGCATCCATGCGCCGACGATCGCGACGATCGCCGCGAGCACCAGCATCACGGCGCCGCCGTCCACGTGCAGCGACCAACGCGAGCCGGCGAACGCGCCGCCTATGCCGGCCGCCGCGAAAACGACGCTCGTGCGCCACCGCACGAGGCCCGCCCGCGCATAGGAAACGAGGTTGATCGAGGCGGTGGCGGCGATCGCGGCCGCGGTCGTGCCGATGGCGACGTGCGGATCGTCGACTTTCACGACATACAGCAATAGCGGCACCGACAGCATGCCGGCGCCGCCGCCGACGAGCCCGAGCGCGAAGCCGATCGATAAGCCCGATAACGAGGCGAGCGCGATTTGCGTCTGCAATATCAATGCGATCGACATGGAAGGTGATCTCTCAGGTTGCACGGCCGTCCGTCATCGGCCGGACGCGCCATGGCGGGCAGCGGCCGATGCGGCGGGTCTCGTTGTTCATTGCATCGGCTAAGCGGCTTGCCGCCGGTCAATGTGGAACAAGGCTTAGGGTGGTCAGTCCGTCACTTCGAAGGCCTCGGTCAGCTCATCGAGCTGCGCGGGCGCCTCATCGCCCCGAGCGGCGCGTGCGTTCGCGCATTGCTCCATGCGAGCGCGGACCGCGGCCAAGTACTCGGCGCGCTGGCGCCGGAGCGCGTAGTCGCGGAAATTCGTTCGTTCGAGCGTTTGCCAGGCCAACGCGCGTCGGTGCTCGGACGCAAGACGCGCCGCATCGAATGCACCCGTCGCGATCGACGCGCTCGCGTCGGTCAAGCGTTCGTAGCCGTATCGCTGCATATAATCGTGCGTCAGGGTTTCGATCAGCGCGATGTCGTCTATCGACAGCACTTTCTTGTACTTGTCGGCATGAGCGGCGATCGGGGCGAAACAATTCGACGACCACAGTGCCGACAGCCGCGAGAATTGCCGCACCTCCTCGGAGCGCGACACGTCCAGCATGTCGGGCAGGAATTCGATGTCGAGGAACGCACAAATCTGTCGGAGCGAGGCCTCTTCGTCGGCCAGAAAATCCTCGTAGCGAACGGTGAGCGTGCGCTCGGGATAGTCGGCGAGGACCGCATCGGCCGCGCGATGCGCTTCGAGCCACGTGTGCGTGTTCAGTAACGTATCGAAGTCGTGAATGATCGCCTTGTTCATCGAGGCGACCTGCGCGCGCGGATCGCGCACGACGTTCAAGAACAGCATGTCCGGAAAGAGCCGCATCAATTCGTCGGCATAGTGAACGCTGTCGAGCGACTTATCCATCACCACGCGCGCACCGCGCTGCTCGGCTGCGCGCAGCAGCAATTCCCCGCCGACGCGATGCACGCTGCGCGGTGCGTGGCGAATCGCTTCGAATATCTCCACAGGGTCGTAGACGATCCCCGGCCACTTCACCATGCTGGCCGCTTGCAATCCAATGACATCGCCAACCAATCTGAAATAGGCGCGGTCGTCCTGGAGGTTGCCGTAGAGCGGCACGATCGGCATGAAATCGACGATATGCAGCGGATAGGGCGAATAGAAATCGGCACTGAAATTCAGCCGCAGCCGCAATGCGTGACTGCCGCATCGGCGCAGCGGGATCATTAAAACGGGACGCGGCCGCTTGCCTGCCTGCGCGGGATCTTGATGTTGGGTGTTCATCTATCGGACTCTCGCTTCAAACTTCGTGTTGTTCGTTGTCGAACGAACGACGCAGCCGCTGCCGGCGCGTGATCGTGGATCGGCCCTTTAAGGCCTCAAATAAGTGAAGAACGCGTCGACGAATGCGTCGACGTGCGCGGCCGGCAACGCGTTGACCCCGGCCGCGGCGCGTCGCCCGCCGCCTTCGAAGCGCTCGCACAGCACGTCGGCAGGACGATCCTCGGGCCTCGCCGAGCGCACGCTGACGCAATACGCGCCATCCGTTCGTTCGCTTAGGACTGCGAACGATATGTCGCGCCGTTGTGCGCTCAACCGGTTCGCAAACGTGCCCGACATGCGCCTCGCCCAGGGTGCGTCAGGCAGCAGGTAGACGGCGCCTTCGTCCCGTTGGCGATACGGTTGAAACGCATCGGCGTACGCCACGTCTTCGCGGTATCCCTGATCGAGCTGCGCGTAGCAGGGCGACGCCGCGACGAATTCGAGCGGATCGACGAACGCGGCCAGTGCGCGATACAGCGCATCGGGCGGGATGCGCAGGTCGTCGATGGTCTCGCCGTACGCGTTGTAGTTCAGCAGGCATCCGAGCGTGCGCAATGCCGTCGTCTCGCGTTCGGACAAGGCCTGCCGATCGGCAAGCCTGTGCGCGCTCGCATCGAGGTTATCGCCGAATGCACCGACGATCGCCCACCGGCGATAGCGTCCGCCGAGCGTCCGATCGACGAGCATGCTCGTGCAAACGTGGGGCGAATCGTCCCATTCGAGATGCAGGCGCGGATGCAGGAACGCGCGGCGCGCGCTGTGGTGGTCGTAGTAGTCGACGCGAGCGCCCGCATCGAGCACAGGCATGAGCGCTTCGACATTGGCGTCGAGCGACACGTCGAGCACCGTGACGTCGATATCGGCCTCGCAGGGCACGCGCCGCAACAACGCAACGTCTCGTTTGACGCCGGTGATCAGTTGCGCATCGCGCGGGCGCGCAAGCCGCAGTTGGTGCAGCGCGCACAGTCCGTCGGCGTCGCCGTTGAACACGTCGTAGGCGGCGCTTGCGCGTGGCGAAGCGTCAGACAGCACGGTTTGCCCCTTGCTCGGAATCGTGGCGCGCCAAATAGGCAACGAGCAGCGCGCAAGCGCCATCCTTTTGCACGGCCGACGTATCGATCGTCAAGGCCGGGGCGAGCGGGGCCTCGTAGGGTGCGCCCACGCCCGTGAAGTTCGGCAGCTCGCCGCGCCGGGCCTTCCGATAAAGTCCTTTCGGATCGCGCGATTCGCACACGTGCAGCGACGTGCTGACATGCACTTCCACGAATCGTGCCTCGCCGACGATCGCACGGGCCGCCGCTCGGTCCTCGCGCAACGGCGAGACGAGCGAGGTAATCACCACGAGGCCGACTTCGTTCATCATGCGCGCGACTTCGGCGGTGCGGCGGATGTTTTCCCGGCGGTCGCGCTCCGAGAAGCCGAGATCGCGGCTCAACCCGCAACGCAGGTTGTCGCCATCGAGCACGACGCAGGGACGCATTTCGCGCCTGAGCCAGTGCTCGAGTTCGAACGCGATCGTCGATTTGCCGGCGCCGCTCAGCCCCGTCAGCCAAAACGTCGCCGGCGGGTGTCCGAATTGCCGCGCTCGCGCATCGTCGGACAGGACGCCGCTGTGCCGGAAGATATTCGCGGGCACAGTCAGCTCCTGCAAATATCTCGGTTCCTCTCGCGCGTCGCGCCCGCACGCTTGCCGCCGCGTGTCGCACACGGGTCCTTTATCGTTCATCGGAACGACCTCCAACGAGATGTGCCCATTACTCTAGATGCCGCCCGCCGCCGACCGCAGCCGTATTCCCATTCAAGCGCGGGGAATTCCCACCAGTTGGGAGCGGCGCTGCCGATCGCTGCCAATCGCTGCAATTGCGACGCTCGCGAATGAAACGTTTGCGTCGTAAGCTGCACGAATCGGCTCGTATCACGCCGGCTCATAGGCGAGCGCCGCAGCATGGGTCCGCCTGGCGAGCCGCGGCGACGACGGCGCCGTCCGCATACGCACCGCACCGTCCGATGCCCCCTTGCCCAGCTTGAACACGCTGACCGCTTGGACGAGCGCGCTGGCCTGCTCGCGCATCGATTCGGCGGCTGCGGCCGCTTCTTCGACGAGCGCGGCGTTTTGCTGCGTCACCTGGTCCATCTGCGTGAGCGCCAGGTTGATCTGCTCGATCCCGGTCGCCTGCTCTTCGCTCGCGTTCATGATCTCGCCCATGATCGAGGTCACGCATCTCACGCTATCCACCACTTCCTTCATCGTCGTCCCGGCTTCGTCGACCAGGCGGTTGCCCACTTCGACTTGTTCGACCGAGCCGCCGATCAACGCCTTGATTTCCTTGGCGGCCGTAGCGGAACGCTGAGCGAGAGACCGCACCTCGGAGGCCACCACGGCGAATCCGCGCCCTTGTTCGCCGGCGCGCGCCGCTTCCACGGCCGCGTTCAAGGCCAGGATGTTCGTCTGAAAGGCGATGCCGTCGATGACGCCGATGATCTCGACGATCTTCTGCGACGCTTGATTGATCGCCCCCATCGTCTGCACGACCTCGGAGACGACGTTGCCGGCGCGCAGCGAAACGTGCGAGGCCGATGCGGCGAGTTCGTTCGCTTGACGCGCATGTTCGGAGTTGCGCTTGACGGTCGCGGTGAGTTCCTCCATCGATGCCGCCGTCTGCTCGAGGGACGCCGCCTGCTCTTCGGTGCGCGAGGACAAATCGAGATTGCCGCTCGCGATTTGGCCCGCGGCCGAAGCGATCGATCCCGTGCTGACGTGAACCTGGCTCACGATGCCGATGAGGCTTTCGCGCATGGTCTTCATCGCGCACATGAGACTCGCGCTGTCGCCGCGCTTGACCAAGACTTCGGTCGTCAGATCTCCCGCGGCGACGCGGTCGGCGGCATCGGCCGCTTCGGCGGGCTCGCCGCCGAGCTGGTTGATGATGCCGCGCGTAATCAGCCACGACGCGACGACGCTGACGAGCAAGGCCGCCAAGGCCAACGCGACAATACCGATTCGGCTCGTGGCATACGACGCCTTCGCTTCGGAAGTCAATGCGTCGTTCTGGTCGTGCTCGAGCGTGCGCAGCTTGCGCACGTAGCCCCACCACTTAGCCTGGATCGGACGCAACTCGAAACGCAGCAGGTGGTACGCCTCGTCGCGTTGTCCCGACAACGCAAGCGTCTTCGCCTTGAGCATGAGCGGCACCGCCAAATCGCCTTGCTGGCCGATTTGTTGCAGCAACTGCACTTCTTCCGCACTCGTGCCGGGCAGCGCGAACATCTTGACGAGCTTTTCGCGGCTTTCGTCGTACGCGGCCGATTCGGCGTCGAATCGCTGCGTTTCGATTTGTACTTGGCCCTGTTGATCCGCTTGCAGCAGAATCAGATTGCGCAGGGCCAGGGCGCGATTGGAAATCGACTCGTCGAGCCGATTGGCCAGGCTCGCTTCGACGGCGTTCACGTCGGTGATATCGACCATCGACGATTCGAGTTCGGATAGGCGCACAAGTGCGAATGCCGTCACGAGGACAAGCAAAATAGACACTAGCGCAAAGCCGATTCCGAGCCGGCTCGCCACCTTCATGTGGGTAAAGTTCATCTCTTGGACCTCAGATAAAAGGACGTCTTTCTTCGTCCGCCGGCGCTTGCGGAAGGCGCGTCGGATACAAGGCCCGTGAACGGCACATCAGTAGAAGGCCTTAAGTGTTTTATCGGATGAAAACGTTTTTAATGACGAGATAGTTGGAAACGGATCGAGACCGAATTCTTTTAAGTATGACGAATATTCGGGCCGAACCCGGCACGTTAAATCGGGCGCGTCCCCATCAATTTGATCGAGATCAATGCGCGGATAGGAGGGCAAAAATAGGGGCGGTTTTGCAGGCGCGCGCTCGTCGCTTTGACGCTTCGGGATGTCGGCTGACGCGATGCGTCGTGAACAGTGGGACACGGCCGAGGTCAAGCGATGGCCAATAGGGACGATCGAGAGGCGAAAAGCGCGCGAACCGAACGGCACCGGAGGACGCGACAACGCTGCCGCAAAACGGTGCCAAATGACGCGCGGATGCTACCCAGACGCGTCTATCGTCTGCTTCCCGCTAAAGCGGACCTAAGGCGGGTTGGCGCTTATTGACGATGCAGCAGGCTGCGCAACGGATGCCGCCAGTCTAGGCGGCGCGTGCCCGGAGCATGGGTCCGCCGCACGTGCTCCTGCCATAGTTCGTCGGAGAATAGAAACGCCACGATCAACAGCGGCAGCACGAGAAACGCACCCAGAATCACTCGTTCGATCACGATGAGGCTCCCGCGCCAATGCAAGGCGTCAGCTCGAAACGTGAGATTCATTCTAAGCGCATGCCGCGGCGCCCGTACGATCGAGCGGGAAACTTTCGTGGGGCCGCGCGCATTCGTCGGCGTAATGCGCGAGCGCTTCCCTGGCGCCAAGAAAATCACCGCGTCGGCCCACGCGTGTTCGACAGCGCCGGTTCGTGCCCATCGCCGGCACCGGCGACGCACCGATCGACGGCAGGCATTGTTTTTGTCCTGTAGCTAAACCGTTATTTCCCGTTTTCGAGCGGTGCTTCAAAACCTCTTTATGTGCAGCGCGGCAAATTCCTTTCCGGTTTTATTAATCAGCTTAATTCGTTCGCGACTCGGCCGAGGTTCTCCTCGCGGCGCCTTACGCGAAGCGGCACCGATCCCTTACGGGGTGCCTGCGCGCCCGACGCCCAAGGCTCCCGCGCCAGCCAAGACGCATCGTTGGAAGGCCCCGAATGCGGTGCGACAATCCGTCGCTTTTGCAAACGCACACAAGTTGTGCTTGAGCTTTTTCATGCATGTTCTAGGCTAAACCCTGCGGGTTTTGAATTGCCTTTAAATACATAGCTAACCTACGTAAAAACCCGCATGGAGACGTCTATGAAAAAGCAAGCCGCCATGCTTTTGGTATTCGCGGGGTTGACCGCCGCGGCCACGCTCGCACAAGCGCAGGACGACGTCCTGAAGCCTCAACAAACGTTCCAATTCAAGGCTAATGCCTACGGCTGCTTATCGAAGGATAAGCTCGACTCGGCTTATCAGCATGCGCAAGCGGGCGAGCAGCAGAAGATGCAGGAATTCTTCTCGGGATTCCAATGCCTTTCGGCGCCCGAGCATGCCGATTTTCGCGTCGTGCGGGTGGTGGGCCGAGACGTGGAATTTGTGAACGCGGCCAACGAAGACACGCAAGGACTTTGGACTCACGCCGAATTCATCAAGCAATAACGCACGCATAGCCGACAGCGCGCGAGCGGCTGCGCGCCGCGCGTCTTTGCAGGGGCGACCGGGCCGCTAGCCGGTCTCGACCCGACGCATTGGATGGCGTGCTACGCGCGTTTGCCTTCGCGTTCGTTCGTCGATTCATCCCGACGGCGGCCCGGTCTATTCCGGGCCGTTTGTCGTTGGTCCGTTCGTTTTTCGCTATCATCACGCGCCGACGGCGGCCGCTTGCGCGGCGTATTCGCCGTCCCGACCCGATACCGATACGCGACCGATTCGCGCAAACGACGAGCGTTCCTCAAGCCGCATGGCCCTCAAATCGACGATCTATAAAGCCGAACTCCAAATCGCAGACATGGATCGGCACTACTACGGCGATCATTCGCTGACCGTTGCACGGCATCCGTCCGAAACCGACGAGCGGATGATGGTGCGTCTTGCCGCCTTCGCATTTTTTGCCAGCGAACGGCTGGAACTGGCCAAGGGCCTCTCCGATACCGACGAACCCGATCTGTGGCAAAAGGACCTGACCGGCGCCATTCAAACGTGGATCGAAGTTGGGCAGCCCGACGAGCGCCGGCTGGCGAAGGCGAGCGGGCGCGCCGAGAATGTGATCGTCATCGCGTACGGCGGGCGCACCTCGCAGATCTGGTGGGACGGCCTGCGCGGGAAGGTGGAACGGTTGCGCAATCTGGAAGTGTGGTCGCTCGCCGAGGGCGCCGGCGAAGCGCTCGCGCGCCTGGCCGAGCGCACGATGCGCCTGCAATTCACCGTGCAAGACGGCTCGGCATGGCTAAGCAGCGAGCGGGCGGACCCGGTCGAATTGCAGTGGGCGGTGCTCAAGGCGCGCGCCGCGTAGTGAGCCGTCGACGCGCCGTCGGGCACCACCAACGCACATCAGCGCGGCATCAGAGCGCCGTCGCGCGTGCCGATTCGGGTGGGCCTTTCAGTTCGACCATATTGCCCTCGGGGTCGAATACGTAGAGCGACTGGCCGTAACCGTCGGCCCCGTACCGTCTTCCCTCGGCGCCGAGCCGTGCGCCATGCGCGGTCAAATGGGCGATCAGTTGCTTCGAGTCGTAGTGCTCGACGCGCAGACACAGGTGATCCATGTTGCGGCCGATACCCGGCGTGCCGCTGTCCGCGCGGTCGATCGACGACCCCACGGCCAGCAGATCGATCATCGAGCGCCCGGCGCGCAGTTGGATAAGCCCGATGTCGGGCTGTTCCTTCTCGACCGTGCAGCCGAGCGCTTCGCAGTAAAAGCGCGTCAAGGCTGAAGGATCGGCCGCGCGGATGACGACGTGATCGATTTCGCGAATCGTCGGCTTCATCGTGGATGCCTCCTTGTCGAACGGCTCGGCCCGAGCGGGCGCGGGCTTGAGCGGTGCGTGGATGAGGATGAGGATGAGGGCAGTGTAGGGCAGCGAGCGCCGCAAGCGGAACGGCTGACGTACCGGCCGGCGCCGGAGCAAAAAAAAAGCCCGCCTATGAGGCGGGCTGAATCCATATCAGGAGGAGACATGGAGGAGACAGTTCCCACTATACACACGTCGATGGTGCAATGCAATATCTTTTTGATGACAGAAAATGACGACTCGTCCCACTCTTTGACGAAACCGGTCCCATCCAGGCGGGACACGGCAAAGGTCGATTAGAGAAAAGGCTCTAAATCGTCGATAGGGACAGACCGGAATCTTGATCGGACGGGCCAAGGAATGAGACCGCAACATTTCGCGCGCGCGAGTGGGCGCGGACGCATACAGTGGGCATCATGAAAGCCTACTGCGAGGAACATCATGACCGCCTACCGAACAGATAGCGATCGCTGGGACGCCGTGACCCGACGCGATGCGCAGGCGGACGGCGCCTTCTTTTACGCCGTCGCGACGACGGGCGTGTTTTGCCGCCCCTCGTGCGCCTCGCGTCTGCCGCGTCGCGAAAACGTCGCGTTCTACGACACGGTCGAGGCGGCCTGCGCGGCCGGCTTTCGTCCCTGCAAGCGCTGCCGCCCGGACGGCTTGCCGCGCGACATGGCGATTGTCGAACGCGCGTGTGCCGCGCTGGACGCCGACCCGCAAGCGCGCCTCACGCTGGCGCAGTTGAGCGAGGCGGTGCACGTCAGTCCCTTTCATCTGCAGCGGCTGTTCAAGCGGATCGTCGGCGTATCGCCGCGCGAGTATCAGGCGGCGCGTCGCGGGGCCCGGCTACGCGACGCGCTGCAGCGGGGCGAAGCGGTGACGCGCGCCGCGCTCGATGCGGGGTTCAACTCGCCGTCGCGGCTCTACGACAGCGTGGCCGGCGAACTCGGCATGGCTCCATCCGCCTACCGCAAGCAAGGCGAAGGGCTACGCGTACATTTCGCCTGCGCACCCACGGCGCTCGGCCCGGTGCTCGTCGCGGCCACCGATCGGGGCATCTGCCGCATCGCATTCGGCGACGAGCGCGCCGAACTCGTTCAGGGGCTGCACCAAGCGTTCGTCAAAGCCGATCTCGTCGAAGACGCGGCTCGCCTGGCGCCGTTCGTCGAGCAGATCGACGCCTACCTGCGCGGCCGGCGCGAAACGTTCGACCTGCCGCTCGACGTGAGCACCACAGCATTCCGGCAACGCGTGTGGGACGCCTTGCGGCGGATACCCTATGGCGAGACCCGCAGCTACACGCAGATCGCCGAATCGCTCGGGTCGCCGCGGGCGGTGCGTGCCGTCGCGAGCGCCTGCGCCTCGAACCCCGTCGCCTTGGCCATTCCCTGCCACCGCGTCGTACAAAAAGGCGGGGCCCTGGCCGGTTATCGGTGGGGCCTCGCGCGCAAAGCCGCGCTGCTCGACGCGGAGTCGCGGCACGAGGGCGTCGCGCCGCATTCGCACCCGCGCAACGAGCCGCGCGAGCAAGGGGTGCACGGCGCGCATTCGGACACCCACCACGACTTGGACGACGCCGCTTGAGTACCGGAAAGGCCACGAGCTTCGAGCTGCCATTCAAGGCACCCTACGACTGGGGCCGCATCCTGCGGTTCTTTGCCGGCCGCGCGACGCCCGGCGTCGAAGCCGTGGACGACGGCTGCTACCGGCGCGCGATCGAGTGGGATGGCGCGAGCGGGACGCTCAGCGTCGCGCGCCACCCGCGCAAGCACCGCCTCGTCGCGACGATCGAAGGCGATGCGCTCCGTCACGCCGAAGCGCTCGCGGCGCACGTCGCAACGATGTTCGACGTCGATGCGAACCCCGCCGCGATCGGCGCGCACCTGGCGCTCGATCCGTGGCTCGCCCCGCTCGTGAAAGCCGCACCGGGCCTGCGCTTGCCGGGCGCGTGGTCGGCCTTCGAACTCGTGGTGCGCGCCATCGTCGGCCAGCAGGTGAGCGTCAAAGCCGCCACGACGCTGATCGGCCGGCTCGTCGTCCGGGCGGGCGCGCGCATCGACGATCATCCCCATCCGGACACCGCCTGGCGCTTCCCGACCCCGGCGGCCCTCGCCGACGCCGATCTCGCGCAGATCGGCATGCCGGGCAAACGCGTCGCCGCGCTTCAAGGTCTCGCCCGCGCCGTCGCCTCGGGCGCCGTGCCGATCGACAACTTCCACGCGGCCCGCATGCCGGCGACAGCATTGGCCGACGCGCGTGCAGCGCTGCTCGCGCTGCCGGGCATCGGCCCTTGGACGGTCGAATACATTGCGATGCGCGCGTGGCGCGACGTCGATGCCTTTCCCGCCACCGACCTCGTCCTCATGCAAGCGATCGCCGAACGCGATCCGTCGCTGACGCGCGCACCCGCCCAGCGTTCGCGTATTGCGCAGTGGCGTCCGTACCGCGCCTACGCGGCCATGCATCTTTGGAACGACGTGGCCGACCGCGCGTTCGGCCAGCGCGGCGGCTAGCCAGACACGCGCTTTCCCAAGCCCACATTGGGTTCAAGCGAGGTTCGCGGCGCGGTGTTAAAGTGCCCGCTACTCAAAAATCATTGGATCGATATGCCCGCGCACAAGCGCTGTGGCGCTCGATCGGCATCGATGTCAGATATCCAAACACCATCCAAGTCGGAAGCGTTCGCGCAGCGTTTGTCGGTGTTGACGGCACCTAGCGCGCAGGGCGTGCTCGCCCAGAGCTTGCGCGGCATCGAAAAGGAGAGCCTGCGCATCGTCCCCGACGGCACGCTGGCGATGACCCCGCATCCACGCGCGCTGGGCTCGGCGCTGACGCATCCGTCGCTGACGACCGATTATTCCGAAGCCTTGCTCGAGCTGATCACCCCGGCGGTGGCGACGCCCGAGCAGGTCATCGCGCGCCTCGACGAATTGCATCGCCTCGTCTATTCGCAACTGGGCGACGAATTGCTCTGGACCGAGTCGATGCCGGGCCGGCTACCGGCCGACGAGGACATCCCCCTCGCCGAATACGGCACCTCGAACATCGGCCGGCTCAAGCACGTCTACCGGCATGGCCTCGCGCTGCGCTACGGGCGCACGATGCAATGCATCGCCGGCATCCACTACAACTTTTCGCTGAGCGAAGAGGCGTGGCGCATGCTGCACGCGCAGCGTCCAACCAACGCGAGCGCCGTCGATTTCCAATCGGCTTGCTACCTGGCGTTGATCCGCCATTTCCGCCGCACGAGCTGGCTGCTGATGTATCTGTTCGGCGCATCGCCCGCGCTCGACGAGGCGTTCTTGCGCGGCCGCCCGCATGGGCTCGAAAGATTCGACGAAAGCACGCTCTATCGCCCCTACGCGACGAGCTTGCGCATGAGCGATCTCGGCTATTCGAACACCACGGCGCAGGCAGCGTTGCAGCCCAACTACGACACGCTCGCAGGCTATCTGGATGCGCTTGCGCGTGCCGTGAGCGAGCCGTACCCGCCGTACCAGGCGATCGGCACGCATCGCGACGGCGATTGGGTGCAAATCAACACGAACGTGCTGCAGATCGAGAACGAGTTCTACTCGACGATCCGGCCGAAGCGTGTCACGTATTCGGGCGAGCGGCCGCCTCGATATGCGCCATGAGTTCGTCGGCCCACTCGCGCATCGGCACGGCACGGCCTTCGCGCGTGAGCGTCAAGCCGGGCCTGCGCCCTTCGAGCGTGACGCGGCCGAAATTGGCATTGGCCTCTGCGTA
>NZ_JBQCIV010000100.1:0-10927 GCF_051953405.1 Trinickia sp. | reverse complement strand
ATGCGCATGGCTCCGTTGTTGGCGAAGGCGAAGTGTCCGTCGAACGAGCCGATGTTGACGGTCGCGCGAGTGGAGTCGGGCGGACCTACGGACGCAACCGTATCGAACAGTCCCAAGAAGTTCACTTGGTATTGCAGTGCGTATTTGCCTCCGAACTTGGGCACGAGATTGCCCCCTGGGGCCCATTCGTTTACCAACTTGTGGACGAACGCACGAGCACACGCGGCCCCGCGCGAAAAGCCGATGACGTTGATCCAGATTTTTTTGATCGTACGGGGCGGATGATCGTTGTCGACGGCGAGTTTGTGCGTTACGCCTAGCGTGTTGAGCGATTCTTGGAATGCGCTCATGTTGCCGTTGTCGGCGGCGGCGCATACGGTTCCCGATTTTTTGAACGAAATCAGTGGTAGGCTCTTGTCCGGCGCGATCGCGTAATAGGCGGCATTGAGAACACGGATGTACCCCAGCAGACAGCGAGCGTTGAAGCCCTTCGCCATCGCCTTGCCCATCTGCAGATAGGTGTCTTCGCCTATTTCAGGTAATGGCGTGCCAACACCTGGAATATAGAATTTGAAAACACCATTATCTGCATCGTCGCAAGCGACGTTAAACAGGCGTGCGACGTTCGTATGAGTCCGCTTGCGCGAGTCGCGCAGGGGATTGTCAGCTGCGTCGTTGTTATTCGTGCCGTCGAAGAAAAGACTAATCTGAAGCGTCTGCTGGCACGAACGCGTTGCGTCATGCATTCGTAGCGCGCCAACCTTGGATGCGTCTTCACTTTGCAATAGTGGCAGCCGCCCACCGTCCGGCATCGGCTCCGGCCATTGAATCGTCATTCCATTCCTCACTGTTAGTCATGAGCCGGCGGATAGAGACGGTTCCACTCTTCATCGAGCACTCCTTGCGCGATGTAGGGGTCGTTATCGGCTGGACGATTATTCGGGTTGTTGCCGCCATCGTGATTGCCATCAGAAACCATGATGCGAACGCGATCGCCAGGCAGAAAGATGCCCCATACCCAACCGGCGTTTTCACCGTCGTACTGTGCAATCCGCACGTTCTCGGCCTTGTACCAATAACCCCATTTCTTCCCGTCCGGCCTCTTTTTTTCCACCAGCCAGCGCACCGTTAACTTCAGGTCCGGTTGCCATTCTTCCGGGATGCTAGTGCAACAGACCCCCGCTCCCCCGCCGGACGGCTTGCCATTTGCCTTTACCGGCATCACATTCGGCCCCCCACCTCCAATCCCACTTCCTTTCGGGCCGGTTATAGCAAAGGTGTGGATGTACCATGGCGTGTAGTTCAACGCCATGGTGTCTCCCGACAGAAGTTCGACGTGCCGAGGTGGATCAACCGGCGCGACGGCAGCCGACGGTGCCACGGCGCAGGCCACAAGTGACACGCAAAGAATCGGCATCGCTGCGACTTTCGCAAGCCGCCACCGCGCGTTGGCGCACTCATTGGCTCCGCCCTTTGCACCGCCTCGCATCGCTTCTTGCCATTGAATTTTCAATTCATTCCTCCCTTTCTGTACAGCCGATTCCACTCTTCGTCCAGCACGCCCTGTGCGACGTATGGACCGTCATCAGCCGGGCGGACGTTCGGGTTGTTGCCGCCGTTCAAGTTGCCGTCGGTAATCATCACGCGCACCCGATCACCGGGCAGAAAGATGCCCCACGCCTCGTTTGCGTTCGCACCGTCGTACGGCGCAATGCGGACGTTCTCAGCCTTGTACCAGTATCCTGGCGTTTTTCCGTCTTGCTTCTTATCCACCAGCCAGCGCACCGTCAGCCTCAAATCCGGCTGCCATTCCGCCGCGTAGCTCATGCAGCAGACTGCCTTACCGCCGCCCGATGGCTTTCCAGTGGCTCTCACCGGCATCACGTTCGGACCACCGCCCCCGACACCGCTTCCTTTAGGGCCGGTTATCGAGAACTTGTGGATGTACCACGGTGTGTAGTTCAGTGCGAGCACATCCATGCCCCCGCCAATCTTCACAGGGGGAGCCGAATCCGCCGCTATCACCGCATCTTGCTGCCCGCTTGCGCATGCAGCCAGCGATATGCAAAGGATCGGCAGCATCGCGGCTTTTACAAGGCACCATCGCACATCTGCGGATTTCCCAATCACGCCGCTTGCTCTATCTCGCATCACGTTATGCCATTGAGTTGTCATTTCACCCCTCCTCTTCTGTATATCCGGTTCCACTCTTCGTCGAGCACGCCCCGAGCGATGTAGGGGTCGTTATCGGCCGGCCGATTATTCGGGTTGTTGCCCCCGTCGTGATTCCCATCGGTCAGCATGATGCGAACGCGGTCGCCCGGCAGGAAAACGGCCCACGCGTCACCCGTGTTTCCACTGCTGTATGGCGCAATCCGAACGTTCTCTGCCTTGTACCAGTACCCAGGTGTTTTGCCGTCCTGCTTCTTGTCTACCAGCCACCGCACTGTCAGGGTCAGGTCTGGCTGCCATTCAGCTGGGAGCGTGGTGCAACAGACCGCCGCACCGCCACCGGACGGTCTCCCATTGGCCTCGGCTGGCATCACATTCGGACCACCCCCACCAATCCCGCTTCCCGACGGCCCAGTCATCGCAAAGGTATGGATATACCAAGGCGTGTAATTCAACGCCCTGCTGTCCCCCGACAGAAGTTCGACGTGATGCGGCACCTCGACCGGCGCGGCACCTCGACCGGCGCGCCACCACCCGACGGCCCCACCGCGCACCCACCCAGCACTGCACAAAACATCGCCAGCGCCGCACCAATCGCGCGCCTATTCATGGCGACTTGGATACGGCAAAAGAATCGCCTCATCCGAAACCACCGGCATGGGCGTCGTGCTCTCGATCAAACCTTCATCGCGTACGCCGCCGCCACGCATCCAGACAAAGAAATGGAGTTCGCGGCCCACCTCGTACATGCCGAACACGCGAGAGCCATCCGAAGCCATGCCTATCGCGACAGAATTCCGGCTGTCCGGGATCAGCGTTTGCAGCCCGTCTTTCTCCGTCCAGCGAAACGCCTTAGCGCTAGCGCCTGGCCATGCCCCCTCGCACGCGGTCCCGACAACGATCGTTCCATCCCTGGAAACGCCCATCCATCGAGGCAGATTGTCGCCGGCGCCGACTTCGCCGATGTCTTGCACACCCTGTCCTCGGACCCAGCGAAACACCACGGCGCGCTTCCGATCGGAGTCGGCCGCCCAGCCGGTAATCGTCGACCCATCCCCCGACACAGCGAGCGCCGCCGTGTCCGTCAGTTTCATCGCCTGAAGATACGGATCGCCGGACAGCGTTTGCACGCCGCCTTCCTTGGTCCAATAGAACGCCTGCGGATCGAATTCGTGCTTCCAGAATGTGCCGGCGATAAGGGCACCGTCATCGGACACGCCAGACGTCTCGACCCGGCTCCAATCCGACCCGAACCGCTCCGCGCCTTTCGCTTGAGTCCAAAGGAAGCCTTGCTGCTTGTCGTCGCCCAGCTCGACTGTCCCGCCGACGGCCGAACCGTCCGCTGAAACGTTGAACGCCCGCGATGCGTGTACCCCAGGGATAGGAAGCGTCTGCGTGCCCGTTTTCGCGGTCCACCGAACGGCGTCGACCTCCTTGCCCCCGACAAAACCGACGAGCACGTCCCCCTTCGCCGAAGCCGCTTGCATTTCCGCAGCGTTGCCCTCGCTCGGCACTTTGATGGTGATTGCTCTGATGGGCCACGACGACGATCCGCTCCCCTCGCCCGCATAGGCAAGGCCAGGACCGGCGCACAAGCCAGCCGACATCAACGATGCAAAACCGAACCCGGTCAGCATCACACGGCACGACGTAGAAGAAATGTTCATGTGCCATCCCACCATTTAACGAGGAAGCAACGCCGCACCGCCTCGTGCCGCCTTTAGCATGCATTCGATACAAATGCCCTTCGGCACCAGGTTCACCGGTGCATCCTGCGGCCCCGGCAGCGAGTGAGAGGCAGCGAACGCCACGAACTTCCCCGGCGTGAAAATCTGCGCGCCGCTGTCGTCCAGCACCAATCGCGTCTTACCGCCGTGCAGCTCGAGCCTTTCGACGCCGGTAATTTGAACGACCTTCGTCAGCAACTGAATCGACTTGGCCGATTCCAGCTTGATGGAGCTACTGATCGCGTGAAGGATGATGTCGCCCATCGCGGCCGAGACCCGGATGGCCGCGCGTTGGGCGAACAGGCTGATCTTGTCGACGACGCTCGCAAACAGCGACGTCCCAGCCGCAATCGACACGTTCTGGCCCGCAGTCAGCGCGACATGGTCGCCGCCGCTGACATGCGCCGTTGCCGGCGTCGTCGCTTGCAGCCCACGCGCGCCGGCAAGTACCAGATGCGGTTCGCTCAGTTCCGGAAACTTCCCGTCGCCGCGGCTCGCCGTATTGCCCTTGATGCCTTCGACGTGAGTCTGCAACGCATCCGCGACGCTGCCCTGATCGCGCGCGTCGTCCTGCGCCCCGCTCTTTTGAGCCAGTTTGCCGAGTTCGTCGTGCAGGGCCTGTGCATGGGTCAGCCGCGAAACCGGCTCGCTGACATCCGCGATGTGCGACCGGCCACCCGGCCGCGACTCGGTACTGACCAACATGCCCCGGCCGGAACGAATCGCGCCCACCGCATCCGTACGGAGTTCGAAGCCTTCGCCGCGCGCATCTTGCCGGCCCTGCCAGTTCTCGATGCGCGTAATGCTCCCGACCGATAACTGGCTGGCACCATGATCGCTACGCAATTGCGCCTGAATGGCGTTCGCCGTATCGTCGAGGATCAAGTGATTGCTGCGCCCCGCTGCGCGGTTGCCCGCAGCGCCCACCAGTTCGCGGCTGCGAATACCCGTCAAGGCGCGTTGATGCGGCAATCGCCAGGCCGCTAGGTTCGTCGCGTTGATCACTCTGCCCGTTACCAGGGGGTGGTCCGGGTTCCCGTCGAGCCATTGCACGATGACCTCGGAGCCGATCCGAGGCAACGCGCTGATGCCTTGGCCACCGCCGGCCCAGCCGCTCGACACGCGCACCCACGTCGTGTACTTGCCTTCGCGGTCCCAATGAAATTGCACGAGGCAGCGGCCATACTCGTCCGTGTAGAGGCTCTCGCCCTCGGGCCCCACCACCGTCGCCGTCTGCGGCGCAAGGATGCGCGTGAGCTCGCTGTTGTAACCGGGCCTCGGCCGCCACCGCGTGCTTCGACGCACGCACGTAAATCGGTTGCTGTAAGTGGCCGGGACGCCGACACCCTGCAAATAGTTGTTGCTCGCCGAATGGTGCGCGAACGTGATCAGGTATTCGTCGTCGTAGCGGCTATGGCTGAGCGCATGCCCAAAATGGTCGGTCAATCGGAACCAGCGGCCCGGCATGACGAAGCGGTTGTTACCGCGCGCCTCCCATTGCCGAGCAACGGCCTCGATCGCCTCGATACGACGGCCCGCCAGCCGCTGGCCGTCGTCCATGTCGCGAAAGCCGTACGAGCCGGCATACTCGTGCCACTCGAACTTCTGCATCCGCGCCGGATCCCATCCGGCGATGCGCGAATCGCCCACCCCGCCCGTTGTCGCGGTGAGCCCCGGATCTTTGAAGTCGGCGCGCGAGTGTGCCGTATGCGTGGACGTCTCCTGTTGAATCGGCGACCACGACGAGATACCGTCCGCCTCCCGCGATCCCGCCTCGCTTTGATACGGGATGGTCGGACTGCTGCCGTCGATCGCCGGTTCGGTCCGCACCGGATCGGAGACGATCAATTTGTGCTCGGCCTCCGTATGCTCGAACCAATAGCACAGGCCCAAATGTTCCCAGCGGCGGTGAACGTAGTTGTGGTCGTGTTCATCGAATTGGCACGCCATCGTCATCGGCGGATCGGCCTCGTTGACTTGCCAATCCCACGCCGCCAGCACGCCGTAGTCTTCGAAAATCGTGGCGCTCTGCCCGCGGATAGACTCATCCAAGAACAACCGATTGTTCTTGCGCAGCGTCAGATAGCGCAACCACGGACTAAGCTCGGCCTCGTAAAACGCGATTCCACCGTTGGTCTTGACGAGACGGAATGAAAACACAAATCCATTGAAATATCGAAAGCTGCCGTCATCGCGGAGCAATCGCACCGTCATTTGTTTACCGACGAAATCCTTCGGATCGAGATTGGCATCGTCGGACAAAATTTCGACGATGAATCGGAAGTCGCGCGAGAGGTATTCCTCGCCTTCGATACGATTCACCAGCAGGACATCGTAGGGGGCGTCGCCTCGCGGAAACGTCAGCCGCAGCAGCCGGTTGTTCTGCATTCCGGCGGCGAGCTTGCGCAAATCTTGGACGGACAAGTCGGTCTTCATTCGTATTCTTGACACAGCAGCCGATAATTAAGGCGGGCGATTCTACACGTCATTGCACCCCCAACGAATAGTGTCGACATTCAGTCAAAGCGGTAAGAAAAAATTCCCAATTCATTCACTAGACGAGCAAGTAATTTTTTCTTATCTCAAAGAATCGTCGATCGTTTCATAACAGTGGGCTCGTGCCTCTGATCGGTTCGCCTTGCCACAGTCGCGTGCGGGCGCTCGATGCGACGATCAACTGCACGAAGCTGTTGGTATACGCATAGGGCGCGAAGAAGCACTCCATTACGCGAGCGAACACAGCAACGCTGTTTGTCGCAAACTGCCGCTCGTCGATCACCAACGTTATCTCGATCCCGCGCACCATAGCCGGCTGGGGCGGCCTCACCATCATTGTCATGACGGACCGGTGGCTCAATCCCACGATTCCGTCGATGTGCCGCGCCTGTACCGGCGATAGCGCCCCGAACTGCTGCAGGATCTGCTTCAGCGCCGGCAAGCCCGTCTGATTCAGCCGAATCGGGTGTGGCGTCTGCTGGCCGATCAGCCGCCAGAGCGCGCCGTTTGTGCGCGCAAGCCGGGCGACGGCGGTCGGCACATGCAGCATCGCGATCTTGCTGTTCGCAGGCCCCTTGCTCCCCAACCGCATGTCGCCAGCCGGCGCACCGACAGTCAAAGAGCGCGGCAAGTCGCCATTCGAGCAGGTCACGTCGACCCGCAGCAAGCCGATGCCGGCTTCGCCCACCTCATCGGATCCGTCCGCACGCACAAGACCGAGCGCCGCCCGCCGTCCAACGGCCGGCGATGGCGGGCGCTTGCTCTGCATGAACTTCCATCGGAGGTCGGGCCCGTTACCCGACACCCCGAACAGCGCAGCGGACGAATCGAGCACGTTCCCGCGACTGTCACGAACATCATCGACCGACCAGACCTCGGTCAACGAGTCGTCATTGCCCTGCACGTGAATAGGCCATGCACCGACCTTCGGCTCGTATCGGAGCGCCAAGCCCTTCTTCTCGAAGAGATTCACGACGGGAGTACAAAAGAGTCGCAAGTGATCCGCGCAAAGATGGGCAAGCTGTTGCGCCGGCCAGGAATCGCGCGCGACCCCGGCCACCGCCAGATGCAGCGTCAGTTGCTCTCCGGGCACAGTCGCGGGCAACGCGCCCCAATCGATATCGATGAAATGAAAACGGTCGGCAAACGCAAAATATTCTGCAAGGAGGCCGAACGCTTCGCCGGGTTCTTTCTCGTCCGTGAAAAGCCCGTCGTGCGGCGCATAGCCCACCGCGGAAACCGGCATGACCGCAAGGGGCGTCCAACGTCCGGTGCTGTCTTCGACGTACGCCTTCGTCGTTCGCAGCAGCAAGGTGTCCATCAATGCGGCGACCACGACCGGTTGGCCGGCCAAGTGGATGCGCACGCTTGCAGCCATCGCTACGCCGACATCGACACCCGGCACAGCCGCACGGAAAGTCACCGAGACCATCCCGCTCGTATCCGACGGCAGTTTCACGCCCGCGGGCGCGCTGGGCGTCGAGGCGTATTGCGCGCGCGCAATGCGCAACGGCGCGAGTACAACGTCGTATGCCGTGCGAAAGCGGCACCGACCAGCCGTCGTCAGCAACGGCGTACCCCGCTCGATGCGGACGGAATCGGTCAAACTGTCGAACACGCCTTCGATGCCGAATTGCGCGACGGCGCACGACGGGAAAGGACGCAGATATTGCGGATACGACAAGCTCGTCAGTGCTTCGGCGAATTCGGGGTAATCGTCCTCGATCTTCGCGCGGTGCCGTGCGTGAAGCAGTGCCGTCGATTGCACCAGCCGCTCGACGCCAGGGTCGTCGGACTGTCCGTCGCTGCCGATCGACAGGCGCGCGGCTTCGTTCGGGTTCCGTCGAGCAAAGGCGCGCAGGCCCCGACGCAGCACCTCGAGTTCGAGTTCGTAATAGTGCCGCAGCAGGTCGTCGTCGTAGTCTTCGTAGTGTTCGTTCATCGACACAAGCCCACAGTCGAGGTGAATCGATGTCGCACCAGCCGGCGATCGGCGCACGCAATCACGGCAGCACCCAATCGCTGCTGCGCGGTTTGCATCGCACGATCTCAAGGCCGGTCTGCTTCGATACGACGGTCAATTGCACGAAGCTATTCAAGTGGACGTAGTAACCGAGAAACGCGTTGATCGCGCCCACGAATGCCGCAATGCTCGTCCCGACGAAGCGCGCCTCGTCAATCGTGAGGCGCACTTCCACACCCTGCGCCGACGTCGCGTACGGTTTTCCCGGCAGATCGACCGTCGCCTCGCGGGACTCGACGGCATGGATGCCGCCGACATGTCGGATCGTTACCGCCGACCGTTGCAAGTCATAAAGCGCCAGCGCCACGCGAAGGACCGCCACACGCACATGCGCAAGCGAGACATGATTGAGCGGGAGAAGCGAGGCAAGCCGCGCGGATAGCCCGTCGCGTGTATCGAAGCGCAGGGTGCGCGTCGGCCTGCGAAGCATCGCGATGTTCACGGCGTGAGCGTCGCTGCCTTGATCGCCAGACAGAAAGAGATCTCCCCCCTCGAGCCCGATGGCGAGCCGCGACGGCAAATCGCGGTTCGTGCACGTTAGGTTCAGGCTCAACGTATCGGTCTGCTCGGCCAACGGATCGAAGCCAACCTCCACGACAGAAATCTCTGTTTCGTAGCCGGGGCTCGCCTGCGCGACCGCTTCGTCGCGACGAGCGAACCAATAGTGTCCCGACTGCTTTTCGTCGCCGTAGCGCAGCGAATAGAACGGACGCAGCTCGATACACGTCTCGCGCTCGCGCGTCTGCCGGACAAGCGTGACGGAGTCGATCGAGTAGATGTCGTAGGCAGCCGCGTGCCGCGCGTCCGCGATCACGGGGTACCGATCCGAGTGATGCGTGACCCGAACCGGCTCGCCCGGCCGGCGAAAGAGGTTGACGATGGGCGTCGCGAAGAGCTTGAAATGGGCCGCCGACAACGACTCCAGCAGCCGCGCCGCGTGAGGATTGCCGTGCCCCTCCTTTAAGACGAGATGCAGCGCGATGCGCCGGCAAGGCCCCGCGGTATCGAGCATGGCGCCGAGCCCAATGTCGACGAAATCGAATTTCTCCGGAAATCCGAAATACTCGGATAAGAGCCGGTACGCCGGATGCGAGCGCAAGGGGTAGTCGAGCAGCGCATCGCTCTCGGCGAAACCCGATTGCTCGACCGGCGGTACGCGCAGCGGCTGCCACCGGCCATCGCCGTCCGCCTCCACATACGCCGTCAGCGCATGAAGCAGTAGGCCGTCAGCCAGAGCGGCAATAAACGACCGCTCGCCGTTCAAATGAACCCGGACCGTACGCAGATCGAGCGAGCGCAGGTCGCTATCCGGCGCGGTGGATTCGAACGTTATCGATACGATGCCCGCTGCGGCCGCCGGCAGCACGACAGGTGCCGCCGCGGCAGGCAGATAGCGCGCGTCGGCGATCGCGAGCGGGGCGAGCGTGACATCGTATACGGTCTTGAATCGGCACTCGACACCCTCGATCGCGCGACTCACCAACTCCGTCCCGCTCGCAACGGTCTTGGGGCGTGCTCCGATATCGAGCGGCGATACGGCGAATTGGGCGATCGAGCAGGCCGGAAACGGCCGCAGATAATGCGGAAAGAGGACGTCGAATAGGGCGTAGAGGAAATGAGAAAAATCGCTTCCGATCTTCTTTCCGATCCGAGCATTCAGCAACGCCATCGCACTGGCCAGCTGTGCGATATGCGGATCGTCGCTCTCGTCTTCCGATGCCAACCGCCCCGCAATCTTGGGATAGCGTTCTGCAAAATCCGCGGAATAGCGGCGCAAGTACGACAATTCGCGCTCGTAGTACGGCAGCAACGGTTCCATCTATGCTCTCGAGATCTTTTTTATGGCGCCCTGGCCGGGGGCGATTTCCTATGTCATGCGGCGCGCCACGACTTGTGTGGACCAGGCGGCGCGTGAGCGCCCGCCGAAGCCGATCGCAATGGGCGAGAAAATCTATTCAGGAAGAAGCGATGGAATACGCTCGCTCAAGAGCAGCGTATGGTACAGGACTACCCCTATCGACTCAATTTCTGCTCACGGTTTTTCAGACCGAGTTACAGAAATGCATCGATACCGCTTAAAGGCAGAAACTTCGACTATGCGAAATGGGACAGAAAGGCGTAGCGCGCCAAAGACAACAACCGAGAGCCTCTCATCTCACCGCTTTTGCGCCATATGTCAGCGCGCAATGGCAACCCCTGGTGCCGCTCAGCCCCTGGGATGCCAATGGAAATAGGCCCCGTAACAATAAGCACGGTTCCGTGCTGGCCAGTCTCTCACGCTGTCTTGACTGCCCACGGATCCTCGCGCTTGGTGCCCACCGCGAGCAGTTCGGATTCGGCGGCGAGACCCAAATAGGCGATGCGCTTCTTGCCGCCTTCGAAGAAGACGCGAGGCCAGCCGTAGCCGCCTGGCGCGTACTCATGGAACCAAGGCACGCGGAACCAGATGCGGCTGTCGTGGACGTAGTCGTCCAGCAGCTTGACGACCGACGGCTGAAGCTGCTTGGCC
>NZ_JBQCIV010000099.1:0-6658 GCF_051953405.1 Trinickia sp. | reverse complement strand
TCATACCCCGCTGGTTGCGGCCGTGCTCGGCACAGTCGCGCAGACCGCGCCCGCGATTCTCGCGGACGTCGCGCTCGCGGCGACGCCCGAGCCGACCTTCATCGACACCACGGAGCCGCGCGTCGAACTGGCCCTGGCCCGGGGCGAGCACGGCGAAGGGCTGGCCGTGCCGCTCTCGGCGCTCGGCGCGACGCTCTCGGCGCTGGCGGGCGACGCGAGCGTGACGGCTTACGAGCTGACGGGATTGCCGGGCGGCGAGCCGACCTTGGCCGGCGAAGCGATGCCGGCCTACGGCGTGCATGTCGGCGTCGCGCCGTTCTCGTTCGAGACCTTGGCGCACAATGCGCTGGCGAGCCGTTTCGATCTGTGCCAATTCGAGTTCGAATCGCGCCCTTGGCGGCTCGATCGGGCGACGCTGCGCCGGTTGCGCTTGCCGATCGCGCTGGGTTGCGCGGCCTTGATCGCCGCGGTGATCGGCGCCAACGTCCAGTGGATGATGCTGGCGCGCGAGCGCGACGCGCTCAATGCGCAAATGACCGAGCTGCTGCTCAACGCCTTCCCCAAGACCACCGTCGTGCTCGATCCGGCGTCGCAAATGACGACCCAGCTCGAGCATCTGCGCGTCGCCGCCGGGGAAATGTCGCCCGACGATTACCTCTCGCTGGCCGCGCGGCTCGAGCATTCGCTCGGCGGCGTGCCCGTCAACGGCATTGCGGCGCTCGATTATCACGATCGCCGCCTCGAAGTGTTGTTCAAGCCCGACGTGAAGCCCGATCCCGCCTTCGGCCAACGGCTCGCGCAGAACGGGCTCGTCGGGGATATCGATACGAACACCGGTAAGTGGGTTATTCGAAACGGGGGCGGTCAATGAATGTCGGCACATTAGGCCAACTCTGGGCCGAATTCTGGGAGCCGCGTACTGCGCGGGAAAAGCTGCTGCTGACCTGGGGCGCCGTGGTGCTCGCGCTCGTCGTTGCCTATTCGGTGTTGTGGGCGCCCGCGCAGCAAGGCCGTGCGCACCTGCGCCAATCGCTGCCCGCGATGCAGCGGCAGATCGCGCAAATGACGGCGCAAGCCGACGAGGCGCGCGCGCTCGCGCCGGGCGCGCAAGGCGTCGTGCCGACGGGCGGCGCGTTGCGCGATGCGTTGTCGGCGTCGCTCACGCAGGCAGGCCTTGCCACGACGCAAGTGCGCCTGGCGGGCGACGCGGTGCAGATCGATGCGAAGAACGCTGCGTTTCCGGCCTGGACGATGTGGCTAGACGGTGCGCGCAAGCAATTCAAGGTGCGTGTCGTCGAACTGCATGCGACGGCGCTGAAGGAGGACGGGCAAGTCGATCTGACGGTTTCCGTGCAGCCGGCCACCGCGCCCGCGAGGTCTGCGCAATGACGGTGGTGGTCGCGATGCATCGAGCCTGCAAGCAGATAGGCAAGCAAATAGGCGAGCTTAACGTGGGCCGAGCGCCGGGACGCGAAGCGCTGCGAGGTTGGGCATGAACCGGATGGGACGGCGCTTGCTCGCCGTGCTGCCGTGGTTCGCCATTGCGGTGCTCTCGTGCGGGACCGTGCTGATCGTGATGATGCCGGCGGCTTGGATCACCCCGCAGTTCGCCAAAGCCACGCAGGGCCACATCAATCTCGTCGAGCCGTCGGGTTCGCTCTGGCACGGCTCGGCCACCCTCGTGCTGGCGGCGGGCAAGGACGCCGGTGCCGGTACGCTGCTGCCCGGGCGCGTGCGCTGGGATACGGCATTTTGGCCGCTGCTGACGGGCCGGCTGCACATGCGGATGCAGCAAACGCCTGCCATGGCGCAATCGATCGACATCGATGCGGCGCCGCGGGGCACCACGATCACCGCCGGGGACATCGCGGTGCCGGCCGCGCTGCTGGCGGGCCTGGGCGCGCCGTTCAACACGCTCGACCTGCAAGGGACGGTGCAGCTTAGCTGGACGCCTTGGCGGCTGCTCGGTGCGCGCGCGTACGGTCAACTGACGGTGACGTTGACCGACATGAGTTCGCGCGTGTCGCCCGTCAAGCCGCTCGGTTCGTATCGCGTGACGCTGCAATCGCAAGGCGATACGTCGACGATCGATTTGTCCACGCTCGGCGGTTCGCTGCTGCTGAACGGGCACGGCACGATGTCGGCCAACTCGACCTCGTTCCACGGACAAGCGAGCGCTACGCCGCAGGCGAGCGACAATCTGGCGGGCTTGCTCAATCTACTGGGACGCCCGACGGGCGACGGCACCGTGGCGCTCGATTTCAACCGCTAGCTGCCGTTCTCGCGCGCCATCTGCGCGACGTCCCAGCCGCCCCCGAGCGCCTTCACGAGGCCGACCGACGACACCATCCGCTGGCCGGCCAAGTTCGCGAGCTTTTGTTCGGCGGTGAAGGCCGTGGTTTGAGCCGTCAATACACTGACGTAGGCGACGGTGCCCGCCTTGTATTCGTTGGTCACGATCGCGAGGGCTTGCTTGGCCGAGGAGACGGCCTGCCGCTGCGTGACGACCTCCTGCGCGAGGATGCGTTGCGACGCGAGATCGTCCTCCACTTCTTGGAATGCGCCGAGCACCGTTTGCCGGTACACGGCCACTTGCTGATCGTAGCTGGCGCGCGCGGCCTCGGTTTGGGCATGGCGCAGGCCGGCGTCGAACAGCGTGGCGGCGAGCGCCGGGCCGACGCTCCAGAATCGCGACGGGAGCGTGAAGAGGCTGGACAGCACGGAGTTTTGGTAGCCGCCCTGCGCCGAGAGCGTCAGCGACGGGAAATAAGCGGCAATCGCGACGCCGATCTGTTCGTTGGCGGCGGCGGTGCGGCGTTCGGCGGCCGCGATGTCGGGGCGCCGTTCGAGTAGCGCCGACGGCACGTCGATGGGGACGGACGGCGGCTCGGCATCGAGCGGGATCGGTGGAATCGAAAACGTCGACGCGCTCTGGCCGACGAGCACGGCGATCGCGTGTTCGTCTTGCGCGCGCGCCACGCCGTTGTCCACGGCGGCGGCTTGCGCCGACAGCAACTGCGTTTGCGCCTGTATCACGTCCGCGCGCGCGGTGACGCCCTGCGCGTATTGGTTTTGCGTGAGCTTGAGCGCTTGTGCGTAAGCGCCGACCGTATCGTCCAGCAGCTTTTGCGTCGCATCGAGTGCGCGGAGTTGGAAGTAAGTCTGCGCGAGCGTGGCCTGGGCCGACAGACGCGCGTTCGCCAGCTCGGCCGCGGCCCCTTCTTGCCCCGCCTTTTGCGCGGCCACGGTCCGGCTCACCTTGCCCCAAAGATCGGGCTCCCACGAGGCGTCGAGCGCCGCACTGAACGTGTTGCCGATGCGCTCGCCACTGCTCGCGAAACCGGACGTGCCGCTGCGCGAAAACGCTTGGCCCGAGCGCGATGCGCTGGCCGACAGCCCGAGCGTGGGGAAGTAGGCGGCGCGCGCTTCGGCAACGAGCGCGCGCGCCTGCCGATAGGCTGCCGCATATTGGGCGACCGTCTGGTTCGACGCGTTCAATTGGGCCATGAGCGCATCGAGCCGGGCGTCGTTGTAGATTGCCCACCAATTGCCGCGATCGGCTCGGTCCGCCGGTTCGGCCACTTTCCAGCCGGCCGGCGTTTCCTTATACGACGCGGCCGTCGGCGTACTGGGGCGATGATAGTCGGGGCCGACGGCGCACCCGGCGAGCGAAGCGACAGCGCCCGCGAACGACAGTGCGGCGGCGAGAGAGTAAGAGCGACGATACGGCATGCCAGCGTAGGGATCGATGGATTGGGCCGATGGTAACGCAGGCGATACCGAGCGGGGGTTACCGCAAGTTACCGCTGTTATATGCGTTGCCCGCCTGCTCTGCCCTCGACGAACTTACAGGACGCAACCATCATTGCATAGAAAAATATTGACAAGGCAATCAAATATCGCGATATTGGCGCCGAATGGGCATGCCCGAGGCGTCCCCGGGATATCCGTGGCGCGAGGTAGGGCGCTCTCGCACGGTCAAGAACAAGGAGAACGCGCATGTCAAATGCGGCTTCCGCTAGCGGCGCGCCCCAGGCGGCGCCGGCGCAGCTGACGGGCGGCACGCTCGCGCTGCTCACGGTGGGTCTCGCTTTCGGCACCTTCATGGAGGTGCTCGACACCTCGATCGCGAATGTCGCGGTGCCGACCATTTCGGGCAGCTTGGGCGTCGCCACGAGCGATGGGACGTGGGTCATTTCCTCCTACTCGGTGGCGGCCGCGATTGCCGTGCCGTTGACGGGCTGGCTTGCGCGCCGCGTCGGGGAGGTGCGGCTTTTTACGATGTCGGTGCTCGCGTTCACGATGGCGTCGGCGCTATGCGGCCTGGCTGTGAACTTCCCCTCGCTGATCGCGTTCCGATTGTTGCAGGGGCTCGTCTCGGGACCGATGGTGCCGCTCTCGCAGACGATCTTGATGCGCAGCTACCCGCCCGAAAAGCGCGGGTTGGCGCTCGGCCTATGGGCGATGACGGTGATCGTCGCACCGATCTTCGGCCCCGTGATGGGCGGTTGGATCACCGACAACTACACGTGGCCGTGGATCTTCTATATCAACTTGCCGATCGGTCTGATCTCGGCCGCGTCGGCTTTCTTCCTGCTGCGCGGGCGGGAAACGAAGACGACCAAGCAGCGCATCGACGCCGTCGGCCTCGCGCTGCTGGTCGTGGGCGTGTCGTGTCTGCAAATGATGCTGGACCTCGGCAAGGATCGCGATTGGTTCAATTCGACGTTCATCGTCGCGCTCGCGCTGATCGCGGCGATTGCCCTCGCCTTTCTGCTCGCCTGGGAAATTACCGAGAAAACGCCCGTTATCGATCTGACGCTGTTCAAGGACCGCAACTTCGCCCTCGGCGCCTTGATCATCTTTCTCGGCTATATGGCGTTCTTCGGATCGGTCGTGATTTTTCCGCTTTGGTTGCAGACCGTGATGGGCTATACGGCGGGGCTCGCGGGGCTGGCCACCGCGCCGGTGGGCTTGTTGGCCCTGGTGCTCTCGCCGATCATCGGGCGCAATCTGCATCGGCTCGACCTGCGGATGGTCGCGAGCTTGGCGTTTACGGTGTTCGCGATCGTGTCCGTTTGGAACGGCACGTTCACGCTCGATGTGCCGTTCGGCCATGTCATCTTGCCGCGGATCGTGCAGGGGATCGGCGTCGCGTGCTTCTTCGTGCCGATGACGACGATCACGCTCTCGAGCATTCCCGACGAACGGCTCGCGAGCGCATCGGGCCTGTCGAATTTTCTGCGGACGCTCGCGGGGGCGATCGGCACGGCGATCAGTACCACTTTCTGGGAAAACGACGCGATTTATCACCACGCGGTGCTTGCCGAATCGATCAGCGCTTACTCGCCGAATACGACGAGCTACCGCGATGCGCTCGGCACGCTCGGGTTGTCGGGCGACAGCATCGGCGCGCAGTTGAACTCGCTTGTCACGCAGCAGGGCTACATGATGGCGACGAACGACTTCTTCCGCATTTCCTGCGCCGCGTTCGTGCTGCTGGCCATGCTCGTTTGGATTACCAAGCCTAAACGCGGTGCCGGTGGCGTCATCGCGCATTAACGATGGGACGATGGCCTGCGTACCAAGGCCATACGAAGCATGGCCTACTAACGCGTCCGCGCGTGCACCGCGCTGCCGGCGGCGTCACTGCGGTGCCGGTGCGCTCGTCTGAGCATTGCCGCGCGCGGGCTCGGTTCCCGATCTCACGAATGCCTTGAAGTCGGCGGCCGCTTGCCAAGGATCGGGGCGGCAGCCGGCGACCGGACGATCGCAATGCGCGGCAAAGCCGATCGTCGAGGTGCCGTCGGGATTGCGCGCGAGCGTGGCTTGGAAGGCGGGTATGCCGCTGCCGCCCGTGGGACCGGCCGTCTCGATCGCTTGGTTCGTATCCGTTTGCAACGGGTATTGGCTATGCGCGGTAATCCACTGCCGGGCGCGCTGCCACCAGAGCGTGCATTGATCCGCGCGGCACACGAGCGGCTGTGCGGCGATCTGCATCGTCTCCGGATCGACCTGGTTGGTCGAGGCGCATCCCGCGACGAGCGCGCACGCGAGCACCGATCCGATCGTTCTCATACGAAGGCCCTCCCTCTGTCTTCTGCGTTCGAGAAGTTCGACGCGCCCCGTCCTCAGACGTTCTCGGGGCGCGCCGCGGGCGGCATATTTCTCTGTGCACCTATACGCTGAAGCGATCGAGCGAGTAGCTGCGATAGTCGTTGACGAATTCATCGAACGAATCGGGCGCGTCGCGCTGCTCGAGTTCGGCCTGCTCCGCGAGCGAGCGTTCGGCCAGTGCACGCGCGGCCAGCAACGCGTCGGCATCGAGCGGCCGGGCACGGAAGTGCTCGGCGTGCGCCGTGCTCTGCGCCAAACCGAACGCGAGGAAGCTTTGGCCGCGCTCGCGCATCGTGCGCAGCACGCGCGCCGAAGGCGTTGCCTCCGGATCGGCCAGCTTCGTACGCTGGGCGGCCACGGCACGCACATAGTCATCGCCGCCGCCCACCGCGTCCAACGCGCGAGCGGCCGCCTCGATATGCGCCATGAGTTCGTCGGCCCACTCGCGCATCGGCACGGCACGGCCTTCGCGCGTGAGCGTCAAGCCGGGCCTGCGCCCTTCGAGCGTGACGCGGCCGAAATTGGCATTGGCCTCTGCGTA
>NZ_JBQCIV010000098.1:0-42468 GCF_051953405.1 Trinickia sp. | reverse complement strand
TGGCCTGCGCCTCGGCGTCATAGGCAAGCAACACCGCACGAGGTTTTCGCTGTCGTTTCATTAGTCGATCTCTCCTTTTCCGGTAGGCAGCGTGATAGTCGCATCGACGCCTGTTCCTTGCACAGGCCCCATCGCCGCGTGCCCCATGCCCAGATGGCGCTACAGTCGTCCATGTCGACGAAGTGCTGCTGCATGCACTCGTCCTCGATTTCCGGCGCGAGGAAAAAGCCGGCAGTCCTGCTGCACGTCTCCGACCGACGCATCCTCGCTGTACTCGAACGGCTGCGCGTCGGCGAGCGCCATTTTCGGGGCAGCGTCGGGGGCAGTAACTTCGGCCGGCGTGCTACCGACAACGCTTTGTAATTGATTAAGTCATCAGCGCTTACGTCGTCGTAATTATGACCGGGCGGTTTCCATGCACTCAGCCGTCAGGTCAGCCGTGCCCCATGGCGCGGCGGCTCGGCGGTTGATGAGGTGATGGGAACCGCGCGTTGCTATGCATATGTGTGCCAGGACGCAAGAACCTTTTCTCGGTCCGTAGGCTTTACGTAAGCCGATCAGGCGTGATATATTGCGTCATGGCTGAAACGAAAATCCATGACGAGCGCCACGTCATTACCAAGCGACGAGGGAACGGAGAGCTGAGGCGTGAGGTCTGGGTCGATGCGGCCGGTCGTATCACTCGCTACAACCTCGCCTATATCAACCACGAACTTTACCAAGGCGACAACGGGCGGGTGATTGGCTACGACAACGCGCACGGTTACCATCATCGACACTATTTCGGACAGTTGGAGCCGATTGACTTCGTCAGCTTCGAAGACATCGGGGACCAGTTCGCGCGTGACTGGACCGCATTGCGGAGCAAATCATGAGCAAGACCCGAATCGAAACCGGTACAGAGGCTGAATTTTTCGCACGGGGCAAGCGTCTCGCTCGCCAGGTCGATCGCGGCGAACGCCTTGCCGAAACTCACATCGTCACGTTCGACGATCCGGCTGACGTTGCCCAGTTGCTTACTCAGGCGCGCATCGGTCTGTTCCGCACGGTCAAAGCCGAACCCGCTTCTATCACGGCGATTGCGGCGCGCCTGCATCGCGATCGCAGTGCGGTGAAACGCGACGTTGACGCGCTGCTTGCTGCGGGATTGGTGTCGGTCGAGACGGCCGCGAACCCTGGACACGGCACGCAAAAAATAGTGCGAGCCGTTGCGTCGCGCGTCGACTTACACGTCTTGATTGACTAGACCTCCCGGTATTAGTTCGGAATTGCGCGTGGACTACGGTCCTGGATATCGCGTGTACTACGCGCAGCGACGTGATGTCGTCATTCTGCTTCTATGTGGCGGAGACAAACGCACCCAGGAACGCGACATCCAACAAGCGCTGGTTATGGCCAGCGAACTGGAGTTTTGACAATGGGAAGGGTCACTCTGCAATACGACGTCGCCAACCATTTGCGCAACGAAGAAGAAATGCGTCTGTACATCGAAGCCGCGTTTGAAGAGGCCGGCGACGATGCGGCGTTCATCGCGAGGGCATTGGGCGATGTCGCGCGCGCACGCGGCATGACGCAGGTCGCACGCGATGCCGGACTATCCCGAGAGAGCCTGTACAAGGCGCTATCCGGCGAACGAAGTCCCGATTTCTCCACCATGCTTAAGGTCCTGCGCGCGTTGGGGCTGCGTTTGCATCCTGAATTCCAATAGGCATAGGCCCCAAGTAAGGCGACGAGTTCTTAGTCGCCTGTGGTATCCCCGCCTTGAGCTATGCGCCGTTTTCTAATCGAGAACGTGGTCAAGTCCATAGCTATCCCGCCGTTGGAAGCGGGTAGCGGGAGATTGGACGGGGCCGATGTGCGGCCGCAGATTGAATGTGTGTTCGACAGAAACCGGAAACGATGGCAATGCAGGGCAATCGATCGACAGCGGCAAAGCGACTTTGCGGGACGGCGTGGGTGGCGCTCGTCTTGGCCGGCGTCAGCCCGCACGCGACGAGCGGCGACCTATCCTCCATGCAATGCGGACAACCGCTCGCGCAGCGTCTGACGCAGGCGGCTCTCGCGTCGCCTAACGCCGTGCAGCAGGACGGATCTCTCTATGGCGTACAGCGCTGGACTGCCGCCACGCACGCGAGCTACTTCGGCCTGCAATTTCCAGGATTGCTCTCGTGCGCGTACACGGTGAGTGCGATCTTCCGGGCGGCATGCCACCCGATCGGCAATCTTGCTTCGGTTTCCTCTGTCGACGCTGCGCTGTCGCGTTGGCCGAAGGTCACGGCGATCGAAGAGCTTAAGCCCGGTGACGTCGTGTTTTGGCGACCACGGCGCACGGGCATATTGCGATGCCGCACTACTCACTGGCACGTCGGCATCGCCGTTCGCGATGGCCGCACGGTCGACAACGATTGGTGGTCGGGAAAGCCGGAAGAGCACTCGGTCAGTCGGCTGTGCTCGGTATTCGCCTATGCGCGCCGCGCGCCGTAAGCTCGAGCAATACGAGTATCGCTTTCGAGGAAAGCAGGCCGATTTATTCGTGACTTCCAGGGAATCAGCGCTTTGATGAGTTTTATATGTGTGTCCAGATTGACGTGTGTCCATACAGCCATCGCGATGGCGAGCCTATGGTTGGCACCATCTGCCATCGCATACACGACGAACACGTGCGACGAACATTGGTTTGTGCCGACTCCGGGAAAGGAGTTCAACGGAACGTCGGGTGTTTACGATGGCAGTGTCGGCGCTTTCACGCTAAAGCGAGAGCAAGATAGCTGTGCACGGCATGAAATCAAGGTCCTTGGTTGGCGCGATTACCAGCAGACCGAAGGTTTTGCCATCGTCGACGGCAAAGGCTACTTCATCAACCGATACCAAGGCGGCCTAGCGCCTAATTGCGGCATGTCGGGCGACGGAATAATCGACCCACAGTGCCTGCTGCCGAAGCCGCTACGACATTTCGAAAACCAATATCACAACTACTACTACCAGATTACCGATGGTGCGGATCTGAAATTGGTTCCGCTGGGCGCAGCGGAGCTCGATCGCATGTTACGGATCGACAAACGCGGCTTCTGGGATATTCAGGCATATGCGACGGATGGAAACTCGGTCTTCCTCATCACGCACCCTTCCGATGGCGGCATCAGTGACACGGTCCTGCGCATCAGAGACGCCGACCTGCAATCGTTCCGCCGTGTGATTCCGGAGGGATCGCAGGACACGCACGCCTGGTCTGCCGATCGCGCCCACGTGTATTTCTACGGGAGAGCCGTGCCCGGGATGAATCCCGATCATGCTCTTCAACTCGTCGGGGACGAGAGGAATCTGACCTACTTCGTTGTCAACGACGCCAAGGTGTTCCAGGTCGACTTCGACGAGATAAAGGGGCGTCCCGACATGCCCCCGTCTCTACGCGCTACTGCCTCCGGTTTCGAAGACGGCAAACAACGCTACGACCGCAGTGGCCGAAAGAGTGACTGAGGTGTCAATCGAGTCGGTGCGGCAGCAAATGCAGCCCGTGTCGCGACCGATCGACAGGGCTGCATGACAACCGGCATGGGTACTACGATCCGCTACGCCCGCCCGATTGCGATAGCAACCGAACGGGCGCGCGTCCACCGAATCAATTGCTATAGATCAGCCCTCGGCCCGTGCCATTCACATAGATGCGCCCGTATGTGTTCCAGTCGGCCGCGATGTGATCGATGCCGCCGAACTGATGCGCGTCATCGTTGAAGCGCGACCAGCTCGCACCGCCGTCGTCGGAGTGATACACGCCCCACACGCCGTTCATCGTCCCCACCACATAGATCGCGGCCGAGTAGGGGGCACCGTCCGCCGGCTTGCCCAGCGCGATTTGGCTGGCACCTGCCGCGCCGTTGGCGGGCGCGAAGCCGCTCGACTTCGTCCAGCTCGCGCCCGAATCCACCGAGTGGTACACCGCATTGCCGTCGGTCAGCCAGATATCGCCCTCGACGTTGGGGTTGACCACCATCGAGCTATGGCCCCAGTCGTTGGGCGCCAAGTTCGCCGACACCGAACCCTGGCTCAGCGCGAACGTATGACCGCCATCGGTCGAGACATAGACCTTGCCCGCTGTTGCCCACGTCGCGCCGCCCGAATCGTAGGCGTAGACCTTGTTCGGATTTTGACGGTCCGCCGCCAAGCGATAGCCGCGCGGCCAGCCTTGGCCGACGACAGGTAGCGCCGGCAGGTCGGTCGATGTCCAGCTCGCGCCGTTGTCCGTGGTGTAGGACGGCACCGAGTTGGCCGGTGCCCAGATAACGTTGTTGCGGGACGTCGCCACGATATTGCCGGTGGGTGCCGTGTTCGACTGAGCGCCGGCAGGCAGGGTCGCGAAATTCGACCACGTGTTGCCGCCGTCTCCCGACCAGAAGCCGAAGCCGCTCGCACCGGACCAGTTCGCCACCCCCGCACCGACGATATAGAGCGGATCGGACCACACCATGTCGGCCGAGTTGCCGCTGCTCCAATTGGCGGTGGGCCCGAGGGTCGGCTTGGTCGTGGGATCCGTAATGACCCACGTGCCGATGTCGCCCGCACTGTTGATCAGCTTGTACGGCGCACCGGCCGGCGGGGTGGTGATCGATAAGGTCGCGGTCTCCTCGAGGTTGTTCACCTTCAGGTTCCAGGTCGGCGTTGTCGAGGAGGCGTCCGTGGTTTCCCATATGCCGCCGCCGAAGATGTGCATGATGTGGTCGCGGTTGGCCGGATCGATCACGGTGTCTTCGTTCCAGCCCGAATAGCCGTTGCCGCCGTTATGGGGCATGTTGGCTTCGATTTCGCGCCAGGTATTGCCGCCGTCGTCGGAGAGCTGGGTGACTTGCATTCCGGGGTAGTTGCCCCAGGTGCCCGTCACGCCCAGCGCGATGCGGGCACTCGAGCCCAGGCCGGAGACGGACAAGCCGCCGTAGCCCCCGTATGTGCTGCTGTTCAGTAAGGTCCAACTGCCGTTGTCGCTGGCGCCGAATTGGTACAGATAGCCCGGCCCGCCGGCGCCTTGCCCGGCGTTCTTGTTGAACACCATGTAGAACATGCCGTCGGCGGTGCGCACGATGTGCGGGATGTAGTAGCCGGACACGGCAGCGGGAACCGGCACCGGCGCCCACGTCGCCCCGCCGTTGAACGATCGGTACAGCGTCGACGTCAGGCCTGCTGCTTGAGCGTAATCCGGCGCGATCGAGGCCCACATGATCCAGGTGGGCTGCCCGCTGCCCACGGTCGAGCTGTCGAACACGACTTGCTCGACGCCGATCGGGGTACCGGTCATCGTCGTGGACGATAAGCCCGTGACTTGACTCCAGGTATGGCCCGAATCCCAACTCTTCCACAGGCCGGCCGTGCGCGAGGCGTAGAACAACGTCGACGGATTGTTGGGGTCGACCGCCAGGCGTTCGCCGACAGCCCGGCCGGTATCGTTGCCGCCTACCGGGAACGGCAAGGCGTACCACGACCATGTGGCGCCGCGATCGCTCGAGATGTAGATACGGCCGTTGCTACCCCAGTACGTGGTGTCGCCCGTGACCATATAGACGAGCTGATCGTTGGTCGGGTCCAGCGCCAGGCTTTCGACGCCGTGGTATCGCCCCTCGGTCGCGCCGAAACCCAGGCCGTCGGTGAGCGGGATCCACGAGGACGCGGTCGAGTCCCAGCGGTAGGCGCCCCCGACGTCGGTGCGCGCGTATAGGAGGCTCGCGTTGGTCGGATGGTAGATCAGGCCGGTGACATAGCCGCCCCCGCCCCATTTGACGCTGGTCCAGCTCGTGGCCGGAGCGCTCGTCGCGGCAGCGGCCGCTGCAAACGTTTGCGCGGAAGCGTGCGAAGCGCTGCCCGTCGTGCCGGCGCTCCCGCCTCCGTTACATGCTACAAGGGGCAACGCTGCGACTGCTGCCCATACTCCCCCGCGAATTCGACTTCTCATCTTCATCTTGTGTCCCGTTCGGTCATACCGCCTATACCGCGTTAGGCAGCAGCTTTCGACGCAATGTGTCCACCCCTTGCGTCTTCGCTGCGGCGTTCTGGATCAATAGAGGAGTCGGGAGCAACGTCGGCGATAGGTCACCCGGTCCGTCGGTCGTGGGCTACAAGACCTCGCTCGGCCGAACTGCGCAACGCATTCCGAACGGAATGACAACCGCTATCGATTAGTAGTCCTAACTATCCTACTATTACGGCTATCTTAATTGTCCAATTGCGAAAAATCATTGAGCGGTTGGCCGAAATGCTTGTAAGGAAATCCTTCTTTTTGGGTGGCGATTTCCTGCTTTTGTGGGTTGTGGGGGGGGCGCTCACCGATTCGGCAACGCATAAGCAATCACGTAGTCGCCCAACTTCGTGCCGAACGATCCGTGACCGCCTGCCGCGATCACCACGTATTGCCGGCCGTTGACGGAGTACGTCATCGGCGTCGCCTGTCCGCCCGCGGGCAAACGCGCACGCCACAATTGCTTGCCGTTGTCGACGTCGAAGGCACGCAGGTAGTTGTCGGCTGTCGCGCCGATGAACGCCACACCGCCCGCCGTCACGATCGGACCACCGAGCATCGGCATCCCCACTTTGAACCGTAGCGGGATCGGCGAGCTGTCGCGCGTGGTCCCGATACGCTTTTTCCAGACGATTTGGTTCGTCTTCAGATCGATCGCCGAGATATAGCCCCATGCGGGCTGCTTGCACGGAAGCCCGAACGGCGAAAGAAAAGGATTGAGCGTGACGCCGTAAGGCACACCATATTGCGGCTGGATGCCCGCTTCGGTCCCGCTGCCCTTGGCGCCCGCCACCGGCTCCATCGGATTGCCGGGGCCGCGGGGAATAAGCCGCGAGACGAACGGCAGCGCGATCGGATTCGCAATCGCGATTTGACGATCCGTATCGACCGCAATGCCGCCCCATTCGAACATCCCCAGGTTGCCCGGGAACACAAGCGTGCCTTGCAGCGATGGCGGCGTGTAAATCCCTTCATAGCGCAGCCTATGGAACATCACGCGGCACACGAGCTGGTCGTACATTGTCGCGCCCCACATGTCCGCGCCGGATAGGTTCTTCTTCGGCCGGAACGTGAGATCGGAGAACGGCTGGGTCGGCGATACGCGATCGCCGGGCGCCGCACCCTGCGGCACCGAGCGCTCGGGGGCGGGCACGACCGGGACACCGGTGCGGCGATCGAGCACGTACAGATTGCCCGTCTTCGCCGGGGCGTAGACCACGGGGACGGTTTTGCCGTCCTTGCCGGCGATGTCGGCGATCGTCGGCTGCGAGGGTTGATCCATGTCCCACAGGTCGTGGTGCGTGCTCTGGTAGAACCATGCGAACTGCCCCGTCGAGGCGTGCAGGGCCAAAATCCCGCTCGCATAGCGCTCCTGCAACGCCGTGCGATTGCCGCCCCAAATGTCCGGCGTCGATACGCCCATCTGGAGGTAGACCAGGTCGAGCTTCGGGTCGTACGCGGCAGGCGCCCACGAGTTCGGGGAATTCCACGTGTAGTGCTGACCGGGGCCGGGAATCGCATTCGGATTTTGCGCGCCCGGATCGAAGGCCCAGAGCAATTTGCCCGTGCGCACGTCGAAGCCGCGAATCACCCCCGACGGCTCGCGCGTCGAAAAATTGTCTTCCACCGAACCCGCCACGACGATCACCTTGCTCGTGACGACCGGCGGCGATGTCGGCTCGTACATGCCCGGCGTTGTCACAGGCTCGTTATGCTGGAGATCGAGATCGCCGTCGGTCGCGAAGTCTGCGCACCGCTGGCCAGTCTGCGCATCGAGCGCATAAAGATGGCCGTCGTTGACCGGTAGGAAGATGCGTCGCGTGCACGGCCCGGTTCCGGCCTCGGTGGCAGACGGCGCTGCCGCCGCGCCGGAAGCGGCGGTGGCCGCAGTGGCCGCGCTGGCTGCGGTGGAGGTGCCGGCGGTTGTATCCGCAGTATCGGTAGCGGTACTCGCCGTGCTGCCCGGCGTTGCCGCCGAGGCGTCCGACGCCGGCAGCGCGGCCTGGCTTGCCGAGGCGTCCGAGGCGCCTCCGGTGGCCGTCGCGGCGCCGGCCGGCTCACCGCCATTGGCCGAAAGGTCCGCATACGACACCCCGCGGCAGGTCACGTGCTGAAACGAAGGATCCGCCTTCAACTTCGGATCGAATTTCCAGGCGAGCTTGCCCGTCTGCGCGTCGAGGGCGAACAGAATCTGGTGCGGCGAGCACAGGTAAAGCAGGTTGCCGATCTTGAGCGGCGTCACTTCGTTCGTGATTTCCACGGGATCGTTCGGCCCCTTCATGTCGCCCGTGCGAAACACCCACGCGACCGCGAGGTGCTTGACGTTGTCCGGTGTGATCTGTGCGAGCGGCGAATAGCGCGTGCCTTCTTGCGTGCGGCCATACGCGGGCCAGTCGGCCGCGCTCGCGCTAGCCGACGAAGAGGCGGGCGCCGACTGTGCGGTCAGCGTGCCGTCGATCGTTTGCGGATCGTTGAAGCAGGCATAGGCAAGCACGCCGCCCCAAATGACGAGCGCGCCGAGCAGCACGCCGATGGCCGCGCCGCGGGGCGGCACGAGCGACCAACTGACGAACAGCAGCAGCCAGATGCCGAAAACGACGAGTACGTCGGAGCGCGGCACGAGCGCCCAGAAGTCCGGGCCCGATTCCCACAGCGCCCATGCGGCCGTGCCGACGAGCACCAGTGCGTAGAGCATGAACGCGCCCGGATGGCGCCGCCACATGAGCCAGGCGACGATCAGCAGGACGATGCCCGTTACGACGTAATAGGGCGATCCGCCCACTGTAAGCAGCCATATGCCGCCGACGATCAGATAAAGCGCCGTAAGCCCGCAGAAGATGACGGACACGATGTTGAGAACGGGCCTAGGACTGGATGCGGTGGACATGATGGACTCGAACTCCGCCTGGGTGACGATTGAGGGGATGCGGCGCGGTAATGACGGTATCGCTCAAGCCACTGCTTTGCGACGGTATCGAAAGGCTCTCCGGAGGGACTTTCGGCGGCGCGGCCTCCGAGCTGGCTTGCCCAAACGCACCGGCTGCCGCGACCATGAGCGAGAGGCACAGCCCCGGACGCGTCAATGCCTGGATGTTCATCGCGTTCGATCCTCGAGTGACAAATTGGCCGCGGGGGCGGCATGCGGCGCGGCGACCGCCCGCGCGAGCGTTCAGGGTTCAGCGTTTCGCGTCGCCGCGATCGGATGCCGAGCGCGCGACGTACTGCTGCGTGCAAGGGTTATGCCTGTCGGTGGCGGGGGCTTCGACGACGATGGGAATTCGGCGGCGCGCCAATCGCGCTCAATGGCATACCGGACAAGGCGCTGCGTCTTGTCCCTATTCGTCCGATGGCATCGATCCGGCAGTTGCCGCGGGCCGCCGCCTTAAGCTTGAGGTAAGGCTTTTCAGGCAACATGCACGCCAATCCGACTCTTCGAGGCTGAGCAATGTCCCGCATCTCACATTCAGGCAGCGAGCGCTACGACCTCGTGGCGCGACTTCTTCATTGGCTGATCGTCGTGCTCGTCGCCGTCCAATTCGTGCTCGGCTGGACGATGCCCGACGTGCATCGCGACACGCAGCCCGTCGATCTCATCGCGTGGCACCTCGCAACCGGCGCCGCGCTAGTCGCGGCCATGGTCGCGCGCGTCTTGTGGCGTCTCACGCACCGGCCGCCGCCCACGGATCTGCCCCCGCTGATGGATACCGCTTCGCGCGCCACCCACTTTCTGCTCTACGCCGCGCTGATTGCCGTGCCGCTGCTGGGCTGGGCGAACGCATCGTCTCGCGGTTGGGCGGTCAAGCTCTTCGGCGCACTGCCGTTGCCGGCGCTCTCGCCCACGGGCTCGAGCATCGGACATGCCATGGGCGACGTGCACAGCGCCCTCGCTTGGGTGCTGCTGGCGCTGATCGGCATGCATATCGGCGCCGCGCTGTTTCATCGCTTCGTACGCAAGGACAACGTGCTGCAACGGATTACCTGGTGATTCGCCCCTCGATCACCGCGTCGGCGTGATGCGGGCGGCCGGTTTCCACCGCGTGGAACGAGCCGCCTCATTCGCCCCATTGTCCCGATTCGCTCGATTCACCCCATTCGCCCGATCCAGCCGATCCGAATGCGATCGATGTGCCGACTCGCTTTCGTTAAGCGGACTCGGCAAGCGATTGACCTACCTCAATCGCTGTCGTATAGCCGGGCAGCACAATGAAAGGCCCGAGGTCCATCCGCGCCGAGGTCCGTCGTGGCGACACTGGCCGTGCTGTTCGTCGTCGTGCTATTGATCAATCTCGCGCCGGCATTTGCCCCGCCTACATGGATGGCGATGTCCTGGGTCGGGTTCAATGTGCCGGGCGGCAACCCGTTCGTCTTCGCCTTGGTGGCCGCCAGCGCAGCCACGATCGGCCGAGTGATTCTTGCCACGCTTGCGCGTGTGCTCGTGCGCAGCCGGCTGATACGCGAGGCCGATCGGCAAAACATCGACGTCATCAAGGCGCGGCTGAAGAAGCACAGGACGATGACAGCCGGCGCGTTCTTCTTTTATGCGCTGAGCCCGTTTCCGTCGAACTATCTGTTCATCGCCTACGGGCTGTCGGGCCTGCCGCTTAGAGCGGTCGGCGCCGCATTCTTTATCGGCCGGGCAACGAGCTACTCGCTTTGGGCGTATCTTGGCCGATTCGCCGCGATGCGTCTCGATGCCGAAACGCAATTCGAAGGGGGCTACCTCAGCGGTTACTTTGTCGTGACGCAGATAGCGTTGCTCGCCCTCGTGTACGCGCTCATGAAACTCGATTGGCAAGCGCTCTTGGAGCAACGAAAACTAAGCTGGCGACGCCCGGTCAAGCCGATCGAACAAACGGAGCACGGCAAGAGCACGCCGCGCTGACGGATACCGTGAGCGATAAGCGGCAAGCAGTAAGCCGCCACGGTACCGCCTGCGCGACGGCATTCGACGCACAAGCCGCGTTCGCGGCAGGCCTCGCTTTTCAGGATGCAAGCACGACATGAAGACCGACGAACTTTTCGACGACACCGAGGACACCGCGCATTCCGCCGCCGAGCGTGCCGCCGCGGCCTCGCGCAGCACGTGGGTCAGCGTCGCCGTCAACGTGTCCCTAACCTTGGGCCAGGTCCTGACCGGTGTCTTGTCCGGTTCGCAAGGCCTCGTGGCAGACGGCATTCATTCGCTCTCGGATCTCATTGCCGACTTCGTGGTGCTCTTCGCCAGCCACCATAGCAAGCAGGGCGCGGACGAAAGGCATCCCTACGGCCACCAGCGTTTCGAAACGGCCGCTTCGCTCGTGCTAGGTGCGCTGCTCGTGGCTGTGGCGGTCGGTATGCTCTGGGCCGCGCTCGGGAAGCTTGTGGATCCGGCGTCGCTCAAGCGCGTCCATATCGTCGCGCTGTGGGTGGCGCTGGCGGCGCTCATCGTGAAAGAGCTGCTGTTTCGCTACATGCTCTCGGTGGCCAAGCGCGTGAAGTCGAGCATGCTCGTCGCCAACGCGTGGCACGCGCGATCGGATGCCGCGTCGTCGCTCGTGGTCGGGGTCGGCATCGTCGGCAATCTGGCCGGCTATCCGATCCTCGATCCGATCGCAGCGCTCGTGGTCGGCCTGCTCGTGTTGAAGATGGGGTGGGCCTTCGGCTCGGACGCGCTGCACGATCTCATGGACCGGGCCGCCGACGAAGAGGAAACCCAAGCGATCCGGCAGACGATCCTCGATACGCCCGGCGTCATCGGCATTCACGATTTGCGTACGCGCAAGATGGGCGACATGATCGTGGCCGACGTTCATATCGAGGTCGACGCCGGTATATCCGTCGAAGCAGGGCACGGCATTGCCGTCGCGGCACGCGAACGTGTGCTCAAGCGCCACAGGGTGCTCAACCTCATGACGCATGTCGATCCGCGGCGGCGGACCGACCGGGGGGCGTCCGCTGCCTAAAACGACGCAATGGCCGCTCGAGCGCCGGTATCACGTCGTGCAAGGCGCGCACCTTAACGGCCCCCATTGGGTAGACCTTGCTCACTGCCTCGATGGAAAAGACGGTTTCCATGGCGCACCGGATGTCGAGCTTGCACGTATCGACGACCTTAGCAATCCCTGTTCGATACCCGTTGATTTGAGTCAATGGCCGCAGCGGGAAACGACACCTCGACGAGCAGACCGCCCAGCGCAGGCGATCGGTTCGCGCGGATGTCGGCGCCATGCGCACTCGCGATGCGCCGCACGATCGACCAGCCTAGCCCGCTCCCGGGCGGGCTGTCCGCCCGAGCGCGGAAGAACCGTTCGCCGAGCCGCTTAAGCTCGTGCGGCGAAAGCCCGGGGCCGCTGTCTTGCACGGCCAAGACCACGCGTGCGCCTCGGCGCGCCAGCGACACGTCGATACGCGCGCGCGCGGGGCTATAGCGGACCGCGTTGTCGACGAGATTGCGGATCAGCGATTCGAGCAGCACGGCGTTGCCCGATACAACGCATGAGCCCGGCGCATCGAGCGCCAATTGCTGCGATTTGGCGATCGACCGGGGCGCGATGTCCGCGATCGCGCGCCGCGCGAGTGCGGCAAGATCGACCAAGGCGTGCTCGCCGGATAGGCCCGCATCCAGGCGCGATAGGAGCAAGAGTTGGTCGACCAGATGGGCGGCGCGCTCGCACCCTTCGAGCACGCCGACCAACGCGTGGCGCCGCAATTGCGCGTTCGGCTCCGCCATGGCCACCTGGGCTTGCGCCTTGATGGCGGCGATCGGGGTGCGCAGCTCGTGCGCGGCATCGGCCGTGAATCTGCGCTCGGCGTCCAAGACGGCTCGAATCCGGTCGAACAGACGGTTGAGCGCGTCGAGCAGAGGCTGCATTTCCTGTGGCGCGCGCGTCATCTCCACGCGATCCAATGCGCGCGGATCGCGGCGAGCCAGTACGCGTTCGAGATCGCGCAAAGGCGATACGCCTCGCCGAACGGCCCACCAGGTGGCGAATGCGAGCACCGGCAGCGCGCCGGCCAGCGGCCAGAGCGCACTGCGCATCACCGCCAGCAGAATCGCGGTGCGCGAATCGATCCGCTCGCCGACGTAGACGTCGATGTCTCGTTGCAGGCCGGGTGCCGCGAAGACGCGCCACGTGCGGCCCTCGATGCGCACCGTCCGGAAGCTCGGCGTTCGGTCTCGCCCGAGGGGTACCATCGGCACGCCGGGGGCATTGGCCGAATGAAGCCCCAGACGTCCCTCGTGGAAGATTTGGAAGACGACCTTGGGCGCGTAGGGATGCAAAACGGGCGCGTCGAGCGCCTCGTCGTCGTCTTTCGTTTGAGCGGTCTGCATGACGAGCAGCGCCGCGGCCTGCGCGAGATGGCTGTCGAGCAGCCGATCGATTTCGCGTCGCGTATCCAGCCACGAAAGTATCGCTGCGATCGTCCACACCGCGAGGACGACGCCGATCACGAGCACGAGCAGGCGCTGCTGCAGCGAGCGAGGCAAGATCATCGGTCTTCCGTGCGTTCGTTCAGCAGGACATAGCCCACGCCGCGCACCGTGCGGATCAGGCCGCTGCCCAATTTCGTTCTGAGGCGATGGATGTGGACTTCCACGGCGTTGCTGTCGACTTCCTGCCCCCAGCTATACAGATGCTGCTCGATTTGTTCGCGCGAAAGCACTTGGCCCGCGTTGAGCATGAGCACGTGCAGCAGATCGAATTCCCGAGTGGACAGCGTGACCGGTGTGCCTGCGCGCAGCACCGTCCGCGAGGCGGGTTCGAGCACCACGTCCTGAGCTTGCAGCCGCTCGCGCGGCCGGCCGTGGGCGCGGCGCACCAGCGCCCGCAGCCGCGCGCCCAGTTCATGCAGGTCGATCGGCTTGACGATGTAGTCGTCGGCACCGATGTCCAAGCCGCGGATGCGATCCGGCACGGCGTCGCGGGCCGTGAGAACCAAAATCGGCGCCTCCACCCCGGCCTGCCGGGCGCTTTGCAGCACTTCGATGCCGTCCAGGCGCGGCAAACCGAGATCGAGCACGGCGGCCGCATACGGTTGCGCCCGCAGCTCGCGCTGCGCGGCTTCGCCGTCGCGGACCCAGTCGACCTGAAAACCCTGCTGGCGCAGCCCGGCACGGATGCCGTCGCCGAGCAGCGGGTCGTCTTCGACGAGGAGGATGCGCACGATCGAACCGTTCGCCGCGACGCGGTCAGTCGCCGTCGCCATCGGCGCGCGAATGCCCGGCGTCCCCGGTCGATTGCGTCGCCGCGGGGGCAAGCGGTGCGCTCGTCCATTGCATCCACCATCCGCCCGCGACGAGCGCGATCAGCAACGCGGCGATACCCCAGCGCGCCTTGCGAATGCCTTCGTCGGGACGGCCGGATTTGTAGCCCGTCACCATGGCACGAACCAAGTTGTCGCGGTGCAAGAAGCTGCTGGCCAGCACGGCCAGCACATGCAGGGCGACGAGCGCGAGCATGACGTTGGCGACGCCTTCGTGCGATTCGCCCAGCCACTTCCCGCCGGCGTCGTTGTACTCCGCCCATCCGGTTGCCCCGAGCGCCAAGGTCAGGAGCAGCATGGCAACGATGGCGAGCGCGCCTGCCGGATTGTGGCCGACGTATCGCTCCGGGTGCCCTTTGACGAGCAGCGTCACGTAGCGGATGACGGACGCCGGCGAGCGCACGAACGAGGCGAATCGCGCGTATTTCGTGCCGGCCACGCCCCAGACGATGCGAAGCGCCACGAGTCCCACCATCGTGTAGCCGAGGGTGGCGTGGATCAATCGCCACTGCTCGCTTTCCGAGGTGAGCCACGCACCGGCGAACAAGGCGACCATGAGCCAATGGAATACGCGGACGGGGGCGTCCCATACGAGGATCCGGACCGTTCCGGCGGGGCGCGCGTGCTGTTCAGCGCGGGATGCGGACGTATCGTTCATCGAAATCTCCTTGATCGGCTCGGGTATGACAGGCAGCGCAGTTCGAGGCGCTTTTGATCGAGGCGCGCTGCCAAGTGGATGCGGCGATTTCATCGTGTTCGGCGATGAACCACCGGGAGTCCGTTGCCGGTCGGCACGGCGCCATGGCACGTCGCGCAAGCCCACTCGCGGCCATGCCGTGTCGTGAAGAACCGTTGCCCCTGCGCGGGCACGGGGGCGGTACCCGCCTGTGCGGCATAGCCTTGGAGAATTTGTGCAAGAGATTGCGCGTAAGCGGGTAAAGCTGAAGCGGCGGCAATCATGCCGAGGACGAACAGCGAACGAGATACGCGCAAGCGCTCAGACGTGAGCATCGTGATTCCTCCCGGTAGATGTTCTCCATGTTCGGGTGGCTTGCTTACCGGATTCTTAACTCCGGCATCGGTCCCATTGTTCGACGGGACTCGGAACGCCTCCTTGACCCGCATCAAATCGACGGGATTGGGTTGGGGGCGATCGAGCGTTCACCGAGCAAGCGCGTCGCGCGGGGCGAATTCGCGAGGGCTTGATGCCAATCAATGGCTCGGCCACCGGTACTCCTACATTGAAAACCATCGGCGCTCGCTGCGAACGAGCGAACGTTCATGGCTCATGACAAAGGAGAGGAAGATGATTGCGGTCGCGCGTATGAGAGGCGTTCTCTTTTCTTTGGTCGGCATTGCCGTGGCGAGCGCGGCTTTGGCTCAATCGCCCGCTTCGCCGCCGCGAGGCGCCGGACCTTGGGGTGGCCCCGGAATGATGGGCGGCTGGGGCGGGGGGGGCGGGATGATGGGCTACGGCCCCGGACGCGGCATGATGCGCGGGTATGGCATGGGCCCGGGTGCGATGATGTCGGACGCATGGGCGGGCGGATTGGATTTGTCCGAGGAGCAGCGCACGAAGATCCACCAGATCCAGGACGAGACGCGCAAGCGACACTGGACGCTGATGGGCTCCATGATGGATCAGCAGGCGAAGCTCAGGGATTTGTATGAGGCGCCGCAACGCGATACGGCCGCGATCGACAGCACCTATAAGGCGATCGACGGCATGCGTCAGCAGATGATCGATTCGTCCGCCGATGCGCGCAAAAGGATCGAAGCCGTTCTGACCAAGAAGCAGCTCGACCAGCTTCGCACGCTCCAGAATCAGCAAGACCAACTGGGTTGGTAGCGCACAATCGCTCGCCGGCACGCATGCCGCATGCGGCGCCGATCAATCGATGCGCGCGCCGCCGCCCAGCCGCTCGGCGAGAAAATCGACGAACGCGCGCAGCCGCGGCGGCATGTGACGGGTCGCCGGCCAGAGCGCGCGAAACGTGCCTTCCAGCGTGCGCGACGTTTCCAACACCGTCTTCAATTGGCCCGACGAGATCGCGTCGCGCACCAAGAAATCGGGCAGATAGGCGATGCCGAGCCCTTGGACGGCCGCGGTCAGCACGGCTTCGGCATGGTTGAACACGAGCGGCGCGCTCGCGGCGCCGGACAGCGCGGGCTCGCCGTCGATCAGCCAGTCCTGCCACTTTCCGCTCGATCGATATTTGAAACGTAGACAGACGTGATCGGCCAACTCGCTCGCTAGCCGTGGGACGCCATGCTGCGCGAAATAGCTGGGCGAGCCGCAGACGACGAATCGATACGGCGCCAGCGGCTTCGCTTGCAAACTCGAATCCGCCGGCTCGCCGCCGCGGATGACGACGTCGAACCCTTCTTCGATCACGTCGACGTGGCGATCGCTGAAATCCAAATCCAGTTCGATGTCGGGATAGCGCGCGCGGAACGCTCCAATGACGGGCAGCACGAGGCGATAGCCGATGGCGGGCATGCTCGCGTGCACCCGGCCGCGCGGCGAGCCGCTCGCCTGAGAGAGCTGGGCTTGCGCGTCTTGAATGTCTTGCAGCGCGCGGCGGCACCGTTCGAAAAAGATTGCGCCTTCATCGGTCAGGCCGATGCGCCGCGTCGTGCGATGAAACAGGCGCACGCCGAGGCCTTCTTCGAGCTTCGCGATGCTTTTGCCGACTGCCGATGCCGAGATGCCGAGCGCGCGGCCCGCCGTGACGAAGCTGCGCGTTTGAGCGACGCGGACGAAGACGGCAAGCCCACTAAGCGTATCCATCGATGAGCGATTGAGGAAAAGTTGTCCTGTGAGTGCGGAATGCGCGCCTATTTAAACACGATCGCTCGGTGCATAAGATGGCGGCTCCATGACTGCCGGTAAGCGTTGTCGCGATGTGTCGCACAGCATCGTCGACACGCGCTCGGCAAAACGCAATCGCACATGCCATCCGAGGAGCTTATGCAGGCAAGTCCCGAAACGATCGATGTCGAAACATCGCGTGTCGCCGAGAAGCGTTCGATCTTGGGAGCGGTTTGTCTGGCGGCCGTCTCGATGCCGCTGAGCTTTACCGGACCGGCCTTGGCGCTGCCCGCCATTGCCCGAACGCTTGGGGGCTCGCCGCTCGCACTCGCTTGGGTGACGAACGCGTTCATGCTCGCGTTCGGCAGCTGTCTGCTCGTGGCGGGGACGCTCGCCGATCGTTATGGCCGCAAGCGTGTATTCCTTTGCGGCACGCTCGGCTTCGCGCTCTCGTCGATCGTCGCCGCGCTGGCGCCATCGCTGCTGGCGCTCGATCTCGCGCGGGCCTTGCAAGGCATGGCCGGCGCCGCTGCCCTGTCGGCCGGCGCCGCCGCGCTTGCCCAAGAATTCGACGGCGATGCGCGCACGCGCGCATTCAGCTTGCTCGGCACGACGTTCGGCGTGGGGCTGGCCTTCGGGCCTGTCCTCGCAGGCGCCCTGGTCGCACATTTGGGGTGGCGCGCCGTTTTCGCGATCGTGACGTTCGTCACCTTGCTCGCTTCCGCGTTCGGTGCGAAATGCATGCGCGAAACACGCGACCCGCTCGCCCATCGCCTCGATTGGCCCGGCGCGGCGACGTTTACGTGTGCCTTGGCGCTCTTCACCTATGCGGTGCTGCGTGCACCCGGCAGCGGCTGGACGAGTGCTCCCGTGCTCGCGCTGCTGGCGGCATCGGCCGCGACCGCGGCGGCATTCGTCGCGATCGAGCTTCGTGCCGAACGCCCTATGCTCGATCTCGCGCTGCTGCGTTATCCGCGCTTCGTCGGCGTGCAATTTCTCGCGGCGGCGCCGGCTTATTCGTACGTCGTGCTGCTCGTGCTGTTGCCGGTGCGGCTCATCGGCATCGAAGGATTTGACAGCGTGACAGCGGGGCGGATGATGTTCGCATTATCGGCGCCGATGCTTGTCGTGCCGCTCGTGGCCGCCTGGCTCGCGCGTTCGATCGCGCCGGGCGTCGTGTTGGGCGTGGGCTTGCTGCTATGCGCCTGCGGGCAGCTTTGGCTCGCGCAATGCGCGCCCGGGCAACCCGTCGGCCACTTACTGGCCGCGATGGTGCTCATCGGTACCGGGGTGAGTTTGCCTTGGGGACTGATGGACGGGCTCGCCGTGAGCGTTGTGCCGAAGGAGCGCGCCGGCATGGCGGCCGGCATCTTCAATACGACGCGCGTGGCCGGCGAATGCATCGCCGTTGCCGTCGTCGCGGCGCTGCTCGCGAATTTCGCGCAGGCGAGCCTGCGGGCCGCGCTGCCGGGCGGCGCTCAAGAAGCAGCTCTCGCGCATGCCGCGAACCGGCTCGCCATGGGCGATGTGCAGGCGGCCGCCGCGCAGCTGCACGGTGCGACGAGCGGTGCGCTGATCCACGTGTACGGCGCGGCGTTTCATTCGCTGCTCTACGTGCTGGTTGCGATTACCGTGCTGTCGGCGTGCTTGGTGATTGGCTTCCTCAGCCGTCCGACGGCATCGGTCGACGATACCGGCACCCAATCCCGGATGTCCCCGTGCAACTGATCGGCCGACGCGCGAGTTCGGGCGGGTGGGCTGTGCAGCGGTTCGGCGCGCCCCGCCCGTGGAACGAGTGCTTCGCGCTCAGTTCAGGACCTTGGCTTTCTTGCCGGCGCGCGAAGGCGGTTGGCACATCACGCACGCTTTCGCGCGGGGCAGATCGTGCTTGTAGGAAACGAACTTGCCCTTGCAGCGGCAGCATTGATGCATTTCGAGAATGCCGCCGTTGAAGAAGCGCACGAGCGTCCAAGCGCGCGTCAAATCCAGATGCACGTCCAAGCCGCCGTTCGCGCAATGTTCGCGATAGAGCCGATAGCCCTTCGTCAGCGCTTCGACGTGCGAGCAGCGCGCTTCGTCCTTGAGAAACGAGTAGGTGTGATAGAAGAGCGAAGCATGGATGTTGGCCTGCCAGGTCATGTACCAGTCGGCGGACGAGGGCAGCATGCCCTTCGGCGGCGACTCCGATTTGACCTCGCGGTACAAGCGAATCAGCCGCTCGCGCGAGAGCGAGAGTTCCGATTCGAGCACCTGCATGCGGGCACCCAGTTCGATCAGCGCGACGGCGCGCGACACTTCTTGCGCTTCTTCGATCAGGCTCGTCTTCGGCATGGCGATCTCCCTGTTAGGCGAATTGGCGGGCAGGCTGCGCGGCCAGCAAGATGGCCGCGTGCGTGGCGGTGGCATCGAGCCCTTTATCGACAGTCGTCAAGGCCGTCAGCATCGCCGCGTCGTCGAAGCGGAAATCGCAGACGATGTCTTCGGATTGCGAGAGCTTGATCGTTTGAGCGGGCGAGAGCGTGTGGATCAAATCGGCCATCTGCGACGACAGGCCGAGCTTGAACAGCCCTTCGGCGTAGTCTTCGTTGAGCATGTGCTGCGCAAGCATCAGATACGAGAGATTGATTTCGCGTATCGTTTCGAGCACTTCGCGATTGTCCACTGTAGCCTCCGCGGCTGGTAACGGGGTGCACGCCGTTCATCGGGGGGCCGCTTTAAGTCGGCAGCGGGATGCGTGCGTTGGATGAAAGTATTGTTCAGATCGTTGCCCGCACCAATCAGCGGCGTCGGAACATGATGTCGTCCGCACCGATCTCGAATGTCAGCGTTTTCCTACGCGTGCGGGCATGCGGCTTGCGCTGGCTCAGGCCAGCAAGCGGCGGTAGTGGGCGGGCGTCAGACCGAACGCGCGTTTGAAAGCATCGCCGAAGTGCGACTGGTGCGAAAAACCGCACGCGAGCGCGATATCCGCGAGCGTCAGGCGGCCGGCGACCAGGAGACGGCGCGCCGCCTGCAGACGCTGCTCGGTGAGATAGGCATGCGGGGTCACACCGACTGCCGCTGTGAAGCCGCGCAGGAACGCGAGCGGCGATTGCTCCACGAGCGCGGCGAGTTCGTCGATGAGGAGCGGTTGCTCGAAGGCGTCCGCGATCCGGGCCAGGACACGGGCGTAGCGCGGGCGATCCGCGTCGCCGCGACGGGCCGAGCCTTCCGATTCCGAACCCAACCCCAAGCCCAATCCCAGCGCCGCGAGGCGCCATGCCAAGTCTGCGATCGAACCCTCGTCGCGGGCCGGCGCGAGCAAGGCGCGGCGCAGCGCGCGCGCCAGCGCGAACGCTTCCCGCGCGCCCCCGAAACAAACGCGCGTTCGATCTCGGACGAGTTCGTTCGCGCAGCGCAGAACGAGATATTCGCCGCCGATCGCGGATTCCGAAAACACGTCGACGCCCGCGGGCGTGCGCGCAAGTGTGCCGGGCCACCGATCGAACGATTCGCGCCGATCCGAGCCGATGGCATGCACGCCCGTTTGCCGCTCGAGCGCGACGCCGATGGAAGCCACATGTGCCGGATCGCACGCGCTATAAGGCGCACGCGGGAGCAATTGCAGCGTCAGCCGGCCGTCGGCCAATGAAACCGGTTGGCCGACGCGCGGGCCGGCGCACGTCGATGTGCCGGCATTCACGATGAAATTTCTCGATAGACGGTAGCGGTGCCGACGCGGCACGCTCGTGTTTCGCACCACCATCACCTTTGGAGGAAACGACGATGCGAACGATCGGCTTGATCGGCGGGATGAGTTGGGAGTCTTCCGCGGAATACTATCGAATCCTGAACCAAGCGGCTAGAAGCCGCTTGGGACCCTTGCGCTCGGCGCAACTCCTCATGTACAGCGTGGATTTCGGGCCGATCGAGCAGGCTCAGCGCGAAGACCGTTGGGAAGACGCGGCCGGCATCTTGCAAGATGCGGCACGCCGTCTGCATGCGGGCGGAGCGGACTGTATCGTCTTGTGTACGAATACGATGCACAAGGTCGCGCAAGCCATCGCGCGCAGCGTGCCGATCCCGTTCCTGCACATCGGCGATCCGTTGGGCCAGGCATGCCGCAGCCGAGGATGGAATCGCGTGGGCTTGCTGGGCACGGGCTTTACGATGCGCCAGCCGTTCCTCATCGACTACTTGCACGAGCGCTATGACGTGCAAATGAGCGTGCCGTCGGAGGCGCAACGCGACCTCGTGCATCGCGTCATCTACGAGGAGCTGTGCGTAGGCATCGTCAGCGACGCCTCGCGCCGCGCCTATATCGAGGTGATCGATTCGCTCGCGCAGCGTGGCGCACAAGCGATCGTGCTCGGTTGCACCGAAATCGAGCTATTGATCTCGCAGGACGATAGCCCGCTGCCGGTGCTCGATACGACGCACCTGCACGCCATGGCGGCATTCGAGTTCGCCTTGAACCCCTGAACCCTAAAGCGGGCGCATCGCCGAGCACGCGGGGGCGCGCGGTCAGCGCAGTGAAAGGCGGGCCGCGCAAAGCCGTATGCGGCGGTTCGATGCGCGCCGATGGACGAGTCGCGACTTTCTTGTGAATAATGGGATTGTCGCCGCTCGCCACGAGCGTTTTCGAGCCGCCGTCGCCGCAGTGCACAAGCGCGCAATGGCGCCGATCTACTTAAGGTCGGGATTGGCATCTATGCTGTGGAACAGCAGGTCGGTATTCGTTCACGCAACCTTCGGGCAAGCGCAAGCTTGCGACAATGAATGCGGGCGCCGTACACCGCGCCGACGTCGCACCTTCCTTTGACCTTTGAGAGAGAGCTGATCGATGCAAACGAAACCCGTACTTGGTCTCGCCGAAGCGAACAAGATCATCGAAACGGCACGCGCCGAAGCCGAAAAGCACGGCTGGAACGTGTCCATTGCGCTGGTCGACGACGGCGGACACCCGCTCGCGCTGACCCGCTTGGACGGCGCCTCGCCCGTTAGCGCGTATATCGCCATCGAGAAAGCGCGCACCTCGGCGCTCGGCCGACGCGAATCGAAAGCATATGAAGACATGATCAACGGTGGGCGCACCGCATTTCTGAGCGCACCATTGATCAAAGGCACGTTGGAGGGCGGCGTGCCGGTGGTGGTCGATGGCCAAGTCGTCGGCGCGGTGGGTGTCTCGGGCGTCAAGTCCGAACAGGACGCGCACGTGGCGAGGACCGCCGCCCAAAGTATCGAACGTTAGCCCAACGCCGATTTTCAACGACAGGGACGAAGCGAAGCGCACCATGAATCTGACCGACCACTCCGGGCTGCGTGTCGACACGGCACTCAGCCATTTCATCGAGCGCGAAGCGATGCCGGGCACCGGCATCGACGCGCAGGCCTTTTGGCAAGGGTTCGCCGAGATCGTCCATGAACTCGCTCCACGCAATCGTGCGTTGCTGGCCGAGCGCGACCGTCTGCAGACGGCGCTCGACGAATGGCATCGCGCACACCCCGGCCCCATTCGCGACTTGCGAGCCTACCGCGCGTTCCTGCAAGAGATCGGCTATCTCGTGCCGGCCCCGGCCGACGTCGAGGTGACCACGAGCGGCGTCGACGTGGAGATCGCCGAGCAAGCGGGGCCGCAACTCGTCGTGCCGCTCTCGAACGCGCGATATGCGCTCAATGCGGCGAACGCGCGCTGGGGCAGCCTGTATGACGCGCTGTACGGCACCGATGCCCTGCCCGAGGACGACGGTGCGACGCGCACCGATCGCTACAATCCGGTGCGCGGCGCGCACGTCGTTGCCTACGCGCGTGCGTTGCTCGATCGCGCGGCGCCGCTCGGCGGGGCGTCGCATCGCGACGCGACGGCCTACGCCGTGCGCGACGGCCAACTCGTCGTGCGCACGAAAAAAGGCGAAGCGCACCTGGCCGAGCCGGCTCAATTCGTCGGCTACCAGGGCGAGGCCGACGCGCCCTCCGCCGTCTTGCTCGCCCATCACGGGCTGCATATCGAAATCCAGTTCGACGCGCAAGCGCCGGTCGGCAAGACCGATCCGGCGCACGTGAACGACGTCGTACTCGAGGCTGCAATCACGACCATCATCGACTGCGAGGACTCGGTAGCCGCGGTGGATAGCGCGGACAAAGTCGCGCTCTATCGCAATTGGCTCGGGCTCATGCAAGGAACGCTCGAGGAGCGGGTCGAGAAGCACGGCAAAACGTTCACGCGGCGCTTGAACGAGGACCGCGTCTACCGGACGGGCGATGGCGGCACGCTGACGTTGCATGGCCGCTCGCTGCTGTTCGTGCGCAACGTCGGCCACCTGATGACGACGAGCGCGGTGCTCGATCGCGACGGACGCGAAATCCCCGAAGGCATCCTCGATGCGGTCGTCACGACGCTGTGCGCGTTGCACGATCGCCGCAACCGGCGCAACTCGCGCGAGGGTGCGATCTACATCGTCAAGCCGAAGATGCACGGGCCGGCCGAAGCCGCCTTCGCCGACGAGTTGTTTGGCCGCGTCGAACGCTTGTATGGCCTGCCGCCTCGCGCGATCAAGATGGGCATCATGGACGAAGAGCGCCGCACCAGCGTGAATCTGGCGGCGTCGATCGCGGCGGCGGCGGGGCGCGTCGCCTTCATCAATACCGGCTTTCTCGATCGTACCGGCGACGAGATGCATTCGGCGATGGAAGCGGGGCCGATGCTGCGCAAGGGCGATATGAAGCACGCCAATTGGATTGCCGCTTACGAGCGCAACAATGTGCTCGTCGGCCTGGCGTGCGGGTTGCGCGGGCGCGCGCAGATCGGCAAGGGCATGTGGGCGATGCCCGATCTCATGCACGCGATGCTCGAACAAAAAGGCGCGCAGTTGCGCGCCGGCGCTAACACCGCGTGGGTCCCTTCGCCGACCGCCGCGACCTTGCATGCACTGCACTATCACGACATCGATGTCCAAGCCGTCCAGCAATCGCTCGAACGGATCGACTATGCGAGCGAACGCGATGCGCTGCTCGATGGCTTGCTGACGGTGCCGGTCGTGGAGCGCGCGCCATGGTCGCGGGACGAGGTGCGTCAAGAACTCGAGAACAACGCGCAGGGCATCCTCGGGTACGTCGTGCGATGGATCGACCAGGGGGTGGGCTGCTCCAAGGTGCCCGATATTCACGACATCGGCTTGATGGAAGACCGGGCGACGCTGCGCATCTCGAGTCAGCACATCGCGAACTGGCTGCGCCATGGTGTCGTGACGCCCGAGTTCGTCAACGAAACGTTCGAGCGGATGGCGCGCGTCGTCGATCAGCAAAACGCGGGTGATCCGAACTATCGCCCGATGGCACCCGAGTACGCCGCTTCGATTGCATTTAGCGCCGCCTGTGCGCTCGTATTCGAAGGGCGCGCTCAGCCGAGCGGGTACACCGAGCCGCTGCTGCATCGATTCCGCCTCGAGTTCAAGCGTCGCTTAGCCGGCGGCTAACCGGATCGGCCGGCGCGCCGCCTCGGGGCGGCGGCGTGCAAGCCGTGTCGTATGGATAGCGCGCGGATGCCGCGCGATATCGAGCGAAGTGTTGCCCCACCGACGGAACGATGCCGAGGATCGGGCTCAAGCTGTGAGTCGTCCTACGAATCAGAACGGGGACGTCACAGGTCGACGACGATGCAAGGGCCGAAGCGTAAAGGCTCCCGGGGTATCGATGTCCGCCCGACAACGATGACTCAAGGAGACAGCATGAATCCAGCCGTGGCACTCCCACCGGGAACGGTGTTCGCGCAACCGCTTACCCCCGTCGGCCATTCCCTCTTGCTTTCGTTTATCGTCGCCGCGTTGCCGATCGCGGCCGCGTTGATCATGCTCGGCGTATTGCGCCGACCGGCATGGCAAGCGTCGCTGGCCGGGCTCGTCGTCGGGCTCGTCGTGGCGATCGCTGTGTGGGGCATGCCTGCCGGGCTTGCGTTCGACGCCGTCGGCGCGGGCATGGCGCTCGCGCTCGTGCCGGTCATGTGGATCGTCTTCAACGCGCTGCTGCTCTACAACATTGCGGTGAAGACAGGGCGATTCGACGCGTTCCGGCAATGGATGCTCGATCACCTTCCCGATGACCGACGGCTTGTGCTGCTGGTGGTGGCATTCTCGTTCGGCTGCTTGCTCGAAGGCATCTCCGGCTTCGGCACGCCGGTGGCGATCACGAGCGCGCTACTGATCGCGCTGGGCTTCCCCGCGCTCGAAGCATTGACGTACACGTTGATCTTCAACACAGCCCCGGTCGCATTCGGTGCGCTCGGCGTACCGATCACGGTACTGGGCGCGGTGACTTCGCTTCATCCGGCAACGCTCGGTGCGATGGTCGGACGCCAGTTGCCGTTTTTTGCGCTGCTGCTGCCGTTTTACGTCGTCGGCGTGTACGGCGGCATGCGCTCCATCGGCAAATTGTGGCCTGCGCTGCTCGTCTCGGGCGGCAGCTTCGCCCTCGCTCAATTCGTCACCTCGAACTACCTGAGCTATCAGCTGACCGATGTCCTTTCGTCGCTGACTTCCCTCATCGTGACGATCGGGTTCCTCAAGGTATGGCGGCCGCAGGCGGATCCGCAGTTCGCCATCGCGCGCAGCGGCGATACGCTGGCGGGCGTGGGTGCGGCGCATCGGCGCGAAGGCTGGGGCGGATGGTTGCCCTGGATCGTCGTATCGGTGATCGTCATCTTCTGGGTCCATGCCAACATCGCCATGATCGGCGACATCAAGATCAAATGGCCGGGACTGCACAACGCCGTTTTCGTCTCGCTCTACAACAAACCCTACGCCGCGATCTGGGACTTCCAGCCGCTTGGCACCGGCACGGCGATCTTGCTCGCGGCGATCATCACGGCCGTGTTCTCGCGCGCGAGCGTGACGGATTTCTTCGCTTGCATCGCCCAGACCTGGCGGCAAACCCGCATCGCGATTGCGACCGTCATGATGATCGTCGGCCTGGCGTACCTGCTCAACTATTCGGGCATGAGCTACACGCTCGGCACCGGCGTGGCATCGACGGGCGCGCTGTTTCCGCTCGTCTCGGCGTCGCTCGGCTGGATCGCCGTGTTTCTGTCCGGCAGCGATACCTCGGGCAATGCGCTGTTCGGCAACCTGCAGGTTGTGGCGGCTCGGCAATTGGGCTTGGACCCGGTGCTAATGGCCGCGACCAATTCGTCGGGCGGCGTGATGGGCAAGATGATTTCGCCGCAGAACATCGCGACGGGCGTGTCGACGACCGACCTCAAAGGCCAAGAAGGCGTCGTATTCGCCCGCACGTTTTGGCATAGCGTGTTTTTGACGCTGTTGCTTGGCGTGCTTGTGTTCTTGCAGCAGCATGTGCTCACTTGGATGATTCCGGCGATGCAGCAGTAGGTGGGGCGGGTGTCGCGATCGTGCGATTCGGTACGATCGCGACATGCCCGCGAATCGAAGTGCGGTAACCGGAAGGGAAGTGGCGGCAACGGCTCGCGCGATCGTCGATTCGCGCCTTGTTCGTCTGGGTTCCGCATGGAACGCGCACCTGCGTTACGCCGCTCCCGCTTCGACTACCGGTATCGAGCGAGCGGGGCGCGCTCGTCCCTGGATGTTTTTGGGGAGCGACGGGACGGTGGAATCGCCGAACGAGCGGCCGTATGCGCCCAACCTCGATTGCTGCGTGCTCGACCAGTACCAGTCCATCGGGTCGAACTTGTCGCGGATCGTCTCGAAGGCCACGTCGAGTTCGCGTTTCGACGGGAGATAGAAATCGCGATGGCCGTCCTTCTCGTAGGCCGACGCGAATCGAGCCGCCTCATGCGGATGCTTGGCGTGGCCGCTGTGCGTCAGCGAATGCGTGTTCGTCGAGCCGTTATCGGTATCGAGTGCGCCGGCATCGTCCGCCCCCGTGCCGCCCCACTCGACGTCGACGGCTTCGTCCGCCGCGAAGATCAAAAAGCGGGGTTGGGTGCCGACGTAGTCGGGGATGATGCCGGCATAGAAACCGCCTTGCCCCTCCCAATATTCGCCGACCTTCGGGGCGTCGGCCAGCGTAAGACCTCGGGTGCTCGTATCGATCATGTTCGTTTTCCTCTCGATGGGCCCGCTGCCGTATGCGGGCGGCGAAGCGGCGTCCGCGATCTTGCCGCGGGGCCGCCTCGCGTGCGCACCTCTACACGCTTTTAGGACTTAGGGACACGATCGAAGCGCCGATCCGACGGAATACGGCGCATTTACGCCGGCTTCGATGCCGCTTCCGACACGAAGATCCGCCTCACCGCGCGGACGCGGCCGGCGAAGGATTTGAACAACGCGCCGAGCGCAATCCCATTCAAGTTCGCGCCCTGGGCTTCGTCCGCCGTGCGCTCGGTGCTCGACCAATACCACTGCGTTCGGGAAAAGCGCTCGGGCAGCGCGGCTGCCGCCATATCCAGTTCGCGCAGTGCCGGCAGGTAAAAATCGCCATGGCCGTCTTTTTCGTATTGGGCGGCCCAGCGCGCGGCCGGATGCACATGTCCGCAGCGGGTCAACGCGTCGGTATTGGCATACCCGTCGCTCTGGCTTCGCGCCGCGTCGTCGGGCGCGCCGTGCGGCCCCCATTTGACGTCGACGGCCTCGTCCATGGACAGCACGAGGTGGTAGGGCGACGTACCCTCATAGTCGGGCATAATCCCTGCATAGATTCCCCCTTGTCCTTCCCAGTACTCGCCCACGTTGGGGGTGCCGGCGACCGGATGCCGTGCGAACTCGATCATCGTTCGTACTCCTTACTTTCTATTGCTAGGTTGAAGAGATCGTCGACTAATCGAGTAGGAAATTCCTGCCGATGACCGGGCGCGGCGGGGGGCGCGTTCGTGTGCTCGCGCGAGCCGCCGGTCCTTTCGTTGCTGCGTGACGTCGATGGTGGACATGCACCTTCGTTCGCCGACGGGGCGCCTTGCACGGCGGCTAGTTGGCCGGATCGGTCGGATCGGTCGGATTGGCCGGATCGGCGGCAGCGGATTGCCGCAGCGCGCCGCGCAGGGTGCGCCGCGAATCATGCCGTCCGTAGCGGGCTGCAGCGCTTTTGTCTAAACTTTTAGGACGAACGGCCGTTAGTACACTGGCGGCATCGCTTCGATGTACCCCGCGCCCGCGCGGCGCACGTGCGTTGCATCCTTCTCCTATGCACAATGAGTTGCCGAGCATGACCGCTGCACCGAGCGCGTATCGCGAGAGCCGGCCGCGTACGGGAGCGGGGTTTGTGCGCCGCATCTACGTGCTGCGGCTTTTCGGTTTTGGGGTCGGCTTCTTTCCGCTCCTGCTTTGCCTGCATTCTCAACACGCATCCATCTGGACCGAGGCTGCCGTCGCGGCAACCTGTTTTCTCTGGCCGCATATCGCCTATTTCCGGGTGCGCCACGCGCCGCAACCGCTGGTGCGCGAACGCTGGAATTTTTTGGTCGATTCGATCAACGGCGGCTGGTTCGTCGCGGCGGTGCATTTCGCGCCGATCGCCACGGTCGTCGTTTTCTTGATGTTCGCGATCGACAACATGGCGGCGGGCGGATGGCGCCTGTTCGGCTTCGGCCTGATTGCCATGGCGCTCGGCACGGGCGGCGGCCTGCTCGTGTTCGGTGCGCAAGTCGCGCATGTCATGCCGCTGCACGCCGCCCTCGCATGGCTCCCCGTCCTAATCGGCTATCCGCTGGTGCTCGCCAAGACGACGTACGACGTCTACATGAAGCTCACCGAGCGTTCGAGCCGCCTGCGGGATCTCAGCGAGCGCGATAGTTTGACGGGCTTGTCGAACCGGATGTCGTTCTCGGCGAAATTGCAAGCGATGATCGCCGGCGCGGATCATCTTCATGTTTTGTTCATCGACCTCGATGCATTCAAGACCGTGAACGATGCGCTCGGTCACAACATTGGCGACCAATTGCTGAAGGAAGTCGGCAGGCGGCTCACGGCGTGCGCAGGGCACGACGACGTCGTGGCGCGCTACGGCGGCGACGAGTTCATCGTCGTGAGCGAAATGGGCGGCAACGAAGTGCACGAGGCGCTCGCCAGCGCCATCCTCGAAGCGCTCGCCGAGCCGATCTTCGTGGCGGGGCACGATCTCGTCGTCGGTGCGAGCATCGGCATCAGCGTGTTTCCCGAAGACGGCGAAGACGCCGAATCGTTGATCCGGGCGGCCGATACGGCGATGTATGCGGCGAAGGGCCGGGGTCGCAATTGCTTCGAGTTCTATCGCCATCGCATGCGCAGCGATGCGGACGCGCGGCTGAAATTGTCGGGACGCCTAAGGAAAGCGATCGAAGGCGGCAAGCTGCATCTGAACTATCAACCGCAAGTGGACATGCGTACCGGCCAAGTGCGCGGGCTCGAGGCGCTCGTGCGCTGGCGCGACGACGACCACGGCGTGATCAATCCCGTCGATTTCGTGGCCGTGGCCGAAGCCTCGGGGCTCGTCTCGCAGCTTGGCGAATGGGTGCTGCGCGCGGCGTGCGAGCAAGTCGCGCTGTGGCGCGCGCTGCAGGCGGTGCCGATTCCGATTTCGGTCAACGTCTCGCCGCTTCAACTGCAGCGAGCCGACATCGTCAAGACCTTCCAGCGCGTCATCGCGCAAACGGGAATGGATCCTTCTCTGCTTGAACTCGAGGTGACGGAGACAGCATTGATGAAAAACCCCGAGGCGTCGGCGCGCCGCCTCGCGGAGTTTCGCCGTCTTGGCATGCGCGTGGCGATCGACGACTTCGGCATGGGCTATTCGAGCCTAGGGCAATTGCGCGCTCTGCCGGTGGATCGCATCAAAATCGACCGTGCATTCGTGCGGGGGATCGGCGAAGGGGACACGGGGGCCATCGCCACCGCTGTCGTCACGCTCGCCAAGGCGTTCGGCCTCGACGTGATCGCGGAGGGTGTCGAAACCCAGGCGCAGCGCGCGTTTCTCGTGGCGCTCGGCTGCGTCGATGCGCAAGGGTTCTTGTTCAGCAAGCCGCTCGACGCCGATGCGACGACGCGGCTTTTGCTGCAGGGCGCCATATTGCCCGTTCCCGCAGCAGGCGGCCATAGCGGCAAGCGCCGCGGGGTCGCGGCCGCCTGATTATCCCCGCCTGGTCCTGTACGCCTTAGCGCTTTCTGCCCGGGCGCGAGAAACGCCGATGCGCAACGGCTAGTGCAGCGCAGCATCGGCACGCGCCGATTCGTTCGTTCGAATACTGCTTCTACTGCCCCTTAATTTTTAGGCTTCAGCACGGCCAATGATCTGCCGATAGACAGTCTGCGCTCTTTTGATTCCTCCCATATACAACTATTAAATGAAAGCACCCGCGTCCACCCAGACCCGCTTTACCCTTGTCGCCTGCATCGCATTCGCGGCGCTTTTGATCGCGACCTTTGCCGTGATTCGGCTGTTCGTGACGCCGAAGCTTGCCACGCTCGAAGGCAAGGTCATCGCGAGCGAGGTCGACCAGATCTCCGTGCGCATCAGCGAACAACTGCGGCAGGTCGAAGCGCAGCAGCGCAGCATCACGCAGACGGTCGCGCAACTCGAGAGCGATCAGATCGACGCCTTGCTGCCGGCGCTTGTCGATCAATACGGCGATCAGAACGTATTCGGCGGCGGAATCTGGCCGCTGCCGAACAAGCGGCAGGCGGGACGCGACAAATTCAGCACGTTCTACGCGCGCGATGCGAAGACGGGCCAGCTCGCCGTCAACACGCATTGGAATTCGCCGGAATCGCTCAACTACTGGGAACAGCCGTGGTACGAAAACGGCAAGACGGCGCCCAAGGGCCACTGCAAGTGGGCGAAGGCTTATCAGGACGATGCGAGCCCGCAGCCGCGCACGAACTGCGCGATGGCGATCTATAAGGGCGACGAACTGTACGGCGTGGCCACGATCGATGTCACGCTCGGTTTCTTCAATCGCCTTGTCGCCGATATGGAGCAGCAGATCCACGGTCAGATTCTGATCGTCGAAGCGGACGGCAAGATCGTCAGCAACAGCTCGAAGATCGACGGCAACATCGTGCTCAAGAACGTATCGGACATCGCGCAGGGCTCGCCGATGGCGGCCGAGATTCAAAAGCTGTTGCCGGCTGTGCAATCGGGCGGCGAAACGAGCGGCCAATTCGATGCCGCCGACGGCAGCGAGACGCTCTTTCTGAAGCCGATTCCCGGCAGCCCGTGGTTCATTGCCACGGCCGTGCCTTCGTCGATGTTGATGGCCAACAGCAATCGCATCCTCGCCGGACTGGCCTCGGTGCAGGTGCCGATGGCAATCGCCTTGCTCATCGTCATGATCGTCGGCATTCGCGCGTTCATGGGGCGTCTCGCGGCGCTCAAGCGCAACATCGACGCCTTGTCGGCCGGCGAAGCCGATCTCACGCGCCGGCTGCCCGAAACGGGCGGCAAGGAGTTCGGCGCCGTGGCGCGCAGCCTGAACCGCTTCGTCGCGCGTTTGCAAGGCGTCGTGCAGGACGTGGTGTCCGGGGCCGCGTCGCTGTCGTCCGCCTCCCGCGAGATTTCGAGCGGCAACCAGGATCTGTCGGCGCGCACCGAGGCGCAGGCCGCTTCGCTGCAAGAGACGGCCGCATCGATGGAACAGATCACGGGCACCGTCAAGCAAAATGCCGAAAACGCGAGCGAAGCCAACAGTCTCGCGACGACGGCATCGAGCGCCGCCACGCGCGGCGGCGAGGTGATCGGCGAATTCGTCAAGACGATGAGTTCGATCAACGAATCGTCGCAGAAGGTCGTGGCGATCATCGGCGTGATCGACAGCATTGCGTTCCAAACCAACATCCTCGCGTTGAACGCGGCTGTGGAAGCGGCGCGGGCCGGGGAGCAAGGCCGCGGATTCGCGGTCGTGGCGAGCGAGGTGCGCAACCTGGCTCAGCGCGCGGCGTCTTCGGCCAAGGACATCAAGGCCCTGATCGCCGATTCGGCCGAAAAGATCGAATCGGGTAGTGCGCTCGTGGGGCAAGCGGGCCAGACGATGAGCGACATCATCACGGCCACGACCAACGTGGCCGCCATCATGGGCGACATCATGACGGCCAGCGGCGAACAGAGCCGTGGGATCGAGCAGGTGAACCAGGCGATCGCGCAACTCGATACGACCACGCAGCAAAACGCGGCGCTCGTCGAGCAAGTGGCGGCCTCCGCTCGGTCGATGCAAGATCAGACCGGCACGTTGTCGAACGTAGTGGGCGCGTTCAAGGTCTGACGCGGCTTGATCGAATCGATGCCGCCTCCTCGGGCGGCATCGTTCGTCGTCAAACCGACGCCGGTTTGAAACCCCGCTCTTCAGGTCGTTGAGCCGGGACCCAGCCCTGAAGGCCCGCTGTAGATCGTTGCTTGCGATGCGGGAACGGTCGGCACGGCACGGCCGTCGACGAAGATCGACGATAGCCGGCGGTAGCCGCGCAAAAGCGCGGTATCGTGTCGGCTTGTGCGGCGGTTGCGCGAGCGCCCGCCTTGACCGAATTCCTTCGTTTTCCGTTTCGTTTTCCCGTTTCGTGACTTCCGATCCGACTTTTCCCCTGATCCATTGGACCGACGACGGCGCCGAGCTGAGCGCGCGTTGGCGCTCCGAAGCCGGCGTGGCGCCGCCGCGGCGCGTCGTGCTGGCGGACGACCGCACGACGGCCGACGCCGCTTACCGTCAAGCCAGCGAAGGCATCGCGCTCCTGTGGCGCGGCGACTTCCAAAACGCGCGACAACTGTTGCAGGCTATGGCGCGCAGAATCGATCGCAAACGGCGCAAACCGCCGGCTTCGCCGCTCGATGCCTTCAATGCGCATCGGCAGGCGCAGGCGCAGCGCGCGCGCACGCTCGGGATGCTACTCGTTGCACTCGACGCCGATTATTCGATTCCGCTTCGACGCGCGCCCGACGTGAAGGCGGCGTGCCAAGAGGTGTACGGCGACGCGCTCGCCCCCGACGGTACCGGCGGTACTCCGTCCGTAGTCTCGTTGCGCGAATTGCTGGGCTTAGTCGGTGCGCACGAATGGCGCAAAAAGGGTGTCGAAATCGCCGCATTGGGCGCGCGCATCCATCCGTATTACGGCGTGTTTTCGCCGGTGCGCGGCGAGTACATCGACCTGGTTGCGCGTACGCCGCTACCGTCGCAAGCGCTCGCATTCGACATCGGGACAGGTACGGGCGTGCTCGCGGCACTGCTCGCCAAGCGCGGCGTCGCGCGGGTGGTCGCGACCGATGCCGACGCACGCGCGCTTGCCTGCGCGCGCGAGAACATCGCGCGCCTCGGCCTCGCCGGGCAGGTCGACGTTTGCGAGGCCGACCTGTTTCCGCCGGGGCGTGCACCGCTCATCGTCTGCAATCCGCCGTGGCTGCCGGCGCGTCCGAGTGCGCCGATCGAGCGTGCCGTCTACGACCCGGACAGCCGCATGTTGTGCGGCTTCCTGAACGGGCTCGCGGCTCATCTCGAGCCGGGCGGCGAGGGCTGGCTGATCTTGTCCGATTTTGCCGAGCATCTAGGCCTGCGCTCGCGCGAGGCGTTGCTGGCGATGATCGAGGCGGCGGGATTGAAGGTGATCGGCCGGGACGATATTCGGCCGGCTCATCCGAAGGCGGCGGATCCGACCGATCCGCTGCACCGCGCCCGAGTGCAAGAGGTGACTTCGCTCTGGCGGCTCGCGGTGAAGTAATGCACGGGTGCGCCGGTATGCCATATGCGCCGGCGCTCGCGCGGTTCGGCGCAGCAATGGCGGCTCAGCCCGGATAGGCTTCGTCGACCTTCAATCCAGCGAGCTTGAAGATGACGCGCAACGTCTGCGGGCGGATGTCGCGTCTCGATGCGAGCGTCGTCAGGATGAAGTCGACGACTTTCGCATACTTGAGCAGCGTCAGCAGCGCTTCGAGACCCGGATCGGTGTCGCGCATCGATTCGGCGAGCCGCAGCATTTCGACCGAAATGTCGCGCGCCATTTCCAGTTCCAATTGCTGTTTTTCCGACCAGCCGGTAGGCGGCGTCAGCAGGTTGGCGAGCATCGCTTGGAACTTCTGCTCCGCGTCTGAGTTCGGTATCGTGGCCATGGCTATAGTCCTTTCGTCAAACTGACCGCTCGCTGTTCGTTCGCCGATGGCGGGCGGATGGCGCGCGGCGTTTCGGCCGCGGCGTAACGTTACGTAACGCGCCTTCGCCTGCCTGCGCGCCGCGTCCTCCCCCAAGGCATGACGGCCCTCATCGCGCCGTGCTCGCCGCCGCGTGCGGTACGCTGCGCTGCATCGAAAAAGTGGCGTCCGCGCTTCGATGCAAATTCCGTTCCCGCACGCAATTGCCGCGTCTTCCGCGCTTTTGGGTAAACTGACGCGATTGTTTTTACGCTTCTGTAGGCTGTCGCACGCTCGCGGCGACTTACCCGAGCGCCGTCCCACCATGTCGACCAAGACCTACGAAATTCGCCCCGATCAATCCGTCGAGCTGCTCAAGGAACTCCATATCCTGACGCGCGACGGCAAGATGAACCAAGACAGCCGTCGCAAGCTGAAGCAGGTCTATCACCTCTTCCAATTCATCGAGCCGCTGCTCGCGGATGTCGTGCGCAACAGCGGGGCCGTGACGCTCGTCGATCACGGCGCCGGCAAGTCCTATCTTGGTTTTATCCTCTACGATCTTTTTTTCAAGTCCCTGCCGCCCGGCACTGGGTCTCGCATCTTCGGCATTGAAACGCGTGCGGAACTTGTCGACCGGTCGGCGGCGCTGGCCGCGCGGCTCGGTTTCGAGGCGATGTCGTTTTTGAACGTATCGGTGGCCGATTCGATCGGCTCGGTGCGATTGCCGGAGACGGTGGACGTCGTCACCGCGCTGCATGCTTGCGACACGGCAACCGACGACGCCATTCGCTTCGCATTGGAAAAGCGGGCGCGCTATATCGTGCTCGTGCCGTGTTGCCAAGCAGAGGTGGCGGGGGTGCTACGCCGCAATAAGGGCAAATCGCTCGGCAACGCGTTGACCGAGATCTATCGTCATCCGCTGCATACGCGCGAATTCGGCAGTCAAATCACGAACGTGCTGCGCTGCCTGCAATTGGAAGCGCACGGCTATCAGGTGAGCGTGACGGAACTCGTCGGATGGGAGCATTCGATGAAAAACGAACTGATCGTCGCGCAGTACAAGGATTTGCCGCGGCGCCGGCCGACCGAGCGTTTGACCGAAGTGCTCGATACGTTCGGCCTCGATTCGTTGCGCGAGCGGTTCTTTGCGCCCGCTTAACGCTTAACGGCCGTCGGGCGCGCTCGGCTCGCTCACCACGCCCGAGGACGCGGGCTCGCCCGCTTGCATGCGCATCCAGTCGCGCCAGCCGGCGTGGCCGAGGCGACGCATCGTTTCCTGATTGCGCTCGTAGATATCGGCGGCATCGGGGAACGCCTGCACCGCGCGCTCGACGCTCGATTCGCGCAGCAGGTGCAACGTCGGGTAGGGCGCGCGATTCGTATAGTTTTCGATGTCCTCGGCCTCGGTTCCCTCGAACCGATAGTGCGGATGAAAACTCGCGATTTGCAACTCGCCGTCGAGACGCAACTGGCCGAGTAGCCGCTCGGCGAAGAACACGGCATCGTTGAATTCGAGGAAATCGGCGAACGCGTGCGGGAAGATCAGCAGCGTCGTGTCGATCCGTGCCGGATCGGCTTCGACGAGCCAGCGAAGCTCGGCTTCGAGCACCGTCAACATCCCTTCGAGTTCGCGCGCGTCGCTCACGCGATAGCGGATCTGCTGCTTCGTATGCACGCCTTTCGCGAATGGACAGAGATTGAGCCCGATCACGGCACGCGTGAGCCAATGGCGCATGGCGGCGACGACTTCATCCGCGTCGGCTGGCGTCGTTGCGCAAGGGCGGCGATCATCGGTCATGGCGGTGTCGGAACTCGGCATATCGGCAAATCGGCATATCGTTGACGGCGCGCCACGGTTGGCGGCAAAGCCGGCATTTTACGCGTCGGCGCGCGTGCGACAGGCGAGCGCGACGAGCTGGGCCGCCACGCGCGGGGCCGCGAAGATCGGGCCGCATCCGGGCCCGAAGGTTTGGCTGGCTGCATAGACCCCTTCGATCAGCAACGCCAATGCATCGGCGAGGCCCGCGGGATCGTCCGCACCGGCGGCCGTCGTCAGTTCCGTGAGCCGTTCGACGAGTTGCGCTTTGTTGCGGGCCACGATCTTGCGGGCCGGGTGATCCGGATCGGGAAATTCAGCCGCAACGTTGACGAACGGACAGCCGCGGTAGCCTTCGCGCGATGCGCGGCGGGCCAGATCTTCGAAGTACTGGGCGATCTGCCGCTGCGGCTGTCCCGGATGCATGCCGATGCTCTGGTCGAAGTAGCCGAAAAAGCAATCGTTGGCATGCTCGAGATAGGCCGCGATCAGGTCGTCCTTCGAGGCGAACTGCCGATAAAGGCTCATTTTGTTCACCCCGGCACGCTCCACGACGGCATCGACGCCGACCGCCCGCACCCCTTCTTGATAGAAAAGCTCGGCTGCCGCGCGTAGCAGCAGCTGCTGCGCCGTGGCGCCGTCGGTGTGGGGACGCGTGCGTCCGGCCGCCGCTTTGGCTGCCGTTGCGCGCTTGCTGGTGACCTCGAGCTGGCTGTCTTTCATGGTGAAGTGTCCCTTTTGTCCGACTGCGACGATGGTGCCGAAGGTGGCCCCGATCGGCCGATCGTCCAAGACTACGAATCTGACCTGCTTGACATGTTACCGACCGGTCACTACGATGGCAACTCGCACTTGTGACAGGTCTGTAACAAGCGCGATCGAACGCCTCGCTTAGGTCGCCTGGGACGCGCCGATCGACCACGCTAATCGTGCGCGGGCAAGCCGACAGGGGCGGCTGCGTCTACGCGCCAACGGGAGTGACGATGAACTGGATAGCAACAAGAATGCATGGGCGCGCGCACTACGGCTGGGTCGTCGCCGCGGTCGTCTTCCTGGTCTTGCTCGCCGCGGCCGGCACGCGTGCCACGCCAAGCGTGCTGATGCTGCCGCTCGAGCATCAATTGGGCTGGAGCCGGGCGACGATTTCGCTCGCCATCTCGGTCAACATCGCCTTGTATGGGCTCACCGGTCCGTTTGCCGCCGCTTCGATGCAGCGCTTCGGCGTGCGGCCCACGCTGATGACGGCGCTCGTGGTGATGGCCGTCGGCGTGGCGATCTCGTCGATGATGACGGCGCCGTGGCAGATGATTTTGATTTGGGGCGTGATGGTGGGCGGTGCGACGGGTGTCGCGGCGCTGACGCTCTCGGCCACGGTGGTCAATCGCTGGTTCGTGCAGCGCCGCGGGTTGGTGATGGGCGTGCTCACCGCGAGTTCGGCCACCGGCCAGCTCGTGTTCCTGCCGATGCTTGCCGCGGTGGCGCAGCACCATGGCTGGCGGCCGGTCGTCCTCATCGTCGCGGTCGTGGCGGCGCTGGTCTTGCCGCTCGTCGCGTTCTTGCTGCCCGAGCGTCCGGCGAGCGTCGGCTTGCGTCCCTACGGCGAGCCGCACGATGCGCCGCGCACCGACGCGCACTCCGCGCAGAATCCGCTCGCCATCGCGTTCGGGACCTTGGCCACCGCCAGCAAGTCGCGCGACTTTTGGCTGCTTTTTTTCAGCTTCTTCATTTGCGGCGCGAGCACGAACGGCTATGTCGGTACTCACTTGATCGCGATGTGCGGCGATTACGGGCTGAGCGAAGTGCAAGGCGCATCGCTGCTCGCGGCGATGGGGATCTTCGATCTGTTCGGTACGACCTTGTCGGGGTGGCTCTCCGATCGCTTCAACAGCCGTGTGCTGCTTTTCTTCTACTACGGCTTGCGTGGGCTGTCGCTGATGTACCTGCCTTACGCGTTCGGCATCGATTTCTTCGGCTTGCCGCTGTTTGCCGCCTTCTACGGGCTCGATTGGATCGCAACGGTCCCGCCGACGGTACGCCTGACCACCGACGCGTTCGGCAAGGATCGGGCGCCGGTCGTCTTCGGTTGGGTGGTGGCCGGCCATCAACTCGGCGCGGCGTTCGCGGCCTACGGCGCGGGGCTGCTCCGATCGAGCCTCGGCACCTATACGGTGGCGTCGATGATCTCGGGCGGGCTGTGTTTGATCGCATCGGTCCTGGTGCTGCAGATTCACCGGCGCGGCACCGTACGGGCGGTGACGGCCACGGCCGCTTGACGGCACCGCGCACCGCCCCCTCAAGGCGTATCGCGCAGCGCGGATAGGGGTGTGGCGACGTGCTCGAGCGATTTGCGCTCGGCGTTCACGCCCCAAATGGCGGCGATCGCTGCGGCCGCGAGCATCAACGCGGAACCGACGAGATAGCCTTCGAAGACGGCGCCGCGCTGCTGGGTATCGATGAGCCGGCCGAAGAAGGCCGGGCCCGCGATGCCGCCGAGCGCCGTCCCGAATGCGTAGAACACTGCGATCGCCAGGGCGCGAATTTCGAGCGGGAACGATTCGCTCACCGTCAGATAGGCGGAACTGGCCGCAGCCGACGCGAAGAAGAAAATCACCATCCATGCCACAGTCTGCTCGTTCACGGTCAACATCCCGCGTGCGAATAGGTAGCCGCTGCCGATCAGCAGCAAGCCCGACATGGCATAGGTGAACGCGATCATCGCCCGGCGCCCGATGGCGTCGAACGCGTGACCGAGCACGATGGGACCCAGAAAATTGCCGAGCGCGAACGGCAGCAAATACCAGCCCACCCGTGCGCCGGGGACGCCATAGAAATCGGTGAGCACGAGCGCATAGGTGAAGAAGATGGCGTTGTAGAAGAACGCTTGCGCGGTCATGAGCGAAAGACCGACGAGCGAGCGGCGCCGATGGGTGACGAAGAGCGCTTCGAATACTTCCGCGAGCGGCGTGTTCTCGCGCCGTCCGAACCGCAGCGTTTGCAGCTCGTCCGTTAGCGGGCGGCGGCCGGCGCGGTGACAGCGTGCCTCGATGTCTTCCACGACGCGCTGCGCCTCCTGGGGGTGATTGTGCGTGAGCAGCCAGCGCGGGCTTTCCGGCACCCAGACCCGCATGAACACGATGCCGAGCGCGAGCGCCGCGCCGATGAAAAAGCACGCGCGCCAACCCCAATCGCCGGGCAAGAGGTGCGGATCGAGCAGCACGAGCGAGCCGCCCGCGCCGAGCGCGGCGCCCACCCAAAACGTGCCGTTGATGCCCAGATCGGTCCACCCGCGCACCCGCGCGGGCGTGAATTCTTGGATCGTCGAGTTGATCGCCGCGTATTCGCCGCCGATGCCCGCCCCGGTCAGCAAGCGCAGCGTCGCGAAGCTGGCGAAGTTCCACGACAGCGCCGTGGCCGCGGTGGCGATGAGATACAGGCCCAGCGTCGCGAAAAAGAGCTTGCGGCGGCCGAGGCGATCGGTGAGCCAGCCGAATACCAGCGCGCCGAGCACGGCCCCGGCGATATACGCGCTGCCGGCCAAGCCGATATCGGCATCGGTGAGCCGCAGCACGGGGCTCGACTTGAGCGCACCGGCCACGGCCCCGGCCAAAGTGACTTCGAGGCCGTCCAGGAGCCACGTGATGCCGAGCGCGGCCACGATCAGCGTATGGAAACGGCCCCACGGGAGGCGATCGAGCCGAGAGGGCAAATCGGTGGCGATGACGTCCTCGTGGGAGGCGGGAACGCTCGCCGCGGTCTTCAGGCTCATATCGAGTCAATCTCCTGAGGGATGCGGTGTCGGGCGAGCCGCGCGAGCGGCGGGGCGTCCGCTGCGTCGCACGCGGCGTGCCTGACGCCCGAACGGGCGCGGCTCGGAAGGCGCACCGATTGCTAGCGCAGGGCAGTTCGTGTTAAAAAGCCGCTCCCTTCTGTTCGCATAAAGCGAGTTGCGATGCAAGCGATGCCCTATTGTGCGATCGACTTCGGTACGTCGAACTCCGCCGTCGCGCTGCCGCGCGGCGAGACGATGATGCTGGCCCCCGTGGAGGGCGTGCACACGACGTTGCCCACCGCCGTCTTCTTCAACGCCGACGAACATACGCGGGCGTACGGACGCGCCGCGCTGGCCGAATACATCGACGGTTTCGACGGACGCCTGATGCGCTCGCTCAAGAGCATCCTCGGGTCGTCGCTCGCCGAAACCGCGACCGATCTCGGCGACGGCAGCGCGATCAAGTTCACCGAGATCATCTCGATCTTCGTGGCCTTCCTGAAACGGCAGGCCGAAGCCTGCGCGGGCGTATCGATCGACCGCGCCGTGTTGGGACGCCCCGTGTTTTTCGTCGACGACGATCCGCGTGCCGACCGGCTGGCACAGCAACAACTCGAAGCGGCCGCCCGCGCGGCGGGCCTGAACGAGATTCACTTCCAGTATGAGCCCATCGCCGCCGCATTCGATTACGAATCGCGCCTACATGACGAAGCGCTGGTGCTGGTCGCCGACATCGGCGGCGGCACCTCGGACTTTTCGCTCGTGCGGGTGGGCCCGGACCGCATGCGACGGATCGAGCGCAAGGACGACGTGCTGGCGCATCACGGTGTGCACGTGGCGGGGACGGATTTCGACCGTCGCGTGGAACTGGAGACGATCTTGCCCGAACTCGGCTACCGGTCGCTCGATCCGGAAGGCCGCGAAGTGCCGAACCGCATCTATTTCGACCTGGCGACCTGGCATCTGATCAATACGATCTATACGGGCAAGCGCGTGGGCGAACTCGCCCTGATGCGGCATCTTTATCGAGACGTGCGCCACCACGAGCGGCTCATGCGCGTCGTCGAGCGGCGGCTGGGGCACGCGCTTGCCGCGCGGGCCGAAGAGGCGAAGATCGGCGTGGCGGCCGGCGGCGCCACCTCGATCGACCTCGATGACGTGGAAGCGGACCTGCGCATCGCCTTCGACGAGGCCCAATTGATCGCGGCCGGCGCCGAGGATGCGCAACGGATCGCCGCTGCGGCGCGCGAGACTGCGAAGGCGGCGGGCGTGGCGCTAGGCGATGTCGATGCGCTGTATTTCACCGGCGGCACGACCGGGCTGCGCTTTTTGACGCAGGCGCTGTGCGCGGCGTTTCCCGATGCCAAGCCGGTATTCGGCGACCGGCTGGCGAGCGTGGCGGCAGGGCTCGGCATCCACGCTCAGCGCCTCTTTGCCTAGGCCTCGGTCATCCCATCGCCCAAAAAGCAAAAACCCCGCTAAGTGCGGGGTTTTTATCGTGGCGAAGCGCAATGCGCTTCGCGGCGCATAAAGCGCGCTAAAGCAACTGAATGCTTACAGCGGCTTGATGTTCGCAGCTTGCTTGCCCTTGGGGCCCGTCTTCACTTCGAACGACACTTTTTGGTTTTCTTGGAGCGTCTTGAAGCCGTCGACGCGGATTTCCGAGAAGTGCGCGAAGAGGTCTTCGCCGCCGCCATCGGGGGTGATGAAGCCAAAGCCCTTAGCGTCGTTGAACCACTTGACGGTACCGGTTTCCATATTACAAATTCCTAAATTGGGTAAAAATGGCCGAAGCCTGGGAGCGCATGAAAATCAAGGAAGGGTAATAGGACAACCGGAGTACCTGATGGGGGCGACCTACGAAAGACCAATCAACACTCGCCACTTGAAATCCTGCTTGGGAATCTTTATACGGCGAAATCGTCTCAAGGTCAACACAATTTCGCGGCGCAGCATCGGCATTCGTCCGACCAGCCGGCCGTGCCTCTTACAAACCTTTCATTTCATGATGTTTTTTTCTTGGTGACGGATCAATTTGCACCATTTAAGTGATTGCAGCCGGTAAACTACGCGCCGCGCGATGTGGTTGCACCTAGTTGCGGTTCCCCCTCGCCGCTGTGCCTGCGTCGGTTGCACGTTTCTTGCAGAACGGCGCGCGTGTCCTCGCACCCGCGCGCCGTTCGTCTATCCCCAAGGAGAGGTTGTGAAAAGTTCTATTCAACGGAACATCGGGCCATTTGCGCTGATGCTCACCGGCCTGGGCTCGATCATCGGGTCCGGCTGGCTGTTCGGTGCGTGGAAGGCGGCCAAGATCGCTGGGCCGGCGGCGTTGTGCGCGTGGATCATCGGCGCAGTCGTGATTCTCGCCATCGCGCTTACGTATGCCGAGCTGGGTGCCATGTTCCCGGAGTCGGGCGGCATGGTGCGCTACGCGCGCTATTCGCACGGTGCGCTTGTCGGTTTCATTAGCGCATGGGCGAATTGGATCGCCATCGTGTCGGTGATCCCGATCGAAGCCGAGGCGTCGATCCAGTACATGAGCACGTGGCCTTATCCCTGGGCGCACTCGCTGTTCGTGAACGGCTCGTCGACACCACCCGGGTTGTTGTGGTGGGGGTTTGTGGTGATCGTCTACTTATTGCTCAAATACGGGGGCGTAATCGTGCCCGCGCGCGCGACCACGACCATCACCGTCTTCAAGTTCATCATTCCGGGCCTCACGATCCTCGGCTTGATGGCGTCGGGCTTTCATAGCGAGAACTTCGGCACCACGAGTTCGTTCGCGCCGTATGGCTGGT
>NZ_JBQCIV010000097.1:0-13355 GCF_051953405.1 Trinickia sp. | reverse complement strand
GAACTGCTAGATGCTTCGAACTGCTAGATGCTTCGAACTGCTAGATGCTTCGAACTGCTAGATGCTTCGAACTGCTAGATGCTTCGAACTGCTAGGTGCTTCGAACTGCTAGGTGCTTCGAACTGCTAGGTGCTTCGAACTGCTAGGTGCTTCGAACTGCTAGGTGCTTCGAACTGCAACAACGCACTGCCCGAACCCCGGTTTTGAAACCCTTCAGCGATTACCCTGAGTGCTGAGGAATTCCTACGACTGCCATTCAGCTACAGCTTGAAACCTTTTCACACCACGTTGCTTCGCGAGGGCTTCGTGGATGGAGCCGGTGTCTCGCTCCATGGAAAGCAGTGTAGACCCGCCAGCGTCAATCCAATTGGATGAAAGGAGCGCGTTTTCACGGTCAATTCGTTCGATCGCCGCCTGCCGAAGCGTTTGCGGGAATCCAAGCGGGCGCGCCTTGTCGCGCAAGCAGGCATCGTCCCCGGGTGGCGCCATTCAGCCCAGGACGCCACGTTGGCGGAATGATGGTAATGAAATTGAAAGAATGTCTGCCGAATGAGCCCAGGCAGCGCATCGTGTGAGCGAGCGTGTATCCAGCCCGGACGACCATCTTGCGGTCCAAGCCAGCTAGCTCCGCGGCGACGAGCGATTACGGACGTGCTGCGCAACGATGCCCCGTACGGTCACCGCCATCGTCGTCATCATCGACAAAGCGCGCGCGTCCTTGGGTTAAATCGCGCAACGCCACGCGGGCGGTGTCGCATTTCGTTGCAGGCATGCGCAGCACGAGCCGAACGGTAAGCTCGTATCCACTATCGACCAATTCGGCCCCTTCCTGTTCGATCCAGCGTCGCACGCGCGCTTCGTCGGGGTAGTCGATTTCTATCGTCAATTGGGCCTGCGCGATTCGCTCGACGCGTTGCGCCTGTTGAAGCGCGGTCGCAATGGCATCGGTATAGGCGCGCACCAGCCCGCCCGCGCCGAGTTTGACACCGCCGTAGTACCGCACGACCGCGGCCAATACGCCGTCCAAGTCGTGGTGGCGCAGCACTTCGAGGATCGGGCGTCCCGCCGTGCCCGAGGGCTCGCCGTCGTCGGACATCCCCGACTGGCCGCCCGCGAGCAATGCCCAGCAAACATGCGTCGCGCTGGGGTGCGCTTCGCGCAGCGAACGCAGCGCCTGCATGGCTGCGTCGCGATCGGCGACGGGGATGGCATGCGCGATGAAGCGGCTCTTGCGAATTTCCAATTCGGCCGAAACGGGGCCGGCGAGCGTGAAGGTGGGCAAAACTAACTTATCCCCAGTTTATGTTGGCAAACTTGTGAATAACCTGCTCATAGCCTATGTAAGTGCTTGATGCGAAAGCATTGATCGCTCAGGTTCGCATTTGCGGCACGCTCGTCGATGCAATGAACCGAGGCGCGCGACGCCACTCGGTCGCCTGTTCGAACGCGTACCCGAAGCCAAGCAGCCGGGCTTCGCTCCAAGGCGCCCCGACGAACGACAGCCCAATCGGCAGTCCACGCACGAATCCCGAAGGCACCGTCAGATGCGGGTAGCCGGCCACCGCGGCCGGAGAGGAGAAGCCGTCGCCGGCGCTGTCGCCGTTGATGAAATCGGTGAGCCAGGCGGTCCCGCCCGTGGGGGCGACGATCGCGTCCAGCCGATGTTCGCGCAGTACGCGGTCGAGCCCATTGTCTCGTGCGCCCAGACGGCAAACGTCGAGCGCACGCCGATAGGCGTCGCTGTCCAGATCGCCGAGCGCCTGCGCTTGCACGAACAGTTCCTGCCCAAAGAATGGCATCTCCTTCTCGCGGTGCGCTTCGTTGAAGGCGATCAGATCCGCGAGCGTGCGCACCGGCGCGTGCGGCGCGAATTCGGCCAACCACCGCGACAGACCGTGTTTGAATTCGTGCAGCAAGACGGCTTGCTCTGCGTCGCCGTAATCGACCTTCGGCAAGTCGATCGGATCGACGAGCTCCGCGCCGAGTACGATCAACTGCGCTAGCGCGCTTTCGATCTGTTGGTCGATTTCATCGTGGCCCGTGAAAAAGGCACGGGCTACCCCAAGGCGCGCACCGCGCAATGCGTCCGGACGAAGCGCCCCGAGGTAGTCGTCCGGCGGCGGTGCGCCGAGCGTAGCGGGATCGCGCGGATCGGAGCCAGCCATGGCCGCGAGCAAACGCGCGGCGTCGCGCACCGTTCGTGCGATCGGCCCGGCCGTATCTTGCGTGTGCGAAATCGGAACGATCCCGTCGCGACTCACCCGTCCCACCGTCGGCTTGAGGCCGACCACGCCGTTGATCGACGATGGCGAGACGATCGAGCCGTCCGTTTCCGTCCCCACCGCCATCGGTACGAGGCCGGCGGCGACAGCGGCCGCCGAGCCGGAACTCGATCCGCTCGTGTTCCGATCGAGCCCATAGGGGTTGCGTGTCAGCCCGCCGCGTCCGCTCCATCCGCTCGTCGCGCGTGTCGAGCGAATGTTCGCCCACTCGCTCAAGTTCGCCTTGCCGACGATAACGGCACCCGCATCGCGCAGACGTCCGATCAAATGGGCGTCGCGTGCGGCACGCACGCCGTCGAGTGCAAGGGAGCCCGCACTGGTCGACATGCGGTCGCCCGTCGCGATGTTGTCTTTGATCACGATCAGTGCGCCGTGCAGCGCGCCACGCTCGTTGCCGGCGACTCGCTCCTTGTCGAGCGAGCGGGCGATCGCTGGAGCGTCGGGGTTCAATTCGATCAGGCTATTCAAACGCGGGCCGTGGCGGTCGATTGCCTCGATGCGGGCCAGCGCGGCGTGCAACGCGGCGGTCGAATCGATCGCCCCCGTATCGGCCAGGGGCAAGCTTGCCGGCGTTGCTTCTAGATGGGGCCTCGGCCGGGCTGCAGCGCTGGCGGCCCACGTCCTGGTAGCGGACGAAGCGGCGGCCAGCCAGCCGATGGAGGCAAAAAAGCGGCGACGTTTCATGGAACGGCCTGTTTTAAATGAATTGTTGTCACCGGACAACCGCGGCGCGATCCGAATCGGCCCATGACGGAACGGACGCGATCCTTCAAGCTGCCGGAACTATTCGCGGTGCCCATGGCTCGAATCCGCGCGTATCGTGAACCGACGCGCCGACATCTGACGAAAGCCCCTGCACGGTGTGCGATTATCGAATGCGGAAAGCGAAATTGGCAATTGCGGATTCCTTCGGCAAGATTGCCGTCCATCCGTGGCCGGACGATGGCATCATATGCGCCTGCGTTTCTCCGCCACGCCCCATTTATCATCTGTTTTACCCCGAATATGTCCGATCTGATCGTCCATGGCGGCCTCCCGCTTCGCGGGGAAATCGTGCCGTCCGCCAACAAGAACGCCGTGCTGCCGATTCTGTGCGCCACGTTGTTGACCGACCAGCCGCTGCGGCTAGTCGGCGTGCCCGATATCACCGACGTCAAGAAAATCCTCGATATCTTCCGTGCGCTCGGCAGCGACGTGTCGATGGATTTCTCGACCGGCATCCTCGATCTGCACCACCACGCCACGACGTTCGATCCGGCCAAGCATCGGCTGCCGGAGGAGATGCGTTCGTCGATCATGCTCGTGCCGCCGCTACTGGCGCGGTTCGGCGTGGCGCGGCTCGAAAACGACGTCAAGGGTTGCACGCTCGGCGTACGCGAGATCGACCCGCACGTCGAGGTATTCGAGCGTTTCGGTGCGCACATCGAGCGCACCTCCGATTCGCTGATCGTGCGTGCCGAGACGCGCATGGCCGCGAACGATCATTGGCTCGATTACGCGTCGGTTACCACCACCGAAAATTTCGTTCTATGCGCCGCATGCGCAACGGGCACCTCCACGCTCGTCAACGCAGCCTCGGAACCGCACGTCCAGGAGTTTTGCCGGTTTATCGCGATGCTCGGCGTGCCCGTCGAAGGGATCGGCACCTCGCGGTTGGCCGTGGAAGGCGGACACCGGCTAGGCGGCGGCGAATTCCGTTTCAGCGAAGACTTCCATGAAATCGCGACGTTCCTGGCGCTGGGCGCGATCACGGGCGGCGACATCGTCGTCAAGAACAGCGCGCCCGAACAATTTCCGTTGATCGACCGTACGTTTGCGAAATTCGGTGTCGACCTGGTTCACCGCGACGGCTGGTCGCGGGCGATGCGCGACGGCCCGCTGCGCGTGCGCCGGCCCTTCACGCCGAATATCTTGACGAAAATCGAGGCGGCGCCCTGGCCGTATTTGCCCGTCGATTTGCTGCCGATCTTCATCGCACTCGGTGTGCGGGCCGAAGGCAGCGCCATGTTCTGGAACAAGGTGTACGACGGGGCGATGGGATGGTCGGTCGAGCTGTCGAAGTTCGGGGCTCATGTGTTCTTGTCCGACCCGCATCGGCTCATCACGTTCGGCGGCATCCCGCTGAGCCCAGCGAAGGTCGAGAGCCCCTATATCATTCGTGTCGCGATCGCCTTGCTCATGGTGGCATCGAGCATCGAGGGGCGCTCCGTCATCACGAACGCGCTACCGATCCGGCGCGCCCATCCGCGTTTCGTCGAAAACCTGCGCTCGGTCGGCGCGAACGTGGAGTGGACTGCGGGCGATTGAGTCGCGGGCTGTTCGCCACCGCGCGCGCCGATTGCCGGGGCGACGAAGGGCGGTGGCATGCGCTTCGTCGCCCCTGCCGCGCGGCCGCGTTTATTGCTGCACGCCTGCTTTCTTCGCCAGCTGCTGGGCCATCGCGTAGTGATGCTCGATCACGGGCAAGCCCTTTTGCGCGAGCTTTTTCAGGTCCGCGTTCTGGCCGTCGGATATTTCCTTCTTGAACGCGGCGATCGCATCTTCGTGGCCCTTGAGCCCGATCTTCGCGACATAGGCATCGTCGAATTCCTTACCCTTCAGCGGCTTCAATTCACCTAGCACGCTCGTATCGGAATTGTCTTTGGGCACCTGAACCCCATGCGGCGCTGCCGCCTTCAATTCGACCGTCAACTTCGTATGGTCGAGCATCATGTGATGGGCGAACGACTTCACGTTCTTATCGTTCGAATTCTTCTGGGCGAGTTTGGCCGCATCGATTTCCGTCGACGACGACATCGACGCCGCTTGCACGAAGGCGCGGTCGGGCTCCGGCAGCGGATTGGCCGCCGTGGTGGACGCGGCTTGCGTTTGGGCTTCGGCGATACCGACCGGGAGCAGCAACGCGCAGCAGGCCAAGGCTAGAACGGTTCGCTTCATTGGGGCTCCTGAATGATAAAAAAGCACAGTGTTGAAAGAGGCAACGATGCGCGCCGGTCAGAGCGTGACGCGTCCGTGTTTGCTGCGCCGCAAACGGCGTACCCAGCGCTGGCTGCAAGCATTCGGGCGCGGGCTTTGCTCGCGCGTCGTTTATCGCGATCGATCAAATAGCGTGGCTGACATGGAGACAATGCCGCTGACCCTCGACTGGCCCTCCGCGTGCGCACGCCTAGCATGCGCGCTCGTTGCCGGCGCCGCGTTCGGATTCGATCGCAGCGAATCGGGCAAGGCGGCCGGATTGCGCACCACGATCCTCGTCTGCCTCGCGGCCTGCGTCGCTATGCTGCAAGTGAACGCGCTGCTCGAACAAACGGGCAAAGGACCGAGCAGCTTTGCCGTTCTCGACCTCATGCGTCTGCCGCTCGGCATCCTGACGGGGATGGGCTTCATCGGTGCCGGCGCGGTTTTTCGCAAGGACGGCATGATCAGCGGTGTGACGACAGCCGCGCTGCTCTGGTTCGTGACCGTTGTCGGCCTGTGTTTCGGCGGCGGGCAATACGGGCTCGGCGGCGTGGGAAGCGTGATCGGCCTCGCGGTGTTATGGGGATTGCGTTTCGTCGAGCACCGGCTCGAGCGCCGCAAGGCGGCTTCGCTGACGGTCCGCTACGCGATCGATTCGGATTGTCCGCGCCGATTGGCCGAACAGTTGGCGAAGCTCGGCTGCACGCTCGAGCCTCGCGGCGCACTTTTGCAACCATCGGACGGAACGTGCGAATCGCGCTACTTCGTGCATTGGAAGGAGCAATTCGATGCCCACGGTGTCGCTCAGCAGTTGAAAGGGGCTGGCCTCGAAAGCGGCGCGCAATGCGTTCAATGGGCCATGATCGATTGATCGTGAACGCGCGCCCTTCGGCCTCGCGCCGTACCCCGAACGTTTTGCCGCGCTTACGGCGTTCTCAAAGGCGATAGCGACGGATTTTCCGACTGGGTATAGCGGCGTTCGACCGCTGCCCGTGTCTTCGCCCGGCTTTCGTTCGAGTGCAACGAATCGCATCTCAGGCTCCTTGGAGCGAGGCACCCGCGCGCGTTTCGTCGCGCGCGGTGAGGGTCCAAAGGGGGGCGGTAGATCCGCAGGTCGATGCGTTCGCCGTGCGGCGACGGCTCGGCGGGGCCGAGCCCGCCTTAGGCTATATCCGCCCGAGCACGACGAGAATGACGACGATGACGACGATGAGACCGAGCCCGCCGGTTGGTCCGTAACCCCAACTGCGGCTATACGGCCAGGCGGGAAATGACCCGATCAAAAGCAGGATGAGGATAATGAGCAAGATCGTGCCTAACATGGCGCCCTCGCTTGACATGGTTGAAAACGCGCGGCGCGAGCCGCTGGCGATCTGAACCGCAACTTCCATGCCGCAGGGGATAGGGCCGGGCAAACCCGCTAGCCGCTAGGATTTGGACGTTTTATGCACGAGCCGGAATAGTCGCCCGTTCGTCGACATTACAAACGGGCTACGCCGTGATGACATATCGCGCCGTGGGGGCGAAGGCGCAACCCTTGGCAAAAGAACCGGCGCCGGGCGCGCGCTAGTCGGCCGCCTCCAGGTTCTCGATGACAGCCGCCAAGAATCGCGCGGCTTCGCCGCCCGTCACCACGCGATGGTCGAAGGTCAAGCTCAGCGGCAACAACGCATGCACGAGCGCCTTGCCTTCCCGCGCCACAACCGCGTCATGCACGCGTCCGGCGCCAAGAATCGCCACGGTCGGCGGCACGACGATCGGCGCCGCGTATTTGCCCGCGATCATGCCGAAATTCGACAGCGTGATCGTATTGCCGCGCATTTCCTCGGGCGGGATCTTGCGGGCCTTGATATCCGCGCGCATCCGGTCCAAGCCCGCGCGCAAATCGGCCGCATCGCGATGGGCCACGTCGCGCAAAACTGGGACGAATAGGCCGTCGGGCAGATCCACGGCGATACCGACATCGATCTTCGCCAGCACCCGTCGCCGTGCGGTGCGCCCGTCGAACCACGCATTGAGCCCGGGTTGGGCCCGGCACCCTGCTACCAGGGCACGAATCAATCGAATCGTCACGTCCGCGCCCGGCTTCCAGGCATCGATATCCGCATCGTCGATGACCGTCGCCGCCGCCACTTCGCTTTGCGCTTGCGCCATGTTCTGCGCCATCGCGCGGCGAACGCCGCGCAACGGTTCGGGCGGCCCCAGCTCCGCGAGCAGCTTGGCAGTGCGCTCCACGTCGGTGGAGGTGACGACGCCGTCGGGGCCCGTCGGCATCACCAGCGTCAAATCGAGGTCCAGTTTTCGGGCCAGCGCGCGCACGGCCGGTGTCGCCTTCACGGCCATGGTGCCGACGCGTGCGCCAGTGGGCGAGGCAAAGCTCGGGGCGGCTTCGCGCACCACGCGCTCGCTCGCTTCCACGCGCCCGACCACGGTGCCGGTATCGGCCGCACCGCCTTCGCCCTCGAAGCCGACCAGCGCCGCTCCTAGATGCACGATGTCGCCTTTGCTGCCGTATAGCTTGGCGATCCGTCCTGTTTGCGGCGAAGGAATGTCGACGATCGCCTTCGCCGTTTCCACGGAGACGAGCGGCTGATCGGTGTGAACCTCATCGCCGGCCTTGACATGCCATTCGACGATTTCGGCCTCTTGCAGCCCTTCGCCGAGATCGGGGAGCTTGAAGATGTTCATGTGGACGCCTCGAGCGTTTTTCGCACGGCGCCCACGATGCGCGCGACGCTCGGCATGTACTGCGCTTCTAGCCGAAATAGCGGGACGACGACGTCAAACCCGGTCACGCGCTCGATCGGCGCGAGTAGCGAATACAGTCCGCGCTCGGCGATCGCGGCCGCGATCTCGGCGCCGAGGCCGCAAGTACGCGGCGCTTCGTGCACGATGACGCAACGGCCGGTCTTGGCAACGGACGCCAAGATCGTGTCGATGTCGAGCGGTTTGAGGGTTGCGACATCGATGACTTCGGCGGCAATGCCTTGCGCAGCCAATTCATCGGCAGCCCTAAGCACTTCTTGAAGCATGGCACCCCACGAAACGAGCGTGACGTCGGTGCCTTCGCGCAACGTAAAGCACGTGTCGAGCGGCAGCGCCTCGCCATCGTCTTCGACACGTTGTTTGAAAAGCCGGTACAAGCGGGTAGGTTCGAGAAAGATCACCGGATCGGGATCGCGGATCGCCGCCAGCAACAGCCCGTAGGCGCGCGCCGGCGAAGAGGGCATGACGACGCGCAGCCCCGGAATATGAGCGAACAGCGCTTCGGGACTTTCCGAATGATGCTCGGGCGCGTGAATGCCGGCGCCGCAGGGCGAGCGAATGACGAGCGGGCAGCTCAAGCGGCCGCGCGTCCGATGGCGCAAGCGGGAAGCATGGTTGAGCACCTGATCGACGATAGGGTAGATGAAGCCGGTGAATTGAATTTCGGCGACCGGATGCAGCCCCATCGCCGCCATGCCGATGGCAGTGCCCGCGATGCCGGCTTCGGCAAGGGGCGTATCGAGCACGCGTTGTTCGCCGAATCGCGCCTGGAGACCGAGCGTCGCGCGGAATACGCCTCCGTTCGCGCCGATATCTTCGCCTAGCAGGACCACGGCGGGATCGTGCTCGAGCGCATGGGCGAGCGCAAGGTTCACCGCTTCCACTAGCGCGATGTCAGCCATGTTCGCGCTCCGACGCACTGGCGAAGTACTGCGCCGTTTCCCGTTGTTCTTTCAACGCGTGCGGCAGCGCCGCATAAAGATGATCGAACATGGCGCCGACATCGGGCGGGGCGACGCCGAGATACGCTTGAACGGCCGCCTCGACAGTTCGTTGGCAGTCCTGATTGAGTTGGTCCTCGCGCGTTTTATCCCATGCATCAAGGGCGATCAAATATTTTCGCAAGCGCACGATCGGTTCCGCGCGCCACGCTTGCGCCACGAGTTCGGGATCGCGATAACGCGTTGCATCGTCGGCCGTCGTATGGTCGCCTAGACGGTAGCTCAACGCTTCGATCAGCGTGGGGCCGTCGCCGCGCCGCGCCTTGGCGAGTGCGTCCTTGGCTGCCGCATGGACGGCGATCACGTCGTTGCCGTCCACTTGCCGCCCTTCGATGCCGGCTGCGATCGCTTTTTGCGCGAGCGTTCGAGCGGCCGTTTGTTTGGTGCGCGGCACCGAGATGGCCCATTGATTGTCGTTGACGACGATGACGAGCGGTGCCTGCCAAACGCCGGCCATATTCATCGCTTCATAGACATCGCCCTTCGATGTGCCGCCGTCGCCGACGATGGCCACGGCCACGCGCGGTTCGGCACGAAGACGGAACGCATAGGCGGCGCCGGCTGCGTGGGCAACCTGCGTGCCGATCGGGACGCAATTGGGAAAATCGTGCGGTGCGGCGCTAAAGGCGCTCCCGCGCTCGTCTCCGCCCCAGTACAGCAAGCTTTCCGTCATCGTGACGCCGCGCAGCAGTTGCGCCGCATGATCGCGATAGGAGGGAAAGAGTGCGTCTTCGGGGCGCATCGCCGAGGCGAGGCCTACGCCGATTGCCTCTTGCCCCACACTCGAGGCGAACGTGCCGAGCTTGCCGGTGCGCTGCAGCGCAACGGCTTTATTGTCGAACGCGCGGGTCAGCACCATCGCGCGATAAAACGCCGATAAGGCTTCCGGGTCGTTGGCGAAGTCGGGTAGAGGCTGCGTAGGGATGCCGTCAGCGTCGAGAAACTGGGTGTACTCGATTTGAAAGCTGGCGACCGTGGTCATGATCGATGTCCTCGATGCGCGTCCCGCGCCCGGGCGCTACCGTTGTTCTTCTTCAAACGTTAGTACGTTTGTTTCCGAAAACAAGGTTCGGCGCTCGCCCAGCGCGGGCGGCGGCACATGCGTCGGCGCCGCTCGTGAATGCGTCTGCGGGATCGCGCCAACGCTGCGCCGGGATTCGAATGGAGCGCCGCACGCTCAATGGATTGTAGGCACCGGGGCGCAAAGCGCGAGCGGTTCTTTGGGGACCGGATCGGAACGCGAAGGCTTAGGCTTCGGGCGCCGGCGGGCTAGGCGGGACGCCGAGCAATTGCAGCGCGCCGCCGGCGACCGCCGAAAATACGGGCCCCGCCACCGTACCGCCGTAGTACGAGCGCTTCGTCGGCTCGTCGATCATGACGGCGACGACGAGACGCGGGGCGTCGATCGGCGCGATGCCGACGAACAGCGAGCGGTATTTGTTCTTGGCGTACCCCTTTCCGGCGTGCTTCCACGCGGTGCCCGTCTTGCCGCCGACGCGATAGCCTTCGACGTGCGCCGCGCGGCCGGTGCCGCCTGTGTGCGTGGCCGCTTCCAGCATCGAACGCAGCGTGGCCGCGCTCGATTCGGTCGTCACACGAATCGAAGGGGGGCTGGGAAATGACGATGCGTCGTTGCCGTCGCTCGCAATCAGGGCGACGGGCCGCAGCGTGCCGTCGCCGGCGAGCGCTGTATAGGCTTGAGCCATTTGCAGGAGCGACGTCGACAACCCATAGCCGTAGGCCATCGTCGCTTGTTCGACGGGGCGCCAACGCTGCCATGGTCTGAGCTTTCCCGCTGCGACGCCGGGAAACGGCAACGGCGGGGCGAGCCCAAGGCCGTATTGGCGATACGCCGTCCATAAGGTTTCGGGCGGGAGCATCAGGGAAATTTTCGCGAGTGCGATGTTGCTGGACGTGGCGAGCGCCTCGGCCACGCTGACGGTGCCGTGGTTGGACGTGTCGTGGATCGTGTTCGGCCCAATGCGGTACCAACCCGGTGCCGTATCGATGAGCGTATCGGCAGTGAGCTTGCCGCTGTCGAGCGCGGTGGCGATCGCCAGCGGTTTGATCGTGGAGCCCGGTTCGAAGGTATCGACGGCCGCGCGATTGCGCATCGTCTTAGGCGTGAGGTCCGCGCGGGCATTCGGGTCGAACGAGGGGGCGTTGGCCAGTGCGAGGATTTCGCCCGTGTTCGCATCGAGCACCACGACGCTTCCCGCCTGCGCTTGATGGCGTTCGAGCGCGGCTTTCAGTTGAGCGAAGGCGAGTTGCTGGATGCGCCGGTCGATCGTCAATCGAATGGTTCTTCCATGATGCGCAGGCACAAGCGGACGCAGATCGGACACGACGCGCCCGAGCCGATCGCGGATGACGTCGCGCTCTCCAGGTTCGCCGGCCAGCACGGCGTTCGCGGCCAATTCCACACCTTCTTGCCCGACATCGTCGATATCGGTCAAACCCACGACGTGTGCCGCCGATTCCCCTTCGGGATAGAAGCGTTTGGACGACGGGATCTGCGCGATCCCGCGCAGGCCAAGATCGGCAATGCGGCCAGCCGTTTGGGCGTCGACGTGCCGTTTGAGCAAGACGCGGGTGCGTGCGGATGCGAGGCGCGCTTGCAATTGTGCGGATGAAAGCGCGAGGTGTTTGGCGAGCGGTTCGACAGCGGCAGGTTCGATACGGTCGGGCTCGCCCCATATTTCGTAGGTGGCGAGGCTGACGGCGAGCAAGGCACCGTGTCGATCGACGATATGGCCGCGTTGAGCGTCGAGTGCGAGCGTTTGGCGATGCCGCTTCTCGCCTTGCGCGACGTGAAAGTCATGTTCGACGATTTGAACCCATCCGGCACGTGCGACGAGCCCGACGAATGCGAGTGTGACGACGGCCATGACGCAGGCAGAACGCTTCGCGTGCCAGCGCGGCGCGATCAATTCGTCGTTTGCAAGCGAACGGGACGAATAGGGGGTGGTGCGGTTCGGCTTCGGTGGGGTCATGGAACGCGGAGGCCAACCGAAAAGGCGGCAGCATGGAGACCGAATGCATTGTAATGAAATCGTAATGACAAGTCGAAAGCGAAAGTTGCACGAGGCACGCTGGCCTTCCCGTCGCGAGAGGGAACCCGGCCGATTTGGGTGCCCTATGCGCCTCGTTCAGCGGTGAACTAGAATGGCAACGGATCGCGCCTTTGGCTGATCGATTTCGAGATAAGACGGGTAGGCTATGATGACGCGAATCAACGACCTTTCTCGACTACCCATGACAGCAGTTGTATTCGACACCCTGGCTTATGCGGAACGGCTCGAAGCGGCCGGCTTTACGGCCGAGCAGGCGAAGGGGCAGGCGCACGCGCTGCGCGAGATCGTCGACAATCAGATCGCTACGAAACAGGACATCGCCGCGCTGGACGGCGATGTGACGACGAAGCTGGCCGGGATGTCGACGAAGCTGGCCGAGATGTCGACCAAGCTGGCCGAGATGTCGACCAAGCTCGCGGAATTTAAGACGGACCTCATCAAGTGGCACATCGGCACGATGCTCGCGATGACGGGTTTGATCGTGGGTCTACTGAAATTTCTCCACTGACACCGCCCAGCGTCGGTCGGCCACGCGGAAGCTGCATCGCCGCATGGCCGACCGAACGCCGGAGCCGATCGTACTGCATCGAAGTTAAGCCCGCGCCCTCTTAGGCCGGCAACGAGAACCCCGAGATCGCCTCTCGCAGCACGCCTGCCTGATCCTTCAGCGATTGCGCGGCGGCCGCGGCCTGTTCGACAAGCGCCGCATTTTGCTGCGTCACCTTATCCATTTCCCCCACGGCGCGGTTCACTTGCTCGATGCCCGCGCTTTGCTCGCGCGACGCGTGGCTGATCTCTTCGAGGATTTCATTCACGCGGCGCACCGACTGCACGATTTCGCCCATCGTCGAACCCGCGTTGGCCACGAGTGCGGCCCCTTGATCGACGGTGTTCGTCGACGTTTCGATCAATGCCTTGATTTCCTTCGCAGCGGTAGCGGAGCGTTGTGCCAGGCTACGCACTTCCGAGGCGACGACGGCGAAGCCGCGTCCTTGTTCGCCCGCGCGTGCCGCTTCCACGGCTGCGTTCAGCGCGAGGATGTTCGTCTGGAATGCGATCCCGTCGATCACGCCGATGATGTCGCCGATCTTTTGCGAACTTGACGTGATCTCGGTCATCGTGCGCACGACGTCGTCCACGACGCTGCTGCCGCGCGTGGCGACATCGGCGGCTTGTTCGGCGAGCTTCGCGGCTTGCGACGCGCTGTCGGCGTTCATCTTCACGTTCGTCGTCATTTCGTCCATGCTCGACGCCGTCTGAACGAGCGCGGCCGC
>NZ_JBQCIV010000096.1:0-2605 GCF_051953405.1 Trinickia sp. | reverse complement strand
CGGTCCGCGCGAAAACTTCGGGCGATCATCATCGCGCCGGAATCCGCCGTCGCGCGGCCGATCGAATTTCCGTTCGCCGTCGCGTGACCCAAAGTCCTTGCGCGGGCCATCCTTGCGGAAGCCCCCTTCGCCACGCGGGGTATAGGAACGCTTTTCCCCGCCACGATCGTCGCGCGGCCGAAAATCCTTGCGCGGTCCGCGCTCCGGCCGGTCGCCGCCACGCGCCGGGCGCTCGTCGCGATTGAAGCGTGCCGGACGCGCATCGTCGCGCGAACGACCTGGATTATCGTCGCGATCGCGGCGTGGTCCGTCACCGTAGCTGCGGCGCGGCCCGTCGCCGTCGCGTTTGCCGACATAAGGCTTCTTGCCGAACGGCTTGTCGCCGAACGATCTGCCACCTTCGGACTTGCCCGCGTAGGCGCGCCGCTCGCCGTCCGGCTTGCCGCCCGCCGCCCGCTTGGCGAATTTCTTCTCCGGTCCGCGCTTGGCGCCGGAGCGGCCCTTGTCGGCGGAGCGCCCCTTTTCGCCAGAGCGCCCCTTGCCGCCGGTCTGCCGGTCACGCCGGCCGCGCGGCGGGGCGTTGTTTTTGTCGTTATCGCGGGGCATGAATGCTCTCGTCTGGTGTGCGTCGAAATCGCGGGTGAAGCGACGGGAGCAGGTTCGAGCGCCCCCGTTTCGGGGCGCTGTCTCAAGCAAAAACCGGCATCCACGTGCTGAAGGCGCCCTCATAACAGAGTTCTTTGCGAGAAACGAGGCGAGAAACGCGGTATGAGCGCGGAAACTTTCATGGATTTGGCGCTGGAACAGGCCGAAAACGCCGAAAAAGCCGGCGAAGTGCCGATCGGCTGCGTCATTGTCCGCGACGGCGTGGTAATCGCCCGCGCCGGAAACCGCACTTTGACCGACCGCGACCCCACCTCCCACGCCGAGGTTCTGGCGCTGCGCGAGGCGGCCCGGGCGCTGGGCGGCGAGCGGCTGACCGGTTGCGATCTCTACGTGACCCTTGAGCCCTGCACCATGTGCGCAGCGGCGATCTCCTTCGCCCGCATCCGCCGGCTGTATTTCGGCGCGCTCGACCCCAAGGGCGGCGCGGTCGAGTCCGGCGTGCGCTTCTTCGCCTCCCCCACCTGCCACCACGCGCCGGAGGTTTATCCCGCCGTCGGCGAAACCCGCGCGGCAACGCTGTTGCGGGAGTTTTTCAAGGCGCGGCGGTAGTTTTCGTCATTGCTGTGCATGTTCACTAATTCGCTGATCGGGTTGCTTAGGCCCGGGTCTCGGCAATGGCCTTTGGGGTTTTGCCGCCGAGGGCCTGATGGGGCCTGAAGTTATTGTAGTAGACGATGTACTCGAAGAGCTCGTTGGCAAAGTGATCGAGGTTTTCGAAGGTCGTTCCCTCGATCAGGTCGTCGTCCAGTGTCCGCCAGAAGCGTTCGACCTTGCCGTTGGTCTGGGGCCGGTAGGGTCTGGTGTAGCGATGCTTGATGCCGAGCTCGATCAGCATGGCCTCGAAGGGGTGCTCCTCGGGGGCGGAGCGGGAGGCGAACTCGGCGCCATTATCGGAGAGGATCTCGGCGAACTGGACCCCGTAGGTGACGTGGAGCGTGTTGATCATCTTCAACGTCTTGAACATGACCGGCAGCGCCTTTTTCGAAGTCAGCACCTCGGCCCAGGCCAGACGCGAGCAGCTGTCGACCAGGCTGACGATGAAGGCGGTGCTGGGCGGCGGCACCAGGAACATGTCGCGGGACAGCTGGTGCAGGTCGACATGGCCGAGCTCGCCGATCTTGTCCTTGATAATGCGACGCTTCTCCTCGCGCATGGCCGCCGTGCGGCGGTTGAGCTGATGGCGTGTGAAGACCCGGTAGATGGTCGAGGGTGACGGTACCGTATCGCGCTGTTCGCGCAAGACGGCATGGACCTCGTACCGGTTCATGCCTCGCTTCCGGCAGGCGACGATCGCCGCCTCGATCCCTTCCGGGTCGCGCCGCTCGCGCCATTTCGGCCCGCGGCGCTGCGGCAACAAATCCGCCTCCGCACCGCTGCGCAAATAGCGGTTGTAATACTTCCGGAAAGTCTGCGAGCAGGTGCGGTGATGCTTGTAGAAATCTCCTACCCGGCGGAACACCGGCGATTGGCCGGCCTTGACCTTCTCATACTCCGCAATCAGGAACCGCCATTTCTGAATGTAGTTCCGCTCAACCGTCCGGTCGAAGCTGTTGTCGCGCATCGGAATCCTCCCTGCCAAGGATGAATTCGATCAGCGAATTAGTGAACTTGCACAGCAATGACGGAACTACCCCACCACGATCCTCGTCCTTCGCGAAAGCCGCGCGACCAGCCGCCGTAACGCCGGCGCGCTAAGCGCGATGCACCCCGCCGTCGGCGCAAATCCGGGCCGCGCGACATGGATGAACACGGCGCTGCCGCGGCCGGCGATGCGCGGCTTCGTGTTGTGGTCGATCTCGACGATCAGGTCGTAGAGCGCATCGGGGCGCATCAGGCGGTCCGCCATTGACCCAGTCGCGACGCGGACCGGCCGGTTGTAACGGCGGTCGGCAGGGTCCTCGCACCACCCGTCATCCGGCCAGATTCGGCGCACCGGGAG
>NZ_JBQCIV010000095.1:0-21639 GCF_051953405.1 Trinickia sp. | reverse complement strand
GGTCATCATCATGAAATCGCTCATTCAAGCCGTCGTTATCGCCGCCGCCATCGCCGCTCCCGTGGCCGCTTTCGCCCAATCGAACGCGCCCGTGACGCGCGCTCAAGTCAAGGCCGAACTGATTCAATTCGAGCAAGCCGGTGGCCGTGCGAACTCCAGCAACGACCCGTACTACCCGGAAGATGCGCAACAAGCGCAAGCGCGTGTCAATGCGCAAAACGGCAACAATCAAGGCTTCGGTGGCGTGCAAGCCGGCTCGTCAGCCTCGGGCGCACCTGCCAAGGCTGACGGCGTGAAGCCGCTGTTCTTCGGCAACTAAGTCGCACCGTCATGGAAGATAGATCGCGGCGCCTCGAATGAGGCGCCGCTTTCATTTGGAAGCCTTCAACCCATACAACGCCGCGACGGCACGCACGCGTTCGACGATCGACGCGCGCAGCACCGCAGGCTCCAATACCTCGACCTCCGGCGAAAGCCGCAGCAATTGGCCGGTCGCATGCTCGATCGACTCGATCGGAATCCGCACCTCGACACGTCCATCTTGACGGTGCGGTCGCGGATCCGCGGCGATTGCGCGAGCCACCGCGCTGCTCAGATAAGCGAGGTTTTTGAGCCCCGCGGCAGTGGCCAGCACCCGCGCCTCGGACTTCAACAATTCGCGCTCGAAGCGCTCGATCGACGCGCGCCAATACCCCGCTAGATCGAAATTTTTCGGGCGGCGGACTGTGGAAGACAAAATCTCGGCAGCAGCAATGTTGGAGACGCGGAACGTTCGCGGTTCGTCCTTGAGCAAGGCGACGACATACCACACGCCGGCCTTGAGCACCAATCCGAGCGGCCCGACCGTTCGCGCGGCGGTGGTTTTCCAGCTCTCGTAGCAAATCGCGAGTGCTCGCTCGCTCCATACCGCCTCGGCAATCGTAGAAAGCTGCGGCACCGGTTCGACCTCTCGATACCAATCGACCGGGTCTAAGTGCAGCCTGGAACTAACGCGTTGGGCGGCGTCGCGCGTACCCGCGGGCAACGCGGTCAACAGTTTGAGCTGGGCCGATTCGACATCGTGTTTGAGCCCGAGCTGTGCCGCCGGCCCCGCCAGCCCGCTGAGAAACACCGCCTGCGATTCGGCCGCCGTGAGGCCGGTGAGCGACGTCTTCCAGCCGTCGAGCAAACTGAATCCGCCTTCACGCCCGCGCTCGGCCACAATCGGCACACCTGCCGCCGTCAGTTGATCGACGTCTCGATGCAACGTACGAACCGATACCTCGAGTTCGGCCGCTAGCGCTCGCGCGCTCATCCGGCCGCGCGTTTGCAACAGCATCTGAATCGACAGCAAGCGACTCGCGCGCATAGGGGCAAATTTAATATGTCACGGGTTGGCACATATTATGCCGCGCACCGGCGTCGGCTTCGGATCGAAGAAGTCGACGACATCTCCGTCCAGGCGTGCCGAGCCGGCAATGCCAACGGGACTATCGCTTCAGGTCGGCGGCAACCAGGCCGCGCGCAACGCGCGTCAGGAAGCATCCGCTGCGTGCGCCATTACCGCACGCAAAGCCGCATCGGCGCTATGCAGCGGGCGCTGTTTCGTCTGGACGCGGTCGACCGCTGGCGCCATCCACGGGTGAGCGAACGCGACGACGGTCGCCCCTGCTTCATAAGCTTCGTCGGCGGCAGCGGCCGTGGCGGAAAGGGCACCGGCGACGTCGCCAGCCTGAAAGCGCGCCCATGCGGATGCAACGTGGATGATCTCGACCGACGCGCCGGTGGCGGCCGCATGGTGTTCGAACAATTGCCGGTTCGCCTCGATCGTGGATTCGACCGCGCACAGAACAGCGATGCTTCCGCCAGCGTTGGCGGCCGCCATGGCGAGCGCCCTATCCGCTCTCACGATCGGGACGGCGGCCGCATGCCGCATGTCGTCGACAACGGGCCCCAGCGTCGCGCAAGTCACCACCACCGCGTCGGAATCGGCGGCAAGCTCGGCGAGACAGCGAGCCGTCTGCGCTTTCACGTCTTCGGAGATCGCTCCGGCCTGCTGCACGGCTTCGCGTAAGACGGCACGCACTTCATGGCGCAGCGTGCCGCCGGCTAACCCGAGCTGCTTCGCAGCGTCGTCGAAAACGTGCCGATTGCCGTCGATCGTATGCAGGAGCGATATGCGCATGGTTCTTTCCAGGTCAACGTTCGTTATGTGAGCCACACTCGGCGCGCGAGGTGGTATGCGCACATTTTTTCAACGTTGACCTCGGCTAGCAAGGCAACTGTCATTACCGGTATCGAAAATACCCGTCGACCTTTTGCCTTTGTCGGTCGGCCAACCGAGCGGACTCGAAGGATTGCGATACAGAGCCCGCCCGATTGCGGAAACGCCATCCCCGTCTATCGGCTCGCGGCGTTCTCGTTCGAAGCGAAACTCTCCGCCAGCCAATCGCGCATCATTCGATAGGATCGCGCCGCGGCCTTCGCATCGTATCGACAATTGCCCGACGTAGCGGTGGCCTCCGTCTCCGTAAAGCAATGCACCGCGTGCCCGATCTCGACGAATTGCCAATCGGTGGGATCGCCTTTCATCGCCGTCGTAAACTCGGGCACCTGAGGCATGGTGAACGTATCGTCGCTCCCGTTCATCGCCAGCACGCGCGCCTTGATCTTCCCCGCCGAGGCGGGATCGTCCGAACTCAGATCGCCGTGAAACGCAACGACGGCTTTCACGTCCGAACCGCTCCGCGCGAGATCCAGTACGGCCGCACCGCCGAAACAAAAGCCGATCGCCGCCAACCGCGAAAGGTCGATGGGCGCCTTGCCCGCCTGTGCTTTGAGTTCATCGAACGCCTTCGCGATGCGCGTGCGCATCATCCCTCGATCGTGATAAAGGGGGCCGACCGCCGCCCGCGCGTCGTCGTCGCTCTTGGGACGCACCCCCGCGCCGTACATGTCCGTCAACAAGATCACATAGTCTTTGCCGGCGATCATCTCGGCCTTCTTCACGGCAATGTCGTTCAGGCCGTACCAATTCGGCACCATGACGAGCCCGGGCCGCTTGCTCGCCACGGCATCGTCATAAACCAGCACGCTCTTGAACGTCGTGCCGCCCAGCTTCCAATCGACGGGTTCCGTCACCATCTTCGCCAACACCGGCGAAGCGATGAAAAGGCCAAAGACGATAGAAGCGAGGCGCATGAGTCGCATGGCGGAATTCTCTCAGCGGGTTGAACGGGCGTGTGACGTCGAGATCGGCGCGGACACCCGGCGAGCGGGCCGTTGGCTAAGCCAAATACTGCCGATGACGCACACGATACCGACGATTTGAATCGGCGTCAGCGTCTGATTCAAAAACACCCATCCGAGCAGCGCCGCCGTCAGCGGGCTGATGAACAGCAGCGGCGACACGACACCGGGTTCGAGCCGCGCAATCCCGCGAAACCAAAGCACGTAAGTAAGCGCGGCACCGATCAACGCAAGCCACGCAAGTCCGCCGAGATTGGCCAGCGTCGGCGTAGGCATCGTCGGCGCAAATAGCAGCACTACGGGAATCAGTAGGAGCCCACCCGCTGTCAATTGCCACGCCGTATAGGCGAGCAACGACACCGACGGTTGCCACTTGCGCGCCAATACGTTTCCGACTGCCATCGACGCAGCCCCGGCCAAACCCGCCGCAACGCCGACCGGATCGAGCGCCGCCCGAGGGGTCAGTACCAGCAGCGCGACGCCGCCGATCCCGATCAGCACGGCAACGATCGACGTCGGCCGAATCGGACTGCCGAGCAAGAGCCGCGCCAAAAACACGGCGAACAGCGGCTGCACCGCCGCCACGGTCCCCGCGACACCGCCCGGCAGCCGATAGGCCGCCACGAACAGCATGCTCAAAAAGACCGAGATGTTAAGCGCGCCGAGTACGAAAACGCGTAGCCATTCGATACCGGAAGGCAACTGCCGCACGATCAAGAGCAGCAGCATGCCTGCGGGCAGGGCCCGCAACATGGCGACTGTGATCGGCGAAAAATTGGGCAAGAACTGCGTCGTGACGATATACGTGCTGCCCCAAACGACAGGGGCAACGGCTGTCGTCAGCAGATCGGATACGTTGGCTTTCATAGCGTTTGCAAGACTTCCGACAACGGGCGCCGCGGCTTTTGCGGCCAGTTTCCGGGCGCCGCGCGACCGAGCGCGATGAGCATCACGGGGACTTCGTCCGATGCAAGCCCGAATGCTTGCGCGACGGCCGCGGCGTCGAATCCGCTCATTGCGCTCGAGACGAAGCCCAACGCCTCGGCGGCATAGATCAGCGTCGCGCCGCCCAAGCTTGCCGAACGGATCGCTTCATCGCGCGCCGTTTGAGGGTCGGCGTACTGATTGCGCGCACCTTCCTGCCAAGCCGACGACATGTCCGCCCGCATGTAACCGGATTCGACGAACGGCCGCAGCCGCTCGCCCAAGCCGACGTGATCCGGCAGCACTCCGCAGACGATGAACGTCACCGCTGCATCGGACACCTTCGCCTGGCCGTATGCGCACGCGCGCAGCTTCTCCTTCGCCTCGGCGCTCCGAACCGCGATAAAGCGCCAGTTCTGAAGGTTGTAGGCCGTCGGCGCCCGAGTGGCAAGACGAATGAGTTCCTCGATCTCGGTATCGGCGATGGCATGCGATGCATCGAACTTGTTCGCCGAAATGCGTTGCTCGATCAAGGCAATCGTGGGGTGAATCATTCTTTCCGCTCCGGCAAATGAAATGCCTTCCAGAATACGGAATCCGCCCCGAGATGATAATGTTCGCCAAAGAATAACTTTATTTACCCAGGGTGAAGGATCGATGGACCGCTATACCGCCTTGCAGGTGTTCCGTCATGTCGCCGAGCTACGCAGTTTCACCGAGGCCGGGCAGCGCCTCGGCGTGTCGTCGGCGGCGGTCAGCAAGAACATCGCCGAATTGGAGACTTACGTCGGCGCGCGATTGATCAATCGAACGACGCGGCGCATGGCGCTCACCGAGGAAGGCAGAATCTACCTAGAACATGTGACGCGCGGCCTCGATGCGCTCGCCGAAGCCGACGACGCGCTCGGCCCGATTAAGACATCGCCGCGCGGCACCTTGCGTGTCACGGCGCCCATGACCGTCACACTCACGCGCCTATCGGCCGCCATTCCGCGGTTCATGTCGCAGTACCCGGATCTCAAACTCGATCTGCATCTCGACGACAGACGCGTCGATCTCGTACGAGAGGGGTTCGATCTCGCCATCCGCGGCACCGACAACCTCGAAGATTCCAGCTTGATCGCCCGCAAACTGGCCGTCATGCCGCACGTCATTTGCGCGGCACCGTCCTACTTCGAGGCGCACGGCAAGCCCCGGACGCCTTCCGATCTGAAAGCGCACAACTGCATTCGCTTCAGCCATTCGGGCCACTCCGATACGTGGGAGTTCAAGCAAGGCGATCGCATCGAACGTGTGCAAATCGAGGCCCGATATTCCGTAGGATCGAGCCTCGCGATTCGCGATGCGCTGCACGCCGGGTTCGGTCTTAGCTTGATCCCTTATCCCTATGTCGAAGACGACCTGAAGCAAGGGCGGCTGCAATCGGCTCTCGAAGATTGGCGCACGGTCGAAACCACAATCTATGCGATCTATTCGTCGCGGCAGCACGTCTCGCCCAAAATTCGCGCCTTTCTCGGCTTCTTGATCGAGGAGTTCGGCCGGGCACCCACGACAGGCACAACCGCGTCCAACGATCAGGGTTGAACGACGGTCATTTTAAAGGCGCCGCCGTGCTCGGCCGCATGAGCCACCGCTTCGTTGGCCCGCTCGAGCGCGAACGTCGTCACATCGAACTGTCCGAGGTCGAGCAAGCCCGCGCGGATGAGTCTCATCATGCGAGTCGCCGCCTCGGGCGCAGACATCCACTTGCCGCGCACGGTGATGTCGTTCCGCATGATCCATGGATAAGGCAAGCGCAGGTCCTCGCCGCCGAGCATGCCAACGCCGCCCATCAAGACGACGCGGCCGTTGGGACGAACCGTCATGATGGCCGCGCGCGCGGCCTTCGCAGGCGCCGAGGGCGGCAGCAAGTCCAATACGCAATCGATGGGACAGGGTGCGGCCTGCCGCATGCGCTCGCGGTCGGCCTCCTCGTCGCCGGTGAGCACCACCGTGCGCACGCGTTCGCCGAAACGGCGACGCAGATCGTCGAGCACCTGCCGATTGCGCCCCGGCGCCACGACGCACCCGGCGCCCATCGCCAGCGCAACCGCCACGCAAGCGCTGCCGAAATTGCCGGTCGCGCCGCTCACCAGCAGCGTTTCTCCCGCCTGTAGCGATGCCGCCAGCAGCCCACCGTACGGCACGAGCATCACGGTGAGGGCGCACCAACGCGCGGCTTCTTCTCGAGCGATATCGCCGATTCGAATCGCGTTTTCCGTCGGCACCCGAATCTGTTCGGCAAACGGCCCATCGTGGTAGTGGCGTTGCAGACGCAAGCCGCCCTCGCCTCGCGCGCTCCAGCCTTGCAGCGTGATGTCGGGCATCAAGGCGTCGTCGCGCGAGCGTACGGTCGGGTCGCAAAACACCCAATCGCCCGCTTCGAGATGCGTTGCATCGGGCCCGCTCGCTCTCACCCGGCCGATTGCGCCGCAGCCCGGCACGATCGGCAATTCGACCGAATAGCGGCGTTCGCCGCTGAACACTTCGTTGGCATAAGGCAGCACCGGCGCGGCGACGACGTCCACGATTACCTCGCCTGTGCCGATAAGGGGCGCCGGTATCTCTTCGATCGCCAGCGGATGGCCAAGTGATTTGAGGATTGCCGCTTTCATCTGTACGCTCGCAAGGGTGGTTGGACGAGACGATTCTGGCAGGCCGAGTATTCGTAACAAGGCCTGGTACTATCCTAGGATTCACGGCTACCACCCTCTACCCCCAATCATGTCGGCATCGAGACGAAGCGAGTTTGGCGAGTTCCTGCGGTCGCGTCGGGAAAAACTGGCGCCGGACGCTCGCACGCTCAAGAACGGCCGGCGCCGGCGCACACCGGGCTTGCGTCGGGAGGAAGTGGCGGAGTTGGCCGGTATCGGCGTGGATTGGTACGTGCGGCTCGAACAGGGCCGAACGGTCAGCCCATCCGATGCCACCCTCGATGCACTGGCGAGCGCACTACGGCTCAATAAAGCGGAAGCGGCCCACTTGCGGCAATTGGCCCGTGGCGACAACCCGCGCGCATTCGTCCCCGAAAGCGTGCCGCCCGCCATCGAGCGAATGGTGTCGCGTCTGCCGCTGCCGGCCTACATCACCGGGCGGCGCTGGGATATCCTCGCGTGGAATCGCGCCGCACACGATCTGTTCGGCTTCGGGCGCCTGGCGCCGGCAGAGCGCAACATCCTCGTGTTTACGTTCCTCGAACCGAGCGCGCGATCGCTATTCGGGTCGGCGTGGGCTGACGAAGCGCGGCGTATGATCGCGCTCTTTCGCGCGACGCACGATCTCCATGCGAGCGACCCGGCATTCGTCGCGTTGGTCGAGCGGCTACGGTCGGGCAATGCGCAGTTCGCGAAGTGGTGGGATGCGCACGACGTGCGCAGCGGTGCGTCCGGGCAAAAAATCATCGCGCACCCGAAGCGAGGCTTGCTGCGCTACGAGTACGCGACGTTTCAGGCAAACGACGACCCGGCGTTAAAGCTGGCCATCTATACGCCGGTTTCGCCGGTTTGACCGCCGAGGCGCAATGGGGCGCGAGGCCGAAACGGTCCCTCGCTCAAGCCGTTGCGCGAGCGGCGTTTCGCCCGCGCAGCCATTCCAACGCGAGCAGCAAGGCTGTCGAAAAAACGATCAGAATGGTCGCCAGCGCCGCGATCGTCGGGGTGATGTTCTCGCGGATACCGGTAAACATTTGGCGCGGCAGCGTCGTTTGATTCGCGCCGGCCAAGAACAGCGTCACCACCACCTCGTCGAACGAAGTCGCGAACGCGAACAACGCGCCGGAAATCACCCCCGGCGCGATAACGGGCAGCGTGATTCGGAAGAACGTATGCGTGGGATTGGCCCCCAACGAAAGGCTCGCACGAACGAGGTTGCCGTCGAATCCTTGCAATGTCGCGCCGACCGTCGTCACGACGAACGGCACACCGAGCGCCGCATGCGCCATGATGAGCCCGATATAGGTATTCGCCAGCCCGAGCGGAGCGAAGAACAAATACATGCCCACGCCCACGACGATGACCGGCACGATCATCGGCGAGATCAACACGGCCATGACAATCGCCTTGCCGCGGAAATTCGCTTTCGCCAAACCCAGCGCGGCCAAAGTACCGAGCACGGTCGCCAACACCGTGGCCGAGGGCGCCACGATAAAACTGTTCTTCGCCGCCATACGCCAGGCGTCCGACATCACCAGATGCTCGTACCAGCGCAGCGACCAGCTGGGAATCGGATAAACGAGGAACGTACTCGACGAGAACGATAGCGGCACGATCGCCAGCACGGGGAGAACCAAATACAACAGCGTCAGGACGGCTAGCGCGCGCAACATGAAGTACCACGCGCGTTCGACGAGCGACGTATGCGGCGCGAACAGCGGATTCGAAAGTTTCATCGTCGGCTCCGGCTCGAATGCCTCGATGGCATTGCGGCTCTATCGATTCAATGGGTCGAGAAGTTCAAAGGTCGAAGTTCATCTCGGCCCTACAGGCTGGGCTGCGCTTTCGTGAAGCGGCCATACACGACGTACAGCACGAGCGTGGCCGCCAACAACAGACCGCCGAGCGCGCACGCCATGCCCCAGTTGATCGTGACGTTCGTGAAGTAGGCGACGTAATAGCTCACCATCTGGTCGTTCGGCCCACCCAGCAACGCCGGCGTAATGTAGTAGCCGATCGCGAGAATGAACACGAGCAGCGCGCCCGCACCGATCCCCGGGTAGGTTTGCGGCACGTAAACCCGCCAGAATGCCGCGAACGGATGGCTGCCCAGCGAAACCGCGGCGCGCTGGTAGGTGCGCGGAATCGACTTCATCACGCTATACAACGGCAGAATCATGAACGGCAGCAGAATGTGCGTCATCGAAATGTAGACGCCTGTCCGATTGAACAGCAATTCGAGCGGCGCGTGAATCAAGCCGAGATCGAGCAAGGTTCGGTTGACGAGCCCTTCTGTCTGCAGGATCACGATCCATGCGGCCACCCGCACGAGAATCGACGTCCAAAACGGAATCAGCACGAGAATCATGACCAAGTTCGCGCGACGCTCGCTCAGCGTCGAAATCCAATAGGCGAGCGGGTAGCCGAGCAGCAGCGCGGCCAGCGTCACCACCGCCCCGATCACGAACGTACGGCCAAAAACATTCAGGTAGATGCGTTGATCGGGATCGGTCTTCTCGATGTGGCCGAACGCATCTTCGCGATGATCGAGCGAAGCCAGCAAATAGAACGGCGAATAGCGTGAGCCGTTTTTAGCGATCGCCCGCCAGTAACGGAGGTCGCCCCAGCGTGCATCGAGACCGATCAGCTTCGCCCGAATCTGCTCGGGTGCGAGCTTGAGCGGATGGTTGTCGTCGTCCGTGAACGGCAGCGCGTTCGCCGTCTTCGACACCAGCGAGTGAAAGCCCGGTATTTCCACGTTCAGCCGCCGCTCCAAGCTGCCCATGACCTCGCCGTCCTGCGTGGCGGCCAAATCGGTCGCCAGCGCCGCGTAGGCCGCCACCGGCGGCTCGCTCTTGCGATCCCAGTGGCGCAACTGGACTGCGGTTTTCGGTAAGGCGTCGGCCACTTCGGGGTTCTGCACCGCGCGCGTCAACAACGCCGCAATCGGCACAACGAATATCAGCAACAAAAAGATCGCCAGCGGTGCAATCAGAAGGAGCGCCGTCAGACGCTTGCGTGCCTGCGCGGCTTTCAACTCACGCTTCAGTGTCGCGGTCGACGCGCCACTCGGCTCGCCCGGAATCGTCATCGTTTGCACGCTCATCTCCTGCGTTGCCTCTTGCTTCGTGCTTCGCGCTGTTCGCGTTGCACCGGCCCGGTATCATCGCGGCCGGCGCAAAGGGGGTCGATCGGCGGCACCGGACGTCATTTCGACGCCGGTGCCGGTACGGCTACCGCTACTGCAACGGCTTCGCTTTCGCTGCCGCCGCGCGCATTACTTCGACGCCCACGACGCGAAACGCTGCTCGAGTTCGTCGCCGTAGTCGGTCCAGAACGCCGCATCTTGCAGGACCGCGTTCTTACCGTTGGCGGGCGAATTCGGCAGATTCGACAGCGTCTTCGCGTCGAGCGATTTGATCGCATCGCGATTCGCGGGGCCGTAGGCGATGTGCTGCGCATAGGCCTGTTGCGGTTTCGACGACACGGAATAGGCAATGAATTGCTCGGCCAACGCCTTATTCGGAGAACCCTTCGGAATCACCCAGTAGTCGAGATCGTAGATGCTGCCGTTCCACACCACCTTCAGATTCTTGCCTTCGCGCTGTGCGGCATCGATACGACCGTTAAACGCCGAAGACATGACGACGTCGCCCGCGACGAGGAACTGCGGCGGCTGCGCGCCCGCTTCCCACCATTGAATGTACGGCTTGAGTTCGTCGAGCTTTTTGAACGCGCGGTCTTGACCGGCCTTGGTCGCGAGGACCTTGTAGACGTCCTTCGGCGCAACGCCGTCGGCCATCAGCGCGAATTCGAGGTTGCCGCGCGCACCCTTGCGCAGCGCACGCTTGCCGGGGAATTTCTTCACGTCCCAGAAATCGGCCCAGCCCGTCGGCGCCGTCTTGAGTTTGTCGGCGTTGTACGCGATGGCGGTCGACCAGACGAAAAAGCCCACGCCGCACGTGCTCGGCGATTCGGGGATCAGCTCCGACTTCTTCGCGATCTTCGACCAGTCGAGCTTTTCATAGAGGCCTTCGTCGCAGCCGCGGCCGAGATCGCCCGATTCGACTTCGACGACATCCCAGTTCACATGTTTGGCTTCCACCATGGCCTTGATCTTGGCCGTTTCGCCGTTGTATTCCACCGCCGTGATGGCGTCGCCCGTCTTTTGTTGGAACGGCTGGTAATAGGCGAGCTTCTGCGCGTCGGCGTTCGCACCGCCGAAGTTCACGACAGTCAGCTCGGCCGCCGCGGCGCCGGCCGCGCCGAGTACCGTCGATGCGCAAGCGACGGCCAGCGTCGCGGCAACGCGGCGCATCGTGGTGGGGTTCGTCTTCATCTGGGCTCTCCTCTACGTGGGTATTCGTTGGGTATTCGTCGATGCGTCCGCAAGGAAGCCGGATCGCGCGATTAACGGCTCTATCGACAGCACTATCGTGACTAACAGGCGCTGACGGGTGCAATGCGGTCTCGCCGCCGAACGGTCAGGCGAACACGCGCAAATGCTCCGGCGCGAATTCGAGTGCGACGCTTGCGCCCGGCACGAACGTGTCGAGCGCTTCCGTGCCGAGCGGCACCTTCACAAAGCATTCGTCCTGCTCGGGCACCGCGCAACGCATCCGCACGTGATCGCCGTAATAAATGACGCCGCGCACTTTGCTGGCGAGCGTATTGCCGCGCTGCCGCTCGCTCGGCTGCGCCACGAGACGCAAGCGCTCTGGGCGGATGCAAGCGACGGCCGATGCGCCGGGACGCGCGCCCGCCACGTTGCGGCCCACGACCTGCGTGCCGTCGCGAAGGCGCATGCGGCAAAACTCGCCGTCGATGTCCGAGATCGTGCCTTGTAGGCGATTGCTGTCGCCGATGAAGTTCGCGACGAATTCGTTGCAGGGCGTTTCGTATAAACAATCGACCGTATCGAGCTGCTGCACGATCCCTTTGTCGAAGACAGCGACGCGATCGGACATCGTCAGCGCCTCGCCTTGGTCGTGCGTGACGTAGACGAACGTCAAGCCGAGCTTTTCGTGCAGCGCCTTCAGCTCGTACTGCATGTGCTCGCGCAGTTGCTTATCGAGCGCGCCGAGCGGTTCGTCCATCAAGACGAGCCGCGGCTCGAACACGAGGGCGCGCGCCAGTGCGATCCGCTGCTGCTGCCCGCCCGAAAGCTGCGCCGGGTAACGCTTGGCAAAGCTTTCCATGCGCACCATCTTCAATGCCTCGGCCACTCGGTGCCGACGCTCGGCGGCGGCCATCTTGCGCACTGTCAGCGGGTAAGCGACGTTCTGCTCCACCGTCATGTGGGGAAACAGGGCGTAGTTCTGAAAGACCATGCCGATGTTGCGCTGGTGCGGCGGCACGGTATTGAGCAATTCACCGTCGAGCCGGATCTCGCCGCCGGTGGGAAATTCGAAGCCGGCCAGCATCATCAGGCAAGTGGTCTTGCCCGATCCGGACGGCCCGAGCAGCGTCAGGAACTCGCCCTGGTAAATGTCGAGGTCGAGCGATTTGACGACGAGGGTTTCGCCGTCATACGTCTTACGCACGCCGCGAAAGCTCACGATCACTTGATCCGTCTTCATTGTCCGTCGTCTCCTGCTCCACCCACTCCGACCCGATTGGCTCCATCGACTAGCGAGCACCACACTTCATTTGCAATCCAATATAATCGGTCACGGTTCTACGCAACGGAGCCATTTCATTATTCCGAAGGGAACCACTTTGGATACGATCATTCTGTCCGACTGGCTTTCCACCCGGCTCGAACGCGGGACCGGCGAGCCGATGTACCGCCAAGTGCTGCGCCTGGTCCAGCAGGCCATCTTGACGGGACAATTGGCCCCCGGCACGAAGCTCCCGAGTTCGAGAACGCTGGCGGACGATCTCGACGTCGCGCGCAACACGGTGCTGCGCGTCTACGATCAATTGACGGCCGAAGGCTACGTCTTGTCAACGACGGGAAGCGGTACCTACGTGGCCGATACGCGTCCCGACACGGCGGCGGTCCGGCCGCGATCGGCGCCCGCCGCCAGCAAGCCGAGCATGACGCGCGACGCGCTGGCCCAGCAGAGTTTGTCGATGCGCGGCCGGCGGCTGATCGGCCGAGCGGGCGTGGCGCCCAAGCAGTGGGGGGCGTTCATGCCCGGGGTGCCCGATGTCGCCGAATTTCCGGCGCGCACCTGGAGCCGCCTGCAGGCGCGCCTCTGGAAAGAGGCCAACCCCGAGTTGCTGACCTACGCGCCCGGGGGCGGATATCGGCCGTTGCGGCGCGCCTTGTCGGATTACCTGCGGGTGGCGCGTTCGGTCAAATGCTCGCCCGATCAAATCATCCTCACCACGGGTATTCACCAGTCGATGGACTTGGCCGTTCGGCTGCTGACCGATGTCGGCGATCGCGCGTGGGTGGAAGAGCCTTGTTATTGGGGCGCGCGCAGCGTGCTGCAATCGGCCGGGCTCGAACTCGAGCCGATTCCCGTCGATAGCGAAGGCTTGAACCCGCGCGAGCTTTCGCCCGCGGTGCCGCCGCGCTTGGCGGTGGTGACGCCTTCGCATCAATATCCGCTCGGCATGGTGATGAGCCTCGCGCGCCGCCGGACCTTGCTCGAATATGCCCGCCAGCACGGCGTGTGGATCTTGGAGGACGATTACGACAGCGAGTTCCGCTACGGCAGCCACCCGCTCGCCTCGTTGCAAGGGCTCGACGAAGCGGGACACGTGATCTACGTCGGCAGTCTAGGGAAGATCTTGTTTCCGGGCTTGCGGATCGGCTATATGGTCGCGCCCGAACATTTGGTCGATACGTTCCGCACCGGCGCGGCCGAACTGTATCGGGAAGGCCAGCTCATGCATCAAGCCGTGCTGGCCGAGTTCATCATGGACGGCTACCTCACGTCGCATGTGCGGCGTATGCGCGCGTTGTACGGCGAGCGTCGGCAAATCCTGATCGATGCGATTCATTCGCGTTTCGGCAATACGCTGCCCGTGATGGGCGACGAAGCGGGATTGCACTTGGTGCTCGGATTGCCCGAAGGGACGAACGATCGTACCGTGACGGCGGCTGCGTTCGAGGCCGGCGTGGTGGTGCGGCCGCTCTCGACTTACTACAGCCAGGAAAGCGCCGCGCAACCGGGGTTGCTGCTCGGCTATGCCTGCGTGCCGCACGAGCGGATCGGGCCGGCGTTCGACGCACTGGCAAAAGCGATCGAACAGGAATTGGCGACGGGCGTGGAGAGGGTGGCGTAATGGTGGCGTGAGGGTGGCGTGAGGGTGAGCGAGCCGCCGCCCTCCATAGGCGACTCGAAACACGCCCCACGCCCCGCCAGCCCTTCAGTAGGTCGCGCTCAGCTTCGAAAACTGCAGGCTGCCGAAGCCCGTGTCGAAATCCCAACCGGCGCTCGGCTTGTAGCCATAGTTGCCATAGCCGTTGTTGCTGGCGGACGTCACATCGTGCACGAGCAACTTATTGGTCAGCTTCTTGTATAGGCACTGAGTCGGCAAGCCGATACCGTTGTTGTGCGCCGATTCGATCCGCGCGAATCCACCGACGAAAATCGGCGACGAAAGACTCGTGCCGCCCACTTGCTGGCCGGCCTGCCCGTTAATGACGATCAGTGCCCCCGTGGCCGAGGCGGCGGCGAATGCCACGTCGGGCAGCGCGCGATGCTTCACCGACGAACCCAGCACGGCGACTTGCCAAGACGGTATCGTTTCATAGGCGCTGACGCCGCCGCCCGTCGCCCAGATGCGGGCGGCGTTATCCACGGGAAAACCGAATCCATCGAGATCGGCATAAGCGGCACCTTCGTTCCACACCGTTTCGCCGGCCCAGTCCGTCGTGTTCGTCGTCGACAACGTCGTGCCGCCGACCGCGACGACATAGGGGGAGCTAGCGGGCCACGAAACGCCGTAGTGCGGCATGTCGATCGTCGTGCTAATCGACGTGCCGCTGTTGTTGTAATCGCCGATGAAGCCCGGCGCGCCCTGCGGCGAATACGACCATTGATACACGCCCGCGTCGCCCGACGCGATAGAGAAGATTTGACCCTGCGCCGCCGCCTGTTTGAACGCCGCGTCGTTCGCGCGCAGCGAGCCGTCCGCGTTCGCTGCCGCTTCGTCCTCGCCGAGCGACACGTTGATCAGCTTCGCCGCGTTGTCCGAGGCCGCCTTGTTGTAGGCCTCGGCTAGCGTGCCGTCGGTCAGGCCGCTATCGCTACTGTCGCCGTTCGCCGCCGCGTAGAAGATGAGCTTCTTGACGCCGCCGGACACACCCACGATATCCTGGCTGTCGAGATCCCATTCGGCTGGGTCACCATCGTCGGCGAGCGTGCCCGGGCCGCCTTGCACCACGGCGGTATTCACGGTAGGCAAGCCCACGCTTTGGGTGAACTGGTTCAGATCCGAAATCGTCTGGGTCATATCCCCCCAGGTGATGATGCCGACCGTCGTCTTGGTCGCGGCCGGTAAGCTGCTCGCGCCATAGATCTTCGCGAAATCGGTGGGTAGGTGCCCCACCTGCTGGCCCGCGGCCGAGAACGAATGGCTCGGCTGATCGATCAATGCGCTCGGGGGCAACAGCCGGTGCAGCAATCGATGCGGCACGGCCGCGTTCTGCAGGCCGAGCACCGCTTCCACCATGCCGCCAAGGTCGCTCGGTACCCGCGCCGGCGCAGCGTTGCCGTATACCGGCTTGCCTCGGTAGGTGAAGCGCTTCAGGTCGACATGGAACGCGCCGCGCGAATTGTCGGCATTGCCATCCGCCGAAACTAGCCGCCTGTTCTCGGAAACCGCGATGTTGCGAAAGCCGTTCGCGCGCAGGTGCGCGACGACAGAGCGTACTTGCGCTTCGGTCGGAGCGAAGCGCTCGTCGAACTCGGCGGTCGTCAAATAGCGGTGATAGTTCGGGTTGCCCGGCTGTTCCAATTCGCGTACGAACGCGTCGAGCTGCGCGTCGTTGCGACCTTTGAGCACGACCGTGATATGCAGGGGCTGGCTCACTTCGAGCGGCGTCACGCGTGTGTCGGTTAGCGCCGGCCTACCGTTCACGTTCAGCGCGTAGCCGGTCGGCGCCGCGACACCGGCCGCCTCGGAGCGCGCCTCGGCCGCGGTCCGTACCCGTGGAAGCAAGAATGCCTCGGTGGACGTCGCGGTCCACGCCGTCGCCGCATAAGCGATATGCGGCAGTTGTGCCGCCGCTATCGCCAGAGGAAGCGCGCCTAGTGCAAAACGCTTGGAAATCAAGAGGCTGATTTTTTTATTCTTCGACATATATAAGCTCCGCTGTTCTTTTTGAAAAACCCGGACACGGCTCGTGACCCTTGTTCCGGGATTCGATGAGATGCAGCCGATGCATACGCAACTCAATATTTTATCGATGGCGATAAGGACACCCTCCTCTTTTTATAGGGGATTGAACAATCGCTTTTGCTGCTTGCCTGCGGCATGCCAGCACGGCGCGGTCCCGCTCCTGGCTGAGCGATGCAGATCGCCCGCCGGGCTGCTCGAACTAGACGGACCGGTTATTCCATCAAAGTATCGTCACTCGGATCCGATTGATTCGCCGCAACATAGCAGTCGAATATCCAATCGTCAAACGCTATCCCCAGCACTGCGGATCGTGGAAATAGTGTGATAAGCGTACATTGAAAATATGCACCAAAACTGAAATGGCGTGCGCTTTGTCATTTTCGCTATACCGCATAGCGACTGGGAGGGGTTGGGAACGGTTCGATGCGCTTGGAGCGCCGTACGCAAGGGAAGGCGCTCCTGCTTGTGGCGTTCTTTAGTGGTTCTTCAGTGCCCCGCCGTGCGGTCGAGCGAAGCGGCGCGCAGCGCCTGCGCAGGGTCTGTGAAAAAGCGTTGGCGTAGCTGCGCGATCTGCGCGTCGCGGTCGGCGGCCGACAAGCCCATCGCTTCGATACTCGCGCGTTGCGCCGCATAGTCGGCATATTTCGCATGCCATGCGTCGTCGTTCTGCCGCATCTTCACGATGCGTTCGGCCGCCTGCGGCCCGAACGCCTGCGTCGCTTTCGCTCGCAACTGATCGATGTCGATCCCCTGCTGCTGCAGTTCGGCGATCGCATGAACGCGCGCTTGCGCACGTGCGTCTTTCTGGAGGGCGGCGCGTTCCTCGGGCGGCAAACTTTCTTCGAGCGCTTGCAAGCGGGCCGTCTTTTGCGCATCGGTCAAAGTCGAATCGCGCTGAACGCGCCATCGCTCGATCATGTAGCGCGCATGCCGCCAGTCGGGACCGAAGAATGCTTCGCTCCACGCCACGCCGAGCACGCGCGCGGCCACCGATGCGCGCTGGTCGAGCGAGGCCTGCATCGCATCGAGATCGCCCGCTTGCGTCGTGCCGCCGTCCGTGGCCGGAGCGGAAAGCGTCTCGAGGCTACCAAGCGTCTTGCGGTACGCGGTATAGCGTTGCCACACGTCCAAGGCTTCAGGCTGCGCGATCGTGCCGTCGAGCTGCGCCGCGATCTCTTTGCGGACGAGCGCATCGAGCGCCTTCGGCGGCATTTCATTTTGCGCGCTCAGGAAATAGTCGAAAAAGTCGCGTACCGTGCGCGCTTTCCGCAAATGGCCATGCTCGTCGATGGGCAGGTGCGGCGGCATCGAGCCCGCAAGCGAAACCGGCAACGTGGACGCTGTCTCGGTCGATTCAGGCCGCGCCGCGGGAGCAAGCGGCACCGCCACGGCGGCGGCGACGCTTTGCCCGTGTGCGAGGGGCGCCCTGGCCGGCGCAGCGAGATACCAGACGGCAGCAGCCGCGGCGCAACCCGCGAGACCGAACCATGCGAGCGTGCCCGCGGTCTTCTTTGCATCGGCAGGGCGCGTCATCATTTACAGCCCCTGAACTTTCAAACGATTGGCATGCGTTCGAATGACCGCTACCGGATCTTCGGCGTTTTGACCCATCACGCCTAGCACCTGATTGATTTCATCGACGTGATTCCAGTGATAGCTCGTGCTCAGCACTTGGCCGAACAACGCGCTGCAGACCGAAACGAGGCCGTCGTTCGGACCGGCGTTGCGATTGATCATGATCGTGCCCGAACCGAGGAGCGCGAGGGTCGAGGGGTCCTTGAGATTGGCCGAATCGAGTACGCCGGATACGCTCGTATCGGTCGCGGCTTGCACGCCGAGTGCGGACCAAGTCGGCTGGATCGCGCTGCCGGCCCACGAGTACAGGTAGTGCATGTTGCCGTTGACCGTCTCAGTGGGTGTGCCCGTCTGACAGGAACCGGGCGCGCCTAAACCGGCGCTCGGCACCGCCTCGTTGTACTGCGCGGCGTTGGACGTGGTGAGCGCGTTCAGTGCCGCGATCGCATCCTGATTCGTGTTGAAGTTGCTGCTGAACAGCGTACCCAAAAGATTGGCGAACTTGCCGATCAACGGCGCGGCTAGCCCCGTCGGATCTTTTGCAAGCACTTGGGCCACGTAATCGGCGAACTCAGAACCCCGATGCGGCGTGCCGATCGTCGTGACCGAGGCCACCAGGTCGGGCGCCACCGCCGCCACGTAGCGTGCGTCGAGTCCCCCTTGGCTATGGCCGATCAGATTCACCTTTTGTGCGCCTGTCGCTGCAAGGACTTGCTGAACATACGCGAGCAGTTGCTCGCCCCGCCCGTTCGCGCCCAAATCGCCTTGGAAGCCCGAGAGGTTCGCCACGTAGACATTCGCGCCGTGCGATTCGAGATCGGATGCGATCCCGTACCAGTAATCGATCAGGTTCGCGTAACGGTCGGTGCCCGAGAGGCCATGGACGAGGACGATCGGATATTGCGTCGCGGCATAATCGTCGATTGCCGGGGCAGTATCCGCCATTGCGGAACCGGATTGGGCGAGCAAAAGAAATGTCGCAGCACCCGTCAATCCGTATAACGGAGCGCCGCAAACCGCCAGCGCCATCAAACCGCCTACAAACTTCCTTTTTAAAGACCTAGCCATACCGTTCCTCCAATTTATATCGCGACGAAATGCCGATGACTTTTCATACGGCGTTTTAAACGATGCCGCTCCGCAAGCCTTACTGCACGGTGCACACGGCGCATTGGAGTGAAGCAGCAAACAGCGCTTAACGTAAGTGGATTTTTCAGATTAGACAGGTATCACTAATCAGATTGGGATATTACGTATGATTAATTTTCGTTTTCATTACAGAAAATCAGCGCTAACACGAAACCACATTTTTATCCATCGATTAAAGATTCGCATAACAAATCACTACCAATTTCTTTAGCCCTCTTCGACGATTTCCTCAATGCGCATTCGTTGCGGCATGGCCGAGAATTGAAAAAGGCCGGCAAAGCCGGCCCTCTTAGGTTCGCATCAGGTCATCGTCGTACTCAGGCTTCGGCTACCGCTGCCGTGGCCGGCCCTACCGAATGCGACGGCGGCGTATCGAGCCCCTTCGTCAATTCGAGCGCCTGACGCTCGAACAAGCGCCGATACAACCCGTGCTCGAGCCGGATCAACGCATCGTGACTGCCCTCTTCGACGACGCACCCCTTATCGAGCACGAGCAAGCGATCGAGTGCGCGCACGGTCGATAGGCGGTGTGCCACGACGAGCGTCGTGCGCCCCACCATCAACCGGTCCATCGCTTGCTGAATCAACGCCTCGCTTTCGCTGTCGAGGCTCGACGTCGCCTCATCGAAAATGAGCACCGGCGCATCGGCAAGAAAGGCCCGCGCGATGGCCACGCGCTGCCGCTCGCCGCCCGAGAGCTTCACGCCGCGCTCGCCGACGAGCGTGTCATACCCGTTCGGCAACGCGGTAATGAAGTCGTGGGCATTGGCGAGCCGGGCCGCACGCTCGATATCGGCCTGCGATGCGCCGGGCCGCGCGTAAGCGATGTTCTCCGCCAACGAACGGTGAAACAGCAACGGCTCTTGTTGAACGATGGCAATCTGCGCGCGCAAGGACGCCTGTCGGACATCGGCAATGTTTTGCCCGTCGATCGTGATTTTGCCCTCCGAGACATCGTACAGACGCTGAATCAACTTGATGAACGTCGTCTTGCCGGAACCCGAATGCCCGATCAAGCCCACGCGCTCGCCCGGGGCGATCCGCGCCGAGAAATCGGCATACAACGGCGCCGCATGTGCGTCGTACCGGAACGTCACATGCTCGAAGCGAATCTCGCCGCGCTCCACGGCGAGCGTGCCGGCGCCAGGCTTGTCTTCGATGCCGAGCGGCTGGCGCGTCAACTGCGCCAGCTCTTCCATATCGTTGACCGAGCGCTGCAGTTGACGCACGAGCATGCCGACATCGCGCAGGTAGCCTTGCAGAACGAGGAACATCGTCAACGAAAAGGCAATGTCGCCAACGCCGGCGCGGCCGTTCAGCCACAGCATCAGGCCCACGCCGAGCATCGCGGCCTGCATCAAGGCGAGCATGACGTTTTGCAGACTCCCGTTGAACGTCCCGCGCACCCAGGCCCGGCGTGTGCGATGCCGCCATTTGTCGATCACGCGGGCAAACCGCTGCTCCTCGCGCACCTCCGCGCCGAACGCCTTCACGACGGCGTTGCAGGTCACGGCGTCCGCCAGCGCGCCGCCCATGCGCGTATCCCATGCATTGCCCAGACGCGCGGCGGGTGCGACGACGCCGACCGTCAGCGCGATCGTCGTGCCGATATAGAGCACGGCGCCCACGCCGACGACAGCGCCCATGATCGGCCAGTGCATACCGAGCAAGATCGTCGCGCCGACGAGCATGACGAACGAAGGCAGCAGACCGAGCAGCAACGTGTCGTTGAACATGTCGAGTGCCCACATGCCGCGGGTGATTTTGCGGACGGTGGAGCCGGCGAAGCTGTTCGCATGCCAATCCGTGGACAAACGTTGCACGCGATGGAACGCATCGCCGGCGATGTCGCTCATCATCCGCAGCGTCAACGCGATGATGCCCGCGTAGGTGAGATAGCGCAGCAGCGCACTGCCGAGCGCGAGCCCGATCAGTGCCGCGAGCGATTCGAGCGCGCCGTGCAACGCGCCCGCCTTCGCATGGCCCGCGCCTGCGAGCGCGTCGACGAGACGACCCGCGAAGAGCGGTGTCATGACGTCGGCCAACGCCGTGAGCAGCGCGAGGGCGACGATGCCGGCAACGCGCCAGCGTTGGACCATCCAGTGTGTAAAGGCGAAGCTGAAGACGTCCTTGAACGTCTGCCCGCCAAGATCGATTTTTTTGCGAATCATAGGCGCTCCGCCCGGGGAGCGGGTCGCACCCAGGGCTTTTTCAAAGGTAAAGAAAACGCTTCGCGGCGCAGACGAAAAAAACGTCGGCGACGCGGCTACGCCGCTTGTGGCGGCGAACTAGTGGGAAAGCAGGACAACCGAATGGCGGGCCGCGCGATTCAGGCCGTACGCGGCGACGAGAACCGCTACGTCAGCGGCGCATCTCGCGCGAAGGAACACCTGCCACGTTCGGGACGGCTTTAAGCGTGGTGTTGGACATCGAACGCCTCCCTGGGTGGATGGGTGTGTTGAGGGGATTGATACGACGATAGTGTAGCAGCAATGGCGGAGATCGATGGGAATGGCGTTGTGGTTGCGCGGTTATTTTGCGACCATTGGGACGTGTCAGGTAGAACCTTCGAGGATCACGACGGCTACCGCATCGTTTTGCAAAACTCGGCGTGGTCCGCATGATGTAGGTGGGACGTATCCGGGATTTTGTGTGTGAGGCGGGTTGACACTTACAGCCCGATGTTGAAGCGCTCGGGGTAAAGCAGTGCGAACTGTGTCATCGCGCTTTTCCAATCATGTCGAGATCCGGTCCATTTGGCAACGACATTGCG
>NZ_JBQCIV010000094.1:0-27985 GCF_051953405.1 Trinickia sp. | reverse complement strand
CTGACCGGCATGTCTTGGTCGTTCGCGTCGCTCGTCATCATCCGATTGCTGTTCGGTATCGGTGAAGGCGGCTTCGCGCCGGCCAATGCGGTCGCCATCGCGGAGAATTTTCGGAAGCAGGAGCGCGGCCGCGTGCAATCGTTGATGTCCAGCACCGTATTCCTCGGCAATGCCGCCGGCTCCATCTTCGTTGCCGCCGTCATTGCCGCGTATGGCTGGCGTTGGACGTTTCCGGCATTGGGGGTATGCGGCGTGGCCGTTGCAACGGCATTCGTCTTCATGCTCAAGCCGCGCGCGCACGTGCGCAGCACCCGCGCGGCCGCTCAAAGCCGTTCCCACTACCTCGAGCTGCTACACAATCCCATGACGTGGCGCGTGGGCCTGATCTGGTTTTGCAGCAGCACGCTGTTTCTCGGGCTGCAATCGTGGATGCCGTCGTACTTGCTGAAGGTTCGAGGCATCGACATTCAACACATCGGCATCGCTTCGATGATCCCGTATATCGCGGCGTTCTTCGCCACCAATACCGTCGGCCATGTCATCGACAAGGCCGGAGCGCACCGCTCGAAGCCGCTGATGGCATGCGGTGCGCTGCTGTGCGCCCTGTTCCTCATCTTGATGATGACGACGTCCTCGCTACCGCTGATCGTGCTTTATTGGACGCTGTGCATCTGTGCGTTCACCATGGTCTACGCAACGGTCTTCACCGTTCCGCTCAAGTATTTCCCGAACGACAAGGTGGGCAGCGCGACGGGCCTCATCAACTTCGGCGGGCAAATGGCGGGATTCATCGCACCGGTGATCATGGGGCATTTGATCGGGGCCTTCAACGGCTCGTACGTGGGGGCCTTCTCGTACCTCGTGCTTTCGGCGGCCGTCGCTTGCGTGATCGCTTGCACGTTGAAGACGCCGAACACGAATCAGGACGCCGCGCACGTGGCCATGGCGAATTCGTGACGGTGTGCGGGAGGGGGCTCAAGCGTTCGCGCTGCCGTTACGGATCAACGAATCGCGATCGATATCCGTTCACAAGGCCCATCCTTGCCGGGACCAAAACGAATGCGCGAGTCCATTCGTCTTTAGAACGTGGGCATGGCATCTCATCTCCGTGGCGCAGCAACTTCAGCGATGTCTGTCCGGGTGTGATTGAACTCGGCGGTCGCGATCGGGAGCCCGTGACAACCCAATGTCCGCTCCCTCATATAGCACGAAATTCAACATCAAACGATGCTATAATCGTGCCCAATCAGGGAGGTTGTTATGCGAACCACAATCGCGTTGGACGATGATTTGGTCTCTCGGGCCCAGGACTACACCGGGTTGAGCGAGAAGGCCGCTCTTGTGCGCGAAGCCTTGAAAGCGCTGATCGAGCGCGAAGCCGCGCGCAGGCTCGCTGCCTTGGGCGGTAGTCAACCGGGCATCACCGCTGCACCGCGCCGCCGGCAGGAGCTTGAATGATCCTTGTCGACACATCGGTGTGGATCGATCACATCGATCATTCGGAGCCGATGATGGTCGACCTTCTGCTCCATCACCGTGTCCGGATCCACCCGTATGTCATCGGCGAAATTTCGCTAGGTAGTTTGCGCAACCGCTCTGCCGTGCTTCGCGCTTTGAACGATCTGCCGCGCGTGCCAGTCGCCACGCCTGACGAAGTCTTCTATCTGATCGAGCAACAGCAGCTGTTTGGCCGGGGGATCGGCTATGTGGATGCGTCGCTGCTCGCATCTGCGAAGTTACAGCCGGGCGTGACGATCTGGACGCGGGCCAAGAGGCTGACAGCAATCGCCAACGAGCTTGCGTTGAGCGCGGTTCTAGACCACTAAACCGTGGCATGACGCATCTGGCCGCGCTCTTTGCCTCTCGCGGTTTTGAGGCCCGTCGCCGTGTGGGCCATTTTTCGCTCGTGTGGTTAATCTGGGGCTGGCGATTAGTTAAGCAGGCTTCGAGTCATGTTATATTCGCCGGCGATCCGAGGCCGAACAAATAACTCGAATGACTACACCAAACAGAATCCTATATTTCAAGCCAGAAAAAGCCGGCCTATTTTCAAGCAACACGAAGTGGACAAAGGACCTCTGCAAGCCGCTGAACAATCCCCAGGCTCACGTCCTGATGGACAGGGCGCCTAAAGGATGGACGCCGCCGTCGCCGAAGGCAGAGGAACCAAAGGCCGTAACCAACGCTGAGAAGAAGCCCGAAAAGCAAGTGTCGGGTCCGCCGATGCCTGCCGCACCCGCGAAAAGCAAGGATGACGAAGAAGACGACTGCCGCGTGCCGCCGACGTTCGATATGCTCGACATTCCCAATGCGATGGAAAAAATGGGCTTTGTTGTTGCAGCCAAACTGGCTCGACGCTGGTTCAACGGACGTAAATACATTACTCACGGGCTGTCCGACACTTATCCTAAAGATATGGTCGACACCAAAACGGTAACGCTGGATTTTACGCTAAAATACGGTGGCTCCCAAGCAAAGTTACGCCGCCTTGTCAATAAAGAAATATACACTGATGCGGCGATCTCCGCATTAAAAAAGATCGTGCGGCGTTTTGTCGCGAGGCGGTTCACAGAAGGGGGCATGGCGTTTACTGGCGACATAGACGCCTGGCAACTATCCAATGAGGATGTCCAGACGTTTCACAAGGACTACCAATTTCAATTGACGAAGGTCTCCGACCTCGACACTATCTCCGAAAATGGTGGGCTGACCGACCTAACGGCCTCACTCGGGAATTTCGCATATATGGCGGCAATCGCGAACGCAAGAGTATTTTCGGAGAAATACTATAAATATTCTGAACCAATACCGGAATATTGTTGCCAGTCGCGCGTGGAAGTGACTCACATATATGTATATGCACGAGACAGCTATTCATTCGTCGACAAACCCGGCGGAACAGCATCGCAGTATCTTGGTCATTGGAATCGGTATGGCGTGATTATGGTGCCATCAGCCGTGGCCGCAGATTTAATAAGTCGGCCCTGAACAATGCTGCGGGGCGGGCGCAGTAAGCCTGTGAAGCCGAAACGGTATTGTTGGATTTGCAGGAAGCAGGCATATTGATGCGCGAATCCTGCAAATCCTGACGAGGTGTGGATGGGTCCGAAGACGCCGGTGCCAGAGGGAGATTTCTTTCGCCAACCGCTGCGCGAGCAGATCAACTTGAAGCATCCGTTGGTTCGCCTTGCCGATCTGATCGACTGGGAGCGGTTGAACACGGCGATGAGTGCGAGCTTCGTGTCGCACCGAGGCCGACCGGCAACGTCGCCGCGTTTGATCGCAGGGCTGCTGTACTTGCAGCACGCGTTCGATCTGTCGGATGAAGAGGTCGTTTGGCAATGGCTTGAGAACCCGTACTGGCAAGTGTTCAACGGCGAGACGTACTTGCAGACGCAGCCCCCGATTGATCCGTCGAGCCTGACGCGCTGGCGCAAGCGGCTGGGCGAGGCCGGTGTCGAAGAACTGCTGGCCGAGACCATCGAAGCGGCCAAACGAGCGAACGTCATCAAGACTTCGAGCCTGAAGCGGGTAATCGTCGATACGACGGTCATGGAGAAGGCGATTGCGCATCCCACCGATTCGCGCCTACTCGAACGTTGCCGAGAGCATCTGGTGAAGGCTGCTGCCCAGCAGGGGCTCAGGCTGCGGCAGAACTACAACCGCGAAGCGCCGCGACTGGCGGGCCAAATCGGCCGCTACGCGCATGCCAAACAGTACAAGCGGATGAAGAAAGCGCTGCGCACATTGCGTTCTCGAGTGGGACGCGTGATGCGCGACGTCGAGCGGCAACTGGACGACGTTGCCCCGCAAAGCCGGGCAGCGCTGGAAGATCTGATCGGCCGCACGAAGCGCATTCTCACTCAGAAGCAAAAGGACAAGAACAAGCTGTACGCGCTGCACGCGCCGGAAGTGGAGTGCTTGGCCAAAGGCCAAGCTCGCAAGCCGTACGAATTCGGCGTGAAGGTGTCAATCACGACGACGCACAAGGAAGGTCTGGTAGTCGGAGCGCGCTCGATGCCGGGCAATCCGTACGACGGGCACACGTTGGCCGAAGCGTTGGAGCAGGCGGCGATCTTGAGCGACGTTCAGCCGGAGATCGCCGTCGTCGATCGCGGCTACAAGGGCGTCGCCATTGACGGTGTGAAGGTCTATCACCCTGGCCTGCGACGCGGCATCACGCGCGGCTTGCGCGCGATGATCCGGCGGCGCAGTGCGATCGAGCCAGCCATCGGGCACATGAAGGCCGACGGCAAGCTCGGTCGCAATTGGCTCAAGGGTACGTTGGGCGATGCGATTCATGCGGTGTTGTGCGGCGCCGGTCACAACCTGCGAATGATCCTGCGCCGGCTGCGGCTTTTTTACGCCCTGGTTCTCGCCGCCTTGCTTAGCTTCGAAACCGCTACGCCCTCGACGGCGTAGTTCGGTCAGCGCGACAAAACGAATTGTTCAGGGCCGACCACGTAGCCACTCAACGCCTCGGTGGCACGATCCTCGATCTCGTCCGCATCGGTCAACCCCAGTAGGACCAGTTCGCGGATAGCCTCTCGATCATTATCGGTAAGCCGCGCGATCTTACTGACGGCCAGATCGACAGGCGAAAGCACATTGACCCTGATACTCCCAAGCCCGAGATAGACCGGTCGGGAATCTGCTTGGTAGTCCTCATGCATTAAGATGTACTGCCATACCGCCCGTCAGGTACACCTGCAGCGGCGACTTCAGTTGCAGACGATTTTCGAGTCGCTCGAGAAGTTCGCGCAAACCTCGAACAAGCGCGGTACCAACCTTGAATGTCGGATCTTCGTGCATATCGCTTAGATTCGACGAAGCTGAGCGCGCAATAAGTCGCGCAAGCGCGGCAAACTCGCGACCCAGCCGTTGCGCACAACGTCCTCAGCGTCCGCCAACGTACCTGGATGGGCGTCGAAATACCGTTGGCTCGCCTCCGTCAGACTCTTCCACTCAAGGGGAAACTCGCTGCGCACTACCATCCCAGCCAACCTAAACACGTTCGCCTCGACCACATCTTCCGACGACGCCTGAGAGTCGCGTGCCGCCTCTACGCATCGCGCCAGTAGCTTGCTTTCGGCCTCACGTGCATCCATGAGTGTTTCCCTCGGTCGTATATGCGAATTTGGTTGCTAACCGGGATTAGCATATACCTCGGATTTGGGTGTTCGCCACGGCTATCCGAGATCGTTGGAAGCGAGGGGGCTGGGTAGGCGGGAATCCCGCCTGCACGAACGCAGGCCGCGGATTCGCTTGCAAGCGAATCCCTTCGAATCCCCCGCGCAAGCCGAACTATCGGCTTGCTTCTCTCCGAAAACGACAATGCCCGCTGGCGCGGGCCTTGAAATCCTTGGCGGAGAGAGGGGGATTCGAACCCCCGATAGGCGATTAACCTATACACGCTTTCCAGGCGTGCGACTTAAACCACTCATCCATCTCTCCGAGAGCCGCGCATTATAGCAGAGTCTGTGGCGATGGGCAGCCCCCTCCTCGCCGCCCCGTTGGGGCCACCCTCAAGGATGCCGAATATAGTCCACCAACGCCTTGGTATAAGCATCGGGCGCCCGGTCGAGCAAGCTCACCGCAATCGTCGCCAAGAACCCGGCCGGCACCCCGAACACCCCCGAACTAATCGGCTCGATTCCAAACCACCGAGGCCCCACGAACCCCGTCATCTGCCGAAAGTACGGATACGTCGAGACGATGTAATACACGCACACGCCGAGCCCCGCGACCATCCCCGCCACCGCCCCCCGCTTCGTCGTGCGCTTCCAGAACACGCCCAACACGAGCACCGGAAAAAAGCTCGACGCCGCCAGCGAAAACGCCGCCCCCACCAGAAACAAAATGTTCCCCGTATTGAGCGACGCAACATACGACGCGAACAACGCCACCCCCAGCAACAAGATCTTCGAAATCGTCACGCGCCGCTGGCTCGACGCCGCCGGATCGACCATGTGGTAGTAGATGTCGTGCGACAACGCATTGGCGATCGTCAGCAGCAACCCATCGGCCGTGGAGAGCGCCGCCGCCAGTGCCCCCGCGGCCACGAGCCCCGAAATCACATACGGCAACCCCGCGATCTCCGGCGCGGCCAACACCACCATGTCCGGCTGCATCCGAATCGCCGACCATCGGATAATGCCGTCGCCATTACCGCCGTCGATCGCGATCAAGCCAGGCTCCGCGCGGTGCCACTGCGTCACCCACGCCGGCCAATCGGACATCGAACGCCCTACGAGATGCGTCATCACTTCGTATTTGATCAGCACGGCCAGCACCGGCACGGTCACGTAAAAGAGCGCGATGAAAAACAACGTCCACGCCACCGATCGCCGCGCCGAACTCACCGACGTCGTCGTGTTGTAACGCGACAAGATGTGCGGCAAGCTCGCCGTGCCCAGCGATAAACACAGCAGCAACGAAAGAAAGTTGCGCTCGTGCGTGCGCCGGTCGCCTTCGTCGACGGAAGGGAACGGGTCGTACATTGGCACGGGATCGGTGGCCCGCGCCAGCAAATCGTCGCGCGATTGCGTCCACACCACGCGTGCAGCGGCCGCGTCGCGCGGAAACGCTTCGAGCGCAGCCTCGCGCTCGTGGATGTCTCGTAGCGGCCCGTTACGACGGCGCAAATCGTCGAGTTCGCGCATCAAATGCGCTTTATCCGACAAGTACGATCCGGGCAGCGCTGCAATCTTCGCGTCGATCCGCGCGGCCCGCTCTCGGTACGAGATGCGAATGCGCCGCTCTTCGGGCGAATCGCGCACCACGCGATCGAGCTTTTCCATCCGCTCCATCATCCGGCCGTACGTGAGCTGCGGTACCCATCCGAGCCCGTCCTTATGCGCGATCATGGACACGGGAATCAAGAAGGCGCTGATGAGAATCACGTACTGCGCCACCTGGGTCCACGTCACCGCCCGCATGCCGCCGAGGAACGAACAAACCAGGATGCCGGCCAAACCGCACGCGATGCCGATCGCAAAGTCGACACCGATAAAACGCGTCGCGATGATCCCCACCCCTTGGATCTGCGCGACGAGGTAGACGAACGAACACAAAATCGCCGCCCCAGCCGCGATGCCCCGCACGACATTACTCGAATAACGCGTGCCCAAAAAATCCGGAATCGTGTAGCGCGCCAGCTTGCGCACGTACGGCGCCAGCAAGAACGCGACGAGGCAATATCCCCCCGTCCACCCCATCACATAGGCCAGCCCATCGTAGCCGGTCGCGTAAAGCGAGCCGGCCAATCCGATAAACGAGGCCGCCGACAACCAATCGGCCGCCGTCGCCATGCCGTTGAACGCCGCCGGCACACGCCGTCCGGCCACGTAGTATTCGACGAGATCGGAGGTACGCGACAGCAACCCGATCACGGCATAAACGGCGATCGGAACGAATAGGAAGACATAGCCGACCCATACGCCCGGGCCCGTCACCCGTTCGATCCGCCACATCGTATAGACGAACAGCAAGAAGCCCAGCGTGTACAGCACGTAGGCCCGCACGAGCCGATTGACGAGCCTCATCGCGCGGCCTCGCCGGCAGTGCGGTTGGCCAGCTCTTGCGCGGCGGCTTGCCGCAAGCTGCGGTCGGCACGCGTCATGGCGACGATATACACGGCGATCAGCACCAAGTAGACGATGATCGCCCCTTGCGCACCCATATAGAACGGCAGCCGAAAGCCCATCACGCGCACGCCCGTGAGCGATCGCGCGAACAGCGGCACGACGAACGAAACGGCAAAGCCGATCAGCATCAAGACACCGATCAGCATGACGTTGAAGCACCAATAGCGCCGATGCGCAAGCGCCATCGCCTCCGACACCGGAGGCGGTTCGAGCGAGCGTTGAGCGACGGGATCGAGGGGACGTGGCGCGGCCATGCGCCTATGTATCAAAAAGGCGCGGCACGGGCAATCGGGATTGTCCGTGCCGCGCCCAAAGCATGCGCCGCAAAACGCCTATCGGCGCACCGAGCCGGCGACGACGCCGCGCAACGCTGCGCCGGCTCGATGCGAGCGCAACGATGTCGTTCAACGGTTACGCGTTACCGGTTACCGTTCACCGCGCCTGCGCAAGTTGGTCGAGGATCGCGGGGTTCTCGAGCGTCGAGACGTCTTGCGTGATCTCTTCGCCCTTCGCGAGCGAACGCAGCAAGCGGCGCATGATCTTGCCCGAACGCGTCTTCGGCAGGTTGTCGCCAAAACGCACATCCTTGGGCTTGGCGATCGGCCCGATTTCCTTGGCCACCCAAGCACGCAGTTCGTTGGCGAGCTTGGCAGCTTCTTCGCCTTCGGGCCGCGGCCGCTTCAGCACGACGAAGGCGACGACGGCTTCGCCCGTCGTATCGTCGGGCCGTCCCACCACGGCCGCTTCCGCCACGATCGGATTGGACACGAGCGCCGATTCGATCTCCATTGTTCCGAGCCGGTGGCCCGACACATTGAGCACGTCGTCGATGCGGCCCATGATCGTGAAGTAGCCCGTTTCCTTGTCACGCACCGAGCCGTCGCCGGCCAAGTACAGCTTGCCGCCTAGCTCGGCCGGGAAGTAGCTCTTCTTGAATCGCTCGGGATCGCCCCACACGGTGCGCAGCATCGCCGGCCAGGGCCGCTTCACAACCAAAATGCCGCCCTGCCCGTTCGGCACGTCCTGGCCCGTTTCATCGACGATCGCAGCCATGATGCCCGGCAGCGGCAACGTGCACGAACCCGGTACCAGCGGCGTCGCACCCGGCATCGGCGCGATCATGTGGCCGCCCGTCTCGGTTTGCCACCACGTGTCGACCACCGGGCAGCGCGCGCCGCCCACTTGCTCGTAATACCAGACCCACGCTTCCGGATTGATCGGCTCGCCTACCGTGCCGAGGATACGCAAGCTCGACAGGTCGTAGCTCTTCGGATGCACTTTCGCATCGGCGTCGGCGATCTTGATCAGCGAACGGATGGCCGTGGGCGCCGTGTAGAACACGCTGACCTTGTGCTTCTCGATCATGTGCCAGAAGCGGCCGCCGTCCGGGTAGGTCGGCACGCCTTCGAACACGACCTGCGTCGCGCCGAGCGCGAGCGGCCCATAGGTGATGTAGGTGTGTCCGGTAACCCAGCCGATATCGGCCGTGCACCAAAAGACATCCGACGGCTTCCAGTCGAACGTCCATTTGATCGTCTGCGCGGCCCACAGCAGATAACCGCCCGTGCTGTGTTGCACGCCCTTCGGCTTGCCGGTCGAACCCGACGTGTACAGCACGAAGAGCGGATGCTCCGCGCTCAGCCATTCGGGTTCGCACGTGTCGGCCTCTTGCGCCGCGGCTTCGTGCATCCACGTGTCGCGCGCCGCATCCCATTCGACGCTGCCGCCGGTGCGGCGATACACGAACACGCTCTTGACGGCTTCGCAGCCGCCCATCGCGAGCGCTTCGTCGGCAATGCGCTTGAGCGGCAGCGCCTTGCCGCCGCGCATCTGCTCGTCGGCCGTGACCAGCGCGACGGCGCCGACGTCGACCAGCCGCTCGTTCAACGATTTCGACGAGAAGCCGCCGAACACGACCGAATGCGGCGCACCGATCCGCGCGCAGGCCTGCATGGCGACGACGCCTTCCACCGACATCGGCATATAGATGACGACGCGATCGCCCTTGCTCACGCCGCGCCGCTTCAACGCGTTCGCAAAACGGCAGACGCGCGCCAGCAGATCCTGGTAGGTCACGTGCGTGACGCTGCCGTCGTCCGTCTCGAAGATGAGCGCGGTGCGCCCGCCGTTGCCGGCTTCGACATGACGATCCAAGCAGTTGTACGACGCGTTCAGCTCGCCGTCTTCGAACCACTTGAAGAACGGCGCGTCGGACTCGTCGAGGACCGTCGAAAACGGCTTGTGCCAAGTCAGCGTCTCGCGCGCGAGCCTGGCCCAAAATCCTTCGTAGTCGCGCTCGGCCTCGGCCGTCAGCGCCCGGTAGGCGTCCATTCCCGAAATGGCGGCCGAGGCAACCGCCTCGGCGGACGGCGAGAACACACGGCTTTCGTGAAGAACCGATTCAATCGCAGACATCGACTACTCCCATATGGACAAATGAAACCTGATTTCGGCGCCGGCTCGGCTTTTCGCCCCTCGAGCCACGCAGACATGCATGGAATGCCGCACTGCAGCAACGACACGCCGCGTGCACCGCCTCGCACGATAGTCGTTGCACAGTAAAGGCCGCAACTTACCGGGTTCTTACAATGCGCGCCATCGGCCGTTCGTTAGATTGCCGATCGTTATGGCTCGGGCGATCCGGCGCGCGCCACCCGGGTTTACGAGGTCTCGCGCGCGCCCCTACAATGCTAGCCGAACTTTCCCCGCGGATTGCATTTGAATCGATCGGGATGGTTTCTCATGCCGCGATGCTGCCGGTCGGCAGCAACGTCGGTATCGATGCGGCGCGGTACAATAGCGCGATTTTTCGCGCGCTTTCTTTTCTTTTGTCGGGCGCGATCGTTGTCGATTTGCCGCTCCGTCCCCACAGCACTCAGCCATGACAGTCATCAAACAGGAAGACCTCATCCAGAGCGTCGCCGACGCGCTGCAGTACATCAGCTACTACCATCCGCTCGATTACATCCAGGCCCTCGGCCGCGCGTACGAACTCGAGCAAAGCCCGGCCGCGAAAGACGCGATCGCGCAGATTCTGACGAACAGCCGTATGTGCGCGGAAGGCCGCCGGCCGATCTGCCAAGACACGGGCATCGTCACCGTCTTCCTGAAGATCGGCATGGACGTGCGCTGGGGCAGCGAAAGCGGCCCGGCGACGATGAGCGTCACCGATATGGTGAACGAAGGCGTGCGTCGCGGCTATCTGAACCCGGATAACGTCCTGCGCGCGTCGATCGTCAACCCGCCCGAGGGTGCCCGCAAGAACACGAAGGACAACACGCCGGCCGTCATTCACTACGAAATCGTGCCCGGAGATAAGGTCGACGTGCAGGTCGCGGCCAAGGGCGGCGGCTCCGAGAACAAATCGAAATTCGCGATGCTCAACCCGTCCGATTCGATCGTCGACTGGATCTTGAAGACGGTCCCGACGATGGGCGCCGGCTGGTGCCCGCCGGGCATGCTCGGAATCGGTATCGGCGGCACCGCCGAAAAGGCGATGTTGATGGCGAAGGAATCGCTGATGGATCCGATCGACATCCAAGACGTCATCGCTCGCGGCCCGCGCGATTGGATCGAGGAATTGCGCATCGAGCTGCACGAGAAAGTCAACGCGCTCGGCATCGGCGCGCAAGGCCTCGGCGGCCTGGCCACCGTGCTCGACGTGAAGATCATGGCCGCGCCGACTCACGCGGCTTCCAAGCCGATCGCGATCATCCCGAACTGCGCGGCCACGCGCCATGCTCACTTCACGCTGGACGGTACAGGCGCAGCGCATCTCGAAGCGCCTTCGCTCGATGCCTGGCCGAAGGTGCAATGGGAGCCGAACACGGAAACGAGCAAGCGCGTCGATCTGAATACGCTCACGCCCGAGGAAGTGGCTAGCTGGAAGCCGGGTCAAACGCTGCTGCTGTCGGGCAAGATGCTCACGGGCCGCGACGCGGCGCACAAGCGTATCGCCGACATGCTGGCCAAGGGCGAGAAGCTGCCCGTCGATTTCACGAACCGTGTGATCTACTACGTCGGGCCGGTCGATCCGGTACGCGACGAAGTCGTGGGCCCGGCCGGCCCCACGACGGCCACCCGCATGGACAAGTTCACGGAAACGATGCTCGCCCAAACGGGCCTCATTTCGATGATCGGCAAGGCCGAACGCGGTCCGGTCGCCATCGACGCCATCAAGAAGCACAAGGCGGCCTACTTGATGGCCGTGGGCGGCGCCGCGTATCTCGTATCGAAAGCGATCCGCGGTGCGAAGGTGCTCGCGTTCGAAGATTTGGGCATGGAAGCGATCTACGAATTCGACGTCTCGGATATGCCGGTGACAGTGGCGGTCGATTCCACGGGCACGTCGGTTCATCAAACGGGACCGAAGGAGTGGCAAGCGAAGATCGGCAAGCTGCCGGTCGTCACGGCCTAAGCACGAATCGATCGCGAATCGAGCGTACGGTGCGCACATCGTGCGCACCGAGACGAAAGCCGGGCCGCGTGCCCGGCTTTTTCGATGGGGCGGCACCGGCCGAACGGCTAACGCCGCGCGCGAAGCCTTGGCTTTTGCAGTGTCAGCGTTTATCGTTTGCCTTCAATGCCCATGAAGAAGGAATCCTTATGCAAGGCGATAAGAAGGTCATCGAATACTTGAACGCGCAGCTCAAGAACGAACTCACCGCGATCAATCAGTACTTCCTGCATGCGCGGATGTACAAACATTGGGGGCTCGAGAAGCTCGGCAAGCACGAATACGACGAATCGATCGGCGAGATGAAGCACGCCGACATGCTGATCGAACGCATCTTCATGCTCGATGGCCTGCCCAATCTGCAAGATCTGCACAAGCTGCTGATCGGCGAGGAAACGAAGGAAATCCTACAGTGCGATCTGAAGCTCGAACAGGGCTCGCAGGCGACCTGCAAGGAAGCGATCGTCTATTGCGAATCCGTCCGCGATTTCGTGTCGCGCGGGATCTTCACGACGATTCTCGACGATACGGAAGAGCACATCGATTGGCTCGAAACGCAGCTCGACCTCATCGATAAGGTCGGCCTGCAGAACTATCAGCAATCGGCCATGGGCTCGGCCTCCGGGTCTTGACCGGCGCGGTCGTTTTGCAAGACGTCATTGTCCTCGTTGCCTCTCGTAGCCCATCATAGCCATCGTCGCTTTTCGTAGCCTGTAGCCGGCCATGACCGCACCGCTTCACGCCAGCCCGCCCGAATGCTCGTCCTCGCCGCAGTCGTCGCCTGCGCGCGGCAACGCGGCGCCGATCGGCATTTTCGATTCGGGGCTCGGCGGGCTGTCGGTGCTCCGAGCGGTTCGAGCGCAACTGCCTCACGAGGCGCTGCTGTACGTCGCCGATTCGCTGCATGCCCCGTACGGACTGCGCGATAACGCGTTCATCTCCGAACGCACGCTCGCGATCGGCGAATGGCTCGTCTCCCAAGGCGCCAAAGCGCTGGTCGTCGCTTGCAATACGGCCACGGCCGAGTCGATCGCGCTCGCACGCGAACGGCTGTCCATCCCGATCATCGGCGTGGAACCGGGCATCAAGCCGGCGGCCGGGCTATCGGCATCGCGCATCGCGGGTGTCCTGGCCACGCAAGTCACACTGCGCAGCGAACGGTTTCGTTCGTTGATCGAGCGCTATGCGGCCGATTGCCGTTTCATCTGCCAACCGGGCCACGGGCTCGTCGAAGCGGTGGAACGCTGCGAAATCGATACGCCCGAACTGCGCGCCCTGCTCGCGCGCTATATCGAGCCGATGTTGGCCGCCGGGGCCGATACGCTCGTGCTCGGCTGCACGCATTATCCGTTTCTCGATGCCGCGATCCGCGATATCGCCGGGCCGTCGCTGACGCTCGTCGATACGAGCGTGGCCATCGCGCGGCAGCTCGAACGCGTGCTCGAAGCCAACGGCTTGGGCGCGCCGGTCGGTCGGCAACCGCCGCCGCCCCGGCTTTGTTCGACCGATGGGGGCGTACACCTGCATCGGCTGGCATCCACGCTGCTGGGCCTCGACGTTTGGGTCGAACGCGTTGAGATCGCCGCCCGCGGCGTTGCGGCGGATGGCTCGCACGCGGTCTGACGTAGGCACCCCGCCCCGGGAACCGGGGCTCGATCCGCTACGCCGCCTTGTTACAAAAAATCGGACGCTGCCCTTGCCAAGCACGCAAAACGTAATGATAATAGTTCGCATTAACGTTTTGTTTTAGTTTCAGTCATGATCGTCTGCGTGTGCAAGTCTGTCTCCGATCGCAAAATCCGCGCTGCCATCGCCGAAGGGGAGGACACGTTCGATGGATTGCAGTTCGAACTCGGCGTAGCCACCTGCTGCGGCAAGTGCGAAGCGTCGGTACGCGAGGTCATGGCCGAGTGCGGCGTGTGCGAAAGCCAGTGCGGCGTCGAGCGCCACGCCCCATCGCAGCCGGTGCACGTGACGTTCTACGAGCGCAAGGCCGCGTAACTGCGGCGGCATCCACTCGCCCCGCGCACGCTTTCCCCTTTTTTCGTCGGCACGCCAGTTCGCTATCGCCAGCAGCCGCTCTTCGCTCTAGGAGCCCGAGATGGTCTTGCTTATCGGTTTGGTTGCGACCCTGTGTATCTCGTTGTTCATCTGCCGCTTATGAGGCGGCATCCAGTTGCTGCTCCGGCCCGCGCCATCGCACGCCATTCGCGCTAAGATGCAAGCCTCGTCTCACGCTGTCGCCGGCGTCGCACCGGCAGCATTCGTCGGCATGTTGCGTTCGCGTCTCATCCCCGCTTTCCTCTGCGTCGCGCTCGCGCATCTAGCGCTCCTCGCGATCTTCGTCGCGCCCAGCCATGCGCCCGTGCCCCGCGCCCTGGAGTCGACGGCGATCGTCGCGCAATTGCTGCATCCCCCCACCGAAGCGCCCGCCGTCGCGGTGCAATCGGCCCCAGAGCCGTCGCCCAAACGCGCGCATGCCGAACCCGATCGGCCTCGCGCGAGCCCTCCGCCCCCACGCATTGCACGGCCGCGAACGCTCCCAGCCCCCACGGCGGCAGCCGCCCCAAGTCCGCCTCCCGCTCAAGCGTCGGCTCAACCGAGCCTGCCGGATAAGAGCGCACCGGCCGCGCCGAGCGCCGCGACGCAAACGGCCGCCGGCACCTCGAATCCCGCGTCCGCCGCGCCTAGCTCACCCGGCGCCCCTGGCGCCCGGCAAACCATCGCGATCACAGCCCCGAAACACGTCGACCATGCGGATTGCCGCATCGTCAAACCCGCCTACCCTGAACTGTCCAAGCGACGCGGCGAAACGGGCACAGCCACCGTGCGCTTCGTCATCGGCACGACGGGGGCCATCGATACCGTCGCGCTGGTCAAGAGCAGCGGTTTCGCACGCCTAGACGACGCTGCCCTGCAAGCACTGCGCGAAAGCGCCTGCCAGCCTTACCTGGAAGACGGCGCGCCGATCCGCGCGTCATACGTGCAGGCGTTCACGTTCGGGCTCGACGACGACTGAGCTTCGTTACATCTCCATCTGCTTGAAAAAGAGGACGTACGCATCATGCAAAGTTACGGTCTGGCCCACGCTTGGGCACAAGGCGATCTCGTCACCCGCGCCATCGCGCTGACGCTGTTGACGATGTCGGTGCTGTCGTGGACGGTGATCGTCGTCAAAGGGTGGAACATCGTCCGCCTTGGCCGGTTGACGAAAAACGCCGAGCGCGCATTCTGGCATTCGGACGATTTCGGGGGCGGGGTCGATACGTTGGCGCGCGCCCTGCCCGCCCGCGAACGCAATCCGTTCCTCGCCCTCGCTTTGTCGGGTCAGGAAGCCGCGGACCATCATCAACGCACGCGCCCCCATCTGCATGATCGGCTCGACGTGTCCGACTGGATCACGCGCTGCCTGAAAGACTCGATGGACGACGGCATTGCACGCATGCAGCGGGGCCTGGCCGTCCTCGCATCGATCGGCGGCACCGCGCCTTTCGTCGGATTATTCGGCACCGTCTGGGGCATCTATCACGCGCTCATCGCCATCGGCGAAAGCGGGCAAGCGTCGATCGACCGCATCGCGGGCCCGATCGGCGAGGCGCTGATCATGACGGCCGCGGGTCTTGTGGTCGCGGTCCCGGCGGTGATCGGGTACAACGCGCTCACGCGCTCGAATCGCGCGATCGTCGGCGGCTTGCGGCGGTTCGCGCATAGCCTGCACGCCTACTTCGTCACCGGCGCGCGCGTCGCGCCGGCCTCGAGCGCGGCGCTGCGCGTCGCGGCGCGTGCAAGCTGAGCGGCGGGGAGCGCACCATGGCCATGCCGCTATTCGAAGACGACGCCGACGACGGTCTGATGGGCGAAATCAACATGACGCCGCTGATCGACATCATGTTGGTACTCCTAATCGTTTTTCTCATCGCGATTCCGGCGATCGAACAGGCGGTCAAGCTCGATTTGCCGCGTGTCGGCAGCGGGCAGCGAGACATCGAATCCGCCCACGTCGATGTCGCGGTGCGGGCCGACGGCTCGCTCGCTTGGGACGGCGCGAATATCGACGATGTAGGGTTGCGCGCAGCGTTGGGGCGCGCGGCGCGGGCGAATCCGCCGCCCCAACTGCGTTTGCGTGCCGACCGTAAGGTGCCGTACGAACGGGTTGCCGAGGTCATGTCGACCGCTCAAGAAAGCGGGCTTACCCAAATCGGGTTCGTCACCGAACCGCGCGCGCGCTAGCGCATCTCATTTTCATTGATCGGGCCGGCGATCCTACCGCCACGCTTTGCCGCCCACACATGGGCGGCTCGGCGTAAGCGCGCCCCATGTAAAAGGCCCTCATCGGGCGATGAGGGCCTTTTTTCGTGCGCACGCGGCGCCTTCGGGCGGCGGGCTCGCAGGAGGCCATCGGACTGGCGCTCGAGCACCGCATGCGATCGCCGTGCCTAACACGGACCACGCTGTCAGCCCTATCCGGCTTGCTATAAGAGCAGCCGTCTGGTTTCGCATTGGACGCCCCAACGCGAACGGCACTTCACTATAGGCTCCCGCGCGCAGCGCTTCAAGACGGGGGCCATTGAAACTACTGATCGCCTCGCCCGCGCGAATGGCAAAAGCGATTCGCCGCGCATGCTGGGCGCGGCAGGCGCATGAAGACACGAATGCACCGGCGCGCGTATCCGTCAGCGCGTCGGATCCGCTGCCGCCGCGGGCACCGCCATGCTAGCCAGTTGCGCCGCCCTCACCTGCTCGCGCGTGGGACACTCCACCATCGTGTGGTTAGTCTCGTCGAGCTTCTCGACGAGAAAATCGACGAACGCACGCACGGCCGGCACCATGCCTTGTCGCGACACGAACACCGCGAACAATTGCGGCGTCGGCAGCGTCCAGCCCGGCATGACCGGCGACAGTTGGCCCGCGCGCAGCGCCGCACCATACATCATCTCGGGCAACGCGGCGATCCCTACCCCTTCCAGCACGGCTTCCCGTATCGTCGACAAGTCGGCCGTCACGAGCCGCGGCTCGTGTTCGTGCATGTGCCGTCGTCCATCGGGGGCGATCAGTTGAAAGACATGGCGACCGTCGGCGCTCGGCGTATCGAGCGTCTGAAATCGTTCGAGATCCGCGGGCGTCAAAGGCGGTGCGTTCTGGCTGAGCAGGCTCGGCGCGCCCACGAGCATCTGCTGTGTCCGCCAAAGCGGGCGCACGACGATGTTCGCGTTATCGGGCGGCTCCGAACGCACGCGCAGCGCGACATCGACCGAATCTTCATAGAGGTCGATTACACGATTGGTCACACGAATCGAAACCCGGACCTCGGGATAGCGCAGCAAGAATTCGGACAGGATGCCGGACAGAATCGTCTGCGAAACTGTAACCGGCACGCTCACGCGAACGGTGCCGCGCGGCGAGGCGCGCAACTCTTGCACCGCGTTCATCGCGGCCTGCGCCTCGGAGAGCATCGCTTGGCAATGCCGAAAGAATCGGTCGCCGGCTTCGGTCAAGGCGAGCTTGCGCGTCGAGCGCTGCAACAGCCGCACGCCGAGCGATGCTTCGAGTTCAGCGACACGCCGCGACAGCCTCGACTTCGACACGCCAAGCACACGCTCGGCCGCCGAAAAGCCGCCGTGTTCGACCACCTGCGCGAAATACATCAAGTCATTCAGATTCTGCGAATCGAGTTGCATCTCATCGTTCCAACGGTAGGACAATCCATTGCTTTTAGCATGGCTAAAAAGGGCGCGGGCCCGTTCATATAATAGGCCTCACATTCCCATGCGACGCCTTTGCGTCCCCTCAGAGGTACTGCTTAATGACCACGTCCCGCACCATCCGCAACACCATCGCAGCCGTCCGCACGGTAGAAGGCGGGGGCTTCATCGTCCATCGCCCGTTCCCGACCCGCATGTTAATGGACTTCGATCCGTTTTTGCTGCTCGATGAAATGGGCCCCGTCGATTACGCGCCGGGGCAAGCCAAAGGTGCCCCGGATCATCCCCATCGCGGCTTCGAAACCGTCACCTACATGCTCGAAGGCAGCTTTGCCCATCGGGACTCGGCCGGCCACGCGGGCGTGCTGCGCCCCGGCGACGTGCAATGGATGACCGCCGGCGCCGGCGTCGTGCACAGCGAGATGCCGGATCCCGCGTTTGCGAAGGCAGGCGGCCGCGTCCACGGGCTTCAACTCTGGGTGAATCTGCCACGTCGCGACAAAATGATCGCGCCGCGCTACCAGGAAATTCCGTTCGAGCGTATTCCGACCGCCACGACGAGCGACGGCAAGGTGCGCGTCAAAGTCATCGCGGGCGAGGCGCTAGGCGTCAAGGCGGCGATCGAGACCCGCACGCCGATTCTTTATCAGCACTTCACGCTCGAACCGGGCGCGTCGATCGTGCAGCCGGTGCCCAGCGCCTTTCGCGTCTTTGCCTACGCGCTGAGCGGAATCGGGCGATACGGCGACGAGCAACGAGAAATCGGGGCGCAGCGTATGGTCGTGTTCGACGATGATGGCGACGCAGTCAGGCTCGGCGCCGGCGAGGATCCGCTCGACGTCCTATTGATCGGCGGCGCGCCGCTGAACGAACCGATCGTGCGGCACGGGCCGTTCGTCATGAATACGGAAGACGAGATCAGGCAAGCGATCGTCGATTATCAAGCGGGACGGATGGGCGAAATCGCTCACTGACGCCATCGGACCGGTCGCCGATCGAATCGCCGATCGAACGACCGTCATCCTCCGCGCGCGGGCGCGTACGCGGCCCGCGCCGGTCTCGCGCCGAGCGCGAACGCCGGAGAATTGCGTCACAATAGCCGCTCGACAGCCGCCATGCGCATCGCGCCCGATACGCCGAACCGCACGCGGCAGGCGGCATTCCAAACCGGAGGGAAAGCATGAGCGAGCGCGTGGTCAAGGCAAGCATCGGTACGACCAATTATCAAGTCACTTTCGACGACGGCGCCCATCATTTGTGGCACGCTGATGAACCCGAATCGCTCGGCGGTGGCGACCGCGCGCCCACCCCGGTATCGCTTTTGCTTTCGGGGTTGGGTGCCTGTACTTCCATCACGTTGAAAATGTATGCGCAGCGCAAGGGTTGGCCGCTCGACGATGTGCAAGTGGCGCTCTCGATGACCACGGGCGATCAAGGCTCGACGATCGATCGCAAGATCGTCTTGCACGGCGAACTCACCGACGAACAGCGCGAGCGGTTGCTGCAAGTCGCCAACGCGTGCCCGGTCCATAAAATTTTGACGCGCCCGATCGCGATCGAGACCGGGCTAGCAGCGACCTTGCCGGCGACGCCCGATGCAGCGTAAATTACGCGACCGCCGCATTCCAAGACGAAGGAAGACCTCTTGAATTTCGAACATCTCGTCCAGATCAACGATCCGCTGAATCCCCTGGCGGAAGCCCTGACGCGCGACCAGTTGTGGGAAGGGCTCGTGTTGCGGGCCGAGCAGCCGCAGCTTTTCGTGTTAGGGCTCGATAGCTGCACGATCCTGTCGCGCACGGCCGATACGCTCGAACGCGAATTGCATTACGGTCACGCGACGGTGCGCGATCGCGTCACGCTCATTGCGCAAGAAAGCGTGCGCTACGACATCCTGGCCACCGAAGCGCATGTCGGCGGCTCGCTGACGATGACGATCGAGCAGCCCGACGCCGTACAGCTCTTTTTGCGTTTCGAATACGCTACGACGTTGCCCACGCCCGACACCGAAGACGCCCGGCAGACCAGCGAAATCGTGAAATCGGCCTACCGCGAAGCGGACATCGACACCGTGCGCCTCATTCGCGAGTACGCGCGCAATCCGAAACAGCCCTCTCCGCTTCATTGAGCGACGCTGGGGCGGCACGCCGCGCTGCGTAGCGACCAAGGGATCAAGGGGGCAAGAGTCCAAGAGCCCAGGCGCGCCCCCGGCCGCGCTCCAAGAGGGGGCCCGCCGCTCGAAAATGGTCGCACCCTATCACTCCTCTATCTCAATGAATTTGTTTTTTACAATCGATAATGATTCTCATTTATAATTCGTCTCATCGAATCGAATAACCGATGCCCCAAGCATGAGTGAACCCACGCGTCCGTCCACGCTTACGTTGAGAACGTCCTCGAGTGCCCTCACGCGCTCGCGCTCGAAACACGCAGCCGCCGCAGCACCGGTTGCGAGCCGGGCCGCTACGCAGCAAGAAACCGGCGAAGCAGCGGCAGAACGGACGCTGTCGAGCGATCACTTATTGCAAGGGCGAAGTCATATTTTCATCGCTCACAACGGCGAGCGATATCAGTTGCGCGCCACTCGTCTGGGGAAACTAATCCTGACGAAGTAGCGAAAATCCGCACCGTGTATTGTGGGGACCACCTCCATGAGAGGTGTTAGGCAGTAGCCAGCGCACCGTCAAGCACGTGAGTCTAGACCCCCTCGTGCCCCCTCTTTTTCGACGTTGCGGCCAGCCATGCCATTTTTTAAGTGTCCCGCCTCGAGCGGCCGCCCTTTCGCGAATCTCGAATCTCGAATCGGCCGCTATCGCGCAAAACCCCAGAACATCAGCCACCACGCGCTATCCGCGACCGCCAACGCCGCACCGAAGCACAGCATGGCGCCCACGCGCCCTATCGCGCGCGACGGGTACTGACCGGTGACGCGCCACGCGAGCCACGCACTCCATACATTAGCAATCGCCAGTACGCCGATGCGAACCGTCGACGCCCAATCGAGCGGGACATGCTCGGCACGGAGCAACGACACCGTCGTGGCCGACAACCCCAAGAACACGCCCGCTCCGGCCACGGGAATCAGCGCCTGCGTGAGATGGTGTAGCCGCGCGCGCTCGAACGAGCCGAGCATACGGGTGCCCGCCGCTACGAGGGCGAGCAGCGCCGTCCCGTATACCAACGCCGTGGCGAGGATATAGGCGATCAGCAATGTGCCGTCGAGCCAAGAAAAGACGTCGTTTTGATCGGGGTAATGCGTAAAGAGGAACCACGGCGCATTGGTATCGAGCATCCACGTGAAATCGTGGTCGATCAGCCAAGCTGCAAGGAACTGCTTGATTTCGACGAACCACGGGCTCGCCGTCCAATGAAACGCACCGATGGCTACGCCAAGCAACCCATACAGGATGAGCGCCGTATCCCAGCCGTTGGCCGCATCGCGGCCCAGCGCAACGACCTCTTGCGAAGGCGAACGCCACGTCAACTCGATGGCATCACGATGGCCGCTGCATCGGCCGCACATATGGCACGAAGCGGCGCCCTTCATGTTTCTCAAGGGAACGAGCGGCGCGCAGTTGATCGGAATCACGCGATGGCCGCGTTCGCCCGACGTGTAGGAGCGGCGCCAGGCGGCCTCGTCCACGCGATAGTGGAATGGCGCGAGCCGAGACAACAGCGAAAACACGCCGTTGACGGGGCACAAATACCGGCACCAAACGCGCTTGTCGCGGCCATAGAGAAAGCCGATCACCATCGCCGCCAATGTCGAGCCGCCCAACACGAGCAGCACGGCGCGCGGGTACTGATAGACGCTAACCATTTGACCGTAGATCGTGGTCAGGCCGAATGCAACGAACGGCCAACCGCCCCAGCGCATCCAACGCGGAATGGCACGCCCTCGACCATGGCGGCTGGCGAATTCGGCGAGCGCCCCCTCGGGACACAGGACACCGCACCACACGCGGCCCAGCAGCACCATCGAGAGCAGGACGAACGGCCACCAAATACCCCAAAACACGAACTGAGCGGCCAGCGTCAGATTATTCCAAAGATGCGCGCTTTCGTCGGGCAGCGGCAAGCAAGCCGGCACGATGATGAGAAAAGCGTAGACCGCGACGACGACCCATTGAATCAGGCGAATCGTCGCGCCGTTGCGCTGCATCCAGGCGCCGACGCGCGCGAGCCGCCCGGCACCGGTGCCCGACATCGCCGGCGAACTCATACGGTGCGCCCGGCTGCCTGCGCCGGCGCGCGGCCAGCCCGCCTCGCGAGCCAAGCGACGACGATCCAGTACAGCGCATACGCGACGATGTTGGTCAGCGCCGGATGGGCACGATAACCCGTCAACGCGGCAACCATCGAACCGACGGTGCTCGAATCGTCCAAGAGCGCGGCGCTATTCCAGACCTGCGAGATGCCTAGCGGCAAAATTTCTTTGTCGATCAGCTTATCGACGCCCGTCTGCAAGAGGCCAGCGCCCAGCAACAACAACATGATCTCCGTGACCCGGAAGAACCGACGCCACGAGAAGACTCGGCCGCCGAGTTGCAAGACATAGAACGTGAGGAATGCGAGGCCGAGCCCGAGTACGATCGCGAGGATATCGCCGTGGCTTACATGCCCCGATTGGCCGAAGCCGAGCCCATACAAAAAGATGACCGTCTCGCTGCCCTCGCGCGCGATCGCGAGTGCAACGAGGATGGCGATCCCCCAGGCGTTGCCGTCGCGCGTTCGCGCCTGCAACGAGCGCTCCATGTCGCGCTTGAGCGTGCGACCGTGCCGCTTCATCCACAAGACCATCTGCACGATGAGCACGCAGGCGACCAGCACCATGCCCGTCTGGAAGTAATCGGCCGCATCGCCCGAGAGCACTTCGGTGAAGCCGACAAGCGCCGCGCCGAGCCCGACCGCCGCCAGCACCCCGGCGCCGACGCCCGCCCATAGATACGGTAGGGCCCGCCGGGCATCGGCGTCGCCGTTACTGAGCCACGCGTAAAGAATCCCCACGACGAGTAGCGCTTCGACGCTTTCGCGCCATACGACGAACAATACCTGGCCCATCCCAACCTCTCCGAACGCCCGGGGCGGCGCCACCGGGCACAAAACTAAACACGCCAAATACGCCAAACGCGCCAAACGCCGCCAAGTGCCACGAAGCCCCGCTACTTGACGACGATCACGCCTCGCGCCGACTGATGGAAATCGTCGAAAAACTTGTATTCGCCCGGCGTTTGCGGTGCGATCACGACCACCGAATCGGCACCCGGCGCAAGCACCTTCTCCTTGCGCAGCTCGACGCTTTCGAACTCGGCGGCGCCCTTGCCGGTATTACGCACTTCGATGCGGATACGCTTGCCCGCCGGCACTTCGATACGGGCGGGCGTGAGGTTGCCGTCGGCCATGTCGAGCTTGACCGTCACCGCGTCGTCGGCATGCGCGACCGTGGCCGCCACGGTGAGCAGCGCGGTCAGAGCGGCCAGCGCGGCCTTCGAACTCAGTTTCATGCTGTTGCTCTCCTGTTGCCGAGCCGTGCTTAGTAGCCGCCCTTCTTGCCGATGCCGGCGAACGGAAAATCGTATTGCAGCGTAATGGGCTTGAACCAGGGGCCGACACCCGTTTCCTTGTCGACATGGCGGCCGAACGCCATATGACCCGTTTGCATCGGCGGCTCGACCACGAGCGTGAGATGGTATTTGCCCGGGCCGAACAGCTTCACGTTATCGCCGTAGTGCGGGCCGTCGCTGGCCACCATGGGCATCAGATCGCCCTTGATCGATTGTGTGCTGCCCACCTTCTTCAGCTCGTAATGCACTTGCAGATAGGGCATCCAATCGCCTTCGGCAAAGCCCGTCGGATTGTTCTTGACCGCGTGGATGTCGGCTTCGAGGTGGACATCGGAATCCGATGCCTTGCGCATCATGCCCTCGGGATCCATCGTGATCGGCTGCAGATATACCGCGCCGATTTCCATGCCGCCCTGCACCTGAGGCTTGCCGATCGGGTACTCGGCCGCCGACGCCGCCAATGCGGTCATGGCCGCCACGGCTGCCACGCCGCTCAGAATCCAGGTGGAACGCTGCATCGAAAACTCCTGTTTTGCCTTATTCGGTTATCCCACGGCGAACCGCGTACGGATGCGATTCGCGAATCACGCTGACCGATCGACGCCCTGCGCGCGCTTTCGGGGCCGGCCGCGACGCCGGCAGTGATACGAAAACACGAACGCGAATGCGAACGATTATCAATCAGGCATAAGTGTACACGAACGCATGGCTAGGACCAAGCGACCGATGCGCACATCGGATCGGTCGGCGGGTCCTGTTCTTACGTCGTGGAACCGGGCACCGAATCGCCCACGTTGGCGCCGAACACGCGCTCGCGCAGCACGGCCAGTTGATCGCGCGCGGCGGCGGCCTTTTCGAATTCGAGATTCTTCGCGTGCTCCATCATCTGCTTCTCGAGCCGCTTCAGTTCCTTGGCGAGATCCTTCTCGGACATGTCCTCGAACTTCGCGCGCTGCTGCATTTCCTTCAGTTCGGCGCGCGCCTCGTCGGCGTTATAAACGCCGTCGATGATGTCCTTGATCTTCTTGACGACGCCTCGGGGTGTAATGCCCATCCGCTCGTTATGCGCGATTTGTTTGGCGCGCCGCCGCTCGGTTTCGTCGATCGCGCGCCGCATCGAATCGGTAATGCGGTCGGCATACAGGATCGCCGTGCCGTTCACGTTGCGCGCCGCCCGGCCGATTGTCTGGATCAGCGAGCGCTCGGCGCGCAAGAAGCCTTCCTTGTCCGAATCGAGAATGGCGACGAGCGACACTTCCGGGATGTCCAGCCCCTCGCGCAGCAAGTTGATGCCGACGAGCACGTCGAACGCGCCGAGACGCAGATCGCGGATGATTTCGACGCGCTCGACGGTATCGATGTCGCTATGCAAATAGCGCACCTTGACACCGTGATCGGCCAGAAACTCCGTGAGCTGCTCGGCCATGCGTTTGGTCAGTACGGTGACGAGCACACGCTCGTTGACGGCAACGCGCGCGTTGATTTCGCTGAGCACGTCGTCCACCTGCGTGACGGCCGGCCGCACCTGGACGATCGGATCGACGAGCCCCGTCGGGCGCACCACCTGCTCCACCACCTGCCCGGTCTTGGCCTTTTCGTAATCGGCCGGCGTGGCCGAGACGAAGACAGCTTGACGCATCTTGCGCTCGAATTCGGGAAACTTCAGCGGCCGGTTATCGAGCGCCGAAGGGAGCCGGAAACCGTACTGCACGAGGTTTTCCTTGCGAGAGCGGTCGCCGTTGTACATCGCATTGAGCTGTCCGATCAGCACGTGCGATTCGTCGAGCAGCATGAGCGCGTCCGGCGGCAGGTAATCGACGAGCGTCGGCGGCGGCTCGCCCGGCGCCGCACCGGAAAAGTGCCGCGTGTAATTTTCGATGCCCTTGCAAAAACCGAGTTCCTGCAGCATTTCAAGGTCGAAGCGCGTCCGCTGCTCGAGACGTTGCGCCTCGACCAGCTTGCCTTCCGCATAAAAGAACTCGAGGCGCTCGCGCAACTCGTCCTTGATCGTTTCGACCGCGCGCATGACCGTTTCGCGCGGCGTCACGTAGTGCGACGACGGATAAACCGTGAAGCGCGGAATCTTTTGCCGCACGCGCCCCGTCAGGGGATCGAATAGCTGCAGCGATTCGACTTCGTCGTCGAACAGCTCGATGCGCAGCGCCATCTCGGCGTGCTCGGCCGGAAACACGTCGATCGTGTCGCCGCGCACGCGGAACGCGCCCCGCTGGAAATCGGCTTCGTTGCGGTTGTATTGCATCGCGATCAAGCGCGCGATCACTTCGCGCTGCCCGAGCTTATCGCCCGTGCGCAGCGTCAAGATCATCTGGTGATATTCGCTCGGATTGCCGATACCGTAGATCGCCGAGACGGTAGCGACGATCACCACATCGCGCCGCTCCATGAGGCTCTTGGTGGCCGAAAGCCGCATTTGCTCGATGTGCTCGTTGATCGAGGAATCCTTCTCGATGAACAAGTCGCGCTGCGGCACGTACGCTTCCGGCTGATAGTAGTCGTAATAGGACACGAAGTATTCGACCGCGTTGCGCGGAAAGAACTCGCGAAATTCCGAGTACAGCTGGGCGGCGAGCGTCTTGTTCGGCGCGAAGACGATGGCCGGCCGGCCGAGCCGGGCGATCACGTTCGCCATCGTGAACGTCTTGCCCGAGCCGGTCACGCCGAGCAGGGTCTGGTACGACAAACCGTCCTCGATCCCTTCGACGAGCTGCGCGATGGCGCTCGGCTGATCGCCGGCCGGCGGATACGGCTGGTAAAGATGGAACGGCGAACCCTCGAACTCGACGAACTTCGATTCGTCGAGGGCTTCGGCGGCATGCGGCTGAGCTTCGGACATGGAATGGGCGCTTCCTTCGCCGACAAAACGATCATTTTAGCGTTTCGCGAGCGCCCGAGCAGCGGACCCACGCGTAGCCCGCCCCTCGTAGCACCCATGGCATCACGGCAAAAACGCACGACCGTTCATGCGGGTTCCTCGCGAACGCATCAAAAGCGTGCAAACACAGGGGGCGGGATTCGTTACAATCATGCATTCCGCGCCCGCGGGGCCGGCGACGATCGCCGGCTCCGATTGTCGGCTCGCGCCCCGCCTTGCAGTGTCGGCGGATACGAGCGACCGCTGCGCTTGCCCGTTTCAGTTTCTTACTACCGCCGATAGACACCATGTCCCTGTTCTCCGCTGTCGAACTCGCCCCCCGCGACCCGATCCTCGGCCTCAACGAGGCCTTCAACGCCGATACGCGCACGACCAAAGTCAACCTAGGCGTTGGCGTCTACACGAACGAGGAAGGCAAGATCCCGCTGCTGCGCGCCGTTCGCGAAGCGGAACAAGCCCGCGTCGAACAAGGCTTGCCGCGCGGCTACCTGCCGATCGAAGGGATTGCCGCGTACGATGCCGCCGTGCAAAAGCTGCTGCTGGGCGAGGCTTCGCCGTTGATCGCCGCAGGCCGTGTCGTGACGGCGCAAGCGCTCGGCGGGACGGGCGCGCTGAAGATCGGCGCCGATTTCCTGAAGCGCCTGAACCCGAACGCGAAGGTCGCGATCAGCGATCCGAGCTGGGAAAACCACCGCGCGCTGTTCGAAAGCGCGGGCTTCGAAGTGGTGGCTTACCCCTACTACGACGCGCATACGCACGGCGTCAATTTCGACGCGATGCTCGCGGCGCTGAACAGCTACGCGGCCGGCACGGTCGTCGTCCTGCACGCTTGCTGCCACAACCCGACCGGCGTCGATCTGAGCGAGGCCCAATGGCAGCAGATCGTGCAGGTGGTGAAGGCGCGTAACCTCGTGCCGTTCCTCGATATCGCCTATCAAGGCTTCGGCGACGGCATCGATGCCGACGCCGCAGCCGTGCGGCTGTTCGCCGCGGCGGAACTGAACGTATTCGTGTCGTCGTCGTTCTCGAAGTCGTTCTCGCTGTACGGCGAGCGCGTGGGCGCCCTGTCGATCATCGCCGATAGCAAGGACGAAGCCGTGCGCGTGCTGTCGCAGCTCAAGCGCGTGATCCGCACGAATTATTCGAACCCGCCGACGCACGGTGGCGCGATCGTCGCAACGGTACTCGGCACGCCGGCTTTGCGCGCGATGTGGGAACAAGAACTCGGCGAGATGCGCGATCGCATTCGCGCAATGCGCGGCGGCCTCGTCGATCGTCTCAAGAGCGCTGGCGTCGCGCGCGATTTCGGCTTCGTGAACGCGCAGCGCGGCATGTTCTCCTACTCGGGCTTGAACTCGGCCCAGGTGGATCGTCTGCGTGAGGAGTTCGGTATTTATGCCGTCGGCACGGGCCGGATCTGCGTGGCCGCACTGAATACCCGCAACATCGATACGGTGGCGAACGCCATCGCCCACGTGCTGAAGTAATGCGACGCTACGCGGTGTAACGCGGATAAGCCGCACACCGCGTGGCCGTATGATGCGGATGCCGATGGCGCTCCTTCGAGGGCGCCATATTCTTTTTTGCAGCCCGTTGAACCGCGGGCTCGCCGCCCCAGCGGCCGACTCGCTTGTCCGACTCGCTTGTCCGACTCGCTTGTCCGACTCGCTTGTCCGACTCGCTTGTCCGACTCGCTTGTCCGACTCGCTTGTCCGACTCGCTTG
>NZ_JBQCIV010000093.1:0-4555 GCF_051953405.1 Trinickia sp. | reverse complement strand
GAGTTGACGGCGTTCGACTTCGCGAACGCCAAGGCGAGCGCGCAGCAGCAGGCGCTGCTCGCGCGGGCGTCGGGCGATGCCGGCGAGCGGCGCTACCGCGCGGCCGAGTTCGGCACGCACTACGTCACGCAAAGCGATGGACGCCGTTTGGCGCAGGCGCGCATCGACGCGCTGCAGGCGGCCGGCGCACGCGCATCGGGCGCGTCGACGGCTCGCGCCATGCAGCCCGGCATCCTGTTCACGTTGACGGGCCATCCGCGTGGCGATCAGAACGGCGACTACCTGGTGACCGAGGCCAGTTATCGGCTGAGCGGCGGCGATTACACACCGCAAGCCGGCGCCGCGTCGCGCAGCGAGCGCGTGTTCGTCTGCCAGTTCGAGGCCGTGCCGCGCAGCCGGGGATTCCGGCCGCCACGTGTGACGCGCCGCCCGCAAGCGGGCGTGCAGACGGCGCTCGTCGTCGCCCCCGCGGGCGACGAGATGGCGACGCAGCAGCCCGGGTGCGTCAAGGTGCAGTTTCACTGGGAGCAATTCGAGCCGCCCTCGGCGAGCGAGACGATGAACCGTTGCTGGGTGCGCGTCGCGCAAGGCTGGGCCGGCCGCAATTGGGGCATGGTATTCATGCCGCGCGTGGGGCAGGAGGTGATCGTCGCTTTTGTCGACGGCGACCCCGATCGTCCGCTCGTTGTCGGATCGCTGTACAACAGCGCGAATCCGGTGCCGTACGCGCTACCGGCACACCAAGCGATCTCGGCGATTCGGACGGCATCGCTGTCGGGTGACGGCGAGCACAGCGAGCTGCGTTTCGACGACAAGAAACTGCAACTGCTGCTCTACACGGGCGGGCGCGCCGACAGTTACGTCAAACGCGACGCGTTGGCTTGGGTGGGGGAGGATTCGCACGCGATCGTCGAAGGCAAGCAGCTCGTGAAGGTGGGCGCGCACGACTTGACCATCGATGGTGCCCAGCGCGTCAAGGTGGGCGAGAGTGCGTCGCTGTCGGCAGGGATCGATGTCTTGCACGAGGCGCGCGCGAACTATTCGATTCAGGGGGAGATCGTTCATATCAAGGGCGGCGCGACCGTCGTGATCGAGGCGCAGGCGATGCTCACGCTCAAATGCGGCGGCAGCTTCGTCACGATTTCGCCGGCCGGCGTGCAAGCGAGCGGCCCGATCGTCGGGCTCAATAGCGGCGGCTCGGCCGGTTCGGCGCCGGGCGGATCGCCGCAAGCGCCGAGTTCGCCCAAGAAGGCGGACGACGGCTCGGGAGCGAAATGATGAGCACGCGCATCGTCGGGGCAGTTGCTTGCGCACTGGCGCTGGCATCGTGCGCCAGCGTGCCGCCCGATCGCGCGCAAGCGCGCTGGACGTTGAGCGCGTCGTCGACGGTCAACACCGATGCGCTGGGGCGGCCGGCGCCGCTCGTGGTGCACCTGTATGCGCTGAGCGCGTGCGACGCGTTCAACCGCGCGACCTTCTTCGAACTGTATGACCGCGATCGGGCGGTCCTCGGCAAAGCCGTGCTCGAGCGCCGCGTGCTGGTGCTCAAGCCGGGCGAGCGCGTTCGCTTGGTGCGGCCGATCGATGCGAATACGCGCGCTTTTGCGGTGGTTGCGGCCTATCAGCGCATCGATGCGGCGCGCTGGCGTGCGATCGTGGACATTTCGCCGTCCGAGCCGCCGCGCAGCGTGGATCTCGCCGCCTCGTTCGGCGCATCCGGCGTCGCGCTTGCGTTGACGCCCGAGCGCATCGACGCGCACGTTGCCAGCAAGCTATGGCGACTCGTCAAACCCCTATGGAAAAAGATCGCGGGATCGATCGGCGCCATCGGCGCGATCGGTGGGAACGATGCCGTGCAAGGCGCCAAACCGCCGCATGCCGAACCGATCGGCAGCCCCGATCGGTCGAGCGAATAGTTCATGTATTCGGGCGATGCCCCGGGAGACGAAATGGTTGGCAACGATAGGGTCGTTTGGTCGGAGGGGATGCTGCTGCAGCAACAGCATTTGCAGCAGCACGATCGCTACCTGCATTGGTTGATCGGCGCGCGTGCTGCGCCGTGCGGGCGGCATGGTTGGGGGTTTGCGTCGCTGACGATCGATGCCGCGCAGTTGGCGCTCGGCAAGCTCGCCTTGCGGGCCTGCGAAGGCATCATGCCGGACGGAACGCCTTTCTCGTTGCCCGAGCATGGCGATTTGCCGTTGCCGATCGACGTGCCCGAGAGTCGGCGCGACGCGATCGTCGTACTGGCGCTCGCCCTCGCGCGGCCGGGCGTGCCGGAAGTCGAAGGCCATTTTGAGGGGGCCGATGCCGATATCGATGCCGACATCGAACGTGCGGCCGAGTCTTACGCGCGGTATCGGCGTCTCGAATTCGTCGTCGACGATTGTCATACGCGCTCGGGAGACAGCGCACTGGTGCAAGTCGCGCGGCTGCGGCCGCGGCTTGCTTTTGCGGACGACGTGGGCGACGCATTCAGTTGCATCGGGGTGGCGCGCGTGATCGAGCGCCGCGCGGATCATCGGCTCGTGCTCGACCCGGCGTATATGCCGCCGTGTCTCGACTATCGGGTCGCGCCCGCGCTCTCGGCGTTCGTCGACGAACTGGTCGGCTTGCTGCGTCAGCGTGCGCACATGCTGTCGACGCGGCTGGCGCAACCCGGCATCGGCGCCGTCGCGGAACTCGCCGATTTCCTTTTGCTGCAACTCGTCCATCGCTGCGAGCCGTTGCTCTCGCACTGGGCGCGCAGCGAGGGCGTGCATCCGGAAACGCTCTATTGCATGTTGCTGCAGTTGGCCGGCGAGCTGGCAGGCCTCACGCGCGGCGCGGTTCGGCAACTGGCGCCGGGCCCCTACCGGCACGATGCGCTCGCGGCGTCGTTCGAGCCGTTGATCGCGGATTTGCGCGACGCGCTCAGTTATGCGATGAGCCCGCAGGCCGTTGCGATCGGTATCGATGCTCGGCCGTTCGGGGTGCACGTCGCCCGCGTCGCCGATCCCTCGCTGTTCGCAAGCGCCGGATTCGTGCTAACCGCGCGTGCCGATATGCCGGCCGACCTGCTGGCCAGCGCGTTGCCGCAGCAACTGAAAATCGGGCCGCTCGAAAAGATCGACGACCTCGTGAATCTACAACTGCCGGGCATCGGGCTGCGTCTGTTGCCGGCGGCGCCGCGGCAGTTGCCGTTTCACGCCCAGCAATGCTATTTCGCCCTCGACGCGAGCGATCCGCTGTGGTCGCAGCTCGCGTCTTCCGGCGCGCTGGCGATGCACGTGGCAGGCACTTTGACCGGCTTGGAGCTGCAGCTATGGGCCATCAGGCAATGAAGGCGGGGCGCGGGCCATGCGAGCCCAACCGGTTGCTCGAGGCGGCGCACGATCTGCTCGAGCTGGCTTGCGAGTTGCGTGCGCGTCGGTTCGAAGCGGCGCCGCAGCCGCTGGAGCCGCTGCGCGACCGGCTGCGCGCCATGATCGACGCCTTCGATGCGGCGGCGCGCCGCGCGGGGGTCGACGACACTGTGCGCACGGCTGCGCGCTATTGCATCTGCACCTTCATCGACGAAATCGTGGCCGCCACGCCGGCGGGCGGAGCCGGTGCATGGGCGAGCCATAGCCTCTTGATCCAATTTCATGGCGAAACGTCGGGCGGCGAGCGCTTCTTTTCGTATTTGACCGACCTATCGCGCGACGCGGCCACGCATCTCGAAGCGCTCGAACTGATCTACGTCATGCTGGCGCTAGGGATGGAGGGGCGCTATCGGTTGTTGAACGGCGGCGCGACGCAGCTCGAATCGGTCCGCGCCGAATTGCGGCGGCTCGTGCTCGCCGAGCGTGGAACGCCTCCCGCGTGGCCGGGCGCGGCGGGTGGGGACGAGCACCGGTGGTGTCGCGGCGCGCGGTGGCCGCTGAGCGGCGCGATTGCCGCCGGTTCGATGGTTGCGTTCGTGGCGCTCGTCGTCACGCTCGAAGCGGACCTGCACGCGCAGGCGAAGCCGGTGATCGATACGTTGGCGCAAGTTCGAGTCGAGCCGGAGCCGCAGGCTGCAAGCTCCGCGGCGGCGTCGGACGCGTTGTCCGATGTGTTGGGTCGACGGCTGGCCGACGATCTATCGGCCGGGCGGATCTCGCTGACCGGCGCGCCGGATCGCACCGTGCTCACGCTCGGCAGCGACGCGCTGTTCGCCTCGGGCAGCTCGGTTGTCGCGTCCGGCCGTCTCGCATTGCTTCGGCGCGTGGGCGTGGCGCTGCGTGGGCTCGATGTGCGGGTTGTCGTCGTCGGCCACACCGACGACCAAACGCCGCCTCCCGGTAAGCGCTCGAACTGGCAACTGTCGCTGGCGCGTGCAAGCGAAGTGGTCGATCTACTGCGCGAACAAGCCGGCGCCCAGGATCGCTTTCTCGCGCAGGGAGAAGGCGCATCGGCGCCGGTGGCGCCGAACGATACGCCCGCAAACCGAGCACGTAACCGCCGTGTCGTCATTACGGTGATCGCCCGCGGAGCATCTTTGTGACCGCGGCATCGCCAGTCCGTCATTCATGCCGTCGAGGACGCGATATAT
>NZ_JBQCIV010000092.1:0-15845 GCF_051953405.1 Trinickia sp. | reverse complement strand
ACCGAGTAGCCGAGGACGGCCAGCACGGCGGCGAGCACCGACAGCGAGAACTCCCACTGGAAGAACGCGAAGAAGCCGAGAATGATCACGACGTCGTGCAAGTTCGCGATGATGCCGGCCACCGCGTATTTCCACTCGAAGCGGAATGACAGGTAGATGACGATACCGATCACGACGCAGGCCAGTGCGAGCAGGCCGTTGGTCGCCAACTCCTTGCCCACCTGCGGCCCGACGAACTCGACGCGTTGCAACTGCGCTTGGGCGTCTTGCGTCTTCAAGCCCGCCATCACTTGTTCGCTTTGCTGCGAGGACGTGAGGCCTTGCTTCAGCGGTAGCCGGATCATGACGTCGCGCGAGGTGCCGAACGTCTGCACTTGCGCGTCGCCATAGCCGAGCGTATCGAGCGTCTTGCGCAACGGATCGAGCTGCACGGCCTGGGGATACTGCACTTCGATGACGGTGCCGCCCGTGAATTCCACCGACAGATGCAGCCCGCGATGGATCAAGAAGAACACCGCCGCGAAGAACGTCAAGAACGAGATCGCGTTGAAGATCAACGCGCGTTGCATGAACGGAATGTCTTTGCGGATGCGGAAAAATTCCATGGTCTGGTCTCCGGGTTCTGGCGAACCGGTTAACGGGGCGCGCCCGGTTTGCGCGACGCGGCGCCTTCGCGCGCGCGGTTGCGCAAGACCGGCTTCGCCGCGCCGCGGCCGCCTTTGCCCGTCGGCTGAACGGCGGCGGCCTTGGCCGCGCGCATCGTGTCGGTGCTTTGGTCGGCATCGCTGCCGACTTGCGGGTAAGCCGCGGCCCCGGCCGCTTGCGGACGCCAGACTTGGCCGATCGCGAGCGACTTGAGCTTCTTCTTGCCGCCGTACCAGGCGTTCACGATACCGCGCGAGAAGAACACGGCCGAGAACATCGAGGTCAAGATGCCGATACAGTGGACGGTCGCGAAACCGCGGACGGGGCCCGAGCCGAAGGCGAGCAGCGCCAAACCGGCGATCAGCGTCGTGACGTTCGAATCGAGAATCGTCGCCCAAGCGTGCGCGTAGCCGTTCTGGATCGCCAACTGCGGCGGTGCGCCATGGCGCAGCTCTTCACGTACGCGCTCGTTGATCAGCACGTTCGAATCGATCGCCATACCGAGCGCGAGCGCGATAGCGGCGATGCCGGGCAGCGTCAGCGTGGCTTGCATCATCGACAAGACGGCGATGAGCAGCAGCAGGTTGACCGACAGGCCGATCACCGAGACGAGCCCGAACAGCAGGTAGTAGGCGATCATGAACACGGTAATCGCGGCAAAGCCGTAGATCACCGAATCGAAGCCCTTCTTGATGTTGTCCGCGCCGAGGCTCGGGCCGATCGTACGCTCTTCGATGATGTCCATCGGTGCGGCCAGTGAACCGGCGCGCAGCAACAGCGCGAGATCGGAAGCGGCTTGCGGCGTCGGCTGGCCCGTGATCTGGAAGCGATCGCCGAGTTCCGATTGGATCGTCGCCACCGTCAGCACTTGGCCCTTGCCCTTTTCGAACAGCACCATCGCCATCGGCTTGCCGATGTTGTCGCGCGAGACGCTGGCCACGGCGCGGCCCGCCGACGAGTTCAAGCGGATGTTGACGGACGGACGCTGGTGTTCGTCGAAGCCGGCCGAGGCGTCGATGATGTTGTCGCCCGTAAAGATCACTTGCTTGCGCAGCAGCACCGGCGTTTGCGCGCCTTCGGTGAAGAGTTCGTCGCCGGGGGGCACGGCTTCGCCGGGCGTGGGATGCGTGTTGACCGGATCGGCCAGGCGCGCTTCGAGCGTGGCGGTGCGGCCGATGATTTCCTTGGCCTTGGCCGTGTCTTGCACGCCCGGCAGCTCGACGACGATGCGGTCGGCGCCTTGCTGCTGGATCACGGGCTCGGTCACGCCGAGTTCGTTCACGCGGTTGTGCAAGGTCTGGATGTTCTGCTTGACCGCCGCTTCCTCGACCGCGTTCAACTGCGCGGGCGCGAACGTGCCGACCACTTGCACGCCGCCGGCCGCGGCGTTCTGGGTGACCCATTGCAGCTCGGTGACATTGCGCGTGAGTTGCGTGCGGGCCTTATCGGCGGTCGCTTGATCGGCGAAATCGATCACGACCGATTGGCCGACGCGATTGACGCCGCCTTCGCGGATTTCGTTGTCGCGCAAGAACGTACGCGCATCCGATGCATCGGAGTCCAGGCGCTTGTTGAGCGCACCGGCCATGTCGATCTGCATGAGGAAGTGGACGCCGCCGCGCAGATCGAGGCCAAGGTACATCGGCAGCGCGTGCAGGGCGGTGAGCCAGCGCGGCGACGCGCTTTGCAAATTGAGCGCGACGACGTACTGCGGATCGTTCGGATCCGGGTTCAGCGCCTTTTGCAGCAAATCCTTCACATGCAACTGCGTGTCGGTATCCTTCAGGCGGACGCGGATGTTGGCGTTGGTCGTGGCATTGTCGAACGTGACGTCGTCAGGCTTGATCTGATTCGCGGCAAGCGCGGATTCGACTTGCGAGAGCGTTGTCTCGTCGAGCTTGACCGTCGCTTTGCCGCTCAGTACCTGCACGGCCGGCGCTTCGCCGTAAAAGTTGGGCAATGTGTACAGAAGGCCAATGGCGAGCGCCACGGCCATCACGACATATTTCCAAAGGGGGTAGCGATTCATGGGGAAGCCGAACGGGTAGGTTGGCGTGGGGGCAGGGCGACACGCGCCTGCCGGGCCGCCCGGACATGGCGCGCTAGGCGCGCCGCCTTGGGCTGGACACGGCAGGCTGGCGGCCGCGTCAGAGCGATTTGATCGTGCCTTTCGGGAGGATCGTCGTGACGGAACCCTTTTGCACGGTGATTTCCGTGCCTGCGGCGATTTCGATGCCGACGTACGCTTCGCCGACCTTCGTGATCTTGCCGACCACGCCGCCGTTCGTCACGACTTCATCGCCCTTGGCCATCGCGGCGAGCATATTGCGATGCTCCTTTTGACGCTTCATTTGCGGGCGAATCATGATGAAATACAGCACCGCGAACATGAGGATGAGCGGCAGGAAGCTCATCAGATTCGACTCGGCGCCGCCGCCGGCTGCGCCTTGCGCGAATGCGTTGGAAATCAGCGACACGTTGGTTTCTCCGTAAATGGCGATCGTAATGATCGTATAGATCGCAGGCGATCGAAAAATAGCCGCGTATTTTACCACCGGCGCATCGAGCGCCGGCTGGGTGGTTTCCTCACTCGCCGGCGCGCGGCCGGCGAGCGCTAGTGCGGGCGCGCCGGGGGCGCGCATCGGCCCGCGGCCGCTAATCGACGCCGCGCGCGCGTTCGTCTCGAAAACGCAGACGAAATGCTTCGAACGTGCCCGTTTCGATGGCTTCGCGAATCTCGCCCATGAGTTCGAGGTAGTAATGCAGGTTGTGAATCGTGTTGAGCTGCGCGCCGAGAATTTCGCCCACGCGGTGCAAATGATGCAGATAGCCGCGCGTGAAGTGGCGGCAGGTATAGCAGCCGCAGCTTTCGTCGAGCGGGCGCAGCGAATTCTTGTGCGTCGCGTTGCGGATCTTGATGTCGCCGAAGCGCGTGAAAAGCCAGCCGTTGCGGGCGTTGCGGGTGGGCATGACGCAGTCGAACATGTCGATGCCCGCGGCCACGCCGGCTACCAGATCCTCGGGCGTGCCCACGCCCATCAGGTAATGGGGCTTATCGGCCGGCAGCTTCGGGCCGATGTGCTCGAGCACCCGCATCATGTCCTCTTTCGGTTCGCCGACCGACAGCCCGCCGACGGCCAGACCGTGGAAGCCGAGTTCCGAGAGGCCGGCCAGCGATTCGTCGCGCAAATCCTCGAACATCCCGCCTTGGACGATGCCGAATAGCGCGTTGGGATTGCCGAGCCGCTCGAATTCGTCGATCGAGCGCTTGGCCCAGCGCATCGACATGCGCATCGATTCGGCGGCGTCTTGGTGCGACGTCGGCACGCCGTCGGTCGCATACGGGGTGCATTCGTCGAACTGCATGACGATGTCCGAGTTCAGCACCTTCTGAATCTGCATCGAGACTTCGGGCGAGAGGAACAGCTTATCGCCGTTGATGGGCGAGGCGAACGTGACGCCGTCTTCGGTGATCTTGCGCAGATCGCCGAGCGAAAACACCTGGAAGCCGCCCGAATCGGTCAGGATCGGCCGGCGCCAGCCCATGAAGCCGTGCAAGCCGCCGTGCGCGGCGACCGTTTCGAGCCCGGGGCGCAGCCACAGGTGAAACGTATTGCCGAGTATGATCTGCGCGCGAATTTCTTCTAGCTCGCGCGGCTGGATCGCCTTGACGGTTCCATAGGTGCCGACGGGCATGAAGATCGGCGTCTCGACCACGCCGTGATTGAGCGTTAGACGGCCGCGGCGGGCCTGGCCGTCGGTCTTCAGCAGTTCGAACTTCAGGCCGTTCAGGCCCGGGACAGCGGACGACGAATGATCGTGGGTATGACCGGCGGTCATCGATAAGCTCCAGGTGCCACCGGCTGCTCTGCGTGAGACCAGCGTAGGCGCTAAAGCGCCAACTTTAGGACCGCAAGTCCGGCGCGAGGGAAAGGGGCGCAGCCAGGCGCCGCCTGGGCTGCGAAAAAACGTTGTTTGCTCGACTACGATACGAGGCCTAGCGTTCGACCTTCGTCAGCAGCATGGCGTCGCCGTAGCTGAAAAAACGATAGCGTGCTTCGATTGCGTGCCGATAGGCCTCGCGGATCGTCTCGACCCCGGCGAACGCGCTCACGAGCATGAGCAGCGTCGACTTCGGCAGATGGAAGTTCGTGACGAGCCGATCGACCACGCGAAAACGGTAGCCGGGCGTGATGAAGATATCGGTTTCGGCCGACGTGGCCGCAAGCGGCCGTCCCGCCGTCTCGGCGCCGCGCGCCGCGGCTTCGAGCGCGCGCATCGACGTCGTGCCCACGGCGATCACACGGCCCCCGCGCGCACGCGTGGCGGCGATTTTATCGACCAGCGGTTGCGGCAATTGATACCACTCGCTGTGCATCTTGTGCTCGGCGATATTCTCGACCCGCACCGGCTGGAACGTACCGGCCCCTACGTGGAGCGTCAGCGTGGCGCGTTCGATGCCGCGCGCCTCGAGCCGCGCCAACACCGCTTCGTCGAAATGCAAGCCGGCTGTCGGGGCGGCCACGGCGCCCGGGTTTTGCGCGAAGACGGTTTGATAGCGCGTTTCGTCGGCGGCGTCGGCGTCATGCTCGATATAAGGCGGCAACGGCAGCCGGCCGTAGCGCTCGATCAGCGTCAGGCACTCGTCCGGGAAGTGCAGCGTGTAGAACGGCTCGACCCGCTCGCCGACGGTGACGTCGAACGCATCGGCTAGTGTCAGCGTCGTGCCGGGCAGGGGGCTCTTGCTTGCCCGAATTTGCGCGAGCGCGGTGCGCGCGCCCGTCAGCCGTTCGACCAGCACCTCGATCTTGCCGCCGCTCGCCTTCTGGCCGAAGAAGCGCGCTTTCAGGACTTTGGTATCGTTGAAGACGAGCAGGTCGCCCGGTGCCAGGCATTCGGGCAACTCGGCGAAGCACCGATCGAGCAGCCGCGCGGGCGCGGCGCTCGTATCGACTTCGAGCAGACGGCTCGCGCTGCGTTCGGGCAGCGCCGTTTGCGCGATCAGCTCGGGAGGTAGATTGAAATCGAAATCGGAAAGCGTGAACATGCTGCGTTGATCGGCGGGGGCGCGGCGAGCCGGCCCGCGAGCCGCTATGATCGCGATGCACGATACCGATGCGGCCCCGCTTGCCGTTCGTCCAAAATAAACCGTTATTGTACTTGCCAGCCGAAGTTATGCCGTTGCCCCGATTGCGTCCGCTTGACCCCGTCGACGAGACGGCGCCGCCCGAGCCCGCCCCGAAGGCCGCTGCCAAGCCTGTGAAGACGGCGGACAAGCTCGCCAAGCTCGGCCTCGCACGCGACATCGATCTCGTCCTGCATTTGCCGATGCGCTACGAAGACGAAACGACGCTCACGCCGATCGGCGAGCTGCTGCCCGGAGAGACGGCGCAGACGGAAGGGGTGGTCGTCGACAACGAAATCGCTTATCGGCCCCGGCGGCAACTCGTCGTCAAGCTGCGCGATGCACAGGGCGACGAGCTGTCGCTGCGATTCCTGAATTTCTACGGCTCGCAAGTCAAGCAAATGGCGCTGGGGGTGCGTCTGCGCGTGCGCGGCGATGTGCGCGGCGGCTTCTTCGGGCTGGAGATGGTGCATCCGACGGTGCGTCCCGTCGACGAAGATACCCCGCTGCCGCAGGCGTTGACGCCCGTTTATCCGAGCACGGCCGGCGTGTCGCAGGCGTATTTGCGCAAGGCCATCGACAACGCCCTCGGGCGCACGCCGTTGCCCGAGATCTTGCCGGCGCGCATCGCCGAGCAATATTGCCGGCCGCTCGCGCTGCCGCCGCTCGCGCAGGCGGTGCGCGTGCTGCACCATCCGAGCGCCGGCGCCGACGAAACGGCGCTGATCGACGGCACGCACCCCGCTTGGACGCGGATCAAATTCGACGAGTTGCTCGCGCAGCAGCTTTCGCTCAAGCGCGCGCACGAAGAGCGGCGGGCGCGCTCGGCGCCCTCGATGCCGCGCGGCGCGGGCGAGGCCACGCTCGTCGCGCGGCTCCTTGCGGCGTTGCCGTTCAAGCTGACGGGCGCGCAGGCGCGCGTCGTGTCCGAAATCGCCGCCGACCTGTGTGCGCCGCACCCGATGCAGCGGCTGTTGCAAGGCGACGTCGGCAGCGGCAAGACGGTGGTGGCGGCGCTGGCGGCCGCGCAAGCGATCGATTGCGGCTACCAGGCGGCCATGATGGCCCCGACCGAAATCCTCGCCGAACAACACGCGCGTAAGCTGCGCGGCTGGCTCGAGCCGCTTGGCGTCACCGTGGCCTGGCTTGCGGGCAGCCTCAAGGCAAAGGAAAAACGCGCGGCCGTCGAAGCGGCGGCCTCCGGGGCGGCGCAGCTCGTGATCGGCACGCACGCGATCATTCAAGATACCGTCCAGTTCGCGCGGCTCGGCCTTGTCATCGTCGACGAACAACATCGCTTCGGCGTCGCGCAGCGGCTCGCGCTGCGCGCCAAGGCCGACCGCGCGGCCGAGGGCGGGCCGGCGTTTCAGCCGCATCAGTTGATGATGTCGGCCACGCCGATTCCGCGCACGCTCGCCATGACGTACTACGCCGATCTGGACGTCTCGACCATCGACGAGTTGCCGCCGGGGCGTACGCCCATCGTCACCAAACTCATTTCCGATGCGCGCCGCGACGAAGTGATCGCTCGCGTGCGAGAAGCGGCGCTGACGGGCCGGCAGGTGTATTGGGTGTGTCCGCTGATCGAAGAAAGCGAAACCTTGCAGCTGCAAACGGCGATCGAGACCTACGAAACGCTCGTGCAGGCGCTGCCGGAGCTGCGGGTCGGCCTCGTGCACGGACGGCTGCCGCCGGCCGAGAAGGCGTCCGTCATGGAGGCCTTCTCGCACAATGAGATCCAGTTGCTCGTCGCGACGACGGTGATCGAGGTGGGGGTGGACGTGCCGAACGCCTCGTTGATGGTGATCGAGCACGCGGAGCGCTTCGGTCTGGCGCAGTTGCACCAGTTGCGCGGGCGCGTGGGGCGGGGCAGTGCGGCGTCGGTGTGCGTGCTGCTCTATAGCAACCCGCTCTCGTTGACGGCGCGCGAGCGCCTCAAAACGATGCGCGAGACGACGGACGGATTCGAAATAGCGAGGCGCGACCTGGAGATCCGCGGGCCCGGCGAATTCCTCGGCGCGCGCCAATCGGGCGCGGCGATGTTGCGCTTCGCGAGCCTCGAAAACGACGCCTGGCTCATCGATCCGGCGCGCGAAGCCGCGGCGCACCTCATCGCCGAGTACCCCGATGTCGTGCTCCAACACCTGGCGCGCTGGCTCGGCGGCCGAGAGCAATTCTTGAAGGCATGAGGAAAAAAGGGCAGGAAACCGCGCACGGCTCGACGCTCGAGGATTGTCGGCGCCCCGTTGGGCGCTCCGGGCCGCGCGGCTCGCAGCACGCAGCCCTGTTGGCGAATCGTCGCGGCCGGTGTATAAGATAAACCTATCGATTTCTAGGCTCTGATTGGTCCCCCAATGACGCTCACTGAATTGAAATACATCGTGGCGGTGGCGCGCGAGCGGCATTTCGGCCGTGCCGCCGAGGCGTGCTTCGTCAGCCAGCCCACTTTGTCGGTTGCCATCAAGAAGCTGGAGGACGAACTCAATGTTCAGATCTTCGAGCGCGGCACGAGCGAAGTGAGCGTGACGCCGATCGGCGAACAGATCGTGACGCAAGCGCAGCGGGTGCTCGAACAGACGCTGGCCATCAAGGAAATCGCGAAGCAGGGCAAGGATCCGCTGGTCGGGCCGCTGCGTCTGGGCGTGATCTACACGATCGGTCCGTATCTGCTGCCGACGCTCGTCAAGCAGATGATCAAGGCCGTGCCGCAGATGCCGTTGATGCTGCAAGAGAACTACACGCTCAAGCTCATCGAACTGCTCAAGCAAGGCGAGATCGATGTGGCGATCATGGCGTTACCGTTCCCGGAGACGGGCCTCATGGTGCGCCCGCTCTACGACGAACCGTTCGTCGTTGCGCTGCCTGCCGGACATGCTTGGGAGTCGCGCAAGAAGATCGACGCGAACGATCTGAAGCAGGAAACGATGCTGCTGCTCGGCAACGGCCATTGTTTCCGCGATCACGTGCTAGGCGTCTGCCCGGAATTGATGCGGTTTTCGCAGACGGCGGACGGGATTCAAAAGACGTTCGAAGGCTCGTCGCTCGAAACGATTCGGCATATGGTCGCGAGCGGTGTCGGCATCACGGTGTTGCCGCGCATGTCCGTGTCCGAGGTGAGGGCGCACGCCGGCGGACCCGACGCGGGGCTCTTGAGCTACGTGCCGTTCGACGAACCCATTCCCGACCGGCGCGTCGTGCTCGCCTGGCGCAAGAGCTTTACGCGCATGCCCGCCATCGACGCGATCAGCGAGGCGATTGCGTCTTGCGAGTTGCCGGGCGTCAGCAAGCTCGACATGCCCGCTGTCGTCAACTAAGACTAAGCGGCGCGGTGCGGCGCACGGCACGGAAGGCCCGATCCTGAAGCCGGGGTTCCGACCGGTGCTCGGTGCGGCGCACGCCGCGGATGCGTGGTCGGCCACGTCGGCCCGCGCTTTCAGTGTGGCTATCGAATAGATATAGATAATCAAATTCGGAAATTCGATAGTATTCTTTATCCTTCCTGCCATGGATCGCGCGCATCGAGCGTCCGAGATCGCCATGGAGGAAGTCATGTCCCAGCTCATTGCCCGAGTCGTTTCTTCTGCCGCCCGCGCTGGGACCGAGTCGCGCCTGGCCGCGACGCTGCGCAGCGCGCGGGCGACAGCTTATCGACTGCTTGCGGATCGCGCGCTCGGTGCTTGATCGATTCGGTCCGACCGGTTCGATCGTGCAGGAGCCGTACAGGACGCGCCGCCGTACCGATGTGAAAGGCGGGGAGGTGGCACCGTTTCCTTTGCCTGGGCTACACTGGCGTTCGTCCGTTCCCTACTGAATTGCGTCGGCTGCGCGCGCCGATTCGTTCGCCCGCTCGCCGACAGGATTCGTCCGTTTGCTCCTTGAAGGAATCGCCATGGCAAAGAAAAACACCACCGTGCAAATCGACATCGGTATCAGCGACAAGGACCGCAAGAAGATTGCGGACGGGTTGTCGCGCTTGCTCGCCGACACCTATACGCTGTACTTGAAAACCCATAACTTCCATTGGAATGTGACGGGCCCGATGTTCAACACGCTGCATTTGATGTTCGAAGGTCAATACAACGAACTCGCGCTTGCGGTCGATGCGATCGCCGAGCGCATTCGTGCATTGGGCGTGCACGCGCCGGGCAGCTACAAGGACTTCGCGAAGCTCTCGTCGATTCCCGAAGCCGACGGCGTGCCGGCCGCGGAAGAGATGATTCGCCAGCTTGTGCAAGGTCAAGAGGCGGTGGCGCGCACCGCGCGCGAGGTGTTCTCGGCGGCGGACGCTGCCAACGATCAGCCCACGGCCGACTTGTTGACGCAGCGCCTGCAAACGCATGAGAAGACGGCGTGGATGCTGCGCTCGATGCTCGCTTGATGCGCTGAAAACATCGTCGTTTCGTGGCGTGCTTGCCGCGAAACGAGCGCATGCGGGCCTCCCTTGGGAGGCCCGCTGCATTTCGGCTCTACAATACGGCGATCGTCTTTTGCTTTCCGCCGTCTAGCCTATGTACGCGCCTCTCGTCGCCCGCCTTCCGCTTTACCTGCGCTTGATCCGAATGGACAAGCCGATCGGCAGCTTACTGTTGCTGTGGCCTACGCTCAACGCGCTCTGGATCGCGTCGAACGGGCGGCCTTCGCCGATGCTGCTCGTGATTTTTGTGGTCGGTACGATCCTGATGCGGTCGGCCGGTTGCGCGATCAACGACTATGCCGATCGCGATTTCGACCGCTACGTGAAGCGTACCGAATCGCGGCCGCTGACTTCGGGCAAGATTCGCGCTTGGGAAGCGCTAGCCATTGCGGCGGGGCTGTCGGTCGTATCGTTTTTGCTGATCTTGCCGCTCAATGCATTGACGAAAGAGCTTTCGGTGGCGGCCCTTTTCGTCGCTGGGAGCTATCCGTTCACGAAGCGGTTTTTTGCCATTCCGCAGGCGTATTTGGGCATTGCGTTCGGCTTTGGAATTCCGATGGCGTTCGCGGCCGTGCAAAACCACGTGCCGATGATCGCGTGGGTAATGCTGGCCGCGAACGTGTTTTGGTCGGTTGCGTACGACACCGAGTACGCGATGGTCGACCGCGACGACGATATCAAGATCGGCATCCGTACTTCCGCGCTGACCTTCGGCCGGTTCGACGTGGCCGCCGTGATGCTGTGCTATGCCGTCACGCTCGGGATTTATGCCGTGCTCGGCGCGACGTTGCATTTCGGCTGGGTGTTCTGGGCTGGGTGGGTGGGCGCGCTCGGTTGTGCGCTTTACCACTACACGCTGATCCGAGGCCGCGAGCGGATGCCTTGTTTCAAGGCCTTCCTTCACAACAACTGGCTGGGCGGTGTGCTGTTTGCGGGCATTGCCGCGCATTACGCAGTTGCGGGGCTTTGAGGCGATCCGCAGGCGGGCGGCGGACGTAATAGAACTTTACAGATTCCTAGGTAGGGGCGGTAAGCGTGGAACGTGCGTCGGGCGTTATTCGTCGTGAAGGACGCAGTTCCCTGTCAACGCTACTTAGGACTTCTAATGAAAATCAAAACTCTTGCCGTGCTCGCGAGCGCGCTGCTCGTGGCCAACGCTGCTTTTGCCGACGAACTTCATAACAAGGCGATGGCTGCGACGCATGATCTGCAGCGAGCGATCGATGAAATGCATTTGATTCAGGCCGAGCACGGCGGCCAATTCGGCGGCCACATGGCGCGCGCGGAGCAATTGGCGCGTCAAGCGGAGCAGGAACGGGCCGCCGCGCTGGAGTATTACCGCGCGTCGCATCCGGGCTGGCAGTAAGCTGGTTCGATGACTGAGGACCGCTTGTGCGGTCCTCGGTCATGAGAAACATCGCAGGAGATTTGCGATCTCCTTGAGTTCGTGGTCTGCTAGCCCGTCTAGGGCTTCGATGCAGACGCCATAGGCTAGGTCGAATTTGATGTTGAATCGCTTACTTTTGTAGCGACAGCGCAGAACGTCTGCCTCTGGAATCGATGCAGTCCCCTCCAATGTAAGGCCATCGACGCCACGTTGCAGGCGCGCGAGTACCTCGTCGAAATCTAGAGCATCAAGATCGTGGGAGTCGAATTTCTGCATTGCGCGGTGCCTCTTGTGGCATGTCAAATCATCGATTCTCATCTAGCCGACGCGGTTGCGTAGAGTGCTGTCACGGGTCTCACTCGGATTGCACCCGCTCGACGCCGTCGAGCAGCAAGTCGGGGACCCTCTGTGGCCACCTCGCCTTTGTGCTCGGTGAGAGAGTTCACTTTTCCGTTGACTACACAAAGCGGCACATCTTCATCAGGCAAGCCTTCGACTGACTGCCAAATGACGGAGAGCCGCAGCTAGCGGCCTTCCGCGTTCAGCTCAGCCAGTCAACGGCGAGTGTCAGTATCTCTTGCAGGTTGCTCGGCCCTCCGTACGCCATGAACTGAACCTCGGTCGCCGACACCCTTACCCAGTCATCGTCCGTACGTTCAGACCTGATATCTAGCGGCTGTTTGGCCGATGCTCCCGTGATCTTTACCTTCCATCCAGGGTTGTCGATATTGGCAATCTCAACCCCAAACGAATGCTCCCATACGTCGTCACACTGGGACGTGTACCAACGCTGCAATTGATCGATTAAATCCTTCATTTGCACAGCCCTTTTCGTCTTGCCAGCTCTCGCGCGATGCGCACGTCCTGCTTCGTCGCCGCCTTCACCACTTCCGTTTTCTTCGACGTCGTTACCTGGCCATTCGGCCCGATGTTGATTTTTCGCGTTTGCACATGGGGCGTTGGAATGTCGGTGTCCGTTGCCTTGTCGAAATGCGATGCACCTTGCAGCAAGTCAATATGTCCTTGCGTCGTCGGCGTGGAAAACGTCACCGAGTTCTGATTGATCTGCCCCGAAAGCTCTTGCGCCATCTCGGTGGCGTCTTTCGGTCCCTGAGACGTGACATCGTTGCAGCTAGGAAGGCATTTCGGGCACTTCTTCGAGAGACCAAGCGGATCCACCCAGCCGACAGGGTTCGGTGCGTACTGGTGCGCATTGAGGCCGCCGGCGAGTCCGATGGGATCCATCGAGACGAACCGACCCACGGCGGGATCGTAGTACCTGTGCCGGTTGTAGCTGAGCCCCGTCTCCGCATCTTCCTGCTGCCCCTGAAACCGAATCGTTCGTTCCGTTGCTAGCTTCGGAACGGTGCTCTATACCGCTTCGTCGCAGGACAGAAAATATTCGAATCGCTCGAGGTCAAGCGGCTTTCGGATGAATGGCGCAAGTCGTTTCGCTATCTGTGCATCTATCGGGTACTCGTCGTACATGGGATCATCCGCACCACTTGAAAATAACTCCCGGAGCAGTTGGAGTGTCGGCTGGCTTACAAAGGGAATATCCATCACATACGCCTCCCCCGCCTTTTCGAATACAGATATGTAGCGATATACCTTTGCGTCACTCATGGCTCAACCGTCCTTGTAGTATCTGCTCCCTTGCCTGGAATGGCCTCCCCGGTGTTGGGATCGAACGCACCCATATGCTTTCCACGCTTGTTATACATTTCGACTTCCCCGTGCTGGGAATCCCACTCGCAAATGCAGCCATTCGGGCGCTTCCAACGCTTCCTTAGGCCCCACCTCCTTGCACTGGCGTCTTAGGTTTCACTCGGACGGCATCTGGAAAGCCTGGCAGGCTCGCCGGTGCAGGGATGTAGTTACTTAGTCCCAGCGGATCAACCCATTCAACTGGATTCGGCGCGTACTGGTGCAGATTGAGACCACCACTCAGCTTGATCGGGTCCGTCGAGATGAAGCGACCGCTGCTCGGATCGTAGTACCTGTGGCGGTTGTACGCGAGCCCGGTTTCCTCATCGAACTGCTGCCCCTGAAACTAACGTGGATCCTTTCCCTTTCGCTACCAGTCTTTTACTCCAACCCACTGGGGTTCTCGTTGTTAGAGAACACTTCATTCTGATACGTGCTACTCATCTAAGTAAACCGTGGGGCCGACGATCGAGATATGCTGACAGTAGAATTCGATGTCTAGCTGATCGCCCGAAAACCGAACCGCATATCCTGATTCGTTGATCCTTTCGATTGAAAGTTTTGCGAAATTACTGGTATTCCAGCCATGAAGCTTCAGTTTGCCAATGGAGGCGCAATAAATTCCAATGCGACAGCGATTAAAATTTTTCCATTTCTCCGGCGGTCGATCTGGGAGCTGATCGCAGAGATCGAAGTGCGCGATGAACGTCTTCCCGTCCCTCTTCAGCGATATATCGAACAGATCAATCTTCTGCGTCGTTGGACTATATGTGAATACTCTTCGGAGTAGTTCTGAGCCCGGCAATTCCTTAAGATCCATTATCATTTCCCGAAAGTATAGTGCGGCAGCGTACCTGGTACCTTGCCGGTCCGTGGGTTCTCGCAAGGCCGCGCATTCAGATGCGGTCCTTGGTCGCCGATTCCACCTTCACCAAATTGGTGGCCAGCACTGTGATCCTGAATAAGGACAACACTCCCGTCCGCCCGAGTGAATTGATACTCTCGAGTCCAGATCGGCTGATTTCCCTTTCCTAAGACGGGTTCACCGTGCGAGTCGGTCATCATGACTTGATTGTATTGTTCCGTCGTCCCTGTTCTTTCGTTGAACACTTTGTCGGGTTGTTGGTTCATCGGAATCCCCAGATCGCGCTTTGCCTGGCGGAACGCTCCACGACGGCTAAGGCAAGGAGCCAGGCCAGTCGGATCAATAGAGCCGACAGGATCGGCGTTCGCATATAGGCGTAAGTTGACCCCGCCCGCCAAGCCGATCGGATCATCAGATAGGAATCTGCCGATACTCGCATCATAAAAACGATGTCGGTTGTAATACAGCCCCGTCTCCGCATCCTGCTGCTGCCCCTGAAGCCGCTTCGTTACTTGTTCAAGCCTAGTCCTTCTGGCCCGACAGCATCGGTGATCTCGACGTTATCTATGTCGAAATCAGGGTTCGGCTCGCGACCCGCCAACGACACAAACAGATCGTGCACATACTTCCTCTTATCGTCGACGTCATCCAATGGAACTTCCTGTGGAATGATTTTCTTCCAATTCTCAAGCCATGTATTCGAGGCTAGCACGTACTCCAATGTATCGATTACACGCGTTTGTGACACTGGACCGAAGCGGAGAAATTCAGCTTTGGCCTCGCCGTAGACTCTTTTCATCCCCTCATCTGTGTTGAGATAAAAATCGTCCAACTCATCGTCTGTCATAGACAGAAGAAAGTAATACAGCGGACGAAGATAGTTGAAGTTGATCAGCTTGGTCATAGTTGCGGATACGCGGTCAAAATGTTTCCGTTGCGTCGAACGACGGTCACCCTCGACGTTGTTACAGGGCACCCGCCCCCCGCCCTGTAACCTTCACCGATCGGCCTGCCCATATCGAACGTTTCCGTGTTGGTTCCGTTTGCATTCATCAGAGCCTTACCTCGTTGTATGGCATCCAACTGATCAATGTTGCTGAGGAACCGCGTCGAATCCACAGGTCGTGGCCGTCGCGGACACGGATTATCAGGTGGCACTCCTGTCTTTGCTCGATGCTCCTGCTGCGCCAGCGTTGTTCCTGCACCGTGGCGCGAATAAGCATGGCCGCCCCCAGACGCATCCATATCACTCAAGATGCCGCCTGCTCGACGGTTTGCTCTATTCCCCACCAACCCCAACGGGTCGACCCACTCGGTCGAACTTGGGCCATAAGCATAGACATTAATGCCGCCTTGCAGGCCGATTGGGTCCGTGCTGACGAAGCGTCCTGATATCGGATCGTAGTAGCGATGCCGGTTGTAGGCGAGCCCCGTTTCATCGTCATATTGTTGACCTTGAAACCGAATCGGGTTCCGCGGCGTAATCCCCGCAGCCTGCGACGCCCGCTCGATCACCTTCTGCGTTTCGCCCCACGCCTTGTACGACGCTTCCCACACCACCTCGCTCGCATCGTCCGTCATCAAGAGCGGCGTGCCGATCTGATCGCAATGATAATAGAACACATGCGCATCGCCCACGCGCTCAGGCTTACGTTGCAGCGGATCGTCCTCCGGCGCGTACCGGTCGGTCTCCTTCCTCACC
>NZ_JBQCIV010000091.1:0-74768 GCF_051953405.1 Trinickia sp. | reverse complement strand
ACGCGCCCGTCGCCTTCGCCGATGGACACCACGCCGTAATTCTTGACCTGGTCCTCGGGCACCGGATCGACCGCGACGATGTTGCCGCCGTGCATGTGGTAAACATCTAGCATCTGGGCGAGGCAGCCTTTGCCCGGCGTCTGCACCAGCACATCGGGAAGAAGCAGCGCGAAAGGCTCGTTGCCGACGAGTTCGCGCGCGCACCACACCGCGTGACCAAGGCCCAGCGCTTCGGCCTGGCGAACATAGAAACAGTCGACATTCGCGGGCTTGATGCTGCGCACGAGGTCGAGCAGCTTCTGCTTGTTGCGCGCTTCGAGCTCGGCCTCGATCTCATACGACTTGTCGAAGTGATCTTCAATCGCACGCTTGCTGCGGCCGGTCACGAAAATCATTTCGGTGATGCCGGCGGCCATGGCTTCTTCGACGGCGTACTGAATCAGCGGCTTGTCGACGATCGGCAGCATTTCCTTCGGGCTGGCCTTCGTGGCGGGAAGAAAACGCGTGCCGAGGCCCGCAACTGGAAAGACTGCCTTGGTGACTTTTAGCATGGCATTACCCTAGTTGTACTGGTGGGACCACGTGCCCGAATCGATGCAAACGGTCAAGCCGGCAGGCGCGCAAGTTGCGCGCGGAGCTTGGCAATGGTGTCCCGGTATTGTGACAGCCTTTTCTGCTCTTGCTCTACGACGGAAGCCGGTGCTTTTGCGACAAAAGCCTCGTTTCCGAGCTTCGCCGAGCACTTGGCGATCTCGGCGTCCAGCCGAGCAATTTCTTTGCCAAGACGCTCGCGTTCGGCCGCGACGTCGATCTCGACGAGCAGCGCGAGCTTGTCGCCGCCGACGATGGAGACCGGCGCGCCTTGGGATTGCGCGTCGAGCGCGGCTTCATCGGCCACGATGCGCACCTCGGACAAACGCGCCAGCGCTTGTGCGTAAGGTGCGAACGTCTGCCATTGACCTGCATCGCCGTGCACAAGCAAAGGGACCTTGGTCGCGGGCGATAGGTTCATTTCGCCGCGTAAGTTTCTGCAACAATCGATCGCGGCCTTCAGGTCCATGGCCCAGCGCTCGGCATTTTCGTCGATTTTTTTCTGCTCGGCGCGCGGGTATCGTTGCACCATGATCGACGCCTCGCCGCTCGCCGCGCCCTGCGGGTAAGCATCGGTCAACGGCGCCACCTTTTGCCACAGCGCTTCCGTAATGAACGGGATGATCGGGTGCGCAAGCCGCAGCACCGTCTCGAGCACACGCAGCAGCGTGCGGCGCGTGGCGCGCTGCTGTTCGGGCGTGCCGTTTTGGATCTGCACTTTCGCCAGTTCGAGATACCAGTCGCAATACTCGTCCCACACGAACTTGTAGATCGCATTGGCGACGTTATCGAAGCGGTAATCGGCAAAACCCTTTTCCACTTCGGCTTCGACGCGCTGCAGGAGCGAGACGATCCAACGGTCCGCTTGCGAAAAATCGGTGTAGCCGCCGGGGCCGCAATCGCCGGGCGCGCAGGCGCCGGGTTTCGAAAAGCCGCAGTCGTGGCCTTCGCAGTTCATCAGCACGAAGCGCGTCGCATTCCACAGCTTGTTGCAGAAATTGCGGTAGCCCTCGCAGCGCGCGAGATCGAAGTTCACGTTGCGGCCGAGCGTTGCCATCGACGCCATCGTGAAACGCAACGCGTCGGTGCCGAACGAGGGAATGCCGTCGGGGAATTCCTTGCGCGTCTTCTTTTCGATCGACGCGGCTTGCTTCGGATTCATGAGGCCCGTCGTGCGCTTGGCGACGAGCGTTTCCAGATCGATGCCATCGACGATGTCGATCGGGTCGAGCGTGTTGCCCTTGCTCTTCGACATCTTCTGGCCTTCGTGGTCGCGCACGAGCCCGTGCACGTAGACGGTCTCGAACGGCACCTTCCCCGTGAAGTGCGTCGTCATCATAATCATCCGGGCCACCCAGAAGAAGATGATGTCGAAGCCCGTCACGAGCACAGAGGAGGGCAGAAATGCCGCCAGCTCCTTCGTCTCGTTCGGCCAGCCGAGCGAGGAGAACGGCACGAGCGCGGACGAGAACCAGGTATCGAGCACGTCGTCGTCGCGTTTGAGCGAGCCCGCATAGCCGCGCGCTTGCGCTTGCTCGCGCGCTTCCGATTCCGTGCGTGCGACGAACACTTCGCCGTTCTCGCCGTACCAGGCCGGAATCTGATGGCCCCACCATAGTTGCCGCGAAATGCACCAATCCTGGATGTTTTCGAGCCACTGGTTGTAGGTCGTCGTCCAGTTCTCGGGGACGAACCGGATCTTGCCGTCGCGCACGACGTCGAGCGCGACTTCGGCGATCGATTGGCCCGGGTGGAACGTGCCTTCGGGCGCCGGGCGGCTCATGGCAACGAACCATTGGTCGGTAAGCAGCGGTTCGAGCACGACGTTCGTGCGGTCGCCGCGCGGCACCATGAGCTTGTGGTCCTTCACCGATTCGAGCAGACCCAACGCATCGAGATCGGCGACGACTTGCTTGCGCGCGTCGAAGCGATCGAGCCCGCGATAGGCGGCGGGGGCGTTATCGTTGATCTTCGCTTCGAGCGTGAGGATTTCGATCTGCGGCAGGCCGTGGCGCTGGCCCACTTGATAGTCGTTGAAATCGTGCGCGGGCGTGACCTTCACGACCCCGGTGCCGAATTCGCGGTCGACGTAATCGTCGGCGATGATCGGAATCTCGCGATCGGCGAGCGGCAGCTTGACCGTCTTGCCGATCAGATGCGCGTAACGCTCGTCCTCGGGGTGAACCATGACGGCCACGTCGCCGAGCATCGTTTCCGGACGCGTCGTGGCCACCGTCAGGTGTCCGCTGCCGTCGGCCAACGGATAGCGGATGTGCCACAAGTGGCCGTTTTCTTCTTCGCTCGCGACTTCGAGATCGGACACGGCCGTCATGAGGACCGGATCCCAGTTGACGAGCCGCTTGCCGCGGTAGATCAAACCTTGCTCATAGAGCCGGACGAAGACGTCGCTGACCACCTTCGACATCTTCTCGTCCATCGTAAAGTATTCGCGCGACCAGTCGATCGACGCGCCCAGGCGGCGCACCTGATTGGTGATCGTGGAGCCCGACTTTTCCTTCCATTCCCACACGCGCTCGACGAACTTCTCGCGGCCCAGGTCGTGGCGCGAGACGCCTTGCTGATCGAGCTGCCGCTCGACGACGATCTGCGTGGCGATGCCCGCGTGATCGGTGCCGGGCAGCCACATGGTGTTATCGCCGAGCATACGGTGATAACGCGTGAGACCGTCCATGATCGTCTGATTGAACGCATGGCCCATATGCAACGTGCCGGTGACGTTCGGCGGCGGCAGTTGGATCGAGAAATTAGGACGGGGGGCGCCGGTCTCGTCCGGGGCGAAGACCGGCTTCGCGTATCCGCGTTTTTCCCATTCGGGGCCCCATTGGGCCTCGATCGTCTGGGGCTCGAAACTCTTGGCCAGCGTGGTGTCGGTCATGGTTGGAAATCCGCCGAAAAATGCCTGAAGTGAGATGGAGTATCCGTTCGAGAACCTGCGCGGGGCCGCAGCCGGGCCGCTTTGGTAGGTTCGAAACCGTCGATTATAAAGGGACGGCCGATGCACACGGCGCTCGGCCTTATAATGATGGGCTCGCAACGCGTTGCCGCACGCGGCATTGCGCGCTCCTTCCGCACGCTGAAGAACGCTTCCTCCATGCCAGAACTGCTCGCCAACCTGAACCCCGAACAACACGCGGCCGTCACGCTGCCGAACGAACCGGCACTGATTCTGGCGGGCGCAGGCAGCGGCAAGACGCGAGTGCTCATTACCCGTATCGCCTGGCTGATCCAGCAAGGATTCGCGTCGCCGGCCACCGTGCTGGCCGTCACCTTCACGAATAAGGCGGCACGCGAAATGATGAGCCGGCTCTCGGCGCTCTTGCCGATCGACACGCGCGGCATGTGGATCGGCACGTTCCATGGCCTGTGCAACCGGATGCTGCGCGCCCATCATCGCGATGCGGGGCTGCCCGCGACGTTCCAAATTCTCGACACGGCCGATCAACTGTCGGCGATCAAGCGTCTGATGAAGGGCCTGAACGTCGACGACGAAAAATATCCGCCGAAGAACCTGCAGTACTTCATCAACAACGCGAAGGAGCAGGGGCTGCGGCCCGACCAGGTCGATGCGAGCGATAGCTTCAACCTGAAATTCGTCGAACTGTACCGCGCGTACGAGCAGCAATGCCAGCGCGAGGGCGTCGTCGATTTTCCCGAACTGCTGCTGCGCTGTTACGAGCTGCTTGCGCACAATGCGCCGCTGCGCGCCCATTATCAAGCGCGCTTCAAGCAGATTCTCGTCGACGAGTTCCAAGATACGAACAAGCTCCAATACGCGTGGCTCAAGCTGCTGGCGGGGCAAAGCAATTCGATCTTCGCCGTCGGCGACGACGATCAATCGATCTACGCGTTCCGGGGTGCGAACGTCGGCAACATGCGCGACTTCGAACACGAGTTCAACGTGCGCAACCTGATCAAGCTCGAGCAGAACTACCGCTCGCACGGGTACATCCTCGATACGGCGAATGCACTGATCGCGCACAATTCGCGCCGCCTCGGCAAGAACCTGCGCACCGACGCGGGGCACGGCGAGCCCGTGCGCGTGTACGAAGCCGCCACCGATTCGCAAGAAGCGGGCTGGATCGTCGAAGAAATTCGCGCGCTGATCAACCAAGGTCTCGCGCGCGGCGAAATCGCCGTGCTCTATCGCAGCAATGCGCAGTCGCGCACGATCGAACATACGCTCGTGAACGCGGGCATCGCCTATCGCGTCTACGGCGGCCTGCGCTTTTTCGAGCGGCAGGAAGTCAAGCATGCGCTCGCCTACTTGCGCCTGATCGACAATCCGAACGACGACACCGCGTTCGCGCGCGTCGTCAATTTTCCGACGCGCGGGATCGGCGCGCGCTCGATCGAGCAATTGGCCGATGCGGCACGCCTTTACGGCTGCTCGATGGCGGCCGCGATTCCGTACGTGACGGGCAAGGCCGGCACGAGCCTCGGCTCGTTTGCGAATCTCGTGGCGAAGATGCGTGTCGAGACGGAGCGCATGAGCCTGCCGGAGACCGTCGAGTACGTCGTGCGCACGAGCGGTCTGGCCGAGTTCTACCAGAGCGAGCGCGAAGGACAGGACCGGCTGGAGAACTTGCAGGAACTCGTGAATGCGGCCACGGCGTTCGTCAGCGAAGAGGGATACGGGCTCGACACGCCCGCGCGCTCGATTCGCCTCGCGCCCGGCGCGACGGCGGCGCCGGAGCTGGCGGTGGGGGCGATCGACGACGAAACCGTCGTGCTCGATGCGGCCAGCCTCTCCGACCCTGCGCAAAACCCCGACACCATGACGCCGCTCGCCGGCTTCTTATCGCACGCGTCGCTCGAGGCCGGCGAGAGTCAGGCACAAGCGGGGCAAGATGCCGTGCAGTTGATGACGGTGCACGCGGCGAAGGGGCTCGAGTTTACGGCCGTGTTCATCACGGGGCTCGAAGAGGGGTTGTTTCCGCACGAGAACAGCGCCAAGGAAACCGACGGGCTCGAAGAAGAGCGCCGGCTCATGTATGTGGCCATTACGCGCGCAAAGGAGCGGCTTTATCTGTCGTTGGCGCAAAGCCGGATGCTGCACGGACAAACGCGCTACAACGTGCGTTCGCGATTCTTCGACGAATTGCCCGAAACGACGCTCAAATGGTTGACGCCGAAGGCCGAGGCGGGATCGCGCTGGGGCGGGCGCTCCGATCATGCCGGCTGGGGCCGCGATTGGTTTGCGCGGCCCGATCGTGGCGGTCCTTCCGCGAACTTCGAGGCGGCGCCCCTGCCGGCATTCGCGAACGAACAGCGCGCGGCCGATACGGGCTTTCGCGTCGGCCAGCAAGTCTTTCACACCAAGTTCGGCGAGGGGGCGATCACGGCACTCGAAGGCAGCGGCGCGGATGCCCGCGCGCAGGTGCGATTCAAGCGGCATGGCGAGAAGTGGCTCGCTTTGGCTGTGGCCAAGCTGCAAGTGGTCGAATGAGACACGCGCGCCGGCTGCCCCTTCGTGCGACGACGTCCGCCGGTTAGGATCCGGCGCGAGTCCGACGCGCTATTGATATTGAGCACTACCCGATTGAGCCACACCCGATGAGCATGCACAACGAACGCAACGCATTTCACGAATACAGCGCACACAGCGATCGCAGCGCGGTACGCCGGCTCGGCGTATTGGCGGCGCTGCCGCAAGAACTGGGCGATCTCGTCGAAGCGATGCGCGCCGAAGGCGACATGCGCACGATTGCGCTGGGCCGGCGCGATTACCACGTCGGTACGGCGTTCGGCGTGCCCTGCGTCGTCACCTTGGCGCGCGTCGGCAAGGTGGCGGCCGCGGCCACGGCGAGCGCACTGATTCATGTCTTCAACGTCGATGCGATGGTCTTCACCGGGGTGGCTGGCGGGGTAGGTCGCGGCGTGCGCGTGGGCGATATCGTCGTCGCCGATTCGCTGCTGCAACACGATATGGACGCCTCGCCGCTGTTTCCGCGCTACGAGATTCCTTTGCTCGACCAAGCCCGCTTTTCCACCCATATGCCGCTGGCTGACGGGTTGGCCGCCGCGTGCGAGCGGTTCGTGGCGGAGGCGGGAGCCGCGCTCGTCGAGCGCTTCGGATTCGAGGCGCCGAACGTCCACCGCGGCTTGATCATCAGTGGGGACCGGTTCGTTTCGAGTGCGAGCGAGGTGCGCGCCTTGGCGAGTGCGCTACCCGAGGCCATGGCGGTGGAAATGGAAGGCGCCGCCATGGCGCAAGTGTGCTACGAGCACGATGTGCCTTGCGCGATCGTGCGGACGATCTCCGATACGGCCGACGATCACGCGACGGCATCGTTCACCAACTTCTTGACCGACATCGCCGGCACGTATTCGTCGGGGGTGCTTCGACACTTTTTGCGCGAGTATGCTGCGGCGGACGACGCCGGCGTCTAGTGGGCGGTTGCCGGCTGCGTGAGTAAGCTGTTCGCAGTAAAAGTGAAAGCCAATCGAGAATAAAGCGGATGCTCGTATTGCGCGTGGCCGGCTGCAACTGCACGCATCAGGAGAGCGATACACGGCAACAGCGCAAGAAAATGCGTCAGACTCGGCCGAAAAGCGTCCGATATTTTAAAATTCCGATAAAATTCGGGGGCGAACACCACATATGCGCATAAATGCCGCTTCCTTCGAGCTATTGCACTAGCCCTCTAAAGTTTTAGTTAGCTGTTCCGTTATCTGCTGAGGACGCAGGGCCCGAGTGAGGGCAGCGTCGATAACAATTTATGAAAAGAGAGATCAAGCAGAATGAAAAACGGAAATTCGGGGTTCGCGCGTCTAGCGATATGCGCGTCGATGGCCGCTGTGCTTGCCGCGTGCGGCGGCGGGGGCAGTAGCGGTAGCAGCAGTAGCAGCACGAGCGGGACCGGTCCAGGCCCCACCACCACGGCGGCCGCAGCCGTCATGAGCGGCACAGTAGCGATCGGCAATGCGCTGGTTGGCGCGTCGCTCACCATCACCGATGCCAACGGCAAGACCGTTACGGCAACCTCGGGCGCCAACGGCGCGTACACCGTGTCGATCGCCGGGCTCACCGCACCGTTCGTCATTACCGCGAGCGATCCTTTCGGGGCCTCCAGCAATCTGTATTCGATCGTGGTCAACGCGACTGCCGCAAACGGTGCCCCCGTCACGGCGAACGTCACGCCGCTGACGACGGCCGTGTCCGCGCTGCTGACTGCCAGCGGCAACCCGATCACGCTGACTCAGGCCGGTGGGCTGTCCGCCGTTAACGCTTCGACGGTGGCTGCGGCCGTGGCGACGCTCAACAACACGCTGGCGCCCATCCTGGCCGCTAATGGCCTGTCGGTCGCGTCGTTCGACCCGATCGGCGGCGCATTCACGCCGAACCAGACCGGCGCCGATGCTGTGATCGACTCCGTTGACGTCAGGCCCGCTGCGAACGGCGGCGGCTTACAGATGTCTAGCGTTGCCGATCCGAACACGTTCATCCCGTTGCGCCAGGGCGCTACCGCGTCCACCACGTTGAAAAATCCTCCGCAGCCGGCGACCTACTTGACGCCGTTGCTCGCCCAGTTGACTCAGTGCATGGCGGGGCCGGCCGATGGCTCCGCCCCGGCGTGCGCCACCGCGATCGACGCGCATTACCTCAGCTACGGCAATCGATTCCAAGGTGCCCATTCCACTTGGCTCATCGGCACCGGCACGACGCTCACCGGCGCCAAAACAGTCGCATTCCTACCCAGCGGCACCTTGCCGGGCATCAACAATCCGGCGGCGCTCGTGTACCTTCTGTACACGCAACCTGACGGCATGCCCAACTTCACGCCCGAAATCGTCCAGCAACTACCAGGCGGCAACTGGGACTTCATCGGTAACCAGGAGCAGTACATCCTCTCGATTGCGTCGTTCGTGGGCCGCGTGCAGTTCACCAACGCGACGGAGGTCAACAACTCCCGCTACGAGTCGGGCCTGAATATTCAGATTCCTTCGACTGTCTACGCTGCAGACGGTAGCGGGAGTTTCGCAGTCGGGTCGGCGCTGGTGACGGGTCCTGGACTGCCGGCAAATGGGGTGCGTATGCTGCGCTCCGGCATCGGGGTGGCGGGTCAAACTGCGTCTACGCGGCCGTTGACCTTCCCGCTCGCTACGCTCACGGCAACGCCGGTGTCGCTGGCGGCCAATAACTTTAGCTGGCCCGATACCGGCATGAGCACGCAATACAAGTGGTCCTGGGCTCCGCTTTCGGGAGGCAGCTTGTCGTTCTCGCCCAGCACGCCCGACTATGCGGCGGCACCAGTCGATGTGTCGACCATCCAGCCTTACGGGATTTACACGATCACGCTGTTCGATTCATCGGGCAACCTGATCGGCACGCCCCAGAAGGCGATCAATACCGCCGCGAACATGAGCGCGGTAGCCGGGGCGACGGTACCGTGGCAAACGCTCGGCAACGATGTGATCGCCAACCTGCTGACAGCAGGGGGGGCAGGAACGTCGACCGTGACGGCGACAAGCATACCGAGCGCCACGGTCGACTGGACAGTGCCGACGACGAGCGCGGTCTACCCCAACGGGTGGGCATCGATCAACGTGCAGAGCCGAGCGTTCTCCGTGACGGGTTCATTGCCGTTTCCGGCAGCGGGTGCGGACGACATGTGGTTCTTGACTACGGCGCAAAGCACCACGACGCACGCCATCACCATTACGAACTACGGCGAGCAACTGGCACCGGACCTGCCGCTTAGCAACGGCGATTCCGCGGCGCAAGTTCAATTGGGCTGGCAGGCTAACGGCGAGATTTTCACCAACACTTGGCAGTACGACAACTGATCGCCTATTCAGGACCGCGACGCGCCGATAGGCGTATCGCGGTTCGAGGCGACGGACCAACCGCTCGGTCGCCGGCTCGACGCCGGGATCGAGCGCTTCACAGTCTTTACCGTTCCACATCCACGACCCAATTGGGCTGCGCGTATTGGACGAGGCCGCTTTCATAGAGTGCGTTCGCTAGATCGAGCGCCGGCTCGCCCGCAATGGCGCCGACTTTGAACACGATGCCGCCGGCGATCGGCTCGGCGCGCAGGCCGCGCTCGGCTAACCACGCTTGAACCCGCTCGACCTGCCGGCCGCCGGCAAGCGTGAAGAGGATGCCCGGGCCTTGTTTCAAGAGTCTCGATCCGCGCGGATCCGCGGCCGTCGAATAGACGGTGACGGCAGCGCGACCGATCGCATCGCGTCCGCCGCTGCCGCCGCTTCTTTTTCCGTCGCTTCTTTTAACGCGAGCTTGGAACGACTCCAAATCGCGCGGCACGCCGCGCTCCGACGCACGCCCGTTCGATGCGGACTGATCGAGTTGCGGCTGACGGTATAACGGGATCTTGGTCGCGCCGTCGTACCAGTACCGTGCCGGTGTGTCGGCGTGCGCCGCGATGCCGGGCGGCAAGCCGAGGCTAACGAGTGCGACGGCGCATGCGGCGAGCCTACCGTGTTTGCGTAGATTCATCATGGGTCGGTTCTCTCGGTATCTAGGTAATCTGCAGGATCGCCTTGCGCAACCGCGCCGGCACGCCGGATCCGAGCGCATCCTCGATGCGCAGGGTCCAGATGCCGCTCGCGGGCTCGCCCAGTGCGGCGACAGCGTGCGTACGGTAGCGATGGCCCATGCTTGCCGTGCTGCATGCATCGGCCGTTTCGCCGCGAGCTTCGAACGATGAGGCGCAGGGCGCATAGTCGCGGCTCAACACGATTTCCGTGCCGCTCGGGGATTCGAGCGTGATACGCAGCGCGCGGAAGTTCGGGTGTTCGAGCGTGAGGTCGACTTCGAGAAACTCGACGGTTCGGCTGCCGCAGTCCATGAACAGCCATTGCTCGGCGGTCCCGCCGGCGGTGGCGACGCTTGCCTGCGCGCTGTCCGAGCGATCGAAGGTACTGCACGATTGCTCCCAAAACGTCGGCGACGAGCCGCCTACGGACATGAATCGCTGTGCGTAGGAAACGGCGGCATTCGCATCCACGAGGCCGAAACCGTAGCGGGTACTGTAGCGATAGGGGAGGCCGGTGTGGGGATTGAACCCGCCTGTCTCGATCCATTCGGCGGCCGGATCGTGTTCCATCGAAGGCAAGATGCGCGCGGTTCGCGCCAGGATCAGGCGCACGTCGCGCCAGGTGAGCTTGGGGTTGGCCTGCAACATAAGCGCGACGACGCCGGAAACGGCCGGTGCCGCGGCCGAGGTGCCGCCGAAATCGTGGCGATAACGGCCGAATGCGTCGGTGGTGGTAATGCCGGGTTGCGGCAATCTGCCGTCGACCCCAGGCACATCGTTGCTCGGCGCGCAAACGAGCAGGTTGGATCCGCCCGCCGAATAGACCGAGGCAACACCGGCTGCATTGACGGCGCAGACGATCAACGTTTGCTTCGTCCGGTAACCGTAGTAGTTGCTGCCCGTGTAGTGCGGCGTGCTCTTGCCCGACAAAGCGAACTCGACATGGTCGCGGTCGCTGTTGCCGGCAGCGAAGACATAAACGATACCTTTGCCCGAGCGACCTTGGTCGACGCCCTGACGGAGCACTTCCGCCATCATCCTGTCCACGGGGGTGGGCATGCCTGTGCTCTCCGGCCCCCAGCTGTTGTTCGAGATGGCGACGCTGCCATCGCGAATGCCGCGGGCGAGGGCGTCGACGGTATCGGACTGGTACTGCGTGCCGAAAATGTTGAAGCCGGCTAAGCGCGCGCCGGGCGCGACCCCCACGCCGCCCACCTGGTTGCGTGCCGCCGCGATGATCCCGGCCACCGAGGTGCCGTGAGATGAACGCGCTTCGGCTGGGGTCGGGTCGCCGTCGCCGGTTCGGTAGTTGACGCTGAGCCCGGGGGCGATGTTGGCGCGCAAATCTTCGTGCGCGATTTCGATGCCGTTGTCGAGCACGCCGACAGTGACGCCTTTGCCGTCGATGCCGCGCCGCCACACGGGTTCGACGTTCAGATCGACGCCGCGCAGCGCGCGCAGCCGGCTACTGGGATCGCCGATTTGCCCGGTGTTTTTCAGATGCCACTGAAAGGGTTGGAGCGGATCTGTGCGCTCGGCGGCCGCGGCGACGGGCGACGGAGCGCTCGCCTGCGTGCCGCTTCCGTCCGCGCCGCTCCCGCCTCCGCAAGCGGCCAGGCCGGTGGCCAAAGCGGCTAACCAAACGGCGAACGAAGCGGCGGCACATGGTTTCGCTGCGGCGCGAAGGCTAGCGCAGCGCCCGAAAACGATCATCGACGACTCCTTTGCGAGGGCGAGGTGAACTCGGATGACCGCAAAGTAATCGCTTTGGACCCCGGCTCGTCGAGCCGGCGGATGTTTCAGGACGAAATGAACCCCGCGCGAGCGCGGGGCCATCGACGACGGTCAGGCGCGCGCTAGCCGTTTTTGCTCGAGGTTCGGCAGGAACACCGTGAGCACGCCGATCAGCGGCAGGAACGAGCAAACCTTGTAGACGAAGCCGATGCTCGTCGCGTCGGCCAAATCTCCCAGCACGGCCGCGCCGACACCGCCGAGGCCGAAGGCGAAGCCGAAGAACAGGCCCGCGACCATGCCGACGTTGCCGGGAATGAGTTCCTGCGCATAGACGATGATGGCCGAGAACGCGGACGCCAGCACGACGCCGATGACGACCGTCAGCACGCTTGTCCAGAGCAGATTGGCGTAGGGCAGCATCAGCGTGAACGGCGCGACGCCGAGGATCGACACCCAGATCACGTACTTGCGGCCGATCCGGTCGCCGATCGGGCCGCCGATAATCGTGCCCGCGGCCACGGCGGCCAGGAACACGAACAGATGAATCTGCGCGGCCTGCACCGAGAGGTGGAATTTGTCGATCAGATAGAACGTGAAGTAGCTGTTCAGGCTCGCGAGGTAAAAGTATTTCGAGAAGACGAGCAGCACCAGCACGCCCACGGCGAGCGCGACACGCGACTTCGACAGGCTGGGATGCCGCGCGCGCGTGCCGGCTTTTTTCTTGGTCGCGGGGTGACGGCTGTACCAGCGGCCGATATTGGCCAGCACGACGATCGCGACGAGCGCGGCCGCCGAGAACCAGGCGATGCTGCGCTGACCGTGCGGGATGACGATCAGCGCGGCCAGCAGCGGCCCGAGCGAGGAGCCCGCGTTGCCGCCCACTTGGAACACCGACTGCGCAAGCCCGTAGCGCCCACCCGAGGCCATGCGCGCGACCCGCGACGATTCCGGGTGAAAGACCGACGAGCCGCAGCCGACGAGCGCGGCAGCGATCAGCAAAACGCCGAAGTTCGGGGCCATCGACATCAAGACGAGGCCGGCCAGCGTGAAGCCCATCCCGACGGGCAGCGAATACGGCTGCGGCCGTTTGTCGGTATACAGGCCGACGAGCGGTTGCAGCAACGAGGCCGTGATTTGGTAGGTCAGCGTAATCAGGCCGATCTGTGCGAACGACAGCGAAAAATTGTCTTTCAGCATCGGGTAGATGGCGAGGATCAGCGACTGGATCATGTCGTTGAGCAGGTGCGAGAAGCTGATCGCGCCGAGCACCGTGTAGGCGGTGCCGGAGGCGCCGCCCGCTGCCGTTTGGGCGGGCGCCGGTATCTTCGCTGCCGGATCCCCGGCAAGGGTATTTTTCTGAATACTCGTTTGCATCGTGGGCACTTGGGAGAAAGAAAAAACAAGGCGCGGCAAGGAAAAGCCGCGCGCGCCGCTTCGGTTCGTCAGTCTTCGTACCGGTTCGAGTGTAATTTGTCTTGAATGGACAAGCCGGACAAATTTTGTTGTGAAAGAGACAGATGGGACACGACCTGCCGATCGGGCGGTTTTTATCGCAGTGTCTTTTTGTCCGGTTATAAAGCCATCGTCGGACCGCCGCCGGCGCGCCATGAGCCGCCGATACCGGGTTTACATAGGTGCTCGCGCACTAAAGAAGTGCACGTGAAATGCCGTTGACCCGAGAAGGTCATTCCAGAATTGCGTCGCCCTACCCACGGCGACGAGCGATAGAAAAGAAGGGAGTTCATATGAAGGCAGTTTCGCTGGGTAGGCGGTCGGGGGCAGGCTTCGTTCCGGACAGCGCGGGGGCCGGCGGTCAGTCGAAAAAGCGTGCCGCGAGCTCGAGGCTGAGCGGGTTGTCGGTCAAGGCCTCGCTGCGCCTGGCGTTCGCCGTCGTGCTCGTGGGCACGTTCGCGATCGGGGTGTTTTCGCTGGCGCAAATCGAGCGCCTGAACGGTTCGACGAAGTCGATCTATGAACAGGGCCACGTCGCGAGCCGCGCGGCCGAGGAAGTGCGCGCGAACGTGCTGCGCGCAAGCCGTGCGCAGAAGATGCTGCTGACCGCGACGACGGCCAAGGAACGCGACGAACTCGGCGAGGATATCGAGAAAGGGCTGAGCGCCATCAACGGCGAGCAGAAAACGCTGCAGCAGTACACCGACGTTTCCGACGCCGAAGGCATTGCCCAGCAAAAGAAATTCGAAGCGGCCGTGAACGCCTGGGCCGGCCACTTGCGCACGTTCGTGACGCTCGTGAAGGCGCAGTCGCTCGATTTGTCGCAAATGAACTGGCAGGTCGGCATGCAGGACGTTTCGCTGCTCGTCGAAACGGGCAAGCTGGAAAAGCTCGTGGACGAACTGGTGGAGCGCCGCGGCACCGCGGCCAAGGCCACGATCGACACCTCGGCGTTCATCTTCAAGTCGTCCTTCGTCATGATCGCGGCCATGACGATCGGGCTGATCGTGTTGGCGTTCGTCGTCAGCGAGTGGGTCGTGCGCCGCCTCACCCGCCAGCTCGGCGGCGAACCGGGCTACGCGAAGGAGATCGCGAGCCATATCGCGGCGGGCGACCTGTCGAACCATATCCGGCTCGGCAAGAAGGACAACTCGAGCGTGCTGTACGCATTGACGGAAATGCAAACGGGGCTGGCCGCGACCGTCGGCGAAATCGCCGCGAGCGCCGAGGCGATCTCCTCGGCGGCCAGCGAAATCTCGATGGGCAACCTCGATTTGTCGCAACGCACCGAGCAGCAGGCCGTCTCGCTCGAGCGGACCGCAACGAGCATGGAAGAACTCACCTCGACCGTGAAGCAAAACGCCGACAATGCCAAGCAAGCGAGCACGCTGGCCAACAACGCGTCGGAGATCGCCTCGACCTGCGGCGATGTCGTGTCGCGCGTCGTCACGACGATGGGCGAAATCAACGATAGCGCGAAGAGCATCGGCGACATCATCGGCGTCATCGACGGTATCGCGTTCCAGACGAACATCTTGGCGCTGAACGCGGCCGTGGAAGCGGCGCGGGCCGGCGAGCAGGGCCGCGGCTTCGCGGTCGTGGCCGGCGAAGTGCGTTCGCTCGCGCAGCGCAGCGCGGCAGCGGCCAAGGAGATCAAGACGCTCATCAACACGTCGCTGGAACGCGTCGCGAACGGCTCCAGCCTCGCCACCGACGCGGGGCAGACGATGGACGAGGTGGTCAAGGCGGTGAAGCGCGTGACCGACATCATGGGCGAAATCTCGGCCGCTTCGTCCGAGCAAAGCGCCGGTATCGAGGAAGTGAATCGCGCCGTCACCCAGATGGACGCCGGCACGCAGCAAAACGCCGCGCTCGTCGAAGAGGCGACCGCCGCCGCGCGTTCGCTCGACGACCAAGCGCAGGCGCTCAAACGCCTCGTCGGTCAGTTCAAGCTGCACGCCGGACGTTGATCGAACGCCCCGTCGCTTTGGCGGTCCACCCGCTCGGCCGACGGCGCCGTCAAAGGCCGCGGGCCGCTCCTATCGAGCGGCCCGCGGCCCTTTAGCGCTTTTAGCGCCTGTCTCGCTCGCGCTTAGTGCGCCGGGGAGGCCGAGGGCGATATCACCACCGTGCAAGTCGTCCCCGCCGAAAGAATGAGCCCGTCGGGGATGCGGTCGATGCGAATGCGCACCGGCACGCGCTGCGCGAGCCGTACCCAATTGAAGGTCGGGTTGACGTCGGCCACGAGGTCGCGGCTTTGCGGGTTGTCGCGGTCGTAGATCCCGCGCGAGATGCTTTCGACGTGGCCTTGCAAGACGCCGCCGCTCATCAGGCGGATTTCCGCCCGATCGCCGAGCTTCACGCGCGGCAGTTTCGTTTCCTCGAAATAGCCGTAGACCCAAAACGAATGGCTGTCGACGATGGCGAGCTTGGGGGTACCGGCGGTCGCATAGTCGCCTTGGAACACCGATAGATTCGTGACGTAACCGTCCACGGGCGAGACGACCGTCGTGCGGGAAAGATTGAGCTTGGCGGCGTCGAGCGCTGCCAGGGCCTGTTGATATTGCGCTTGCGCGCTGGCCGCGGCACTCGAGGCGTTTTCCCGGTTTTCCTTCGATACGACGAGGCTGTCCATGTCGGCGCGCCGTGCGGCGTCGGCGCGACGCATTTGCCATTCGGCGCGGCGTGCGGCCACCGCCGCTTCGGCCTGCTCCACGGCCACTTGGTAGTGCGCCGGATCGATTTTCATCAGGACTTGGCCTTTCTTGACGAACATGTTGTCGGCCACCGGCAGCGCGACAACAGCGCCCGAGACGTCGGGCGCCACGCCGACGATTTGCGCGCGCACGCGCCCGTCGCGCGTCCATGGCTCGTCCATGTAGTGGACCCAAAGACGATGGCCGATAACCAGCGCGAGCACGAGCAGCAGCGCGGTGGCGATGAATCCGATCAGTTGTCGAAGCGTCATGATTGAAGTCTAAAAAAAGGACGATCAGCGAATGGACGATCAGCGATAAACGGCGAGGCCGAGCACGCCGCAGATACAAACGAGCAGGCTCGCGCGAAAGAGCGCGGGGTGCCAGACCCAGCGATAAAGCCCGACCTGGGCCAGCAGGCGATCCACGAGCCAGGTCAACGCCGCCCCGCCGATGCAAAGCGGGACGAGTGCGGGAATGAACGCGCCGAGAATGGCGATCTCGCGATGCATGGTCAGCTCCTTCGGGCCGTCGCTGCGCCCGCATAGCGCGCCAGCGGCGATTGAGGGTCGATGAGCGCCGTGCGCACGAAGTGCAGGTAGCTCAGGATGCGTTGCAAGCGGTGACGGTCTTCGCGCGGCGGCGCGAATGCCGCGAGTGCCTGCTGGGTCGCAGCGATCGCATCGAAGTTCGCTGCCAGCGCGGCATCCAGGCGCGAGTCGCTTGGGCGCGCGAAGAGGGCGGTCAGCGCCTTGCCCGCGGACGAAATGCTGCGCCGCCAGGGCATCGTGGACGCATATCGTGCGTCGCCCGGCAGGGTGCTCAGCTCGCGACGCAGATCGATCACGGCATGCCCGACTTCCAACACCGCCAGGAGCCAAGCGAGCGCGTCGCGCTGTTCGCTCGGTTCGTGTTCCATCAGGGCATGCGCTTGAAAGGCGAGATCGCGCGCCCGGCTTTCGAAGCGGGAGCGCACGCGCTCGAGCGGCGCTTTGCAGGCCAGCACGACTTGGCGCCGCAGGTCGGCGAGCAGATGGCCGCGCAGCCAAGGCGTCGAAGGCGGCAGCAGAACGGCGAAGGCGACGGCGCTCACGACCATCGACAGCGCGAGCGCGAGCGCGTCGTTCGCATAGCCGGCCGGATCGTAGAGAACGAGGTTGTCTGGGCCGGCCAGCACGCAAAAAAAGATGCAGTAACCGGCGCCGTACCCCGCAAGCTTGGGCCGCGTCGTCATCGAGATACCGAGCGCGAGGGCCGGGGTGAGCGCCAGGCACAGCAGCGGGAAACCGTCGATGCGGGGGTAGACGCCGAACACGACCAGGAAGCCCACGAGCGCGGCGAGCACCATGCCGCCGGCCATCTGAAAGGCCATGCGAGTGGGGTGCGGCGAGGACGACGCGAGCGCGCACACCGCGGCCGCGTTGAGCACGAGCATCGAACCGTTCGGCCAGGACGACGCGATCCAAAACGCGCTCAGGGCGGCCATCACGATCGCGCCGCGTATTCCGGCCACGAGCGTGAGCATGGCGTTCGTCTTCGGTTCGTAGCGTTCGGGCGACCGTTCGCGCGGGTGTGTCGTGGTGGCGAGCGACGCGTAGGTCAGCACGTAGGCGTGCATATCGGCGACGAAGCGATAGAGCAGCTCGGACGCCGTGTCGAAGTCGAGCAGGTCGAAGCCCGGCTGCTCGGCGAGCCGCGCGCGTGCCTCGTGCACGCGCCGCGGCAAGGCGGCCTTGAACGCTTCGAGTTTGCTTGCGGAGCCGGCGGCATCGCGCGCCGTCAGGACAGGCTCGCCGGGCGAGTGCAGCAACGGCGCCAATTCCTTGAAATACGGCTCCAGCGCGTCCACGGTCTGTGTCGTGCCGGCCGCGCGCAAGCGGTTCATCAGTTGATGCAAGGCATGAAAGCGCGTGGAGGCGGTCATGAACTCGCTGTTCAAGCGAGCGAGGCGTCCGCCGCGGCCGCGCGTCTCCGGGCCTTCGAAGACCGCAACGCTGCGCATTGCCTCGAAGCCGACGATTTCCGCGAGAAAGCGCGCGTTCTGACGTTCGATCTGCTCGCGATCGACCTGTCCCGCGAGCGCGGCCGCGACGTATTCGACGAATGCCGAAAAGCGCGCGCGGACCGTCGAACGCATTTGCGTGCTGGCATGCTGCGGCAACACCAGCGCGCCGACGAACCCCGCGCACAGGACGCCGAGCGTGACCTCCGCCGCGCGGGTGAGCGCCGAAAGAAAGGCGCCGTCCGGGTGCTGGGCGGCGGGAATGCCGATCAGCGCGGCCGTGTACCCCGCCAGCAAAAAGCCATACGAGCGAAAGTTGCGGTTGCGCGCCGCGCCGGCGGTACATATGCCGGTCCACAGCGCCAGCGCGCCGAGAAACAGTTCTCGTTGCGGCGCGAATACGGCGATCAACACGAGCGTCGCGACCAGGCCCACGAGGGTGCCGCCGATCCGGTAAAAGCTCTTCGCGAGGATGGCGCCGCTTTGCGGCTGCATCACGATGAAGACGGTCGTCATCGCCGTGCGCGGTTGCGGCAGGTCGAGCCGCATGGCGATCCAGAGCGCGAGAAATGCCGCGGCGAGCGCCTTGAACACGTAGATCCAGGTGAGCCCGTCCGTACGAGCCCAGTCGGACAAGGCGGCGGGCAGCGCGGGCAATGAACGTCGGGTATCGGCCATGGCGCTCGTCCTAACGCGATTCGCCGCGAATGTCGCCGGTGCGTTGGCGCGTGCGGTCGGCGATATCGCCGGCAACCTCGGGCGAGGGCGCCGCGGTGGCGCTTGCGGGCGCGAGCGAGCGCGCGATGCCGCTGCCGAACGCACGGTGCGGCGTGGGTTGCATCGTGTCGGCGGCCGGCCCGTCGGCGGGCACCGCGAGCCCGCCGCCCAGCGCGCCCATCAGCGAGGCATAGGCCGCCAGCCGCGCCGCCCGCACCTGGGCGACGCCCTGACGCGCCGCCAGCCACTGCGTTTCGCTAACGATTACGTTGACGTAATCGTTCAAGCCGCGCTGATAGCCGACTTGGGCGAGCCGATAGCTGCGCTCGGCCGCGCTCGCCGAGCGCTCGGCGTCGTCTTGCTGGGTTGCGAGCGAATGCAATTGGACGATCTCGTCGGCGATCTGCTTGAGCGCCGCGACGACGGTCGCATTGTAATGATCGACGGCCTCGTCGTAGCCTGCCGCCGCCGCGCCCAGCCGGCCGCGCAGCGCGCCGCCATCGAAGATCGGTAGCGAAAGGGCCGGACCCGCGGTCCAGGCGCCGTTGCCGGCGTGCAGAAATTGAAACAGAGCCCCGCCGACTGCGAACCCGCCCAGCGATGCCATCAAATCGATATTGGGGTAGAACGCGGCATGCGCGACGTCGATACCGCGCGCGGCACCCGCGACGGCCCAGCGCGCAGCGACGACGTCCGGCCGATGCCCGATGAGTTCCGCCGGCAGGACGGAGGGCAGGGCGACGGGCGCATCGAGCACGAGCGCCGGCCGGGTGAGCGCCGCGCCGGCGCCGGGGCCCTGGCCCGTCAGCGCGGCGAGCTGATTGCGGTCCAGCTCGATCGCTTCGCGCACGGCTTCGATCTGGCGTTCGTACTCGGGCAGCGGCGCGTCGGCCTGGCTCACTTCGAGTTGCGTGCCGATACCGCCGGCCAAACGGCGCCGCGCGAGTGCCGACAGCTGTTGCTGGCGCGCCAGTGTATCGGTGGCGATGTCGAGCAGCGCAAACTGCTTGGAAAAATCGACGTAGGCACGGACGAGATTGACTTCGAGTTCGAGCCGGGCCGCACGCTCGTCAGCCGCGCGTTCGTGCACCGTATCGAGCGTGCGCTCGTGCGCGCGTTCGTCGCCACCCCACAGATCCAGGTGGTACGACAATCCAAGGGTGCCGGTGTTGTTCCAGGTCGTTTGGTCCGCGAGCGTGCCGGGGCCGTAATAGCGGGGATTGTTGGCCCAGTGGTGGCGCGCGATGGACAGATCGCCCGTCACGTGCGGCTCGAGGGCGGCCGCCGCCACGCCGGCAAGCGAGTTCGCTTCACGCACGCGTGCGTCGGCGGCCGCGAGGCTCGGATTGCCCGCGATGGCCGCGCCCACGAGCGAATCGAGCTGCGTATCGCCATATCGGCGCCACCAATCGGAATCCGGCCACTGTGCACTGCGATCGGCCGCGCGTACCGCGGCGCCGACGTCGAGCGAGGACGGATCGAGCGCGCTTTGCTGCGGCGCAATGCCGTGCGTGCTCGCGCAGCCAGCCATTGTCGCCAACAGTGCAAAAAAACCGCCAGCCACAAGCACTCTGTCGATCGGCACTCGCACGATTCTCTCCCTTCGGCGACGTTATTGAACGGAATCGATTATATTTTTGGGGGGATTATCGAATAAGCCGCAAGGATGCAATGCATTCTTACCTCTTTTGAGATAATCGACATTGCTGGATGTGCAACAATCGCAACAATCGCGGTGCGAAATGGCCGGAACAGGACGAAAGGGTGGAGTATGGATACGCTTCAAAACATGCGCGTGTTCGCACGCGTGGTCGAGTCGGGCAGCTTCACGGCGGCGGCGCAGCATCTGAACACAACAACCGCCTACGCTTCGCGCGCCGTCTCCGACCTCGAAGCGCATTTGCACACGCGTCTGTTGAACCGCACGACGCGGCGCATCGCGCTGACCGAGGCGGGCGAGCGGTATTTGCAGCGCTGTCAGCAAATCCTTGCGTACGTCGAGCAAGCCGAGGCCGAGGCGAGCGACGCTCATGCCCGGCCGTCGGGCAAGCTTCGGCTGCACACGATGGGCAGCTTCGGTGCGCGCTACATCGTGCCGGCGGTGGGACGCTACCAGCAGCGCTATCCCGACGTCTCGGTCGACATGACGATGGCCCAGAGATTTCCGGACCTGCTCGACGAAGGCTACGACGTTTCGGTCGTGGTGGGCCATAACCTGCCGGATTCGGGGTTGATTTCGCAGCGACTCGGCAGCGTGTTCAGCATCGCCTGCGCCGCGCCGTCATACCTCGAGCGCCGAGGCGTGCCGCGCACGCCGGCCGATCTCGTCAATCATGCTTGCTTGCGTATCGTGACGCCTACCTCGGTCTTCGATAAGTGGAATTTCGATGGTCCGAACGGGACGGAGTCCTATACGGTTTCGGCGCCGGCCTTTCAGGTGAACAGCGCCGATTCCATGGCCGTTGCCGTTCGCGAAGGGATGGGGATTGCCGTTTTGCCGACCTACTCGGCGATGCGCTGGCTCGAAAGCGGGGAATTGGTCTGGGTATTGCCCGAATACACGTTGATGCCGTTGAACATCTTCGCGCTCTATCCGTCGCGGCAATACCTCGATGCCAAGATCCGCACGTGGGTCGATTTTCTGCATGACGAATTGCCCGCGACGCTGGCGTTGGAGATGGCGACATTGCGCAAATTCGCGCATACGTAACCCCCGCGTGCGTGCGCGGGGGCATTCGCACGGTGTCCGCCGGCGTGTCGGTATCATGCCGGCGCGATGTGGAGCGCGGCGCGCGTCAGTGCTTCGGACGGTGCCAGCCCAGCATGTGATGCTCGGCGAGCCAGTGGTGGATCATGCCTTCGCCGTTGTGCTCGCGTTTGTACGAGCGCGATTCGAAGACCGTGAGCGCAAGCAGCACGAGCAGCCCGACGCCCAGTCCTACCAGGCCGGCGATCGATTCAGCATCCATGGCAGCCTCCTTTCGCGATGATGGGGTCGCGTAGCTACATACTAGGACACGCCGCGCGAAATGCGTGCATCAGCCGCGCTCTTGCACGCACACCCACGGCGAGACGACGACCGCCCACAATTGGGGATCGCGTGCCGCGTAATCGGCGGCCGTTTCCGCTTGCATGCGCTGAACGAGCCCGGATGCCAGCCACTGCGTGATTTGCGTGGTATCGTCCTCGGCGATGGCCGCGGCCACCGTGACGAGGTCGAGATCGCGTGCGACGCACAGCAGCATGCCGCGCGCAAAAAAGCGTTCGAGTTCGGGCCACGCGATTTTCGCCGTTTCGGCTAGCAACTTGAGGTAAAGCGGGCTGTGGCCGGCACTATGGGCGGCATCGGCGGCTTGGTCGGGGCGCTCGGGGGAAGTCATGGCGGTGGCAGGGTACGTGCTCGAGGGTCGTCACTATAATCCATCTCTTCGTCCCTCCACGAGGTCATCATGTTTGGTGCGCCCGCCGCTTCGAGATACGACCCGTTCGCCCGCCTGCTGCATTGGCTCGTCGTTTTGCTGCTCATCGCGCAGTACATCGTCGCATGGACGATGCCGGGCATCCACCGCGGCACGAAGCCGGTGGGACTCATCGTCGTGCATCTCGATCTGGGCGCCTTCATCATTGCCGTCATGATCGTGCGCGTCCTGTGGCGCATCGTGCGCAAGGAGCCGGGGCCCGCCGAAGGGACGCCGCTCACGCGCGGCATCGCCTATCTGACGCATGGCTTGCTGTATTTGCTGCTGATCGTTCAGCCCGTGCTGGGGTGGGTCAATGCGTCTTCCCGCGGATGGCAGGTGACGCTCTTCGGTGCGAACTTGCCGTCCCTCGCGCCGACGGGCTCGGCGCTCGGCCACGCGCTCGGCGATGCCCATCGTCTGCTCGCGTGGGTCATGCTCGTGCTGATCGGCTTGCACGTGGCGGCTGCGCTCTATCACCACTTCCTGCTGCGCGACGGCGTTTTGCGCCGGATGGCGTAGCGCGCAAACGCGCGACGCCATTCGACTTTCGGTGCCGGCGGTTTGCGGTCGGTTGCGGGCGCTTGGCGTGGGCCGTCAGCCGAGCGCGCGCAACTCCCGGCGCACGATTTTGCCCGTGGCCGTCATCGGCAACTGATCGACGAAGGCGACCGCGCGCGGATACTCGTGGGCGGCCAGGCGCGTGCGCACGTGGTCTTGAATGTCGCGCACGAGCGCGTCGCTCGGCTCGAATCCCGCGTTTAGCACGATGAACGCCTTGACGATTTCGGTGCGGGTCGCGTCCGGTACGCCCACCACGGCCGCCATGCGTACGGCCGGATGGCCGAGCAGACAATCCTCGATCGGCCCGGGGCCGATGCGGTAGCCCGCGCTGGTGATGACGTCGTCGTTGCGCCCGACGAAGCGGATGAAACCGTCGGTGTCCATGACGCCGATATCGCCCGTGACCAGGTAGGCGCCGGCGAACTTTTCGCGCGTGGCCTCGGGGTTGCGCCAATAGTCGAGGAACATGACCGGATCGGGCGCGTGGATGCCGATATTGCCTTCGGTACCGGCGGGCAGGACGTTGCCCGCCTCGTCGACGATTTCGACGCGATGCCCCGGCACGGCCTTGCCGATCGAACCGATGCGCGGCTCGAACAGCGTGCTGCACGAGCTGACGACGACATTGCATTCGGTTTGGCCGTAGAACTCGTTGAGGGTGACGCCGAGCGCCGCGCGGCCCCACTCGATCAGTTCCTCGCCTAGGGATTCGCCGCCGCTCGAGACGGCGACGAGCGATAGCGCGTAGCGTTCTTGCGGCTTCTCGACAGTGCGCAGCATCTTGAGCGCCGTCGGCGGCAGAAAGGCGTGCGTGACCTGGTGGCGTGCCATCAGATCGAATGCCGCTTCGGCATCGAACTTCTCGAAGCGGCGCGCTAGTACGGGAATGCCGTGGTGCCAAGACGGCAGAAGCACGTCGAGCAAACCGCCGATCCATGCCCAGTCCGCGGGTGTCCACATGAGCCGCGCGTGTTCGGGAAAGAACGCTTGCGGCATCTCGACGCCCGGCAAGTGTCCGAGCAGCACCCGATGCGCGTGGAGCGCCCCTTTCGGTTTGCCGGTGGTGCCCGACGTATAGATGATGATGGCCGGATCGTCGGCGTTCGTGTCCACCGGTTCGAACACGCGCGGTTCGTGCTCGAGCGACGACCAGAACGGCAGGACGCGGGCCGCTTGCAGGACCTCATCGTCTCCGTCGATGCAATAGATCGTCTTCAGCTCGGGCAGCGAATCGCGGATCTGCTCGATCTTGTGCAAGCCGGCCGTATCGGTAACGAGTGCGACGGCGCCGCTGTTGGACAGGCGGTACTGCAACGCTTCGACGCCGAACAGCGCGAACAAGGGCACGGCGATGGCACCTAGCTTGTACGCGGCGAGATGGGCGAGCGCGGTTTCCGGGGCTTGCGGCAGGAAGATGCCGACGCGCTCGCCGCGCACTACGCCGTGGCGCGCGAAGCTATGCGCCAGTTGATTGGACAGATCTTTGAGTTCGTCGAAGCCGTAGTGCACTACGCTGCCGTCGCGCCGTTCGTAGACAAGTGCGAGGCGGTTCGTGCCGTCGGCCCACTTGTCGCAAGCGTCGACGCCGATGTTGTAGCGCTGCGGGATGCGCCACTCGAAGCCGGCGCGCAGCGTTTCGTAACTGGTGGTTCGGGTAAGCATGTCGCGTCTCCTTCAATCCTCTTATCTTCGGTTCTTCGGTCGGCTTGCCAATTAGCCGATAAAAAAACTCCAAAAATACAGAACAATTGCCGGCCAGCGATTATGTCAGTCCAATGCGAATCAATGGCGCGACTATCTGCAATTCGAGTCGTCGCCGGTCCCGCCGGCCTCCGCCATGGTTCTAGGCCGCTACCGCGGGTTTTCGCCGGCGCGATGAACGTGCAATTTCCCGATCGCTTCGCATTTCTATGACATTATCTCGGCACTATGTGCCAACTACCGCGTTTTCCTCAATAAACCGATTGTGAATGTATTGCGGAATCGTTAAATTTGTAATCGGCGCATGGCGAACCGGTCCTTTGCCTCACTGCGCCGAACCCCCGTTGGCCCGGCTCGTCCGGGCCTTTTTTTCTTCGACACTAACGCGAGGGCAGGTAGCGCGTCGGGTCGATCGATGTTCCCCCATAGCGCAACTCGAAGTGCAGCGCGACGCGATCGTTGTCCGTATCGCCCATCTCCGCGATCTTCTGGCCTTGCGTCACCCGATCGTTTTCCTTCACGAGCAGCGTTCGATTATGCGCGTAGGCCGTGAGGAAGTCGGCGTCGTGCTTGACGATCAGCAAGTTGCCGTAGCCGCGCAAGCCGTTGCCCGCATAGACGACGATACCCGGCGCGGCGGCGACGATCGGCGTGCCTGCCGTGTTCGCGATGTCGATCCCTTTGAAGTTGACCCCGTCGAAGCCATGTACGACCGTGCCGGTGGTGGGCCAGATCAGCGAAATGCCGCGCGCCGGCGGCGCGGCATCGGGCGCCGCACGCGATGCCGCGGCGCTGCCCGCGGACGGTGCAGCGGTGCTCGGGCTCGTGCGGACGGCAGAGCCGGCGGTGCCCGCTTTGCCCGGTGGGACGACGCGCAGGACTTGGCCGACTTCGATCGAATCGGGATTCGCTAGGCCGTTCCAGCGGACGATGCTTTGAACCGACTCATGGTGACTGCGCGCGATCTTCGTGAGGGTGTCGCCGCGCTCGACCCGATAGTACCCGGGGGCGACCGGCGCCGACCCGCATGCGGCCAGCGCCGCCGCCAGCGGCACATAGACGAGCCGCATCATCGTTTTCCGCAACATTGAACCTCGCTTGACCCTTCGACGTACGCCGCTGCGCCGATGTTGCGGCGCGGCGGACAAAACGTCCGATTGTAACGGGGTTAGGGGGAACGAATGCGCGTGAAAGCGATAATTCGGACACGTGGCCGTCCGGTCGAAAACCGTTCAGGCTAGGTCGGACACGCGGATGCGCAGCGATGCCGTTTCGGTACGGCCCGGCTCGAGCCAGCGCAGCCCGAGGCCGTTATGGATCGCATCGGGCAATCCCAGCCACGGTTCGACGCAATAGAAGTCGGAGGTGTCGGCCTCGGTCCAGGTCGTCACCGCGTACCAGGGTACCGAACCCGGGCGGTCGAGTTCGATCTCGATGCGTCGTGCGAGGGGCGGGCAGTCGAGGCGCACGGGCAGGGGCGGCACGCCTTGCAGACAATGGAAGCGGTCGACGATTTGCGCGTTGTCGAGGGTGTAGCTGGCAGCGCCCGGCTCCGGGTTGCCGATCGATCCGTCTTCGAGTTGGCGGCGGCGTGCCGTCGGCGGCAACGCGAGCGTCGTTTCCGCACGCAACGTGTGCGGCAAGGCGAAGTAGAAATGGTGGCCGGCGTAGTAGGGCAGCGGGGTATCGCCGCGATTCGACGTGCTCAGCGCGACTTCGAGCACGTGCGTGTCCACTAGCCGATACGCTGCCTCGAAGCGGAACGCGAACGGATACTGGACGCGCGTGGCGTCGGTATCGGCGAGCGTCATGCGTATGCCGCGACCGTCGGCGTCGACCGCGTGCGAGAACGGCAGATCGCGTGCGAAGCCGTGCATCGGCAGCGTGCGGACGACGCCTTGCCCGTCGCGCCACTCGCCGATGCGACCGTCGACGCGGTGTCGGCCGAGGAACGGGAACAGCAGCGGATTGCCGCCGCGTACGCGCGCCACGTTCGTCCAGTCGGCTCGCTCCGGCCAGTGGATGATGGCGGCATCGCCGATGTGCCAACTGAGCAGCCGTCCGCCCGATTGCGGGGCCAACTGGAGGCGCGAGGGCCCGTGCGCGATGTCGACTAAGGCCTGGTTTGGAGAAGCGGTCATGGTGGGCTGGGTTCGATGAGGGAGTTCGAAGGGATAGCGCTCGATGCCGGAATCGCCGGCGGCTTAACGGCGCGGCGACATGCGATTGTGCCTCGGCTTGGGCTTGGGAAAAACCCTGCTGGGGAAATTGCGGCTTCCGGCGGGGCGAGGTCGGGGTCATAATGGCGTCGCGTGCGGATATTTTGTCTTTTTGCGCCGTAGCGCGGCTGGGCATTTGCCGGCTGTCGCCGCTTTGGCGCGCTCCATCCGCTGAAGCCTCAATCGCTAACCGTTCCGGAGCCAGCATGGATCTCGCTATGGCAATGGGCCTTTCGCTGTTCGGCATCTTCGCGGGCAGCACGGTCTTTTTCTTCTACCGCCTTCCGCGCTGAGCGCGCGCCGCAGCTTGCCTGCCGATCGCGCTGCGATTGGCGGGTTCCACCGGTTCGCCTGGCGATGAGCGATCGACCGTGCTCGATCGCCGACGCGCGTGGACGGTGCCTTCTGCGCACAGCCTGTTCTCCTGAAGTCCCCCTTCCTGTTGCGACTCCCTGCGCTTCTTATTCGACGTTTTTGAAGCGATCATTGCAACGTCGATTCGCTCGGATTTGCCGCGATTTGCCGATTCGATACATTTCTTATGCATGCCGGCGCGTAAGTTATTTGAGATACGCAGGTCGGAGGTGCATCCGGTTTGCGTTCGACGAATGCGGCTAGGTGATCCGTCGGCTCGCTCGATGCTGTCTCGAAAGCCGGGATCGTTGGGGTGTGCGTGGAAAAACGTACGAAAAAACAATGGCTTGCATGGATTTTAGCTGGCATTCGCAGAGGCTGATGACGACGGACTTTTCTCGAAAATCGGCCGCAGTCTACGTTGAATACGTTTTCATCGATTTAATAAATCGTCATGGATTTGACGTTAACACGGCGACGCTGTGAAATGCGCGGTCTTTAATCGAAAACTGCGTACCGGCTGTCATTCGCGGCGCCACATTGTGCGATGCGACGGGTGCGACGCACTTCGAATTTTCTGAGCGAGCCAATCCTATGACGACGAGCGTCGGACCGAAGCATCCATCACGCCCGCAGCCACCGCGGCCGGACAAGACGCGCCTAAAGCGGTTGTCGTTCGCCTTTCCTTTCCTGCGCAACGGCCGAGGGAAGGCGGGAGGATCCTCGCGCTTCACCGACGAGCATGAGATTTATCGGTTGCTGGCCACGCGCGAGCCGTCGGGTTCGTACCTCGTCAGCAAAAAGGGCATGTGGCACGGAGGCGTCCATGTCACCGAGAACGGGGCCGGGCAATCGTTCGATCTCGACGCGGGCGTGCGATGCATTGCCGACGGGCACGTCATTGCCTATCGGATCAATCGTACCTACCCGGAGAGTGCGGGGACCGACGCAAACGGTCGGCCGATCGGGGTGCCGTACAGCACCGGTTTCGCGTTGGTGCGTCACACGATGTCGTTCCCGAGCGATGCGGCGTTGACGTTCTACAGCCTGTACATGCACCTGATGTCCTACGAGGATTATGCGAACTTCGCGAAACGCCAGAAGCCGGCGTACTGGCCGGTGCAATGGAGGGTGACGAAATGGGCGAATGACCGGCCTAGGGCCGGAAGGACGGGGCAGTCCGCAGACCCTGCGCAGGCAGGGTTAGGGATACGCAAGAGCCCTCGAAGTGGATTGCCAATAGGCATTGTTCCCCAGGGGGCAAGTGTCAGCATCGGCAAACAGGAAAATGGCTGGGGGCAAATAACGAACTTCCATGGGCCGTCGTTGCATCCGCCGGTTGCCGGAGGATTCGTCTCGCCGTCCGAGGCGATCGGTGGCTGGATCTCCATGGGAGAAGACAACGGGGGACCGCTCGTGGAGGCGTTCATGCCGGAGTCGGCGTTTGAATGCGTAACGATTGCAGCAGCTTTTGCGGGTGACCCGGGCGCGCCGGATGCCGCGGGCATTCCGATCAAGGCGGGCGACTTGGTCGGTCACCTCGGCCGATACGACTCGCAGGATCGGCCGACAGCGGGCACCCGCATGGTCCACCTGGAGGTGTTTTGCGACGACAGCATCAAATCGTTCATCGAACGCGGGCGGAGCTGGGTAGATGAGCACGGCGCGCGAAAAGAAGACTGGGCGGCATTGGGACTGCCATCCGATCCGACTATTTTGCGGGTCGAGCCGGGCACGGTGCTGTATCAACGGACGCCGAACGATCGGTTTGTCGCGGGTGCGGAACCCTACCTGGCCAAGGCGGACGTGGTTCAAACGTACTCGTTCGCGGAACTCGAGCGCGACAACGAGAAGAAGTTCACCGAACAGGACGAGTGTCGGCTCTGCAAGCTGAAGGTGAATTGGTGGCATGTCGAAAGCGCGAACGCGTTGGGGCAGCCGATCGAAGGCTGGGTGCGCGAATTCAATCACCCTGGCGGGCGCGTCACACGCGAGTTCGCGCAGGAATGGATCGATTTCAACTGTATCGAAGGTACGCACGACCCGGTCCACACCATCTGCGCCGCCGCGAGCGCTTGGATTGACTACGCGAGCAGCGCCAATGTTGAGACACCTGGATCGAGGTCGAAGCTCTCGCCGCTGATGTTGGCGGTTTATGACACGCTGTTCGCTAGGGGCGACGGCAGGCAGGCTGCCGATGCGTTGTGCACGTTATCGAAGGTGGAGGGCGAAGGTTATCCGTGGCACATGCGGGCCGCGTCGCGGCTGATCGTCAAGCATGAAAGCGAATGGGCGAATCCGTTGAAATGGAAACAACTAACTACGGAACTCGAGAGCAAGACGGGGCGGAAGCCGAAGCACGAGGAGGAGCACAAAAGGATCGACAAGCTCACGTGGTGGGATGAAGTGCGTGCGGGAGTGGGCGGTTTCCCGCCACCGTATGTTTTTCACGTGAATCCGGTCGCGCTGGTCGGAAATTTTTTTGGCAGGGAGTTCGAATTTACGCCGCAGATGATGAGGCGTTTATTTCCAGGTGCGAGTGTTGAAATTATCCAGGAATTGGTAAACGAATTTAACGCGCACATCGAAATATACAACTTGGATTCCCCTCTTCGTCGGGCGCATTTCTTCGCGCAAGTAATGCAAGAGGCGGGTGCATCTTTGGTGCTCGAAGAAGTTTTTGTTTGGAGGGCGGATGCGCTGATTGCGAATTTTATGTATTTCAAAAGAAACCCTCAAAAAGCCGTCGAGCATGGTTACGAAAAAACTAAGGGGATCAAGTCGAACGGGGCACGAATGACGCAGGATGACTTCGAGGCTATCGCGAACGGCGCCTATGGCGGACGCGCAGATTTGGGTAACGGGGACTATGACAGTGGGGATGGATGGCGCTACCGAGGACGAGGAATGAAGCAACTCACGGGGCGCGCCAATTATAAGGGGTTCACGAATTGGAATAGAAAATATCAAGGCGAGTGGCCGGAGGATGTTGTGGACTTTGAGAAAGATCCAGATCTGCTGCTGCAACCAAAGTATGCGGCAAGATCGGCTGCATATTTTTGGGTAACGAATCGTCTCGCGGAAATCGCTGACCGAGGAAGGGCCTCCGAACACGTAGATGATATCACTGCTGTCGTCAATTTCAATACTGATAGTTATGAGGCTCGCGTTTCAAATTTCGATTTGATTGACGATTGGGGAGGTTTCAATTGATGCGCGCCTTATCGTCGATGTTGTGTTTGTCGATTCTTGTTGTGATGACCGCATCTGCACGCGCGCAAGAGGCGACGCTGTGTCGGGCGCACGAAGAGGTGTATTTTAGTTGCCCGGTCGGTCAAAAGATAATATCGCTGTGTGCTTCGGGGAATGTATCTCCGAAGAATGGATATATAAAATATCGTTTCGGAGCACCGGATCGTCTCGAGTTTGAATATCCTGCAGGATCCATCTCGCCGGATGGTGTATTTTCTATTAGTGATATATATGGAGGAAATCTCAATTTTGTACATGTAAAATTCAAATCTGGGGATTATGATTATGTTGTGTATCAAGGGTTTCCTAGTGGGGTTTACGTCAGAAAACGAGGTGGTTTGATCTCAAATTTTATTTGTGATGAGGGTTCATATCGTCAGCTAAGTCAAAGGGTATTTCGTGGCATTCGAACGGTTCCCCCCGTTGCTGGGGTCGACGATTGACGTTCGTTTGGGCTTTTTTGGCGTTGACGTCGAGGGAAACGTCTTCCGCCGTGATGGGTGTGCATCCGATTGGTTCGGGGTGGGTTGCCACTGGTTGAGCCATGGACGACGAGTGGTTCATAGATTTGCCTACAGGTCGAGGAGCGACATTTAGGGCGCTCTGAATTCGCCTTTTGCATCCCTCGTAGGCGATGGGCCGCGCGTCGTCTTGACCTACGTCAAACCGACGCAGCACCCTTTTCCGTATCGTAGTCCGGTTCGTCGGGAGCGCGGTGGTTTGCCGCGGCGCGTATCACTGTGACGTCTTCCCGACGCGCGCAATCGATCCATTTCGAGCATTGGCGAACCGTCCATCATCATGACCGAGAACCTGGCTACGGCGGGCGAGGATTATCACTTGTCCGAACGGGACGTGACCATCTCGCGCACCGACACGACGGGGCGCATCGTCTACGTCAACGAAGCCTTCGTCAAAAGCAGCGGCTACACGCGCGAGGAATTGACGGGGCAATCGCACAATATGGTCCGGCATCCCGACATGCCGCAAGAGGTGTTTCGCGATCTATGGGCCACGATCGAGTGCGATCGGCCATGGACCGGACTGCTGAAAAACCGACGCAAAAACGGGCAACCCTATTGGGTCGTGGCAAACGTCACCCCCGTATTCGAGCACGGACGCAAGGTCGGCTATATGGCCGTGCGAACGAGGCCTACCGACGCTCAGATCGACGAGGCCGAAAATCTCTACGAGGTCTTGCGTCACCCCTACGGCCGGAATGTGCGCTTGGCGGGCGGAGAAGTCGTGCGTATCGGTATTCGTGGGGCGATCGACCGCGTGCTGCGATTGCCGGTTGCATTGCGCCTGTGGGGTGTCATGGCGCTGCTCATCGTGCTATTCGCGTTGCAAACGATCGCCGCGGCCCATCCTTTCGTCGCCGGCATGTCGGCGTTTGCGCTCAGTGCCGTGCTGGGCGGGATCGGTATCGTCATGGCCGCGGTCACCGGCTTGTATCTGATGCATGAGGTGTTGAGGCCGCTCAAGGCGCTCAACGACAGCGCGCTCGATGTCCTGTGCGGCCACATTCAAGCGCTGTTTCCTGAAAGCGGCGATGCGCAGGCGCGCGGCCTTGCCCGCATGCTCAATCAAATGAACGCCAAACTCGTCGGTATTCTGATCGACGCGAAGGTCTCGATCGACGTGATCGAACGGGCCACGCAGGAGTTCGCGAACGGCACCGCCGATCTCGCCAATCGAACCGACGAGCAAGCGAGCGCGATCGAGCAGACGACGGCGAGCCTCGCCGAAATCACCGAAACGGCCGAACGCAATGCGATCGGTGCCGAGCGGGCGAACGCCACGGGCCACGAGACCGCGGAATCGGCCGAAACGGCCGCGCGCGAGGTGCAAAAGACCGTGGAAGTCATGGCGCAGGTGCGCGATCACTCGAGCAAGATCGCGGAAATCACCACGCTGATCGACGGTATCGCGTTTCAGACCAACATCATTGCGCTGAACGCTTCGGTGGAGGCGGCGCGCGCCGGGCAATACGGCCGAGGGTTCGCCGTCGTCGCCACCGAAGTGCGCAATCTCGCGCAGCGAGCCGCGGGCGCAGCCCGAGAAATCAAGGATCTCATCGAGCGTTCGCTGGATACGGTCACGACCGCCACCCAAACGGCAAGCCGTGCCGGCGAAACGATGAGCACGGTCGAGCAGTTCGTCACGCGCCTCACCGAAACGCTCGACGAAATTGTCCTCGCAAGTCGCGGGCAAAGTGCGCAGATCGCTCAGATCAACGATGCGGTCGGGCAAGTATCGGAGATCACGCAGCGCAACGCGGCGCTCGTCGAGCAATCGGCGGCGGCATCGGTCGGGTTGCGTCAGCAAACGCAGTCGCTCGAGTCCGCCGTCAGCGTCTTTCATCTTGCCGGGTCGGCGGCTCATGCACCGTAGACCGCATCGCGCAGGTGAAGCGCGAACGGGCCGCACGTTCCCTCGCTAGGACAAAAACATCCGATAGGCGCGGTTTTCGGTTTCCTCGCGATGCGCATAACCGAGCGAGGAGAGGAAGCGCGCGAACGCGTCGTGTTCCTCGGGCGGCGCCTGCATGCCGACGAGAATCGAGCTGTAATCGGCGCCTTGATTGCGATAGTGAAAGAGGCTGATGTTCCAATGCGGCGCCATCGACGAAAGGAACTTCATCAGCGCGCCTGGCCGCTCGGGAAACTCGAAGCGAAAGAGCCGCTCGTGGGTCGCGAGCGGGGTACGCCCACCCACCATGTAGCGCACGTGCTGCTTGGCCAGTTCGTCGCCCGTCAGATCGACCGTCGGGAAGCCGCCGGTTTCGAAGGCGTGCGCCAACCGCGCCGACTCGCCGCGATCGGCAATCTGCACGCCGACGAACAGATGCGCACGGTCTGCATCGGCGATCCGATAGTTGAACTCGGTCACGTGCCGCTCTCCGACGAGTTCGCAAAAGCGTTTGAAGCTGCCATGGCGCTCGGGCAACGCGACGGCGAACAGTGCCTCGCGCGCTTCGCCGACATCGGCCCGCTCCGCGACGAAGCGCATGCGGTCGAAGTTCATGTTGGCGCCCGAGGTGACGGCAACCAAGGTCTCGCCGGCAATCCCGGTGCGCTCCGCGTAGCGCTTTGCCCCCGCGACGGCCATGGCGCCGGCGGGCTCGAGAAGGCTGCGCGTGTCTTGGAAAACATCTTTGATGGCCGCGCATAGCGCATCGGTATCGACGGTGATCACCTCGTCGACATAGGCGCTGCAAAGCCGGAATGTTTCCTCGCCGACGAGTTTGACGGCCGTGCCATCGGAGAACAGCCCGACTTCGTCCAGTTCGATGCGGCGGCCCGCGGCGAGCGATTGCGCCATGGCGCAAGAATCTTCCGTTTGCACGCCGACGATCCGCACGTCGGGCCGCACCGCCTTCATATACGCGGCGATACCGGCTGCCAAACTGCCGCCGCCGATCGGCACGAAGAGCGCGTGAATCGGCCCTTGATGCTGGCGCGCGATCTCCATCGCGACGGTGCCTTGGCCGGCGATGACGTAAGGATCGTCGAAAGCGGGGATGAAGGTGAGATCGTGCCGATGTTGCAACTGCCGAGCGTGCGCATAGGCTTCGCTGTACGACTCGCCCGCGAGCACCACTTCGACGGTCGGGCCGCCGTGCGCGCGCACCGCATCGACTTTCACGCGAGGGGCCGTTTCGGGCACGACGATGACGGCGCGCACGCCGAGCTTGGCCGCCGAGAGGGCCACGCCTTGCGCATGATTGCCGGCCGACGCGGTGACGACGCCCCGCTCGAGCGCTTCGCGCGAAAGATGGGCCATCTTGTTGTAAGCGCCGCGCAGTTTGAACGAGAAGACGCTTTGCTGGTCTTCTCGCTTGAGGAACACGGTGTTGCCGAGCCGTGCCGACAGTTGCGGCGCATGCTGCAAGTCCGTTTGCCGCGCGACGTCGTACACACGCGCGGTCAGCACTTTTTGAAGATAGTCGGCGAGCGTGTCCCGATGGGCGTCGGCGTCGGCGTCGGCGGGGCTTGGGGCGAATGAAGTCTGCATTGGGCGATTCCTTGTCAGGCGGTGCGTTCAAGGGAGCCCAGGAGGCGGAAATAAAAAACCCGCCTAGTGGGCGGGTTTCGTGTCTGCTCGATGCTTGCGCGCGCTAACCCACCATTCTTGGAATGGCGGGAATAATGACAGCGATGGGCAGCGAGCGGCAGTTCATGCGGCTTAGGATGGCGTATCGGGGATCGGTTGTCAATCTCCGCTTGCCGCGATGCTCGGCTGTTCGCTTGCGCTTGCGACCGATCGAGCCGCGGAAGCGGCATCGTCGTCGGACACCACGAGCGGGTAGAGGACAGCGGCGGCGATCGCGCCCACGAGGGGGGCCGCCCAAAAGAGCCAAAGCTGATCGAGCGCGGCGGGACCGGCAACGAGCGCGGGGCCGAACGAACGGGCGGGATTGACCGATACGCCCGTGACGGGAATCGCCACGAGATGGATCAGCGCGAGGCACAGCCCGATGACGATCCCGGCGAAGCCGGCCGGCGCGCGCTTATCGGTCGCGCCAAGGATGACGAGCACGAAGAAGCCCGTCATGACGGCTTCGCAAACGAAGGCGGCAAGCATCGAATAATGGCCGGGAGACCGATCGCCGAAGCCGTTTGCCGCGAAGGCGCTCGCGGACGCGTCGAATGCGGGATTGCCGAGCATGATCAGCTTGAGCAGGAATGCCGCGCCGGCCGCCCCGATCAACTGAGCGACGATGTACGGAACGACGTGTTTCGATTCGAAGCGTCCCGCCACCGTGAGCCCGATCGTCACGGCCGGATTCATGTGGCCGCCGGAGACGGGCCCGATGAAGTAGATCATCGTCATCACCGAAAGTCCGAAGGCGAGCGACACGCCGACAAGACCGATGCCGCCCGCATCGGCGCCGGGATGGAAATTCGCCGCGATCAACACGCTGCCGCAGCCGCAGAAAACGAGCCAAAACGTACCGAATGCTTCGGCGATGTAGGTTCGCAATGCCTTCATAGTTAGGACTCCGAATCGAATGGCGAAGAGGAAACAGGCGGACGATGCGCTTCGCCCGCGCCGCGGTGGTGTGAATCTTATGGGCCGGCATGCTCCCACGATCAAAACTATTGTGAAGAGCGTAGTGCATCGGGCGGCGCTTCGTGGGCGCGGCGCGCGCGCTTGCACGCGCGACTCTTCCAATATGGGATTGCAAGCGTGCGCGGCACCGAAAGTCGGGCGCGGACCCCGGTTCGATACCGATTCGTCGCGCGGGCTTCGCGCGAATCCAAGCGCCGCCCGGGTTCCCGCCAGCCAAACGTCCTAAATTTCGTAATGATATTGAGAATGATTCGCGTTTACGATAGAGTTCCGGCACTCGAACGATGAACGTTGGAGGGAATCGATGCCGGCGGCATGCGCTGTGTCATGCATGCGGGGCGGCATCGAGATTTTCGCGACGAGATAGAACGGAAACAGGACGATGCGGTCGATGGCGAGTGCGGATCGGAAGGGGAAAGGGCGCAAACGGTGCAAGCGGTGCACACGCGCGGGCGGCGGCGCGCGTCGCCAGGACGAGTGGATGCTAGCGTGCGCGCTCGCATTCGCGACGTGCGGCGCACACGCGCAGGAGGCGGTAGGCGGCGCTCCATCGTCCGCGAAGGCCAAGGCGGCTGTCGCGGCCGCTGGCGACGGTGCGGTGTCTAGCGTCTCGGTGCTCGATACGATTTCCGTCCGGGCCGCGCGTCCGTCTCTGTATGCGGTCCCCGACGTCAATGTCGGCGCCCTTGGGGCGAAGGATCCGAAGGATTTGCCGATGTCCGTGTCGTCGTACTCGAGCGAACTCATCGAGGCCCAGCATGCGCGCACGCTGATGGACGTCCTCAAGAACGACCCGTCGGTCCAAAACAGCGCAGTCGGCGGGGCGATGGACAATATCGCCATCCGCGGCTTTCCGGTCGACTGGACGAATACCATGCGTCGCGATGGGATGCCGGTTGCGCCATACTACGATCTTCCGCTTGAAAACATCGAGCGAGTCGACGTCTTGAAGGGACCATCGGGATTCCTGTATGGCGTGAACTCGCCGGGCGGTACGGTCGACTACGTGCTCAAGCGCCCCACGCGAGAGCGCTTCGCCACCGTGACCAGCGAAGTGCGCAGCTACGACGGTTATTATGGGGCGCTCGACACGGGCGGCCCCCTCGGCGACGGCCGGCTCGGTTATCGCTTCGATTTGGCCGGCGAAAAAGTGGGCAATTTCGGGCATGCCGGCGATCTGCGCCGGTCGTTCGCGAGCGGCGCACTCGATTGGTCGATCACGCCGCGCGCGCTGCTGCGCTTGAATTTCGATTATCAAAACAAGCGGCTCGCGGCGCAGCCGGTGATCGGCACGCAGCCAAACGGCTCGCTGCCGCCGCAGTTCGATCCGCGCACGCTGCTCGGGCAGCCGTGGCTGCAATACCGCACCAACACGTTCAACGTCGGCGGCCAGTTCGACTTCAAGCTGACCGACACCTGGACCTTCACGACGCAGGTCGCGCAGTCGTACAACAACCGCGACGCGGCGTTTCCCGATCTCTACTCGGTCGCGGCCAACGGCGACATTTTGAGCGGCGACATTTTCCTGTCGCCCGATCAGAGCTTTCGCGTGCTGTCCACGAACACGTTCGTGAGCGGCAAGTTCGCCACGGGAGCCCTTTCGCATCAACTCGTGACGGGGGTGTCCACGCGCAACTACGAGGCGCGTCAAGGCGGCTTCGGCGTGATGCCGATCACCGTGGGCAATCTGTTCGCACCGGTCTACTCGCCCGCGCAAGCCACGACATTTCCGGCGAAGACAGTCGAGCGTAATTTCCAGCCTAGCGTGTTCGTCAGCGACGTGATCGACATCGGCTCGCACTGGAGCGTCATGCTCGGCGTGCGCCACGTGAGCTATCGCGACGATTCGTATGCGCCGTCGGGGAGCGACACGCATTATCGGGCGAGCGTGAACGTACCGTCGATCGGCGCAATCTTCAAGCCGTTGCCCTCGTTGTCCACTTACGCGAGCTATGCCGAGGGCTTCGAACAAGGCGGTGTCGCGCCCTTCAACACGCTCAATGCCGGGCAGAGCTTGGCGCCGGTGAAGAGCAAGCAATACGAAGCGGGCGTCAAGGCCGATATCGGCAGCAGTCTGACTGTCGATGCCGCCGTGTTCCGCATCGAGAAGACGCTGCAGTACGTGAACACCGCCAATGTCTACGTGCAAGCGGGCACGCAGCGGCACACGGGTATCGAGCTGACCGCGAACGGGCGCGTGACGCGCGATCTGTCGATTGTCGCCGGCGCGGCGTATCTGCATACGGAGCAGCAGGATACGGGCGATGCGGCGACGAACGGCAAACGCGCCGCGAACGTGCCGACGTTCCAGGCCAATGCGTTTCTCGACTACCGCATCGCGGCCGTGCGAGGGCTCAACGTCGACGCCGGCCTCTACTACGTCGGCGCCCGGCCGCTCAATGCATCGAACTCCGTCTCGCTGCCGGGCTACGTTCGTATCGATGCGGGTGCGCGTTATCGGACTCGCATCGGCGGTCACACGACAATCTTTCGCGCCGGCGTACAAAACCTGACGGACAAGCGTTATTGGGCCGCGGCGAACTACAACGCCGTATGGCCCGGGCAGCCGCGCACGTTCTTTCTTTCCGCGCAGATCGATATGTAGCGCGTAGCCGGAGCCATCGAGGCATAGCGGTGCCGGACATGACCCAGAACATGCCGGCCCGATCCCCACGAAAACAGCTTAGTGCAGGGCATGCACCGCACCGCCGGTGTGGCATCGCCCGTTTTCATCCGAGGGAAACGCATGAATCTTTCTGAAGGGATCGATCCATCCGGCTTGCAACGGGTGTCGAAGTCGCTCGCGATCTACGAACTGAGCGACGACGAAGTGACCGGTATCGCGGAAGTGGCGCAGGAATTGGTTTCGTACCACGACAGCGTCGAAAGCGCGCGGTTTGCGCACGACTGCGCGCTGGCTTCCCAGGAGCTGCCGCGTTCGCTGCGCGCGCTGGCGCATCGCTATCGCCAGCTCGAACTGCCGTGCAGCGTGCTGCTGCTGCGCGGCATGCCTGTCGACGACGCTCGCATCGGGCCGTCGCCCGCGCACTGGGACGCGCCTTGGCGCAATCCGGCGTCGTTGCTGGAAGAGGCGATGCAATGCGCGATGACATCGCTACTGGGCGAGATGTTCGGCTGGCGCACGCAGGAGAACGGCCGCTTTCTGCGCCACATCGTACCGATCGAAAAGGACCGCGCGCAGCAGCTCGGCGGCAGCAGCAGCGTCACGCTCGTGTGGCACAACGAGGAGGCGTTTCACGAGCATCGTGCCGATTTTCTATCGCTGCTGTGCTACCGAAACGACGAACGCGCGCAGACGATCTTTTGCGGGATCGACGAGATCGAGATTTCGGACGATATGTGGCGTGTATTAAGCGCCCCCCGCTTCACGATCGTTCCCGACAAGTCGCATCTGCCCGAGCAGAACGTCAGCGAGCAATGGCGGCTCGACGATCACGTGTTCGAGCGCATCCGAAGGATGCATGAAAACCCCGAGCCGGTGCCGGCGTTGTCCGGATCGCGCGCACATCCGTGGCTGCGCGTGGACGAGGCTTTCATGGCGCCGCTGCCCGGCGATAGAGCAGCACAGCGCGCGTTGCGCTGGCTCATCGATGCCTGCTATGCGCACCAAACAAGTGTCGTGATGCGGCCGGGCGACATGGTTTGGATCGACAACAAGCGCGCGGTGCATGGGCGCACGGTCTATCAGCCGAATTACGGGCCGCGCCAACGCTGGCTGCGGCGTGTGAATGTGCACGTCGACCTGCGCGAAACGCTGCCGTTCCGGCAGGCGCCTGCGGCGCGCGAAATTTTGTGAGGACGCCAATGAATACGAATAACGTCGATATCGACACAGCGATCGTTACCGATGCGCCGAGCGGCCCGCCGCTCGCGGTGCAGCCCTCGCGCTTGCGCGTGATCTCCAAACGTGCGATCGACCAACTCGACTACGACCCGGCGATGGTGCTTCAGGCGGTCGAGCGCGCGTATCTCGGTCTCGGCAACGGCGAGTCCGACAATCCGCGCAAGCTCAAGTCGGAGCCGCCGAGCCGGCACTCCGTCGCCTATTCGATGCTGGGCCGCGACGGCGGCCGCCGGACGGTCGGCTTCAAGACGTCCTACAAGCACGATCCCGCACACAGCCGCGAGCGGCAGAAGTACTACACGACACTGCTCTTGTTCGATGACGAAACCGGGCTGCCGGTGGCCTTAATGGATGGGAGCCTCGTCGGATCGCTGCGCACGCCGGCCGTGTCGGCGTTGATCGCCCGCGCCTGTGCGCCGCGCGCGCGCTCGGTGCTCGTCGTCGGCACCGGCACGCAAGGCCGAACGGCACTGCCGCTCCTGCTCTGCGCGCTCCCGAACGTGGAGCGATTGATCGTGCATGGGCATTTCGGGGAAGGGATCGAAGCGGTGCGCCGCACGCTTACGCGCTTTCATCCGCAGCGCGACATCGAGGTATCGAGCGATCTCGAAGCGTCCGCGAGAGACGCCGACATCGTGCTCGGCGTGGCCGGTGCCGGCGCGCCCGAAGCGGTGCGCCACGCCTGGCTCAAGCGCGGCGCGCTCGCGATCTTGGTGGGATACGGCATCCACGCCGATGCGTTGCATCGCGCGGATTACCGGATCGCAACCAGCCAAGCGCAGATGCAGGTGACCGGGCTCGACCTCGTCGACGAGCAGGGACAACTGCCCCCGGTCGATGCCGAGCTGCCGGACATTCTGCTTGGGCGCAAGGGTGCGCGCCGTTCGGAAGATGAGGTCGTATTTGCGTTCAACAGCGGCATGGTGGTCACCGACATCGCGCTCGGTCGTGTGCTGGCCGAGGCCGCGTGTGCGAAAGGGCTCGGCGAGGAGGTGGAGCTATGGTGAAGGGTGCCCCTCGGCTTGCTGCTTTGTGGGATCCGGCGTTGCGCGATTTCGTCGATCGGTATCCGGCGATGCTCCACGAACTCGCCGGCGCGTTCGATGCGCCGATCCACCTGCTGTTTCCCGACCGATTCGTGCGTAACGTCAAGGCGTTCGAACGCACGCTCGCCGAGCATCGCGTCGCAGGTCGCGTGTATTTCGCGAAAAAGGCGAACAAGGCCCGCTGCTTTGTGCGCGAGGCAGCCGAATTGGGCATCGGCGTCGACGTCGCGAGCGAGGGCGAGTTCTCCGATGCGTTGGCGGCAGGCGTTCGCGGCGCCGATGTCGCCGTTTCGGGTCCCGCGAAAGCGAACGACTTGCTGCGCCTCGCGGTACGGCACGAGGCACTGATCGCGATCGACAGTCTCGACGAACTCGCCCGCCTCGCCGTGATTGCGCGGCACTGCGGACGCATCGCGCGCGTGCTGTTGCGGATGGAGCCGGCTTCGGTTAGCACGAGCCGATTCGGTCTGGATCCTGCATCGTTGGACGCGGCAATGTTGCTATGCGCCGAGCATCGCTCGGCGATGACGCTCGAAGGTTTCTCGTTCCATTTGTCGGGCTACAGCGCACGCGCTCGCGCCGACCAGGCCGCACTTGCCGCGCGCGCTTGCGTCAACGCGCGCTCGCACGCGTTGGCGCCGAGCGTCGTCGACATCGGCGGCGGGTTCGCGATGTCGTATGCGAGCGCCCACGACTGGGCTCGGTTTCAGGCGACACACAGTCCGGCGGATTACCACGCGAACAAGACCTTCGATGGGTTCTACCCGTACCACTCGGCGTGCGATGGAGCGCGGATGCTGGCCGCGATCCTCACAGCCGTGCCCGAGGGCGAATCGAAGCCGCTTGCGGCGCTGCTGTCCGAGCACGGGCTGCAACTGATGCTGGAGCCGGGACGCGCGCTGCTGGATCAAGCGGGATTCACCCTGTTCGCCGTTCAGGGCGTGAAGGACCGGGGGGACTATGGCATCACGACCGTCAACGGTACGAGCTTCAGTCTCTCGGAGCAATGGTTCGCGAGCGAATTTCTGCCCGATCCCGAGTTAGTGGCGGCAATGCGCGCGCCGCACGCGCCAGCGCGAGAGCGGGTGCCGTACCGCACGTGTGTCGGCGGCGCGAGCTGCCTCGATTCGGACATGATCACTTGGCGCAAGGTCGCGTTCGCGCAACGTCCCGAGCCTGGCGACCTGCTGCTGTACCCCAATACCGCGGGCTATCAAATGGATTCGAACGAATCGCCGTTTCATGAATTGCCGCTGCCGCCGAAGCTCGTCGTGACCCTCGACGGATCGCGCCCCTGTTGGCGCGTCGATCGCCCTTCCACCTTCTCAGGAGCTTGACGATGAATATGCGTTTCATGAGTGAGCAACCCACGATCGCCGTTCCTGCGATCGTCTCGAAGGTCTCGGATCTCATCGGCCGCACGCCGTTGTTCGAACTGATCCGCCAAGCAAACGGCGCGCGCATCCTGCTCAAGCTCGAGTCGACGAACCCGACGGGCAGCGCGAAGATCAGGATGGCGCGACAAATGCTCGACGAAGCCGAACAAGACGGCCGCCTTCGGCCCGCAGGGCGCGTGATCGAGTCGACCTCCGGCAATACCGGCATGGGTCTCGCGTTGCTGGCTGCCGAACGCGGCTACCGGTTTACCGCGGTGGTCGATCGTCACGCGTCGAAGGACAAGCTGCGCGCCATGCAGGCATTCGGCGCCGAACTCGTCTACGTGAGCGAGGGCGATGCCCTTGCAACGGCCGATCGCGAGGCGCTGGCCGAGAAAATGGCGGCGGCCGACCCTGACGGCATCTGGACCGAGCAACACAACAATCCCGCGAACGGCAACGGCTATCGGAGCCTCGCGCGCGAACTGCGCGACGTCCTGGGCGATCGGATCGACTATCTAGTCGGCTCCGTCGGCACGGGAGGCTCGCTGTTCGGAACGGCGCGCGAGTTGTGCGCGAGCGGGCCGGCGCCGCGCGTGATCGGGGTCGAACCGGTCGGCTCGATTGTGTTCGGGGGCGAAGGCGGTGCGTACTATCAGTCCGGCACCGGTACGCCGCCCGGTGCGGAAATCGGTGCGCTCGTCGATTACGCGCTGCTCGACGAGGGCGTCAAAGTCACGGACACGGCGGCATTCAATACCGCACGTTACCTCGCGCGCAAGAAGTCGCTCCTCGTCGGCGGGTCGGCAGGCGGCGTGATCTGGCACGCGCTGAAAATGGTCGATCGCTTGCCGCCCGACACGACGCTCGTCGTGCTCGTTTGCGATGGTGGAGAAAAGTACCTCGACACCGTGTTCGACGACGATTGGATGCGCGCGCGAGATCTACTCGACGCTTCCATCGCCCGCGAACTCGATCTCATTTTCGGCGGCGCCGCATGAAGTTTCGTCGACTGTTCTGGTTCGACGCGCGCCGCATCGGCGCGCTCGCTGCGCCGCTCATCCTGACGCAGCTCGCTCAGGTTGCCCTGACGACCACCGACATCGTGATGATGGGCATGCTCGGGCCGCGCGAAATCGCGGCGGGCGGCCTCGCGTTGACGATTTTCAATCAGTTGCGAACCATGGGGGCGGGGCTCGTGACGGGCACGGGCAACCTCGTCGCATTCGCAAACGGGCAGCACGACCGATCGCAGATCATGCGTCTCGTTCGTGCGAGTTTCGCGCTGTCGACGTTGGCTGCGCTGGCGTTCGCGCTGTTGCTATTGTGCGTCGAAAAGCCCTTGATCTGGTTGGGTCAAGAGCCGGCCGTCGCGCGGCAAACCGCGTTATATCTCGCGGCGGCCGCACCGGGCATGTTGCCGTGCTTGTGGTTCCAATCGCTTCGGCAATACACGGTGGGCATGCGCAAGCCGGGGCCGCTGCTTGCGATCACGGTCGCATCGGTCGTGGCGAACGTCGTACTCGACTATGCATTGATGGTCGGGCGCTTCGGCTTTCCAGCACTCGGCCTAACGGGAATCGCGTACGCGACGAGCGGCGTCTATCTGCTCTCGTTCGTCGCCATGCTCGTCGTCGTGAGGCGTCGGGTCGAACTGGCCGAACACTTGTCGCTTGCGGCCTGGCGCGCGGATGCGCAGGCGCTCGCGCGAACCTGGCAGATGGGGCTGCCGATCGCGGCGACGTACGGTTCCGAGGCCGCGTTCTTCACTGTCCTCACACTCGTGATCGGCACGCTGGGGACGAACGCGCTCGCCGCGCAGACAATCGTCAATCAGGTCATCTACATCGTGTTCATGATTTCGGTCGGTTTGTCGCATGCCGCTTCGATCAGCGTCAGCCATGCTTGCTCGCAGAACGACTATCGCGGCGCAAGGCGGCTCGGCTATACGGGGCTCGCGCTCGGCGTCGGCGCGATGCTGATCGTCGCGTTGCCGTATCTCATTGCACCCGCACGCGTGCTGTCGCTGTTCCTCGATCGCGGCGCGGCATCGAATGGCGATGTGCTTCGGCTTGCGACCGGGCTGCTCACGATCGCCGCACTGTTACAGCTATTCGACTGCAGTCAGAACATCGGCGTCGGGATTTTGCGGGGCTTGGGGGACGTGAAGAGTTCGTTCCGAATTTCGATCGTCGGCTACTGGTTGATCGGCCTGCCGGTGGCCTGGTCCGTGGGCGTGCGGCTCGGCTACGGCATCTATGGCATTTGGATCGGGCTTGCGCTCGGGCTAGCGGCGACGGCCGTCATGCTGCTGCGGCAGTTCGAGTGCCGCCTGAGCGCGCTGACACACCAGACGAGTGCGGGGCAACGATGACGGACAACGAACTGCGGGAGGGCGGGGGGCTTGGCATGGCCGCGCGTTCGACCGCCTCCGATCCACTGTCTTCGCCGCGGTCTCGCTCGACGAATCGGAGCCGGACGCGCGTCGGCACGGTTGCGGTCGCGTTGACGTTCATCGCAGCCTTGATCGCGGTTGCACTGGCAAGTCTATGCGCGGGCGATCTCCGGCTCACGCCGGCCGGCGTGTTCGATGCGCTAATCCATGGCGGCGGGATCGGCGATGGCGGGGAGACGCCCGCGGCGCTCATCGTCCGCGAGCTGCGGCTGCCCCGGTTCGCCGCTGCGGTATTGGTGGGCGCCGGCCTGGCCGTCGCCGGGGCGCTGATGCAAGCCATCACGCGCAATCCGCTTGCGGATCCGACGCTGACGGGCGTCGTGGGCGGCGCGGCGCTCGCCGTCGTGGCGACGACCGTGCTGGTGCCGGCCATGCCGGCCGGTATGCTGCCGTTCGTGGCGCTCGCGGGCGGCGGCGCGGCAGCCGTCCTCGCGTTCGCGCTCGCTTGGCGAGCACGGCTCTCGCCGGTGCGCCTATTGCTGGCGGGCACGACCATCGCCGCGCTCGCTAGCGCGGGTATCGTCTCGTTGATGATTGCGGCGGGTCCGCGAGCCGGCCCATTGTTCTATTGGCTCGCCGGTAGCCTCGCGGCTGTCGGTTGGCGGCAGGTTGTCATACTGGCGCCATGGGTCGCGGTTGGCTTGAGCGCCGCACTCGCGGGGGCGCGCGTGCTCGATACGCTTGCGCTCGGCGACGAAGCCGCTCAAAGCGTCGGTCTGGACTTGATGCGCTGGCGCCTCGTCTTCGGCGGTTTGGCGGTCGCGCTATCGGCATCGGCGGTCGCGATCGCCGGACCCATCGGCTTCGTCGGGTTGTGCGTGCCTCACTTCGCGCGCCTATTGCTCGGCGGGGAATATCGGCGAACGCTGCCCGTCACGGCGCTGCTCGGTGCGCTGCTGGTGGCGGTGGCCGATCTCGTCGCGCGCACGGTCGCCGCGCCGCGCGAATTGCCGGTGGGCTTCCTGACTGCGCTGGTCGCGACACCTTTGCTGATCGCGCTGATTCGTCGCGATGAAGGGGCCTCGTCATGACGCGCGAGCTCGAGCGCCCGTCGCGCGCGATGGCACATTGGGCCTTGCGCGTTGCGGGCGGGGCACTTGCGCTGGCCCTGGCGGTACTGCTAGCGGCACGCTTCGGCGCGGCCCCGTTCTCGTCGGCCACGATGCTGCAAGCGCTGACTTCGCGCGGGAGTGCGCACGATGCCGCGTTCGTGTTGTGGGAACTGCGCATGCCGCGCGTGTTGCTCGCGCTGATGATCGGCGCGCAGTTGGCCGCGAGCGGGCTCGTTCTGCAGGCGGTCTTGCGCAATCCGCTGGCAGAACCCGGTGTGGTCGGCGTATCGTCGGGCGCGACGCTCGGCGTGATGGTTCTGTTGCTGATCGCGAGTTTTGCCGGGTCGACCGATAGCAGTCGGCTCGATGCGTACGACCCGACTTGGATGCCGCTCGTCGCGTCCATCGGCGGCGTGGGCGCGGCGCTCGGCGTGTACGTGCTGGCATGGCGCAACGGCACCACGCCGCTGCGCTTGATGTTGATGGGCGTGGCGCTCAGCGCTGCACTCTATGCCGTCGCGATGACGATTCTCGCGGGCTGGGGTTCGAGCCGGATCGAGGTGCTGCTCACATGGATGAGCGGCAATCTGTATGCGCGCGGTTGGCGGGACGTCGTACTGCTCGCGCCATGGACCGCCGCAACCATCGCGTTGCTGCCGCCGATCTTGCGCGTGTCGCAGGTGCTGGCGCTCGGCGACGACGCCGCCGCGAGCGTCGGGCTCGCAGTCGAACGTTGGCGCCTCGCCGCGATCGCGTATGCGGCAGCGGCGGCCGCTTGCGCCGTCGCGATCGCCGGCCCGATCGCGTTCGTCGGCTTGGTCGCGCCGCATCTGGCGCGGCTCGCCGTGGGCGGGCCGCTTGCGCGGCAAGCGCCGTGCGCGCTGCTTTGCGGCGCATTGATCGCGGTGCTCGCCGATTTGGCGGGGCGTGTCCTGATCGCTCCGGCCGAGATTCCAGTCGGCGCGGTCACCGCGTTTATCGGCGCGCCGCTCTTTCTTTATCTGCTTTCCCGATCTCCCCGATGACACTCATTGCCCATGATCTCTCGCTCGGGTACGGCCCGCGCCGTATCGTCGATCGGCTATCGCTGTCGATCGAGCCCGGCCGGACGACGGTGCTGCTCGGCCCGAACGGTTCGGGCAAGAGCACGCTGCTGCGCGCGCTGGCCGGTCTGCTTGCCCCGCGCGAGGGCGGCGTGCTGCTCGATGGCGTGCCGCTACGGCACTGGCCGCGCCGCAAGCTTGCGCGCCGGGTCGCCTTTCTAGCGCAGACGCAGGAGATGCCGGCTGGCCTGACGGTGCGCGAACTTATTCGCCATGGCCGATTCGCGCATCGCAAGTGGCTGAGCGGCGAGACCGACGACGATCGCGACGCGGTGGATTGGGCGCTGGCTGCGACCGGTCTTAGCGCGATGCGCGAGCGTTCGCTGCTCGCGCTGTCGGGCGGCGAGCGGCAGCGAGTGTGGATCGCGATGGCGCTCGCGCAGCGGGCGGACATCGTGCTGCTGGACGAACCGACGACGTATCTCGACCTCGGTCATCAGCTCGAAGTCATGCAGACGCTGCGGCGGTTGAACCGCGAGTTCGGCTTGACGCTCGTGATGTCGTTGCACGACATGAATCAAGCGATGCGCTTTGCCGATCGAGCGGTCGTGATGAGAGACGGGCGGCTGGTCGCTGACGGTGCGCCAGTGGAAGTGTTGACGCCGCGTTTCGTGGCGGACGTGTTCCATGTGCACAGCGAGCGCCTAGACGGTGCGAGTGACGGCGTGCCGGTGTGTCACCCGCTCGCCACGGCTACGGCGGCTACGACGGCTACGGTGGCCAGTGCGGCGGCTGAAGGGCGGCCGTGCGGCCGCAACATCGTGCCGCTTTTCGCGAGGACGTCCCATGATCGATCGTAGGCGCCGCGCGCTCGCTTGCGCGTTGCCGCTATCGCTTGCGAGCCTTATGTCATGGCAGGTTCGTGCGGCAACACACGCGGAACTTGCACCCTCGGGCCCTAGCGTGACCGACGATCGCGGCGCGACGTTGCGCTTCGACGTCGCGCCGAGCCGGCTAGCGACGGTCTCGTATTTCGGCGCCGATACTGCGCTTGCGCTCGGGGTGCAGCCGGTGGCGTCGACGTTTCTCGTGCGCGGCCGGCGGCCCGCTTTTCTGCTGGACCGGATGGATCGCGTGCTCGATTTAGGCCAGCGCGCAAGCCCAAGCCTCGAACTGCTGGCGAGCGCGCATCCCGATTTGATCGTGGCGATGAGGCGCTATACCGAAGCGAACGCGGCACGACTGCAGCAGATCGCGCCGTATCTCGCGCTCGACCTCGAGATCCGGGACGATAGCGACCGGGCCGTCGAGCGAGTAGGGGCGGTATTGGGCTGTGGGGCCGCGGCAACGGCACTGAATCGGCGCTTCGCCGATCTACAGGCTTCGTTTGGCGCACGCTCGCAGCAGCGTGGGCGCGCGCCGCGCTACCTGTTCGTCTGGGGCATGGGCGCCGCCCCGTGGGCCTTCTACGACGAAAACATGACCTGTTCGTTGCTGAACGCGCTGGGTGGCGTGAACGTCGCGGGACGCAATCCCCTCCCGGCGCGACGGGACAACACTGCGTTTCAAATGAGTCTCGAGACGCTGCTGGTCGCGCGACCGGAGATCGTCTTCGTCTACGACGACGGCGGCGCGAGTGCATTCGAAACCAACGCGGTATGGCAATACCTGCTCGCCGAGCGACGCGTGCGGATCGTGCGGGTCGGCGATCACTGGATCGAATCGTTCGGTCCGATCGCGCGTCATGCGGTGCTGGCCGAGGCCGCCGCCTACTTGCATCCCGACCGATTTACCGCGCCGGACCTACGCCAAATCGCCATGTCCTATCTGGCGCGGGCGGCTTGACTTTTCATCGCACTCGAAGGACTACGACATGCGTACCCAACACGACCTCTGGACCGTCGAACTGATCGCCACGGAGCGGATCTTGCCGAACGAAGAGCATGACGAGGCGCGCTTGCTCGAAGTGCTGGGCAGCATCGAGCGCGCCGGTCGGTGGACCGCGCCGATCGCACTCGAGCGTAAGAGCTTTGCAGTGATGGATGGGCATCATCGGCTGGCGGCCGCGAGGCGGTTGTCGTTGCCGCGCGTCCCGTGTGTCTTGCTCGACTATGGCCAGGTCGACGTCCAGACGCGGCGCCCGGCATTTCAGGTCGATGCCGCGCAGATCGTGGCGCGTTCGCTCGCTCGCAGGCTGTACCCGCCGAAGACGACCCGGCACATCTTCCCGCGTCCGCTCCCGCCCTGCAGCATCGAGCTGGCCGTCCTCGCGTGAGTGTCTCGTCGTTCGGAAGGATGCATCGAGGAAATCCCCGGGCGAGGATGCCCCACCGAACGGAGAATCGATGACCGCGTCAGTCGCCAATGCGCCCCGGCAATTGGTCGGGCTCGGGTTCCGGCGTGCCGATGTCCGGCACGTCGTCGGGCGTCCCGGGGCTCGGGGCATCGGGGATGGTCGGCTGATCCGGGATCGGCGGCTCGGTCGGGTCGCTCGCGTGGAAGGGGATAGACATGATGGGCTCCTATTTCGCTACGGACCGGGCTGTTACGCGCCGCCCCACTGCATGCTCAGGCCGCCGTCGATCGTCCACGTCTGGCCGGTGACGTAGTCGCCGTCGTCCGACGCGAGAAACAGGGCGAGCCGGGCGATTTCGCGCGGCTGTCCGGCGCGATGCCAAGGGATGACGCCGAACGAGCGCTCGCGTGCCGCGGGATCGTTCAGACGGCTTTGCGTCATCGGTGTTTCGATCAGCCCCGGCGCGATATTGTTGACGTTGATCTTGATGTCGGCCACTTCGCGCGACAGGCTGCGCGTGAGCGAGCCCACACCGGCTTTCGCCATGCCGTATGGGGCGCTATCGGGTGTGGGCAAATGCTGCGCCACCGACGAAATAGTGACGATGCGCCCGCCGCCCCCGCATTGCTTACGCAATTTGACGAACGCGCGACAGCAAAAGAGCGGCCCCATCAAATCGGTGCGCAGCACCCGCTCGAGCTGCGCGTCTTCGATCTCGTCCACGGGTGCGGCGTCTGCGCCGACACCGGCGTTGTTCACGAGGATGTCCAAGCCGCCCAGCGTGCGAACGGTTTCGTCGAACATGCGCCTAACGCTGGCCGGATCGCCTACATCGCCTTGAATCACTAGGGCCCGGCGCCCCGCGGCTTCGACGCACTGGCGCGTTTGCTCGGCGCCGTCGCGATCGGTGTGGTAGACGATCGCGACATCGGCGCCTTCGTGCGCGAAGGTTTCGGCGATCGCTTGACCGATTCCGGAATCGGCGCCCGTCACGAGGACGCGTTGCTCTTTCAGTTTCATCGACGGCTCCAATGCTCTATGGGTTCAGGTCGTACGGCGTAGGTACGCAAACGCCGTACCGACGGCTGCGGCACACTGCGTGCTTCAGCGATTTCGTGGGCCTTTGCCGTTGCGGCAAGCGGCTCGACGCATCGCACTCATCTGGAAAGGGCCGTCATGGCGGAAGACAACGGGTATGCAAAAACGGCGCCGACGCGCGCCGAAGTGGATGCGCTCGCGGGCGCAACGGTGCTCGAATTCGGTACCGATTGGTGCGGGTATTGCCAAGGCGCGCAGCGTCATATCGCCGCGTCGCTCGCCCGTGCGCCGCAGTTGCGCCATTTGAAGATCGAGGACGGACCTGGGCGTGCCCTCGGGCGCTCGTTCAGGGTCAAACTATGGCCGACGCTGATTTTTCTGCGCGACGGCGTGGAAGTAGCGCGTGTCGTCCGGCCGATCGACGCGCGAGCCGTCGACGAGGGGATGAGTGCGCTCGGATGAGCGCGGCGCATGAATCGAATCGGAAAAACGGATAGAACGATCTTTATGTTTTAAATTAACGTTTTCCTTACTGATTGGTTTTATAAAATCGAAATTGATCGGATGAAAAATAAACAAAAAGGAAAGCGCTCGTGTTGGTTCGTAGGGGAGGGCTGGGCAATCCCTCGTTGCCTCGAAGGCCCTCGCCCTGTGCCTTGACAAGCCATTTATTCGCGCATAGTTTCTTATCGCCGACGTCATCGGCCTATCTGCATCTGCAATATCCTCCGAAATGCTGAAGTAAAAAGCTCCATCGACGTTCCGTATTTTGCGGTAATTATTTCGTGCGGTTCGAAAGCAGGCTCTTGGTCGTGATCGAGAAGAGGGCTGAGTGTCGGCCGTCGTTCGCTATTGCTTGCCGCAAATCGGCTGGCGATATGCGACGCGGTCATCGAGAAACGGCAACTCAACAACCAAGGACAAAAATGAAGAAGCGAGACAGGAGTGGTGTCCCGGACCTCGCGCGCGCTACGCGCGGCGGGTTCTGGCTCAGTGCAATTGCGGCGGCGGCCCTCGCGTTGGCTGGCTGCGGCGGTGGCGACGGTGGCTCGTCGGTCGGCGCAGGCGCGAGCGCGAATGCGCAGCAGATTGCCGCCACGGCGCAAACGCCGGCGGCGAACGCGCAAGTGCAAGGGTGTTCGACCGATCAGCCCTATGCCGATCCGGTCGCCTATTCGTCGAACGCCGGCGATAGCCTCGATCCGACGCAAGTGTCGGAAAAGGCCGCCGTCATGCATCACACGTGGACGTCTGGCACGAAGACGATCAACTACACGACGACCACCGGGCACCTGACGGCGTCGGATCTCGGCGGCAAAGCCGAGGCGACCATGTCGTACGTCGCCTATACGGCGCCGAGCACGAACGGCAAGCCGCGGCCCGTCACGTTCTTCTACAACGGCGGCCCCGGCTCTTCGTCGATTTGGCTGCGGCTCGGCTCGTTTGCGCCCACGCGCGTGGCGACGCCCGATCCCTTGATGACGAATTGGCCGAATTTCCCGCTCGTGGACAACGCGCAAAGCCTGATCGATACGACCGACATGGTCTTCATCGATCCGCCGGGCACGGGCTTGTCGGAAGCGATCGCGCCCAATACGAACCAGAAATTCTGGGGCAGCGACCCGGACGTGGGCGTCATGCGCGACTTCATCCGTCGCTATGTTTCGGTCAACAATCGGACGAATGCGCCGCTCTACCTATACGGCGAATCGTATGGCACGCCGCGCACCGATATGCTCGCGCTGTCGCTCGAATCGGCCGGTGTGCATCTGACGGGGATCATGCTGCAATCGTCGATCCTGAATTATTTCGCCGATGCGATCGAAGCCGTTGCGATTCTGAGCGGCAACACGATCGACATGGATGCGCTCAAGCTCGATACCGATACGTTGAGCGGTTACTACCCGGGCTATGCGGCGGTCGCCTCTTACTTCAATCAAGTGACGATGCCGGGGGTGCAGGTCGATCCGGCGCTATTCGCATTCCAGTCGGAACTGTTTGCGTCCACGCATTACTCGGCGTTCAAACAGTACGCGCAGTCGTGGGTGCTGAGCCAGCTCGGAGTGCCCGACTTCCTGGGGCCGCCCGTGTTGCCGAGTTCGCCCACATTGGCACAGTGGACGTGGTCGTCGGGTCTGTCGATGCAGGCGCTGGGCGGCTATTTCAACGTCAATCCGTTCAACACGGCGATGTTGCCCGGCACGACGATCGGCCGCTACGACGGACGCGTGTCGTTGCCCAATTCGGACCCGCGCCTGCAATCGGACGGCGACCCGTCGGACATCTTGATCGCGCAGCCGTTCACGACGGCGCTCGCGACACAGATGCCGACCTATCTCGGTTATACGGCACCGAACGCGACGTACATGCCGCTGAACGACAACATCATCAACGTGTGGGATTTCTCGCATGACGGCCAACCGTTGCCCGATACGATTCCGGACTTGTTGGCGGCGATCGAGTTGAACCCGCAGTTGAGGGTATTGGCGCTGAATGGATACCACGACCTAGCGACGCCGTTCTTCAACACGGAGAAGCAGCTCGCTCGGCTGCAAACGGTGCAGGGCTTCAATCCGAACTTGCAAGTGACGTTCTATCCGGGCGGCCACATGATCTATCTCGACGATCATGCCCGGCCGAAGATGAAGGCCGATTTGCGCGACTTTTATGCGGGCAGGCAGGCGCCGACGGCGCTCGGCTTGTGGATGCTGCCTCCACCGTGGGATGACGAGAGTCCCGCGGGCACGCCGACGTTGGCGGCGGCGCAGACCACTCCCTAACTGGCGATTGCTGGTTACTTCGGCTACCTTTTACTTGTGAGCGGATCATGTCACCCATCGATATGCTGCGACGACTGACACCTTGGATCGCGTTCGGCCTGCTGGCCGGCGCGGCGCATGCGGCGACACTGCAAGCCGTGGCACCCGTCCATCTCCCGCACCGCGGCAGCGGGGTGGACGGGCCGTATTTTCCCGCCAAGCGCGCTCAAGCCATGATGCCGACCACCGGCAGCGACCTGCAGGCGCAGGCGCAACAACGGCTCGATGCTCGCCTCGGCGCGAACACGGTGCTCGGCAACGGTGCGGCGATCACGAAAGCCCAAGCGCAAGCGAACGGGCTCGGCTATATCGCCAAGCACTTCGACGAAATCGATACGGCGCATAGCGGACGCGTCACGATGAGCGACGTCAAACAGTACCTGCAGCAGCGCCAGCGCCAGCAGTAACGGCGCCCATCGCCGGCGCTTTCTGCGCCGACCCAGCGGCCCGCGCGCATTCGTTCGCACGCGGGCCGTTTCCATTGGGCGCGCCGTCGCCGCGCAGCCACGCGCATGGCGGAAACGTCGGGAACGGCAATTGCAAGTGGATAGACGTGAGTCAATCCCAGTAATCGTTCCAATGGAGGTGCCTCATGCCCGAACGCAAAACGATCGCGCGCGCGCAAGCGGACAAGCGCGCAGGCAAAGCCGCGTCGACCCAGGCAGGCGAATTCGTCAAAGAGGAAATGGACCACGTGCGTAGCGGCAAGCATGGCGTGCGCTCGGCCAAGCAGGCCGTCGCCATCGGCTTGTCGAAGGCGCGCCGTGCGGGGGTCGCGCTAAAGGCGCCCAAGAAGGGCGCAACGAGCGAGGCGACGCGCAAGAAAGCGGAAAAGGATACGGCAGCGGGGCAAGGCAAGGCCAAACATTCGGCGAGTACCGAAACGAAGGCCAAGCGGTCGCGCACGAGCACGTCGGTGCTCCAGAAAGAAAGCAAGCGTGGCGCCTCGCACGCGGCCGTATCGAAGCAGGCCAAATCGGCCGCCGCCAAACGGCCGGCAGCGAGCCGTTCGGCCGCCGCGAAAAAGGCCGCGCAGACGAAGGGTGCCGCTGCGCGCTCCGCTGCCGCTAAGAAGGCCGCCCGCACCCGCGCTGCACGCGCACACGCACACCATTGAGGCTCGCGCTGCCGGTGCGTTCCGGTTTTTTGCCGGGACGTCAGCCACTCGGCCATCCATCCGTCGGATGATTGCATCGGCGCGCGAGCGCGTCGATGCGCGTTTACCTGATCCAAAAAGATCGCACAATCTGGTGTCGGATTCTAAAGAAAGCCAAATGGCAGGTCGTTAACACACGCATAAGAGCCGAACGAACGCGGCTCGCTGTCTCGCCTGCTGCGCAACGCCGGCCGAGAGCAACTAAGAATCCGCTACGGGGGAAGTACCTTGAATCAGCAAAAAACGTCGTGGACGCGCACGGCCGCGCCAGGCGAAGTGATCTATTCGGAAGGGTTCGCCGGGGAGGCCGTCCTCTACGTCATTACCGAGGGCAAGGTCGAACTCTCGACACGCTGCGACGACAAGAAGGTCGTGCTTGCCACCGTCGGCAAAGGCGAGTTCTTCGGCGAGGCGGTGCTGCTGCAAGCCGAGCCGCGCGCCCACACCGCCAAGGCACTGTCCTTCTGCCAACTGACGGTGGTGCACGCGAGCATGGTGGAGGAGGAACTGGAACGCGCCTCGCCGCTGCTGCGCCACATCGTGCGCACGACGATCCGCCGCGGCCGCAAGAAGGACGATCTGCTCGCCACCTACACCCACGCCGATTTTCTGCCGGGCGTCGTGTCCTACGCGCACGTGCTCTCGCTGATGGCGAACGTGGATAACGTCGACTCGATGGATGGCCGTATGCGTCGGGGGCAGAGCGAGGAAGTGGCGGTGCCGCTGCCCGAAGTCGTCAAGAAGTGCCGGGCGATCGCCGGTCATTCGCGGCCGCACGTCATGACGATGCTCGGACGCATGGAAAAGCTGAACCTCGTTTCGCTGGGCACGGGGCGCGCCGAACACCTGAGCGGCAATGGCCGCTTCGGCGGCGACGCGGCATCGAACCGCCAAGTCGTGACGTTCGATCCGGTCCGTATTACGGAGCGTGCGCAGCAAGTGGCCGATCAGGATCTGGACATCGCGATCAACAGCGAACTCGAGCTGATCGAGTTGGCCGATCTGGAAGCGCTGATCGGCGTCGAGCGCAAGATGCTGCTCAACAAGCTGTCGCACGACGAAATCGCCGAAGACGTGTTCGCGTTCCGCAAGACGAAGGTGCTTCACTACGTCGAGGAGAAGGGCGTGAGCTACTTCGCGAAACGCTCGCGCGGCAGCGGCGAGGTGACGGCGCTCGAAGACATCGAATTCGTCGACCATCGCACGTTGTTCGACGCGGTGAGTTCGACCGACACGTACGATTTGGCCAAGCTCGCGGCATCGGCCGGCGATCAAGCCGTCGTCGACAAGCTCTTTTCCGTGATGACCGAGGCGCGCAAGAAGGAAGTGTCGTGGGTGATGCGACGTGATCTGAAAATCGATCCGGCCGAAGTAGAAGACATCGAACAGCGCTTCCTCCAAACCATTCGCGAATTGAAGGCAGCGAGCGGCCAGGCGCCGGCTCGCATGAGCCGAGAAGCCTGACGGGCGACAGTCGGTCGGGACTGCAAAGCAAACGCAATCGTTTGGAGAATTTATGGACTTGCTAACCGTCATCGGTGCCCTGTTCGGCGCCGCGGCCATCGGCGTCGGCTTCTGGCTCGAAGGCGGGCACTTCACGACGTTGATTCAGGGCGAAGCGTTCGTGATCGTGCTCGGCGGCACGCTAAGCGCCGTCATGATTCAAAACACGTGGGCGCGTTTCTTCGATGGGATCAAGCAACTTCATTTGGCGTTCATGAAGGCGCGTCAAGTCGATCGCGACAGCTTGTCGACCTTGCTCGAGTGGGGCGATCAAGCCAAGCTGAACGGCATGCTTGCCTTCGAATCGATCGATGCGACGGGCATCAGCGCGTTCGCGAAGCGCGGGCTGGAATTGCTCGCCAATGGCGTATCGACGGCGGTGCTCGAAGATGCGTTGCATCGCGAGATCGCGGCTTACGAACGCAATCGCATGGCGGCGGCGCGCATTTGGCAGCAGGCGGGCGGTTATGCGCCGACGTTCGGCATCCTCGGCGCGGTGCTGGGCCTCATTCACGTGACGGGTCACGTGCTCGAGCCCGCGCAACTGGGCAGCGGGATCGCCACGGCATTTACGGCGACGCTGTATGGGCTTGCGCTGGCCAATCTGGTCTTTTTGCCGCTGTACGGCAAGATCAAGGCGCAGGTGGATAGCGAACTGCGTTTTCGCCGGCTCTACATGGACGGATTGCTCGCGATTTCCCGCAAGGAATCGCCGCAGACGATCGAAACCCGCCTGGCAGCCGAAGTGCGCGAGCGCGCGGCCGAATCGCTGGCCTGACCGGCGCGGCGATGCCTATCCGACACCTTGAAGGGAGCGAATGCCGATGAGCACGTTGGCGGACGGCAAACGCCTAGCCTCGAGCGAGGCGGGACACGACGCGCACGATCAAGCGGAAGAGCATGCCGAGCGCTGGCTCATTTCCTACGCGGATCTGATCACGACGCTGATGGTTTTCTTCCTGGCGCTTTACGTGCTCGAACTCGCGAAAGACCGCGATTTGCAGACGAAGGCGTTGGAAGCGCAAGTGGCGAGCACGCGCGTGCAGGCCGCGACCACGGCCGCGAAGGCGGCCGATGCGCGCAAAGCCGCGGCTCAGGCCACGCTCGTGGCGTTGCTCAAGCCGCTCAGCGACGAGCACGCGATCACGGTAGCCGATTCCCCGCAAGGCGTGGAGATTGCGATCAACGCGAAGATTCTCTTCACGTCGGGCGAGGCGCGCTTGTTGCCCGATTCGATCGACGTGCTCGACCGGGTGGCGAAAGTGCTTGCGACGCATTCGGCGAAGAACATCCTCGTCGAAGGTCACAGCGACAGTGTGCCGATCTCGACGGCCCAATACGCCTCCAACTGGGAGCTGTCGGCGGCGCGCGCGGGGGCCGTCGTTCGATTTTTCGTGGAGAAGGGTATCGAGCCGCACCGGCTCTCGGCGATCGGCCGCGCGGACAATGTGCCGCTCGTGCTAGGCGACGACGCGGCCGCCCGTGCCGCTAACCGGCGCGTGACGATCCTCGTGCAGCAGTGATCAAGTGATCGATCCGCCGGGACAGGCGAAGCGGCGAGGGCAGGGTTCGTCTCGCCGCCGCCATTGCAGCCGATTTCGGCCGGGCCCGGCCGGTTCCTGCCGATTACCGCTTGTTCATCGCACCCGGTGAACCGTCCCCGCCGAACAGGTGATTCAAGTACGTCTTGCTATTGTTCACCGACGTCAGCAGCCGATTGAGCGCGGTAAATTGCGCGTTGTACTGCGCCGTCAGCGTTTGTTGATATGTCGCCAACTCGCTTTGCTGCTTCGAGAGCGCCGATAGCGCCGCATTGACCGAGGCCGTGCGTTTATCCATCTGCCCGACGCTCGAGAGCGTGTATTCGTTTAGCAGCTTGTCCAACTGCTGACCGATGCCGTTCTTGCCGTTGAACACCGACGACACCATCGTCGGATCGGCGCTGAGCGCCGATTGCAGTTTCGAAGCGGAGAAATCTAGCGTGCCGTCGTGTTTCAGATCGAGGCCGATCTGCGCGAGGCTATAGGTCTTGCCTTCGATCGTCACAGCGCTCGCCATGATGCCGGCGATGCCGTTGACCGCCGAGTTGAGCATCGAATCGCCGAGCAGCGGAGCGGCTGCCCGGCTGCCCGCGTCATATGCCGATTGCGCCTTCTGCGCGGACACCCAGGCGTTATACGCGTCGGCAAAGCCTTGAACCGCTTTGCCGATCGCGGTCGTATCCGACTCGACGCCGACCGTCTGCGTCGTGCCGACGGCGGCCGGCGCGAGGCTGAGCGTGACGCCGGTGAGCGCGTCCTTGACGATATTGCTGGCGCTCGTGACGGGGTTGCCGCTCACCGTCAGCTTGGCATCTTGCGCGGCCGTGACTTGTTTGAAGTTCTCCGTTGCGAAACCCGTGTCCACGCCGGGACCGGCCGAGATCGATACGGTATTGGCGGCACCCGTTTGCTTCGACGTGAGCACGAGGTGTTCGCCGTCGCTGCCCTTGACGATCGACGCCGTTACACCGGGATTCTTGGACGAGCCGTTGATTGCCGCGGCGACACCGGCAAGCGTATTGTTCTTCGAATCGAGGTCGATCGACATCGAGGCGCCGGCGACACCGATGGTGAGCGCGCCGGTGCCGAGGGCGGCGTCGTGCGCGTACGCCTTCGACGAAATTTGGTTCGCGCTGGCCAGTTGTTCGACGCTGACGGCGTACGAGCCGGCCGCGGCGCCGGTGGAGACCGTCGCCGCGATGCCCTTGCCGCTGGCGGTGGCGGCGAACTGGGAAAACAAGCTGCCGTCCGCCAGTCCCGCGAGCGACGTCTTCAACGCGGTCAGCGCCGATTTGATCGTGCCGAGCGCCGAGAGCATCGCGTTGCTGCTCTGTTGCTGTTGTGCGAGGGCGGCAGCGCGGCCGGCTGTCTTGCCTGTCACGAGCGCTTGAACGAGCGTGTTCACATCGAGCGACGAGCCCGTCGCTCCGCTCAGAATCGATTGCGCCGCCTGCTGGATGGGCGTGGGTTGCGTATTCGAATTGCCGAACGGCGAAGAAACCGAACTCATGCAAGGCTCCGTGCGTGAATGCGTCGATGGATGGCTTTCCTTTGAAGGCGAATTGTAATGCAGGATCGTAATATTGTGAAATATGTGTAACGCCAGTGGAAATGCTGGCTGCGTGCGGCATTCCCTAGCAGGAAATTTCGAATGGGACGCATTTTTTGTGCATTTTTGTGTATACGCATCCGGCCTCAAAAGAATCGGTGTAAGGCGTCGTCAACGCCGCGTGTCACGGCCTTCCGCCGCTATTCATCGGTTACGCGATAGGGGCAAATCGCTGCGTGCGGCGTACTCGCAGCGGCATCGACGCGATGGGATTCGAATTGGGCCTAAGGCAATCAGCGCCGCAGCCAGCCAATGCAAGGCTGGCAGTAGCATGTCAGGGTATTAGAAGCGCGTCGTCGGGGTCGCCAATATCCGGCTCATCATTAGCGACCGTTGGGTGGTCGACGTCATTGCGCGGCCGAATCTTCCCGCGCTCTGCCTCGCGGCGGCGAGTGCGCTTGAGGCTAATCCCGGTCGGGCGCGCCGAGCGGAAAGAAGGGCCGATAAGGGCGCGCCTCGTCGACGACTCGGGCAACCGACGGCCGCGCTAGGAGCCGAGCGCGATACGCGGCGAGCATGCCGCGATGGGTGCCGATCGGATGGACCCAGTCGGCATAGAACAGCGCCGGTGCGGCGGCGCAATCGGCAATCGTGAACCGGCCGCAAGCTGCCCAATCCTTCCCTTGCAAGCGCGAATTCAGCCAATCGTAGCTGCGTTCCAACATCGCATGCGCGTCGGCCACGCCCCGCGCGTCTCGCTCGTCCGGTTGGCGCAACGCATCGCCGACGATACGTTGCATCGGCGCATGGACATAATCGTCGAATACATCGGCCATCATGCGCGCACCCAACGCTTCGCGCGGGTCCGCCGGGATCATCGGCGGCGCGTTCCCGCGATGCAGATCGAGATATTCGATCACGCTGTTGCTTTGCGTGATTTCCGTGTCGCCGTCGACCAACGCGGGAAATTGCCCCGTCGGCGAAAGCGCGGCGATACGCGTTCGATTGTCAGGGTGATCGGGATCGACCATCCGAAACGCGAAGGGCACGTTGCGTTCGTAGAGCGCGATCAGCGGCTTCCAGACGAAGGAGGCAAACGGGTGTCCGTAAAGCTCGAGCGTAGAGGTCATTGCAAAACTCCGCAGGATCGCAGGACGGTTTCGATCTTGTCGAACTGCGCCGTGGTGCCCTCGCGACGACTCTCGGTGCCATCCTTGCCGTCCAGAAAGACGATCTGCTCCGTATAGCGTACGCGTGTGCGCTCGCCGCGCGGTTCGAGTTCCAGGCTCGACAACGTCACCGAATGAAAATGCCCCGAGAGATGCAGATCGTAGGCATAGACGAGGCGCCGCGCCGGTTCGATGACGTGAAAGCGCGCATCGTAAAGACTCGTCATGTCGCTTCCGGTGAAGCGGCCTTCGAGCACCTCATTGCCGCCGACCCGAAAATCGATCGACCGGCGAGTCAAGGACCATCGTTCCGGTGGGCCCGTGAACCACTGAGCCTTCAAATGCGGATCGGACCATGCCGCGAACACGCGCTCGGGCGTTGCGGCCCATACGCGCTCGAGCGCGAACGTACCGTGAAACAAGGGGATTTCCGTCATGGCGTTTCTCCTTTGAATGCGTCGTTTTCAAGTAGCTGGCCTAGGCGATCGAAGCGGTTTTCCCAGAGCTGCCGGCGCTCGCTGAGCCAGTTCTCCACGCGCTGCACCGCCTCGCTCGAGATCCGGCATTCGCGTGTGCGCCCGTGCTTTTGCGTGACGACGAGACCACTCGTTTCCAGCACGCGAACGTGTTGATGAATGGCGGCGAGCGACATGCCGTAAGGCTCGGCCAATTCGCTTACCGAAGCGGGGCCGCGCGAGAGGCGATCGAGTATCCCGCGGCGCGTCGAATCCGCGAGCGCATGGAAGGCCAAGTCGAGTTGTTGTGAATACTCAAGCATTGGCTTAAGTTATGCCCGGTCCGAACGAAAGTCAAGTGAATACTTGAGTATTCGGCGTGGGGAGCGGGAACCGGCGGTGCGGATGACGATGCACCGCAGGCGCCGACGATCGGCACCGTGGGCAAGGCGAAGGGCTAGGCGGATACGACGACGAAGGCGTCGGCCGCCGATTAGATACCGCTTTTCAGCGCATGGAAGAAGCAACGAGCCGATTGATGGGTATTCACCGCGTTGACGATATCCGTCGGGAACCAGGGCAAGTTCAACTTCGTATCGGGATCGCTCACGCCGATGTTGAGCACGGGCGGTTGCGCGCCCGATTGCTTGGGGGCAAGCGACGGATCGGCGCTTGCCGTGCATGGGCTCGGCGCTGCATGGGTGGCTTGCGGCGCGGCGGTATGCGCATCGCACAGGGTCGAAGCGGATGCGGCGACAACGGCTATCGACGCCACGATGGAAGGGAGACGCTTCATGATCGATTCTCCGGACATACGTTTTCGACTAGTTCGATGCGCACGAGTTCGGGTAAGCGGCGAGTGTCCGAGCCGTCCCTTAAGTGTGGCTTAAGCGGGCCGCGTCACATTGTCGGTTATTCGGCCGTCGGACGATTTGCCGAGGCCTCCGACACGAGAATCGAACGAATACGTATGCCTTACTTCTTTGGAATCGGTCTGCACGTCATCGTCGCAATTTACTTTGCGGTGCATGCAATACGTCACGGGCAGAACGTCTATTGGCTGTTCGTCCTTTTCGCATTTCCGATGCTCGGCAGCCTGGTTTATTTGTTCGCGGTCTATCTGCCGAGTTTGCGCGCTTCCCGCGGTGCTCATGTCGCCGCTAGGGCGATCACGCAGTTCGTCGACCCGAACCGTGCGGTGCGCGAAAGCCGTGCGCAATTCGAGCGCGCGCCTACCGTGGCGAGCCGGATGCGGTTGGGCGCTGCGCTGTTGGAGGCGGGCCAAGCGCAAGAGGCGATCGAGCATTACGAGGCTGCGGCGAACGGTCCGTTTGCCGACGATCCTGCGTTGTTGGTCGGCTTGGCTCGCGCGCAGTTTGCGCTGAATCGCTACGCGGCGGCGGAGGTCACGTTGGGGCGCCTTTTCGTGGCGGATCCGCAGATGCGCAATCAAGCGGAGCCGGCATTGCTTTACGCGCGTACGCTGGCGGCGCTTGGGGCGCCGGGTACGCGTGCGGCATTCGAAGCCGCGTTGGCCTGTGCGAGCGACGCGGCGCCTCGTTGTTTATTTGCCGATTGGCTCGCGGCGCAGCCCGCCGAGGCGGACCGCAGGCGCGCTGCGCTGCTGTTTCAGGAGATCGTGCAGGACGGCAAACATTGGCCGCGGTATGCGCGGGAACACAACCGCGAGTGGTTGCAGCGAGCGCAGTCCGCGCTTGCCTCCGCGGCGGCGCATTGAGCGCATGCCGGGTGCGGCCCGGCATCGTCCCGTCGGCGCTATCGTTCGCCGTTGTCTTGCCCGGGCGCGCTGCGCTAGCCGTTGCGTTTCGCGAGGGCGGCGCTCGGCGTGCGGCGCAGGGTGCCGAGCGCAACGCCGCCGAGGATCAGTGTGGCGGCCACGACCAGCGTGGCATCGGGGCGTTCGCCAAGCAGAAGCCATGAGCAGCCGATGCCGAAGACGGGCACGAGCAGCAGACCGATCGACGTAGTCGATGAAGGGACCGCGCGATTGACGGTGGTAAGCGCCCAGTAGGCGATGGCGATCCCGAACACGCCGCCGTAAAGCAACAACGCGACGGCCCTAGGGGGAATGGCCGAAGGCGCCCCCTCGAAGAAATAGGCAATGGGGAAAAGGAGCACCGTGGCAACGAGGGCTTGCCAAAACGTCAGCTCGAAAGGCGGTGTGACCCATTTATGAGCACGGATATAGAGGATGCTCATCGCCCAAAATACGGCTGCTGCCAGCACCATCGCGTTGCCCGACAGCGCGCGGCCATCGTGCCAAGCGAAGTGTTGCGGATCGAACAGCGTGACGAGGCCGGTCAGGCCGAGCAGGGCGCCCGCAATACGCAGCCAGCCAGCGCTTTCGCCGAGCATCAGATACGCCCCCGGCAGCACCCATATCGGCGTCGTGTAGGCGAGCACGACCGAGCGTCCCGCGGCAACGAACTGCAAGCCGAGGCTGACGAGCGCCGAAAAAATCGTCATATGCAGCACGCCCACGGAAAGAATCACGGGCACGTCGGCGCGTTTAGGCACGACGAGCCTGCCGCGCGCCAGACACAGAATCAACAGGGCGAACGTTCCGACGGCGGAACGCAGGACGACGGCCCAAAGCGGAGACAGGTCGCGCAACAGCAGTTTTCCGACGGGCCAATTAAGACCCCAGCACAGCGCCACCAACGCCAGTAATGCAAAAACACGGGACGGCCTCATTGTTATTCGCCTCGTTATTTGCTTGCCATGAAATTGCATCGGTATGAGATGCCGTCACGGGCCGGAAGGTCGGGAATCGCAGCGGCACATTCTATCCCTGAGCATCGCCCGACTCCAAATCGCCATTCGCGTTACGCTATAGGGCGGGCTGGCAATGCGCCAGCCATAGAGTTCGACGGACCCTCTTCTCGAAGGCAGCTATGACGGCACAACCGCTTGAAATCGATTTTGTTTCCGATGTCACTTGTCCGTGGTGTGCGATCGGACTCTCCTCGCTACAACTGGCGTTGGAGCGCCTGGGCGATACCGTGGACGCGCGCATTACCTTTCATCCCTTCGAGTTGAATCCGGGAATGGGGCCGGGCGGCGAGGATATCGTCGAGTACCTCGGGAAGAAGTATGGGCGGACACCGGAGCAGATCGCCGAGACGCAGGCGATGATTCGCGAGCGAGGTGCGGCGGTGGGCTTCGAATTCGGCTCGCGCGCACGCGTCTACAACACGTTCGACGCGCACCGATTGCTGCATTGGGCGGGGATCGAGGGGCGGCAATTGCCGCTCAAGCTGGCGCTGTTGAAGGCCTACCACACCGATGGGAAGGATCCCAGCCAACACGAGACCCTGGTCGATGCCGCGCGCTCGGCCGGGCTCGATGCGACGCAGGCGCGCGAGGTACTCGAGTGCGGCCGGTACGCCGACGACGTTCGCGCCCAAATGCAGGAATATCGTGCCATGGGCATTCAGTCGGTGCCCGCGGTGATCTTCAATCGGCGCTATCTGGTCAGCGGCGGCCAGCCGGTGGACGTGTTCGAGCGGGCGATCGGCGAGGTCGTGGCTGCGGCGAGTTCGGTGTGACTCGCTCACGGCCCCATTGACCGCTTCAGGGCTGCCGGGGTGGTTCCGGAAAGTTTGCATGCCCGCCGGGCCTAGGCTCGGCCGTAGCGGGGGGCGGAGTGTATGAAGGTGCCGCGATAGGTGTCGAAGCGGCGGGGGCGGGGGCGGATGCCGCGTCGACAGGCGGACGCCAGGGGGCGGCCGCAGTAGGCGGCTCGCTCGACGCGGGGGCGGCGGCCGAGGCGCCCGCCGTGTCCGAGGCAGCGGGCGCGGACGATTCGTCGCTGTCTTTGCCGCACGCGGCCAGCGCCATGGCCGCGAGGAGGGGCGCTATCAGAAGCCGTTTGTTCATGGTCGGGTCCTTGGGTGGTCAAGGAATGAGAGCAAAAGGCAATCCTGCTAGGTTCGCGCAATTGTGCAACGGCCCGTCGCACAATTGAGGGTGTTGGCCATGCGTGGGCCAACGCCTGCATGCACTTGAGATTGCGAGGTGGAACGCGTGCATGTCAATTCGGTACGAGCAGCGCCATTCAATAGGTGCGGCCATTTTCTTTGGCGAGACGACGTCGGTCCTCTGTCGGAGAAGGACGGCGGCACCTGAGATACCGTCAGAAATACCACCGTATACCACCGGCTGTCGAAAGACCAACCCGATCTTGATCTAGCGGCGTTCTTTGGGTGTGCGCGGCTTGCCAGACGGCACTAAGCCAAATTTACGCCAAATGAAAAGGGCCCAGCCTTGCGGGCTCGGCCTTTCGCGGGGATTCTTGGTGTCGGGACCGGAATGGGAAAATCTTGCTATGGGTTAGTGCGAGCGGGTTGGCCGGATTTGCTGGGCGGAGATATCACGGGAAATACCACCATCCGTGGGCTGTTAGTCCGTTTTCCGCTTTGGTTGGCGTCCTTACCAGTGACGATTTCGTTGTGTGCGGCTAAAGCCGACGTGCACGAGTGAACACACAACTGTGTAATGTGCGCAGACGGAACCACGGCAATTGTGCAGTAGCTTGCTGCACAAAAATCTATGAACTCGACGATCGCCGCGGCGTAGTTTATATTCCTAGACACAGGATAATAATGGGAGCGCTGGAAAATGACCGACCCCGTCACCGCAGGAACACTCGCCGTCACTGCTTTGGCCCTAGCGGGTGAAACGATTGTCAAAGGCATGGTCGGGGAAGCGGTTAAAGACACCTACAACAAGCTGAAGGCATTGGTATTGAGACATGCCCCGAATGAACTCCCGCTTCTCGAGGCTCAACCTAGCTCCGAATCACGCCGCGGTATGGTGATCGAAGTTCTGGACGCTCTGCCGGAAAGCGAATCTATCGAGCTGGTGGAACCGGCGCGTCAGTTGGTTCAGATGCTGGAATCCGCCGCGGCGCGCGGGTCGGTGGGTGTCGATTTATCTAGGCTCAGCGCCATGAATGCGCGGTTCGGAACGATTCGAGTGAACTCCGGTAGTACGGGTGTGAGGGCAACTGATACCAAGCTTCAGGGGGACTTCACGGTCGACTCGCTGGAGGTCGGCGTCGAGCCGGGAAAAACCCTGCGGTAGTGGATAGCGCCCCGACCATTACCGCACAGGGGGTTGCGTTTGAGAATGCCTCGCGGATTGAAGGCGGCATTCACATCGGGCACCAGACATTCAACCTGGGATCTTCTGGACCCAACCCGCACGACCGCAGGCCGATTCCCCGTCAGGCTCCGATGCTTCCCCCGCACCATGTGGCGCGCAAGTCAGTCCTGGACGACATCCTGCGACAACTGCGTGAGCAATGTCCTTCCCAACGTAGCGTACTCCCTATCCTCGCTCTTCACGGCCTGGGCGGCCTCGGCAAAAGCACATTGGCGGCTGAGCTAGCCAATTGCCAGGCCGCGCTTCAAATGTTTCCCGACGGCGTCCTGTGGGCGACGCTTGGCCAGCAGCCTCACATTGGAGCCTTGTTGAACTCTTGGGTTCGCGGCGTAGGCGAGCGGCCAACTGAAGCATGGTCGGAGGCTTCTGCCACAGCTTATCTGCGCACCGTCTTGCGGGAGCGCCATGTGTTGATGGTGATTGACGACGCATGGGATGAGGCCCATATCCGCCCGTTTCTCGTGGGCGGTCCAGCTTGCTGCGTCCTGTTGACTACGCGACGGGCTGCCACGGCCGATGGCATAGGGGCCACGCTGCTGTCTGTTCCCGAGATGGCGCCGGAAGAGTCGATGAATCTCCTGCTGAGACGAACTCAAAGGCGAGAGCCATTGTCTCCGGCCGATCAGCACGAAGCGGTTTTGCTGACCCAACAATTGGGGAACCTACCGCTTGCCATCGAGCTTGTTGCGGCACTCGTCGCACGGCGGTACAGCTGGGCTGAGGCACGGCATCAATTGATTAGTTTCGAGGATGCACTCCCTCTCAATACGCACGCAGATTCTCATGCGCGACGCAAACTCGATGCCTGTCTCGGATTGAGCCTTGCGGTTCTCAGGCAGGAATCAGATGAAGTCTGGCGAGCGTTTGGTTGGTTCAGCCTGATTCCGTATGAACAACAGATTACGGCCGTGATCACTGCAACGTTGTGGGATGTGCCCCAGGAACGTGCTGAACGATGGTTACGCGTGCTGGAAGATGATGCGCTGATCAGGTACGTCGGCGATGGATACAAGCTGCATGGCCTAGTCCATCAAATGGCTCGGCATGTGTTCACCGCCCCCTTGCCGCATGGTCAGGGGATGACTATGCAGCAGGGTCATCGGGAACTCATTCGACGTTACCGCGCCACCGCGGTCACGGGGCATTGGGCGGACATCAAGAATGATGGCTACATCATCGATCGGTGGACATGGCACCTAGCGGAGGCCAGCGACGTTGACGGGCTTTTCGAGCTGCTCGGCGCCAGCACGGATGACGGAGGCAACCGCTGGTACCAACGCCGAAACGAAGCCGGGCGGCTTGCTGGTTATCTCGACGACTTGCGATTGGCTCGCGAAGTGGCAATCAAGACACGCAGCCGCTGGCGCCAGATTTTTGTCGCGCTGTGCCAGTCGTCGGTACTAAGCGTCACTGCCAATTACACCGAGGACGTCGTGTATGCGCTCGTGCGCCGAGGAATGTGGAGCCCCGCTTGGGCTTTCAGGTGGGCGCAAGACGTTTGCGCTCCCGGCCTCCGCGTGGACTGCCTGCTGGCCGTGTCTAGCGCAGTGAAAGTATGCAGTGCCCTTGGTGAGATTGTGGACCCTCAATCCACGAAAGTCGCGCGAGAAGCCCTGCGTCAAGCTCTAGCTCTTATGGCGCATCGGCCTCACACGGAAGCCGCCAAGCAGTCAATACTTCGCGCGGTATCCGCGGCCACTACGCACGATCAGCCTGCGGCAATATCAGCGGGGCTTTGCTGGTGCGAATCGGCGAGGGAAAAGGATTATTTTCTGGGGAATTTGCCAGACTCAGTGCCGGCCAAGGCGGTGGAAGAGCTTTTAGCCGGGAATCACAATCACGCGAACTTGCTGGATCGATTTTTCCTGCTCGCGCGATCGGCACGATGTAGTGAAGAGGCGAAGCGCCTTGAATCCGCCGAACTGCTCATCGACGAGCTGCCCACCACGCTGACAGCCTGCGACGACAACTCGCGGGATGCCTTGTGCGACACGCTAACCGCTACGCTCCCTTTGCTCCCTACCAGACTGCAAGATCGAGCCGCGGAGATATTGCTTGCCTACAGTGCCCACACGTCCGTAGCACGTGTCCTCGAGATGCTCGCCCTCATCCGAGACCTGCCGCGCCGGAGCACCGAGGACGATGGAACAACCGGTTTCAATTTCCTCAACGCTGAAGGAAAACGAAAGGTCGCGGGCGAGCAGTTGATCACGCACGGCAATCCTGAACTGGCAATGTCGATTGCGCACGCCGTGAGTCGAAACGGTGCCGAGGCAGACAGTTTTCTGCTATGGCTGGGTACGCTGCCAACGGCGCTTCAACCGATGCTCGTGCATGACATCGCCTCCACGTTGCTACGAGGGAATCCTGAGTCGCTCTTCGCGCGTCTGATCGTGGCACCCACGACGATTTCAGGGGCCGACCTCATTCGCCGGATTGAACGAGCGACTGCTAGAAGCGCGGCGGAAATCGTGACAGCCTGCGTAATATTTGCACCTTCTCTCGCCGAGACAGCGCTTAAGACTTTCTCGAAGGTTAAAGATCAAAGCGAGCAAGCGCGAGCGGTGATCTCCATCATCCCATTCTTGCCGCCTGGTGCCGATCGTGGGCAATTTGCCGATCTGCAAAACGAAGAAAAAGCCGGTAAGCAGATTGCGGGCATGACGACATTGATGCTGCAACTGTCCGACGCCATCGATGCCGATGCACTCTCAGATGTCGTTGAAGCGCTTTCAATGCAACAAAGCGAATGGTGGGTCGTCGAGGCGCTTTCGGTCACCTTGATGCGTATCCGCGTTGCATCCGAACTCATGGCGGTCGTGAAATCGGCATCGAGGATCCGCAATCTGGACCTTCGTGCCCGCCTACAAGAGCGCGCAGCGGTTCGGCTCGCGGACCTGAGATTTGACGCTCTGGCGATCGATGTGGCGCGAGCGATCGAGCTTCCATCGTTCCGCTGGGCCGCATTGCACAGCTTGGCTGTGCGCTTCGCGTCGACGGGCAACCTGGATCGTGCCAAGGACGCGGCCGCGCTCGTCGATTCTCGTGACTGGGCACAAAAGACTTGGGTCGACGTCGCGATGGAACTTGGCGCACTGGAAATGAGCGCTATCGCGCGTCAGTTGATCACCCAAAATGTCGTCGATGAGGAATGGAAGAAATATGCCGTTCCTGTTATGGCATCCGGCACAACTGGAAGTTCAGCGCTTGCTACCACAAGGCGATACGACCGAGCCATTGGGGAGGAGCGGTTGACGCGATTCGAATTGATCAGTGCCAGCGCTGAGAACATTTCCGAAGTGCTACCTCTAAACACACCGATTGACGCGATCATCGAGGCGGCGCGTAGTCGGAATGGTCTGCTGCTTGAGACATGCGTAGCCGACGCATGGCAATCCCCCAGAACGAATCAACCCCTGTTGTGCGACATCTTGTCCCTGATGTTGCGCCCCCATCTGTTGTCCGTGCTGGCGCACATTGCGCCGACACTCGACATCTGCGCGGATCAAGGCGATGTCGTCCGGATCACCGAGGCGATCCATAGAGTCTGTCGCTGGTGGCCGTGAGAATGCGCACCATCAGCCGCTTGCTGTGGCAGCTTCTGAAGCCGAGCCGCCTTCTGAATGTCCGAGCGATGCACAGGACGAAGGTCCCTTCCTGGCCGGCTGCGGACTAGCAAGTGGCAGGCTTTGACCTTCGCCGATGCATCGTACGGAATCCTCTGCGGGTGTGGCGACTGGAGTCGAGCGTCGGCGAGATGGTGGATCGACTTCGCGCCGCGCATGGCGCCCAAACCCGGCGCAGGCCAATCCTGCAGCCCCTTTGCCGCATTGTTTTTCAGTCATCCAGTCCGACCGTTTCTCGCGGGGTGTCGGCCAGCCCATGTTTGTCAGTTTGCGAGGTGCGCGCACCAGTCTGCGGAGGGATACGGTCGAGCTAGTCGGGATGATCGAGCAAGTGCGCAAAGCGAGAGGGCGGTTGCGCGGGTACCGGTTCACGCATCGGAGGAGGAGCACGAATTCGAGCCCGCCTCAAATCGCGCGATTGTCCGAATATTGGGGGCAAACTGCGCGTCGACCCACGCGACCGGTATTGTTCCCGGCGCGCCAAAGCTTCGCCGGGAATCCCGGGCTCGAGGGTTGGGGGGGCAGTACTGCGTGGCTACACGATGATCGGGATGTGTAAGTGTATTGCCATTAATATCAATGGGTTATGTTATAGCTATCGCTGACCCGATGATCGGAGATTGCCATGCACCTGGAAGACCGGCTGAAGATATCGATCGCCAAACAGACGGCCGACGTGTTCTTGCGGACAGACTTCGCCCGCTTCGGCAGCGAAGCCCAGGTTAGTCGCGCGCTGCGAAAGCTCGTCGAGGGGGGCGTTATCGTGAAGCTTGGGGTGGGCGTGTATGCGAAGGCGAAGCGCAGCGCCTTGTCCGGTCAACCCATTCCTACGCAGCCTGTGGAAGTCTTAGCCGAGCGAGCACTGACAAGGATGGGGGTGAAAATCTATCCGTCCAGGCAAGCGGAACGGTACAACTCCGGCAGGACGACCCATCTGCCGGCGGGAGTAGTAATCAACACAGGGAATCGCCGCATCGGCAGGAAACTAGGTTTCGGCAAGAACACGATTCAATATGAAAACAATCTCAAGCGAGCAGAAGGAGCTTATTGATGCTCTCGTTGCACAGGGGCTTGCCGGAAACCTCTCTGCGGCTGTCCTTGAGAAGGATGTTCACGTCACTGACGCGTTACGTGCGCTGGCCACACTGCGGCATCCGAACGTGAGATGGGGTGCATTGCAATCGAAGCTTCCTGGTGTCGCCGCGAAAACCGGTCTTATTCTTTGCGCGAGTCGATCTCTGTGATCGGTCCTTACCAAGCCATGGAAAGATATCGGTCTTGAGTCGGGCCAACGTCTTTTCGCATACGCCTATCTCCACCACTGTCTTTCTTCCTTCCATCCAGCGCCTGACGACGGCTTCGCGCATTCCCGATCTAGGCATCGGCGAGCGGCATGGTGGTATCTCCCACCGGCTGCCGACGGACCAAGTCGGTCCGAAAAAGAACAAAAAACCCCGCAAGACCATAATCTAGCGGGGCTCTTCGGAACACATCGGCACAAGCCGGAACATACCAGTGGTGCCCGGGACCGGACTCGAACCGGCAAGCCGCGAGGCGGCGGATTTTCGTCACACTGCATCTTTCGATGCCGGCGAGGGTGCGAAGCTCGCCGTTCGTGCGCTGGACTATGCCTTCGCCATCTCGGCGTACACGAACGCATTCGCGCGTGCCGCATTAGGCGCCCCCCGTCTAGTCTCTACACCTTCCGCGAAACGGCCTGACGGCCGCGTTTTCGGGCTTGGCTCGGCGTTGCCTCGGCGCCGCCGCCGCACGTTCGCGGACACAGGCGCCAGGGGGTTCACCGAATTTGAAGGGTTCTACACCGGCCGTTTCCGACCGGGCACTCAATTGCTTAAGTCCGCTATGTTTACCAATTTCATCACCCGGGCAGGGCGGACGCGATTCTACCACCGGTCGCACCCAATGCCGCTAGATCGGCGGCAGTCATAGTCGGATTGGCGCATGGCCGAGCGCATCCTCGGCTAAAATAGCGCCCCTTTGGGACATCAAGATCGCCAATGAACAAGCCCCCGCTGTCGCTGCTCGCGCTGCTCTTGTCCGCGCCACTGTTGGCCGGCGGCTGCACCCTGTATGCCAATCCAAGCGCCTGCGAGGCTCAGATGCGCCAAGCGGCTGCCGAAGCGCTGCCGCGTGACACGCTGTCGATTTCGCACGTGGGCGTCGGCATCAACGGTTCTCGCGTCGTCGTCGAGGGCGCATTCAAAACCGCCAGCGCGCAGGCGAAAGATTCGTCCGTCGCCGGCGCGTCGCATGGCGCCGCCAAGCCGGTCTCGAAGCCAACCGCGGCCGAATGCACGTTCAGCGGCGACAAGCTCACGGCATTGCGCTGGCTCGCACCGCCCGAACTGGCCGACCCATCGTCGCCGGATTCGACGACCGACTAATTCGCATCGCGCGAACCGCGAGCCGCGCAGTGCTAGCATGGCCTCGTGCATCCATTCCACATGAACCAGGAGGCGGCCATGGATGGCTTCGTGCGGCATCAAATGGAAGGCGTCGCGGTCGATATTCAGATCGTGCCCGTGCAGCCAACCGGCTATGCGGCTCGCTTCAGAATATCGGGCGAACCGGGCGACGAGGCGGATTGGCCAGTCGTCCACGTTGCTCGCGGTCCGTTTGCCACCGCCCAGCAGGCCGAGGAAGCGGCGAAATCGGCGGCGCTGGAGCACATCCTCGAGCAAGGCGGCGCCACGGGCCGCTGAGCGGCCTGCGTACCTAGGGAAATCGCGAGTGCGTACGGCAGACGGGTGTGTTTTTACACATGCCTCGCCGGGCCCGGTAAAATGCTCGGCTGACCCATTCAAACACTGGCGGCGAAAGCGCAAGGATTTCCCGAACATGACCGATCTTCGTTTTACCTCGCGGTTCGCCGCTTTGGTTTTGGCCGGCGGCCTCGTTGCCGGTTGCAGCACCCCGTCTCCCAGCAAGGTCGATTACAAGAGCGATTCGAAATCGAAACAGGCTTCGCTCGCCATTCCGCCCAATTTGCTCGACGAGGCCGCGGACCAACGTTCGTTGCCGCCTCAAAGCGGCGAGACGTCGGCTTCGGCGCTCGCGCAAGTGCAGCGCGCCGCACCGCCCGACAACGCCGTGATGCCGCCGGTCAAGGGCATGCATATCCAACGCGACGGCACCGAAAGCTGGCTCGTGATCGATAGCCGCTCGCCGGACGAGGTCTGGCCGCGTATCCGGCGGTTTTGGCAAGAGCAGGGGTTCCTGCTCGTGGTCGATCAGCGCGATAAACATGTCCTCGAAACGGATTGGAACGAAACGCGTCCGCAGATCAACCTAGGGCTCATTCGCAATACGCTCTCGAAGGCGATGGGCAACGCGTACGTGGCGGCCGAGCGCAACAAATTCCGCACGCGTCTCGAAGCGGCGCCGAACGGCGGCACCTACGTCTTCATCAGCCAAAAGGGCATGCGTGAAGCGCTCACCAGTGCGACCAGCGACACCACCACGTGGGAGCCCAAGCCGAACGATCCCGCGCTCGAACTCGAGTATCTGAAGCGTTTGATGGTCGGACTCGCGCAGGCTGACGCGCGTGGCGATCAGGCCGGTCCGGTGGCCGGCGATATCGCCGCCAATCCGGCCAGCGGCACCGCTGCCACCAAGGCCGGTAAACCGGATGCCGCGGCAGCCGCCATCGCGGCACGTAATGCCGAGCTGGCCGGGCAATCGCCCACGCCGCAAAGCGCAGCGACCAACGCGCAATACACGTCGACCGAACTCACGCTGGACGAATCGTACGACCAAGCATGGGCGCGCGTGGGCCTTGCACTCGATCGCTCGAACTTCACGATCGACGATCGCGATCGCACGAAGGGCCTCTATCAAATCCGCTATGTCGATCCGGGCGACAAGAGTTCGGAAGAGCAAGGTTTCTGGAGCCAGGTCTTCCACGGTCGCAAGGAAAAAGTGGCCAAGCAATACTTGGTCAACGTGAAGGCGGTCACCGAAAACCAGACGCGCGTGGCAGTCGTGGACGACAAGGGCAACGTCGAAAGCTCGCGGCCCGCGAAGGAAATCATGTCGTTGCTCGTCGATCAACTGCGATGATCGCGATGCGACGAACGTCGCTAGGCTGAGCTTCCATAAGAACCCGCCTCGGCGGGTTCTTTTTTTGCCATACGCCGCATCGCGTGTGTTCCCGCTGGCACTCCCATGTCACGTGACGTTACGTCGTAACGTGTCGCCTCGATGTTTCGGCCGCGAAACGATTCGCGTGCCCGCCTGTTTTTCTTTTCTTTGAAAATCAGGAACTTAAGGGCCAATTTTTAGATGGCACACAAGCTGCTTTATGTTCTGGAGAAGGGCAAAAATGCAGGGAGGGAGGCAGCCTTCGATTCAATAGAAAGGTGCCGTTGCGTCGTCACGTACCAAGCACGTACCAAGCAAGAGACGATGACGCGCAGGCAATCGAATAGCAGTCCGAATCCATTCGGGGTGCTGCCTCGATACGTATCGCTCGCGCTGCCCGCGCGAGCATTGGTGGCCCCGTCGCCTATCCTCGTAGGGCGACGGTTGTACCCGCGTTCCGATGGGACGCGGGTACTTTTTTGTGCGCCAGCGGCGCGCATTCGTTAGGAGAACGAACGAATCTTCGGCGGCGGGACTTAATGATTGGTTTGCGGTACGTCCAGGATCAAGATGATGGTCCAGTCGGCATCGCCGTCATGATGATATTGACGCTCCACCACGATGAACGGCTGCTGCTTGCCGGCGGGGCCGAGAAATAGGACATCGCCTTCCATCGGCAGGCACTCGACGGGCGGCAAGGCGAGAAACGCTTCTTGCGAGCCGCGCGGCATCAGTTTTTCGATCTTGCGCGATGCGGCTTCGGTCCACTCGATATCCAACTGGATGTTACTCATACTGTCCTCTTCGCACGTGGGTGCGCGCTCGGTTGCGAATGATTCGGGTGCGCGACTTTAGCATATCGGCCAGGCGGTTTCGCCGAACGAAAAAAGCCGAAGCCGGCAGGACCGGCTTCGGCTCATCATGCACCCGCGGCTCCTCGCCGCAGCCGCCGATACGGTTATTCGCTCGCGCCGCTCGCGGCTTCCGCCTTTTCCGCCTTTGCCTTGCCCTTGGCCGCATGCTTGTGCATCGGCTTGTGGTGCATCGGCTTGTGCTTCATCGGCATGGATTCCTGCATCGGCATCTCTTGTTGCTGCTGCTGAAGCGCTTGCGCTCGTTGCTCGACGTCGGCCGCCTTGGCCGGATCGGTGCTCATCGACACACCGCCTTCGTCGGTTTGCGCATAAGCGGCGCCGGCCAGCAGCGACAGGGAAAATAAGACAGTCAGGGACGCTTTCTTCATTATTGCCTCCGTGCGAAAAGTGGATGGATAGTGGTCCAGATGCTGCCCGTCCGGCTGGACATTGCAAATTCTAGCCAGCATAAGCCCAAGTACGCGATTCGTGTGGAGCAAATGCGACGCTTCGTTACGTCTCGTTACATGTCGGGACTTTCTGCTTAAAACCAACCTAAGGTGCGATAGACATAGAACTGGGCGATACCGATCAGTTCATGGAGCGCGACGTTGGCCGCGACGAGGTTCGAGCGGCGCGGCAGCACGCCGCACCGCGCCAGCCGCTCGTTCGACGCGACGGGCTGGGGCGCGAGGCCGAACCGGTGAAAATCCATTAGCGCGCGCGGTATGTGATAGGCCGACGTCACGAGCATCAACGAATCGTAACGTTGGCTGTGCAAAATACGTGCGACGTACTCGGCGTTCTCGTACGTGGTGCGGCTCTGGTTCTCGAGCACGAGGTCCTCGCGCGCCACGTGGGCTCGCAACAGATAAGGGGCGTACGTGTCGGCTTCCGTGGCGGGGTGTCGCTGCGGATTGCCCCCGCTGACGATCACTTTGCAGTCGAGATCTTGCCGCTTGCATTGCGCATAGAGCGAGGCCGCGGTGGCGATGCGCGGCATGGCGTCGCTCTTCGGGACGAGCGTGCCCTGCCGATCGAATCTCGTGCCGCTGCCGAGCGCGACGATGACGGTGCGCGGCCCGAATCGGGGGGCAGAGGCGCGCAGAGCGTCGTTCTGCAGGTAGGCGAGGAGCGGGGCGGTGAGCCAGCCCGACGATAGCAGCCAAAACAGAGCGAGGCCCGCGGCGCCGATCGCCTTCCTTGCGCGGCGCCATAGCACGAAAACCGCTGAAAAAAGCGCGAATAAAGTGAATATGATCAATTGAGATAGGGTAACGTATGGTTTCGGGGCCTTGCC
>NZ_JBQCIV010000090.1:0-31750 GCF_051953405.1 Trinickia sp. | reverse complement strand
GAGCGCGGCAAGCTGCTCGTTGATCGTCGCTCGGTCCAGCGTGCCGGGCACCAGTTGCTTGATCAGCTCCGGATCAAGGTTCAGCCCTCGACCGGGCTCAATCGTCGTTTCTTCTTTTCGTTTGCGAGGCATATCGGCTCCTTTGCCGAGAGTTTATGCCTCACACACAAGAAACCGGATAGGCTCATAGGAACACGTCCGTCTCCGCCGTTGTTGTGCGCGACCGCTTCCAATGCTGCGTTATCCGCACTTTCAGCAAGGACACGATTGCCGACAGCGGTGCTGGCGTATGCATCGATCATTCCAGCGCGAAGGGCGCTTATTGCATCCGGCTGGTCTTTGAACAGGACAATCTGGCGATCGAGCACGCCCGCCGACTTCGCGGACTCAAACTGCACTTGTCCAGCAATGATTCCAAGCCGCGCATCGCTCCGCGCCGCTACTGCCTCGTAACTCGTAAGCACCTTCGGATTACCGCGATGAAGCAGGAATCCATCGCCTATCGACCAGACCGGTACACTGAACGCAACACGTTCTGCACGTTCGGGTGTCACGAACAATGGCACGTTCATGTCCCAGCGGCCTTCCTGTACACCGGGCAAAAGTTCGTCGAACGAGGTCAGGTGATGATGTATGGTGGGTACACCGGTCGCCCGAAGCACTACGTCGGCTAATTCGATGTCCGCGCCCATCGCAGCTTGATCTCGACCGGTCCAGCCGAAAGGCGGTTCCTCGATGTATGCGATTGTGACTTTCATCGTTGCGCTCAATGTTTTGGGGCGGCCGTCCCGGCCACCCGCTTGAAGGTTAACTGGATGCATCTTCCAGTGATCGCCCTTTCGTCGACGGCCCGACGATCGCGACGACCGTTGCCGCGCTCAGCAGGACCACATCGCTGATCACGAACACGAACAGCTTGCCTTTCAGTACAGCGAACACGCCAAAGACGAGCAGCAGGATAATGGCGCCCGCTCGCCCCCATGCCGAGGCGAGCCCCATTCCGGTTGCGCGGATCTCGGTCGGATAGAGCTCTGGCGTATAGCTGTAGATCGCGGTGGAACCTAACGCTAGACAGAAAGCCATTAGCCCGCCAAAGGTCATCAACTCGGTCGAGGTCGTTGAGAGGCCGAAAAGCGTTCCAAAGATCGCTGTGCCGATGAACGCGATTACCGCCGTCGGCTTGCGGTCGAGCCAATCGACGATATAGCCGCCCAGCACGTAGCCGGGAATGACTGACGCGTAAATTGCGATCGAAAACTGGAAAGATTTGACGATAGTGAAGCCTTCCATCGCAAGCAGCGTCGGCACAAACGTCATGAACGTATAGAGCACGCCATATTCCGCGAACCATGCGAGCCACATCATCAAGGTCAGCTTCAGGTAACGCGGGCCCAGCAGATCGCGAGCCGTGTAGGTGCGGGCTGGCGTAGCCTGCGCGGCGGGCTTCGCGGACGCAACGTTCGTCGTGCCGGCGTTCAGCTTTCGCCCGACGCGCTGCTCGATCGACGCAAGCGCCGCTTCGGCTTCGGCCGCGCGCCCGTTGCGAAGCAGCCAGCGCGGCGATTCCGGCAAGCCGGAACGCATCAAACCGACGGCAATCGCAAAAGGCAGCGTCAAAAACAATGCGGGGCGCCATCCCAAGCTCGGAATGATGTTAAGCGCCCAAATGGGGGAGAACGCGATGCCGAGTGCAAAAAAGCCCATCATCCAGCCGCCAAGCTTGCCGCGCACGCGCGTCGGCCACAGTTCCGCCAGATAAGGCGGAACGATCGAGCTTTCCGCGCCGACGAACAGCCAGGTGAAGAAGTTCAGCGCAGCGAAACTCCATATGTCGTTGACCAAACCGCGCGACGCGGAGAACAGCGAATACAGCATGAGTGTCAGCATGATCATGCGCTTGCGTCCGTATCGGTCCGCGGCGAATCCGGCCACTGCCGAGCCGACCAGGTACCCGGCTAGCCCGATTGCGGAGACGACACCGATCGTCGCGGCGCTGAAGCCCCACAACGGACGTAAAGTTGCGAGCACGAAGCCCGTGATCACCGTGTCGAGGGTATCGAAGAACAGCGACAACGCCGCGACGATCAGCACGATGAAGTGGAATCGCGATACAGGCAATTGGTCAAGACGGGTCGCGATCTGCTGCTGCGTGAGCAGCGACGGATGCCTCACCGCCGTATCGGTGGCAAACGTTGCGGCGGGTGACGGCTGCGTCGGCTGGGCCGACGAAGAAGGTGTGGTCATCATGCTGGCCTCTTGAGCGCTGGCTTCGCGCCTGCGCATAGGACTGTTTATCGGTTCACTGCGCTCAGGCGGCACCAATGCCGGGATGGAACTGCCCATATCCAGGCTTGCCGACGATCTCGCCGTGGTCCATCACCGTGCTGCCGCGCACGATGGTGTAGACCGGCATGCCTTTGGTTGTCACGCCTTCCCACGCGGTATAGCCCGCTCGGGTGTGCATATCGGCGGCCCGGAAGGTGTTTTCCGCTTTCATATCGACGATGGTGAAGTCGGCATCCGCCCCCACCTGAATGCGTCCTTTCTTCGGGTACTGCCCGAAGCGTTTCGCTGGCGCTTCGGCACAGAGCTTCGCCACGTCCCGCAGATCCAGCTTTCCTTGATTGACGGCGTTGAGCACGAGCGGAATGAATTCCTGCGCGCCCGTCACGCCGAGCGGAACGGAAAAGGCGTCTTGCCATCCCGGCGTGATTTCTGCGAGCGTATGAGGCGCGTGCTCGCCGACCAGCATGTCCGCCGTGCCGTCCCGCACGGACTGCCAGTTTTCTTCGGGCGCATAGGCCCATGCATAGGTGCCGGGCCCGACTTTCTCGGCCTGCTCGCGCGTCATGAACAGCGTCGCGGATTCCATCTCGCCCGAGATATCGACGCCCTGGCTTTTCGCAAAGCGCACGAGATCGTTCGCGGCCGGCGGCATCACTCCCATGTGCAGCACATGCAGGCGCACGCCTGTCAGGCGTGCGTAGTACGTCGAGGCCGCGAGTCCGGCCGCCATGCCGTGGCCATACATGTAGCCGCGCTCGTAGGCTTCCATGTAGTCGAGATTGCTCGTTTTGCCTGCGTTGATGTAGTCGCGGAACGTCAGGCGTTTGCACCATTCGCTGTCGTCGTGATGCACCGCGCAAAGCAGGCCGGTATCGGCAACGGCTTCATAAAGCTCGTGCAGGATGCCGTGATCGACCACGCCCAGCTCGGAGATGTACGGGTACACCTCCTTCACGTGGCGCGTATTGAACACCTTGATTCCGATCGCGCCGGCCTTCGCGAGCGCGTCCACCGTCTTGGGATACAGGCCCCCGCCGTACAACGCGTAGTCCACGAGCGCTTTTGGCGCGATCGTCGAGCGCTTCAGCTCGAACGATTCGAGCGTCGTCGGATGCGGATCGTTATTCGTCATGTCGATGCAGAACGTGATCCCACCGGCCGCCGCCGCGGTGGTGCCTGATCTGAAGTCTTCCTTGTATGTGTGTCCGGGCTCGCGGAAATGGCAGTGGACATGCCAGAGCCCCGGCAGCACGTCGAGCCCCTTCGCGTCGATCACCTTCGCGGCAGCGGGCAGGCTGCCCGCAACGGTAAGCCCCACTATCTTTCCGTTCGCCACGCACACGTTCTGCTGTGTGCTGCCTTCCGGCGTATGCACCGTCCCATTTGCGATCACCAGATCGACCTGTTGACTCATTCCGCTCTCCGCATGAAAAATACACTGTAAATACACGCAGGATTTTTGGTGTATAAAATGTTTGTGTCAAGCGGGGGCTTTCGCTAAACTCATGGGCAGACAGTCATGGTCTTTCATTGATGAACAGAAAGAAGTCGCCTGCCGTCGAGCAGGCCAAAGCAGTCAAGGGATCGGGCGCGAGCAAGGCGTATCACCTGCTGCGCAGTCGTATCGTGTCTCTGGAGATGCCGCCTGGTGAGGACATCGACGAGCAAGCGCTGGTGGAGGAATTCGGGATTTCCCGCACCCCGCTCAGGGAGGCAATGATCCGGCTCGCGGCCGAGGGGCTGATCTCGCTGCTGCCCAACCGCGGCGCACGGGTCGCGTCGATGGACATCCCACAATTGCAGGAACACCTGGAGGCGTTCGAACTGGCGCAGCGCGCCACGACGCGTCTCGCCGCGCTAAGGCGTTCCACGGCTGATCTAAAGCGTATCGAGGATCTAGTCGGGGCGTTCGAGGAGGCCCACGCGAACAACGATGTGAACGGCATGATCGACGGAAACTGGGAACTGCATCTCGCAATCGGCAATGCGTGCGGCAATCGCGTCCTCGCCAAGATCTACGCGAATCTGCTGACAGAAAATCTTCGCGTCGCCCGTCTCGCGATGAGCTACGAGACTTTCCCGACCGCCGGAGCCAGGCGCTCGCATCTGGACAACATACTGAGAGAACACCGGGACATTCTCGATGCGATCAGAAATCAGGATGCGGATCGTGCCGAAGACCTCGCGTGCTCGCATACCGGCCTTGCACGCAAACGGGTTACCGAATACATCTCGCAGAGCGCGGTGGGCGGCCTCTCAATCAGTCCTCGTTCAACGCGCGCTCTCAACGGAACGCTCAACGATGTGTGAAGTGTGTGCAGTTTTTGGAGTCGCCCAGCACTGGACCGACTCGGCTGACCCGATGGGTTTGCACAACGTAGCGGCCGGCATTCTTGAAAACCGCGCTGAACGCGCGAAGCGATTGCAGCTGATCAACCGCATCCTGCGGCCGGCCGGCCTCGCCGCGAGCGACTGGGATGGCGAGTCTTTCAGCGTCGAAGACACACAAGGGCGCCGCCAGATCGCACCCGATCTCTCTGCTCTCTGGCGCGTCGCTGAAAAGCTCGGCAAGGTTCACATCGACCCTCTTGACGCGGGCTTCTTGCCTGCCACTTCACCATGGTCAGACTCGTACCGCGCCTAGAACTGAATGTCGTGACCGGCTTCCTCGGCAGCGGCAAGACGACACTGCTGAAGCGCTATCTGCAGCAGCAGGCTGTCGGTTCAACGCTCGTCATCATCAACGAATTCGGCCGCGAATCCATTGACGACCGCATTACGCTTCATCTGAAGTCCGAGATCGAAACAATCGCCGACGGGTGTCTATGCTGCACGGTGCTCGGTCAGTTGCAGCAGACGCTGCTGCACATCCTGACGCGGCGCGCGCGCGGGGAGCTGCCTGAACTGCAGCGGATCATCGTCGAGACCAGCGGACTGGCCGATCCGACGCCTATCCTGGGCACGGTTCTGTCGGACGAAAATCTCCACGAGTACATCAAGATCGGCCCGTGCGTGACAGCATTCGACGCGCTCGAAGGCCTCCAGACGCTCAAAGAGTTCGCCGAAGCCGCTCCGCAAGTCGCTGCCGCAGATCGAGTGATCGTGACCAAGACCGACATTGCAGATAGCGCGGACATCGAAACATTGATGACGGCGATCCGCGACGTCAATCCAGCATGCGATGTCACGCTGAATGACGTGCCGGGCACAATCTTCGCACCCGTCGAAAGTGTCAGAATCGTCAACAGCCCGCTTCGCGCGGCGAACACACCCGTGCATTTACACACTGGCTCGGTGCGCAGCTTTTCCACCGTGCTCGACCGCTCAGTCGATTGGGCGACGTTTTCCGTGTGGCTCACCGCGCTGCTCAATCGACACGGTGACCATATCCTGCGATTCAAGTCTGTAGTGGCTGTGCGTTCCGCAGGTAAGCTGGTGGTTCAGGGCGTGCGGCATCGTGTGTATCCGCCGTCCCACTTGCCTGCCGAAGACAATGAAGACAACGTTTCGCGGCTCGTCTTCATTTCCAACGGCATCAACGACCAAAAAATTCTCGACTCCCTCAAGCGCTTTACTGCAGGAACGTCCACGTTCAACGGGCTTCCTGGCTCAGCTTTGTAGCCGTATCAACGGCAACGTCTTAGTAGCCAAACATTCGGACAGAAAGGTCCAATTTAACAACTAAATCATTAGGTTAGGGCGAGATGTGGCGGATTTTTTGCGAATCCCGGCCGCCCCTCTGATTGGATCGCGTACCGCGCGTGGTCGATCAGTGAATCTCTTCGAAGCGCTGAACCTGCACGCCATCCACTTCGATGAGTTCGAAGAACACCGATTTCGGTCGGCACCAGATCGAACCGTTCGCCGCCCGATACACGATGATCGGTGTCATGTCGGCTTCCATCGTCGCTTCGCAGACGAGTTCGTAGATACCGCCTTTATAGTGCCGATAACGGACCGTCATATCCCTTCCCTTTCGTTGTCGTTCGCGTGCGTTTCACCGCCGTGCAAGGCGGTGAAACCGCGATATCGTACCCGAGCGCGGGAGGGGCGCGGACGACTCGGGGCAGAGAGGGCTCAATCTTGCCGCACGACCGACGATCGCTTCGTCCGCTCCTGAGCGTGAGTATCGTTGCGCGCCGAGATCTTTTGGCGCATCACGCCCGCGCTGTCGGCTGGCGCGTCATCGTCCCGATGGGGCGAGACGCCATCGTCGTTCCGAGTGGTCCAAAGGTGCCGGAATTGTTCGCGCTCGCGCTCCTCGGCGAAAACCGCCGTCGATGGCTTCAGCAGGTCGTAACGCGAGACGATGCCGAGGAGCCGGTACGTCTTCTCGTCTTCCACCACTGGAACGCGGTCGAGCCCTTTCACGGCCAACCGAGCGGCGACGTTTCGGCACGTTTCTCCCGGCAAGGCGACGTCCGGCACGGCCGCCCCGAACAGGGCCCCCACCGGCGCGCGTGCGTCCTCGACGGACGCGCGATCGAGCAGCGCCCGATCGACGATGCCGACGAGCGAACCCGAGCGCACCACGGGATACGCCCGAAATTTCTGCCGCGCGCCGAAATAATCCCGCAGGACGTCTGCCACGGGCGTTTTTGCATCGATCGTCGAAACGGTCCGCGTCATCACCTCTTCGACGTAATGCCGTTCGAGCGGATCGATGCTGTACTCGCGATAGATGTGATACCCGCGACGCGCGATCTTCTCCGTAAGAATCGAGCGGCGCATGAGCAGCACGGTGAAACCGTACGCGACCGCGGCTGCGGCAAGCAAGGGCAGCAATGCGTTCGCATCGCCCGTCAACTCGAAGGCGAACACGGCCGCCATGATCGGCGCGCGCATCATGCCGCCTAACGCAGCCGCCATGAAGATGAGCGGCCAAACCGCCGGGTCGCCGCCTGGCATGTAAGGTCCCACGATCGCGCCCACCCCTGCGCCCATCATGAGCAGCGGGGCCAAGACGCCCCCCGAGGTACCCGACGCCAGCGCGATGACCCAGATGATCGCCTTCACGACGATGATCCAAACGACGGCATGCAACACGAGGTGGCCTTGCAGCAAATCTCCGATCACGTCGTACCCGACACCGAGCGCCCGCGGCTGAAAATAGCCGCCGATACCGACGGCGATCGCGCCCAGCGCCGGCCACCACATCCAGTGGATCGGCAGTTTGCCGAACGCGTCTTCAACCTTGTAGAGCGAGGTAGACAGCCCCCACGACAGTGCCCCCGCCACCAGCCCCGCAATCGCGGACGAGACGATCCCGATCGGCCCGAGCGGGATCGTGTGCAACGGAAACAACGGGCCGGAACCGAGCAGCAGCGGCCGGGTAAATCCCGCCACGGCGCAAGCGATTGCCACGGGCAACAAGCTGCGCGGCCGCAACTCGAACAGCAGCAGCTCGATGGCGAGCAGCACCGCCGCAACCGGCGTGCCGAAGACGGCCGTCATGCCGGCCACCGCACCGGCCACGAGCAACGCCTTGCGTTCCGCACTCGATAGATGGAAGAACTGCGCGATGAGCGAGCCGATCGCACCGCCGGTCATGATGATCGGCCCCTCTGCCCCGAACGGGCCGCCACTTCCGATGGCAATGGCCGAGGCCAGCGGCTTGAGGATCGCCACCTTCGGCGACATCTTGCTTTTTCCGAACAGGATCGCTTCGATGGCCTCGGGTATGCCATGGCCGCGCACCTGCTCGGAACCGAAACGCGCGATCAGGCCGACGAGCAGGCCGCCGATCACGGGAATGGCGATCACGACGAGCCCCAGCGTGTTCAGTGCCGGCGAGCGATTCGACGCCGACATCTGCTGGAAAAAGAATAGGTTGTTGAACAGACGAATCAGGTGCAGCAAAAAATCGGCGGCGACCGTGCTCAATGCGCCGCCGGCGGCAGCGATCGCGCTGATGCGCAGGAGCCGGACATCCGTTGCGAAATCGCCCTTGTGGTCGCTCATGAACATCCTTTTTCGAGTGGCCGAACCCGCTCCGGCCGATGGCGCTATATATATCACAATGTGATGCAATCCGCGCGATCCGCCTCGATCGGTCTGCCCCCAAACGCCGAGCCCGCCCGCTCACGAGCGCTTTCGGTCAGATCGGCCGCGCCGCATGCGACTGAGCGCCGGCAGCGGCCAGCACTTCTACCGCAAGTTGGTCGATTTCAATCGACAGCGCCTCGTACCGCATTCGCCCCAGCGTGCAGTCGAACACCGCCTCCAGGCGAACAAAAAATTCGACGGCGTCGCGTGGCCCGATCGCTAGCCTCCCGGTCTGCAACAAAGCATCGACGTCGTCGCCCGTGGTATCGCTAGCGATCTTAGCGATCGAATGGCGGACATACTCCAATGAAAACGGCATGCTCCCTCCAGCGTTGGTTTCACTCATGACTGCCTTTCCTTATGGTCCGCGTCAAACGCTCGCACCGCGGCAACGTAGTCGATTTCGGCGATGTCGAAACGCCCGCGCGCCTGCGCAACACGCGATAGTTCGCGCTCGATGCGAGCCTCCGTATGCGGCGTGACACCACGCGGCACCCAATCGATCTGATCGATCATCCGTTTGCGCAGAGACTGCGGCAATCGATCGGCATAGCGAGCAAGCAAGTACTCTTTGCAGCGCTTAAACGCTCGAGCTTCGCCAGCGACCTCGCCAGCCACTTCGGCGGCGTTGTCGGCATCGATGACCTTTGCCGGTGCATGCCTCAGCGCGAGTTCGCGCAACGCGGCATGCATCGGCGCATTCGATCCGCGGATCAGTTCGTTCAGTGGTACGGAAATGTCGCGACGATGCATGAGACTGGCGCAAAGCCGCTCGCCCGCGATCGGCGATAGCGCTTCGTGCGCCATCCTTTGCAGCGTTTCGCGTGGCCATGCTGCCGACAACAACAACCCAAGCTGGCTGGCCACGGCGTAAGCGGACGCCCATCGATTGCCGCTTTGCGCGGGCTCATGCAGCCGGTCGGCGGCAACAACGAAGGCGCGCCAAGCGACGTCGAAGCCAGCGCAGTAAGCGTCGCCCACTGCTTGGTGCACCGCTTCGTCGAGACAGAGCGCCGCCAAACAAGTCGCAAACGGCAACGCGTAGACAGTCGTCCGCTGCAGCGACAAATCCACTGTTTCGCGGTAACCGGCCAGGGCACGGAAGATTTCCTGCCAATGCGCGGCGCCGAATCGTGCATACGCGTCGGCTACTTCACTATTCGGCACATAGGAAAAATCGTAAGCGCAGTCGAACAGCACGCGAAACCGGATCAAGAGACGCGGCAGATCGTCAGCGCACCAGCGATGCCCCCGGGTACTGCGAACACGTAGATACAAGGTCCACGTGCCGAGATTGCACACGCGATTCGGCGTTACTACCCAGCCCGGATCCCACTCGCCAATCCGCCGCGCAAGCGCCTCGAAAACGAGTAACCTGCCCACGCCGTCCGCGGGCGCATCGGGCAGTTCGGCGAACTCGACGGTCAACACATCGGCCGTAAAAACGAAGCTCGCCTTATGAACGACGATGGGCAGCGAAATTTCGAGCGCTGCTCGGTTAAGCCGCAACAGACGCGAACGTGTATCGCCGAAGCCGTCGGCGATAGCAAGCAATGCACGTAATCCGCTCGGCAGTTCGGGCCCAGGCGCGACACGAAAATGCGCGAGCATCCATTGATGCAACACGTTATGCAGTTGGTGCGCATTGCCCAGCGGCAATTCCCCGGGAGCCATACCGCCGGCTATCGGCATCAGCGCCTGCCAACGGAGGAAATCGTCGCCCAAGCGCGCCGCCCCACTTTCGTCGAGTTCAAGCAGGAAGTCCTCCGGCATTGCATCGTTTCGAACCGTCTCGATCCAGCCAAGGAACGATGCCAGCGCTTCATCATCGACGGCCGATATGATTTGAGCGCGGGCGAATGCGATCCAGCCCGCCAGCAGGCTCAAATAGCGATCGTATGCTGCCCGATCGCGCCGCTCGACTACGTCGGCCAGGACTGCCTTGAGCACCTGATCGTAGGTATCGACCAAGTCGATCCGACACAAGCCGCTCAATGTACGCAGGTGGGCAGACTGCAACTGAGCTTCGAGGGTACGCGCAGCCGCGAGCAGCGCGCCAGACTCCGCGACACCAGCCATTGCACCCGCGCTGCGGAAACGCTGCAGCGGGACAAGAAAGGCCGAATAAGCGGCAAAGGCTTGCGGCCTGCGCAGCAGCCTGCCGAGCGCGAGCGGAGCGGCAGCACCAGAGCGTGCCGCAAGCAAAAGATCCTTGGGCGCTATGCCTGCCTCGAGTGCACGCACAAGCTCCCGCACTATTTCGACGCGCTCCTCGTCGTCGTAAATCGGTAGCTCTTCGGTGGCGCCGAGCACATCCAGAATCCCGTTCAACCAGGACGGCGCGCTCACCGACTCGCACGACGCAAGCGCGGCTCGAGCGAGCGGCAGCGACGCCGCAGCGGGTAGCCGAGCGGCCCAACGCTCCGCTGCGAGGAGTTGCAAGGCCAGCCTGCAATCGTCGCGATCGGCCAGGAGGGCAGCAAGGCGGGGGGCCTGCTCGACCAAACGGAACAAGCTGGCCGCCGGATCGATGCAGGCCTGTACCGCGCGGACATAAAATTCGGCTTCCGGAGGCGCGCTCCATCCGGCGCGCAGCGCTTGCCGCTCGATACGCGCCAGCGCCCGCCCAAACAAGCTCGGGCTGCGAACGGTATCGCCGACGCGCAGCCATAGATCCCGGGCAGGCCAAACACTGCGGCGCTCGATCCGTTTTCGCGATGGGCCGATTGCCGCCGGCAAGCTCGCCAGGAGACCCGCAATCGCCTCAGCAGAAGTCGCGCGAAAATCGGCCACCGAAGCTAGCGCTGCTGGAACGGAAGATTCGTCGTCGAAGACGAATTGGACGTCGGGTGGGAAATCGATGCGATCCTCGGCCTCGGTATCCAGAGCAATCTGCACGGTAGGACTACCGAACCAGGCTTGCGTGCCCGTTGCGTCTACCACCGCATGAGGCGCGGCGGGCAGTTGACTCAACTCGGCGCGCAGAACCGGCAAGCCCTGCTGGCGGAACATAATGCCGGCGTGCTCGCTCGCCACGCCAATCTCCACGAACACCGCCACCACTTCGGCGCGGGCCATGAGCGGCAACTCGAGATAGCGGCTCCACGCGTCACCGAGTGTCGCCGCCGCAATAAAACGACCGCGAACAGCCTGCTTCGCCGCGATGATCGGCGCTACCGCCACCGTTTGCATTCGGCGCGTCAGCTCGGCGCGAATCGGCTCCATCAAACGCAAGACGCGCCGTTCGAGTTCATAACCCGGTGCGGGCCGGACTTGGAGCAGCCACATTTTGCCGATTCGAACCCGGCACAACGCAGTGCCTCGCCAAAGCGGCGCGGCAAGCGCCGGCCAATGGTAGGCCTCGGAGTTGGGGCGCGATCCGGGTGTCTGCGCGGCCGCAAAACCGAAACCGAAGGCAATCTGGCCGCGAATCGCATCGTTGCCTGCCAAGGTGAGCCCGGTTGCGGAGACGAGTCCCGCATCAGTCTGCAAGGCCCATTCGGTGTCCAATGCATCGCAGCCGAAATACCGATGCAGTTTGCCGATCGTGTCGAAGAGCCGGGCGCAATCGGCGGCTGACAGATAAGGGGTTTCGTCCGCGGTATTCCCCTGCGGTCCGCTGTCGATCAGAGGCTGCACAAAAGCCGCGATCGGCTGCGGCCGATAGGTCGAAGCAACCAGCCGTTGCTGCTCGACCGCCTGCGGTGCGAAGCCACTGAAAGTCACCGCGGCGACGGCATCGACCAATGCTTCACTGCTTCTGCAAACGACACTGGCATAGCCGCCAGCGTTCGCGAAGGTCTCGCTATCTTCCATCCCCGCGCTGCGCACAATCCAGGGCGCCGGTCCACAGGACTCCGTCACCGAGATGGAAAGCGCCGGGTACTGCTGCGCCAGACGTCTGGCATACGCCGCTTGGGCAACACGGGTAGCGAGTGTCCCTTTGTGCCGCTCCAAAAGCGCGACAGCGCCATCCGCCAGCAGAGGAAATAGCGGCGGCACCAGTTCGGCGAATTCCGGGCACCGGGAAAGTTGCTGCAATCGTTCAAGTTTGGCAGTCATACGGGGAGCCTTTTCAGAGCCTGGGAATGGCCAACTCCATGGTGAAAACGGGCGACACCACGAGCGTACGGAAGGCACCGCATGCTAAAGAGGTCGACGCGAGTTCTGCCGTGAATGCTTCCTTTTAGGACCGATTGACGCCGATGCGCGATGTCGCACGGATGCGAGGAATCTCGGGAACGCGCCGCATCGCTGGCGTTGTTATTGTGCAACGCCGCATCACGCTATTGCCGGAGAGAGCGACCCTTTCCGCAATTTTTTGTGCATCGCACTAGCTTTTGGCTAGGGAAAACCCTAGAATGCGAACTAAGGGATAACCCTGAACCGCATTCAACCGGAGTCGCCATGAGCCTCGTTTTCGCCCTCGCACAAAAGATCAGCGATTTCTTCGCTTCGCCGCACCTCCCGCTCGATTCCGACTATTCGTTTGAAGCGCGCCACCGCGAAGCCGAACGCATTCGCCTTTCGCAAGCCACGGTGTTCGGCATTCGCCTCATCGATTAATCTGCGCGGAGCCGGGAGCGTCGGCCGCCGTCGGGCCGCGAAGCGTCAGCGCGTGTCGCGGCTGCGTTTTCGCGCCGGACGCCGCAGCTTGCCCGGGAGCATCACATCGCCTCTTTCGCCCCTGAGCGGATCAACCACCAGTTCACGGGGTAGCTAGTCGCGAAGCCAGCCAGCATCGCCATCTGCATGGCGAACCAGAATTCGGGGCTCGCGACCTTCGCGATGCCTCCGTAGGTCGGCGCGAACCATAAAAACTGGATCACCGCCATCAATCCGTACATGCCCACTTGCCACGCGGCGATCGAGGCGAAGTCGGCCTTGAGCGCGGCCACGATCCCTTGCCATGGCGAGAGTTCGCGCATCGGTTTGATTGTGAAATACTGAAAAACCACGCCGAGCAAAAACGCGACGATGAAGTCGGCGATCCATACCGCGAACGTCTTCTGCGCGAATACCGTGTGCCATCCGAGCCCCACCGCGATAGCCGGGAAAACGAAGGCCGCCCATTCGGCAATGATGTCGCCGAGCGTACACCCTGCTCCGCAGTGGCTGGTTCCCTTCAGCACCATGGCCGGAAACGGTTGCTCGCCACCGTTTCGGTTTCCATTTCCCTTGCCGTTCATCGCATTGCGCCCCCACGCGCGATACGCCGCGAACCATAGAACGCTCCCGAACAGCGCGGTCAGCGGCCAAACAAGGTTCATGATCCACATTTTCTGTGGATGCCGGAACTCATCGGCCGTGATTGCAGCGGCGCATACGGCGCCGAGTGCGATCGATGCGATCGAAAGGCCGTGCAGCCAGTGGGGAAAGCTCGTTTCGGTCATCACCCCATCCTCTAACAGCGAGAGTCGGATCGCTCCGGCGAAGCCGCCGGGCCACCGCTCGCTGCTGTAAGCAGCGAGCGTTCCTGCTTAGGGGTGTGCTGCGCGATTGCGCGGAGTGCGCCGTCTAGCCGGCGCAAGTGCGGCCGCGGAGCGTGCGCCTATCCACGCCCCGGATAGCCGGGACGACTACACGGCGCGGTTCGTTAGTCCTTGCCGTGCGCCTTGGGTAGATATCGTTCGGAGAGCGCTTCGTATAACGGCGGGGCAAAGAACCGGGAAACGCGGCTAGCGATCAATGCGGTCGCCATCAACGAAATCACGAGCGCATGCCCGTTGATCATCTCGATCACGATCACGAAGGCGGTAATTGGGCTTTGCGTCACGGCAGCCAGATAGCCGACCATCCCAAGCGCGATCAACATCGGCAACTGCATCTGCGAAAACACCATATGCAGCACGTTGCCGATCCCCGCGCCGATGGCCAGCGACGGCGCGAACAAGCCGCCAGGCGCACCCGGCAGATAGGATGCGACCATCGTAATCATCTTGAACGCCGGATAGAATGCGCTGACGTGGCCGTGCCCCTCCAGCATCGCCCGGGCTTCCGCATAGCCGCTGCCGAAGGTGTGTCCCGAGCTGACGATACCGACCACTGCGATCAAGACGCCGCAGACGGCCCCGAATACGACCGGACGGTGCGTGCGCATCTGCAAAATAGCCTCGGGCATCCAGCGCTTCGTATTGAGCAGCAGCCAGCAAAAAATTCCGCCGGCAATGCCGGCCAACAGCCCGACTAGCGGCACCGCGGCAACGAGCAGATCGGGAAGGTGCGGTCCCACGTCGATCGTTCCGAAATACACGTAGTTGCCTTGGAGCCCCAGCGATACGACACCCGCGAAGATGATCGCAGTGATCAGCACACCGCTCGTGCGGGCTTCGAAACTGCGCGTGAGTTCTTCGATGGCAAACACGACACCGGCTAGCGGGGCGTTAAAGGCTGCCGACAAGCCCGCCGCCGCACCGGCCAACGCGAGCTTGCGTTCCAGGGAGGCGCCGTGGATCGCACGAAATCTCGCCGGGTAGTATCGTCGCAGACTGAACATCAGCGAAGCACCGATATGGATCGTCGGCCCTTCGCGTCCGATCGTCAGGCCGCCAAGGATGGCGAGAAACGACACGAGGATCTTTCCGATCAAGATCGGAATCGTCAACAAGCGCTCGCCCAATGCCTTCGGGCCATGCAACGAGGCGATCACCTGCGGGATGCCGCTGCCTTCCGCTCCATCGAAGAACCGCCTCGTGATCCAAACGCATGCGGCGCTGATCGCCGGCGTGACGAGCAATGGCAACCAGACGTTGTGCGCGACGTGCTTCAGGAAAAGGTCATACCCGAAATCGATCAGCCGCGCATAGAGCACAGCGATTAGCCCAGCAACAATGGCGCCGATCCAGAAGACGCCATAGTGGAGCCACAGTTTGTAGGCGTGTTGAAAGGAGAATTTATCCGTCGGAACTCGGATTTGCATGACGGGAGTGTGTGCGCGAAAGCGTAAGTATACCGTTCGAACGCCCCCGCCCGTTATTCGAGCCCGGTGCCACGGGCTCGTCGGATGGGTCCCCGGCCGTTTCGTCTCACTGTGAGGGAATTATCCGTTGCGTCCGATCGCTGAGCGGCGCGGCGGAAGTCATTGCCGAAGCGTTGCGTTGGCGCTAACGGCCGTATCGTCGCTTCCCAACATCGCGTAGTAGCGTTCGATTTCGTCCGGTTGCGCGAGCACCGTGCCCGCCCGCAATACGGCCGATGTGCCCGCCGCGACGCCGTAGCGCAGCGCGTGCGCTGCCGGTAGGTCTCGGTCGATCGCCCATACGAACGCCGCAAGGAAACTATCGCCGGCGCCCACCGCGCTCACGACCGGAACTTGCAGCCCATCGACGCGCTCGATGCGATCGGCGGTCGCCATCAAGGCACCGCGTGCCCCCAGCGTCACCAAAACGATTCGTGCGTAGCCGCGCGCAACTAACCGCTGAGCTGCCTCGCCCCATTCCGATGGCTCGCGAAGCGGCTTGCCGCTCAGTTCGCGCAGTTCGTCGATGCTCGGCTTGATCGCGTGGACGCCCTCCTCCAGCGCGGCAGCCAGCGCTTCGCCCGAGGTATCGAGCACGAGATGCGTGCCCTTGATTCGCGCGGCGCGGGCGAGGCGCGCATAGAAATCGACTGGGACGCCCGGCGGCAAGCTGCCGCTCGCCACCAAGAAACGCGGCGCGGGGTCGAGCGACATCACTCGGTTGAAACAGGTCTGCAGTTCGATCGACGAAATAGAAGGCCCCGGCACGACAAACCGGAATTCTTGCCCTGTCGATGTTTCGCGCACCGCGAAGTTTTCGCGGGTCTCTTCGACAATCGGCACGCAATCGACACGCACATGCTCCGCGTTGAGCAACTCCGTGAGCGCTCGCCCCGTGCGCCCACCGGCCAAAAACATCGCGGTGCAATCGGTACCCAGGCGTCGCACCACGCGGGCAACGTTGATCCCGCCGCCCCCCGGATCGCGACGCACCGCGCCACAACGCAGCTTTCGCGTGGGCGCCACACGGTCCACCGAAAACGACACGTCGAGCGCGGGGTTCAGCGTCAGCGTCACGATATGAGTCATGGCCGTCGATCAAGTGGCGTCGATCATCGCAGTTAAACACTGCATTTGGTTGCGAGCATTGATGCAAGTCAACGGCGAAAAGCGGACACGGCGCAGGCCGTCGCGCCCGCCGCTACAACTCCTTACAAATGTCACCGATTTGCGGTCCACCGCCCGGCACGGCAATGCGTTTTTGGGGACATGCTCACTAGGAGTTCTCTCATGAATGCCAATCTGCCGTCGAATCCGCAAAACGCTCGCATCCATCCGTTGTTCGCTGCCGCGGCCGTCGCGGTGATCCTTGTCAGCGGGACCGGCATCGCCGCTATTGCCGGCTGGCTGCCTACCTCGCACGCTGTCTCCGCGCCGCCCGAGTTAGGCGCTTCGGCCACCATGCAGAGCGCTCAGATCGCGAGCGCACCGGTGACGGCCGCCCCCACCTACAGCGCGCCGCGAGCCGAGAGCAGCGAAGCCCGGCAACATCGCCATGTCGTAAGGGCAACGCCCCAGCAGGAGCCGCGGTACCGCGAAGCCGGCAACGACTATCGAAATACCGGCGCATACGGCTCGCCCGCACCGCATGCTTCCGCCTACGATCCGAATGCCGGCGAAGTGGTCGCGATCAACGCGGTGCAGTCGCCTGAACCGACGACGGGCGTCGGCGCTGTCGGCGGAGCGATCGCCGGCGGCTTGCTCGGCAATCAAATCGGCAACGGTCGCGGACGGACGCTCGCGACGATCGCAGGCGCCGTCGGCGGCGGCCTCGCCGGCAACGGCATCGAGCATGAGGTTCGGAAGGCCACGTCGTACCAGGTCCAAGTGCGGATGCAAGACGGCAGCTACCGCAACTTCACCTACACGGCCCAGCCCCCGTTCCAACCGGGCGAACACGTACGAGTGGTTGGCGAATCGCTGAGCGCGGCATAACCAGTCGCTCAAGAAACGCGGCGTGCCGGGCGCACGCCGCGTAATCCGTTAACCGATCCTTAAGCTTGAGCGACCACACTTTGATCGAAGGCCGCACGCAATCGAGGCGCACGGCCACACCACGTAATAGGAGGTGCCGATCATGAAGTGCTCGATTCGAATCATTGCGCTCGCCCTAACACTCGCGCCGGCCGCGGTGTTTGCCCAATCGTCCAATCAACCGCTCACCCGTGCGCAAGTGCAGGATCAACTGACGCAACTCAGACAAAACGGCTACAGGCCCAGCAAACTTCACTATCCGGCCGATATCCAGGCCGCCGAAGCGCGCGTCGCCGCGCAAGGCACAGCGGGCGCGACGTCGACCACCGGGTTCGGCGGTACGCCTAGCGGAACGATGCAATCGGGCTCGTCGACGATAATGCGCCCGCACGCCTGGCGGTCGATGTACAGCCATCACTAATGTCTGCGGCCGTCTGCCGTGCGATCGATTCGACGCCGCCGCGAGGCGGCGCTCGGATCTCGAATCGATCGACGTCGTCTTTAGCCGATCGGCGCTAGCGGCCGGATTCGACAACACGTAAAGCCTACGCGTCATCGTCGGATATTTACTTCGGCGCGGCCGGCGAAAGGACGGCTCGCCGCGCCCCTCTCCCGCATGCCGCCTTCGCCGCCTGCCCGCACTCGGGCACACATCGTGCGGGGCCCCGCGATGCCTTCATTCGCTTCCGTCGATTTCGATGAATGCCATCGCTCGAATGCTGTTGGCCGTCTGCGTGGCGGGCCTTGCGACCTCTTGCACGCATATGGGGCCGGCCCGCCTGCGAGCCGACCAAGTCGATTACGCCCGCGCCCTCGGCACCGCCAAAAAGCGCGCCATCCTCGATGCCATGGTTCAGTTACGGTTCGCGGACGCCCCCTCGTTCCTAACGGTCAGCCAAATCATCGCGGCGTATACCTTCGATGCGTCGGTCGGCTCGACCCTGAATGCGGGCTCGGGCACGCAACCGAGCTATGCGCTCGCAAACGGCGCATTGTCGTATTCGAACCATCCGACTTTTACCTTTACGCCGACGACCGGCGACGCCTTCGCCTCCGCATACATTCGCCCGCTGGCGCCCGCACTCGTGCTCCCGCTCGCGCAAGGCGGCATCCCGATCGATCTGCTGTTGCGGATCGCCGCGCAATCGGTCGACGGCCTACTCAACGGCACGGCACTCGGCGGCTCGCGCAGTGCCGGCACACCCGGTTTCTTCCAAATGATTCACGCGGCGCGCCGTCTGCAGCTAGCGGGCGAACTGAACGTCGAGCTTCGCAACGAGAACGGCGCGAATCATGTCTACATCGTCGTCGCTGTGCCGCACGATAGCGAGGAGCCGCCGCACGCGGCTGCGGATCGCCGGCTATTGCGGCAACTCTTGCGATTGCCGCGCGACACCGGCAGCTTCGAAGTGGTCTACGGGCAATCCAGCGAGTCGGGAAAAATCGCGCTCTTGACGCGTTCCGTCCTCGGGATCTTGACGGACCTCGGCGCGCAAGTCGAAGTGCCGGCAAGCAGCGTAGCCAGCGGCGCGACGAAGCCGACCGTGGGACTCGTCGGCGGCGAAACGCGGCCGACGATCATCGTCCACTCGGCAGCGACCGCACCGGCGGACGCATATGTCTCGATTCCCTACGACGGGACTGCATACTGGATTGCACGCGACGATTTCGATTCGAAATACGCGTTCACCGTGGTGCAGGATTTGATGGCGCTCGCCGAAGCCGACACGAGCGCGAAAGCGCCGATCGTAACGATCCCAGCCGATTGAGCCGCTTTCCGTCGAGCGAAACGCAGCCTCCCGCTCGACATGAAAGAAGCCGCGCCCCCACGAGGAAAGAAAGGGCGCGGCGAGGCCGCCTGTCACCGAGGACGATGCGAAAACCGAACAGGCGGGAGCACGGCATTGGGCGAGCCGTGTCGTGAGAGCACATGAACGTCCGCCGCGCAGCGATTCAGCGGCTCCGCTCGAACGAAAAAACGCCATCCCGGGAAAGCGGACGTATTGCAAAATTGCAATTAACAAGTCGATGTCGGATGATATCTAAACCCGCGACGAAGACATACTATCAACATTGATAGGGTGCTTGCGATCACGAATGTCCAATTAGACGAACATGTCCATCTCGATGCACGAGATTGCCACGATTGCGTTCGTTCGCGAACGGCATGCAGTATCATCGGCAGGCTGCTTCCGAGGATGGCCGCACCGCCGGTTGCGGACTAGCGCGAGTGAGCGAGGATGGGCGCGGACGAGGTGTTCGCCTGTTTCCCGATTCGATGCTGGCCGCTCTGAGAGTCAATACTAAAAATCGACCCTTCGAAAACATGAATGCAATATCGAATCCCGGCACGTTGGAGCTGGGCAAATCATCCAAGTACGAATCCACCTACAATCCCGACAAGCTCTTTGCCATTGCGCGAACGATCAAGCGCGAGGAAATCGGGGTGACAGGCCCGTTGCCGTTTTTTGGCGTCGACGTATGGAATCACTACGAGGTGTCTTGGCTCACGCCGAACCGTGTCCCGCGCGTCGCGGTCGCGACGATTGTCGTGCCTTGCACGTCACCGAACGTGATCGAATCGAAATCGATGAAGCTGTACTTCAACACGTTCAACAACACCTCGTTCGCCGATCGGGCCGAAGTCGAACGCATCGCCGCGCGGGATCTATCTCAATGCGCCGGGGCCCCCGTTTCGGTCGCAATCGAATCGTTGGAGCAGGCGTCGGCGCAGCGTATCGGCCTGCCTGACGGTGAATCGATCGACGAGCAAGACATCGCCATCGATCGATTCACCGTCGACCCGCAGGTTCTCGTCACGCATGACGAACACGTTAGCGAGACGTTGTATTCGAATTTGCTGAAATCGAACTGCCTCGTCACAGGCCAGCCCGACTGGGGAACGGTCTGCATCGCCTATGAAGGCGCGCGCATCGATCGCGCCGCGCTGCTCAAGTACGTGGTCTCGTTCCGCGATCACGAGGAGTTCCACGAACAATGCGTCGAGCGCATATTCAAGGACATCCAAGATCGCTGCAAGCCGACGCGGCTGACGGTATCGGCCCGCTACACACGCCGCGGCGGGATCGACATCAATCCCATCCGCAGCAGCGAACCGGTGGAAAAAATCGCGAACACGCGCTTGATCCGCCAATAACCCCGCACGGACTCCGACCATGGAAAACGCTTCCCACGAAATCGAGGCCGTGATCGAGCCGTCGGCCGAGCACGCTGAACCGCTCGTGCTTGTGCGCGTGCGCGATTCGGGCGCCACATTCAAGATGTCGCCGCGCGAGCTCCATAAGAAAACGTGGCTCGATAAATTTTCGCGCGAGGACGTCGCGCACATCGGCTTTCTGAACGCGGCCACCTATACGGATCAGCTCGTACCGCTTTCTTATTTCCCGACCCGCAAGCATCAATTGACACCGGCGGTGCTACTGCTCGCGCTGGTGTACGTGGGCTTTCTGATGCTGTCGAATGTCACGGGCGCGCGCGTTATCGAGGTGAAACTCGACTGGCTGCCGCTGCTCGGCCCCACCACGGTCGGCATTCCGGCGGCGTTGATCGCGTTTCCCATGACCTACGCCTTCAGTACGATCATCACCGAGGTATATGGATTCCGAGCGAGCCGCATGGTGATCTGGGGCGGGCTTGCAGTGAACTTGATGTTCGTGCTCGGCACGTGGCTGCTCACGCTGCCGCCGGGTTTGCCGAGTTGGGAGGCACAGAACCCGACGCTCGCGGCTGCCTACCCCGCGCTCGCGCTCGAGTTCGCGCGCACCTTCGTGGCGTCGACCGTTGCCTACTTTTGCGGCGAATTCATCAATACGACGTTTCTCGCCAAGCTCAAAATCGCGACGAACGGCAGCTATCTTTGGGCACGCGTGGTATCGAGCACGTTCGTCGCCATTGTGATCGACAGCGCGCTGTTTTGCTCGATCTTGTTCTGGGGCCGGCTGCCGCGACAAGTGGTGCTCACGATGATCGGCATCCAGATCGTCGTCAAGCTGATCTATGAACTCGTGCTGTTGCCGCTCGTCACCACGGCATCCAGGCGGCTAAAACAGATCGACAAGATCGACTATTACGACTATCACACCAACTTCAATCCGTTCTCGTTCAAGGATTGATCAGGCGCGATTCGGTCACGACGCCGAACACGACGACGCCCTCCGCAAGCGCATTGACGGTTTCGGCGCGCGTCGCGTTCAGGCCCTTGAGCCAGGCAACCTCGCCATCCTTGACGACGCGGTGTAGCGCCGGTGCGCCGCCGTCGACGATGGCGGCGACGACATGCGCGTCGCGAAGCGCAACGCCCGGTTCCACCACTACGATCGAGCCTTCGCGGAATCGTGGCGCCATCGACGGTTTCGTTTTCACCGCGAACGTACCTGGCCTACGCGGGGTGTCCACGGTCAGCCATTGCGTCTTGCGCGCGACATCGCGATGCCCGTGCGCGAAATCGACGATTTCGTCCCAGCCGAGAATCGGGATCGGATAGGCCCGTTCGCTTTGCAGCAGATAGCCGACCGTGGAACCGAGCGCATCGGCGATCGCCAATACCGTGCTGATCCGCGGATCTTCCGTTTCCATCGAAAGGACGCGGCTCAGCGTGCCGGCCGACACCCCCGTCTTGCGCGCGAGATCGGCGTCGTTCATGCCGTGCTGACGCATAAGCGCACGGATTCTCTCGACCATCGAACTGGCCCGTTCTCTTGTTTCCATCGTGTGAGTGGCGGCTCGAAGCATGTGTCCCGATCCTCTCGGCAGCTCACGCCTCATTGGGCGAACACTTCCTGTAACGTGTCCAATGCGCGTACTAGCGTTGAACCGGTCACCGCCCCTTCTTTTTCGATCAATCGCGCCTTGTCCACGGTGCGGAGCTGATCGAGCAGGATAAGCCCCTGCTTACGCCCGAAGGTGATCGGCACCCGGTAGGGAGCGGCGTGCCCCTTCGACGTCAACGGCGCGACGATGACGGTGCGCAGATGGTCGTGCAGCTCGGGCGGCGAAATCACCACGCAGGGGCGCGTCTTGCGGATTTCGCTTCCCAATGTCGGATCGAGCGCGACCCGCCATATTTCGCCGCGCACTACCATGCCAACTCCGAATCGTCGGCATTACCGAACTCGCCCATCACGAGCGTATCGCCGCCCGCTTGCGCGACGGATCGGCTCGCGTCCGCCCACCCCGCCCGCACCGGCTTGCGCGGCTTTCGGATAACCAATGCGTCGTCCAATACTTCCATCTCCACTTCGCCCTCCAATTCCAGCTGGGCAAGAATGGGCTTGGGGATCAGGATCCCTTGCGAATTGCCCATCTTGCGAATCGTGACTTTCATGACCTCACCGTAAGCGAAATGTTAGCTTGGAATGCCGTGGACGGCAACACAATGTTATAACGTTTTTGGCGACGTTGTCCGTTCGGCCTATGCGGCCCCCTGCCGCTTCGCGTTCCGACGGTCAGCGCCCGTTCCGCTTCCTTTCACCGATACAAAATCTGCCGCCTGAGATCGGTCGAAATGACCGTGGCAGCCGGAAGCCATCGCTTCAGCATGGCAGCGCTACACACGTTCGACCGAAAGCGGCGTCCGAGCTGCCGATCGATGTCGACACGCTGGCCGGTGCGCCGATACTTGGCCGTATAGGTCACTTCACCGATCGCGCTGTCGACGTCGGGCGGAATCGCAATGATTTTCGCGCTTGCCGGCAATATGACGCTGTAGTGCTCGTGAACCGCCGTACCCGCGCATGGACTGTCGGTGGGCTGCCACGCCTGCGCGAGCACGTAGTCGGCAAATGCCTTGATGGAACTGAAGCTCGGCATCGTGGGGACGGCGAGCGCAGCCGGTCCCGGCATCAGCGCGACATTATCGACCGTGCCAGTCACATCCAGCGCGAGCGGCTGGTCGATGTCGTTTCGACCAGCCGCTGCGATATGCAGCGATCCCGTGAGGCCGACTCGCCGGAGCAACTCGTAGCCGACCCGATCGCCGTTATGCCGCAGCAAGGACAGCCGCGGAGCGAATGCGGCCTGCCCGTTCAACACGAACGAACCATGCACGTTCGCATCGCCCTTGTCGCCCACCTCGATCGTATAGTCGCTCGACGACGCGCTATTCTCGCCATTTTGCGCAGGCGTATGCAGCATTTCCCCCGTGACGGTATCGAGGGCGGGCTTATCGCTGCTCGCGAAAGTCAGAATGCCGAACGAGGAGACGGCGCTCGTGGTATCGGCGAATACACCGAACTCCGGCAGCCAGGTGATGGCATGATTGAATACCGCCCAAGTGGCGACCGCCGGCAAGCGATAACTGGTTCCCAGATTGACGAGGACGCTATCGGCGCGGATCCCTTTCGCCTTTAGCAAAGCGATGAATAAGACATCATGATCTTTGCAATCGCCGTAGCCATTGCGCAATACCTGATCCGCGCTATGCGGTACCACGGGCCCAGAGCCGACCCAGGCGGCCAAGTAGCGAATATTGCGGCTGACCCAGTCATAAATCAGCTGCGCCTGCTGCCGCCGGTCCGTCGCATGCTCCGTCAGTCGATCGGCTAGCGTCCTGACGGCATCCGTTACCTGGATCTGGGAGTCCGCACCTTGCTCGTAGATCTGCCCGAGCTGCGCATAATTCGCGTAATTCGATGCGATGAAGTAAGGTCCGGTATCCAAGGCGGATACGCTGTTGGCCTGCTCGTGAGTCGGCCCCTGAGCGGGTGTGCGATAGCGATAGACCTGTACGTGCCGTGCGCCGCGCACGTCATCGCTCACGAGCTGCATGCCGCTCGCATCGATCCTGACAGGCATGCCGGCAGGCGTATCGAGCGTCTCCTCGACATTGTCGTACGCCTCGGTCGGCGCGAATGACACAACCTCGCTGAATTTGCCCGGCAGCATCGTCGCGCGATCTTTGAGCGTGTAGCTCAGTTGAACGGTATCGCCGAGCCTAACGGCGGGGAATGCAACGAAGCGCCAACGTTCGGCGCTGAACATCGGGGCAACGGTCGTCGCCGGAGCCGGCCGGTCGAATACCGCTTCTTTGAGGTTCGCGGAAATGGTTTCCCCATCCGCGTGAACCGTTTGCGCTTTATCGATCGTCAACGTTTGCCAATCTCCGTTATACGATACGACATACTGTGCAAAGCGCTGCAGCGCCGCATCGCTAGACAACACGATGCTTAGCGAGATGTGCGCGACCGCCCGCGCTTCGTCGTCAACCGAAACGACACGTTCATATTGAGAATATCGGTACTCGGGCATTTCCGCCGCGCTCGCCGAACAGGCACAAGCGAGAACGACGCCGAGCGGCAGCAGGCGCGCCACTTGCAACGCAAGATGCGGAAGGCGATTCCCCATGGGTATAGAGTCGGAAAAGGTGTTGGTCGATTATCATCCCGAGAAAATGCCGCCAATCGCCATCGATCAACCATGAGGCGATTAAGCATAAGGCAGCGGCCGGATCATAAATCGATCCGAATGCCGATGCAATGAAAGCGATTTAAATCTTGGAAGACAATCTTCGTGTCCAATTCCTGTCCCCGGCCACCCGCGCACGTGCAGGTCGTGCGCGGTCGCAAACAGCGGCAGAGCGTCACCGGGGCTACCGACGAAATATTCGGCGAGGATCGCTTCGGACGGCTACGCCGAATGCTAGGCGAGCGTTTGACGCTCGGCGGCACGCTGGTATTTTGCGATGGCCTCCGGTGTGACCGGCGTAAACAAATTCACGAGGTTCCCGTCCGGATCGCGGACCAACACCGAGCGATTGCCCCACGGCTGGGTGGTAGGCTGCTGCACAAATTCCGAGACCACGCTTTTCAGATGCTCGTAGACAACATCGACGTCCGCCACCTGAAATTCGATGATGACCGACCGGTTCTGACCGCCGACGGCCGCACCCGCGGCGAATAACGTCATCGTACGTGTACTGCCGATTGCCAACGTCGCGACGGGCGTCGAGACTTCCGCGAAATCGTCGGTGTACCACTTGGCAGAAAGCCCGAGCCGCTCGTAGAAGTGCACGAGCCGCTTGATATCGTCGGTAATGATTCTGGTCGAAACGAAGTTCATTTTTTGCGAGTAGTAATGGACTGAACCGACATGCCGCGTTTGCCGGCACGCGAACGAAATCCGCCGCGCAGTTGGCTTGCAGAACCTGCACGCGGCGACCGACGGATCCTACCCGGGGGCTCCTGCCAACGGTTTGTCAGCAGACTCGCAATATGCGCTCGGCGCTCGGCACCACCCACGCGGAGCGTACCAACCTCGCTCGGTCGCGGACAGCCCCGTCTAGCGCATTGCCGCGCAACAGCGCTACACTCGGACATCTCTTCGCGGAGTGCCATCATGACCGACATCGATCCCGAGCGGACTTTTCGCGGGCTTCCGCTCACGCCGGAGCAAGATGCCGAGATCCGGCATTACATCAAGTCCCGCAAGCAACACGGCAAACCGTGGGATACCCCCGAACTCGACGCAATGCTAAGGGACATGCTCGAACCGCCGAGCGAGGACGACGAAGAAGGCGGTCTCGACACCGATTTCGGCGTAGCCCGCACGGCGGCAGAGCGCGCGCAGTTTTCGATCGAGGATGAAACCAATCCGATCGAAGCCTCAGAAGAATGGCACGCCGCGATCGAATCCGAAACCATGAAAAGGCTCGATCATTGAACCGTTGACCGTATCCGCGCCCCCGTCCACACACGGGCGGGGCGCGCTAGAAGTGCTGGGCGCCTTTCTCAAACTGGGGCTGACTTCCTTCGGCGGGCCCGTTGCCCACTTAGGCTACTTCCGCCGCGAATTCGTCGAACGCCGCCGCTGGCTCGACGAAGCCACTTATGGCGATCTGGTCGCCCTTTGTCAATTCCTGCCAGGACCGGCCAGCAGTCAGGTCGGCTTTTCGGTCGGGCTCTTGCGTGCCGGGTGGCTAGGCGCCCTCGCCGCCTGGTGCGGTTTTACGCTCCCCTCGGTGCTGCTCTTGCTTGCCTTCGCCGTCGTTGCGCCCGACTTGGGCGGCACGGTGGGCCAAGGGCTCGTTCATGGGTTGAAGCTGACCGCCGTTGCCGTCGTCGCGCAAGCGGTGTGGGACATGGGACGGCGATTGTGCCCCGACCGGCGGCGCACGGCGATCGCACTATCGGCGGTCGCGTTGCTCGGCGCGATGCATAGCGCCTATGCGCAGCTGATCGTTATCGCATGCGGCGCGGCGGCTGGGTTCGCCTTCTATCGCCGCGACGCCGCGTTCGACGCTCGCGGCGCCACGTTGACGACGGGTATGCTGCAAACGCGCGTTCCACATGCGGCAGGGATCGTTGCGCTGGTCCTGTTTTGCCTATTGCTCGCCGCCGTGCCCGCTGCTGTGCGCCTCGCGCCGATGCTAGGCGGATCGATATGGCAGGACCTGCGATCGTTCGACGCGTTCTTTCGCTCCGGCGCGCTCGTATTCGGCGGCGGGCATGTGGTGTTGCCGTTGCTGCAGCAGCAACCCGTCATCGAACATGCCGTGGGCGCAAACGAGCTTTTGGCCGGGTATGGCGCCGCACAAGCGGTGCCCGGGCCGCTATTTAGCTTCGCGGCCTACCTCGGCTGGACGATGTCGAGCACGGCCGGGCGCCTTGCCGGCGCGGCGCTGGCCACCGTGGGCATCTTCTTGCCGGGGCTATTGCTGGTCGTCGCCGCGCTGCCGCACTGGCAAGCGTTGCGTACGCGTCGATCGACTGCCGCGATGTTCGCGGGCGTCAACGCCGCTGTGGTCGGTTTGCTGGCCGCCGCGCTCTATTCGCCGGTGTGGACGAGCGCGGTTCATGGGCCGATCGATTTCGCGATCGCCGTCGTGGGGTGCTTCTTGCTGGTCAGATGGAAAGCGCCGCCGCTCGCGGTCGTTGCGCTGTGCGCCGCGGCAGGGATCGGGATTGCCGGGTTGGCAGGCTGACGGGCTGACGGCAACCGGCGCGTTCGAGCCGAATACGACCGAACGCGCGGGTACCGTTCGAGCGGCCCGTGCCGTTACTTCGGCTGCGCTACGGTGCGCAGATACGGCTTGAGCGTCTTGAATCCCTGCGGGTACTTCTTCTTCGCGTCTTCATCGGAAACGGACGTCGGGATGATGACGTCGTCGCCCGGACGCCAATTCGCCGGCGTGGCGACCGAGTGCTGCGCGTTCACCTGCAGCGCATCCACCAGGCGCAGGATCTCGTCGAAGTTGCGCCCCGCGCTCATCGGATAGACGAGCATCGCCTTGACCTTCTTATCCGGCCCGACGATAAACACCGAGCGGATCGTGGCGTTGTCGTTTGCCGTGCGCGCGCCGCCGCTCGCGTTCGGGTGGATCATGTCGTACAGTTTCGACACCGTCAGGTCGTGGTCGCCGATGACCGGGAAGTTGACGGCATGCCCTTGCGTCTCCGCGATATCGCCCACCCACTTTTCATGATCGCTGACCGGGTCGACGCTCAAGCCGATCACTTTGGCTTTGCGCTTGTCGAATTCCGGCTTCAAACGCGCCACCGTGCCGAGTTCGGTGGTGCAAACCGGCGTGAAATCCTTCGGATGCGAGAACAGGATCGCCCAGTTGTCGCCGATCCATTCGTGGAACTTAATCGTGCCTTCGGTGGTTTCGGCGGTGAAATCGGGTGCAACGTCGCCGATGCGGATAGACATTGTGAAACCTCCTCGATAGGGTACGTTGGCAAGCACGGAAGCCGCGTGGCGCGCGCAAGTCTCCCTACGCGCACTTCGCGGGAGGGTTGAAGCGAAGCTTTGAATTATAGCCCCCGACCGCTGCGATACACGGCCGAGCCCAGCGAAGCTTTTTTTCTTACGTTAAGCGTTTCGGTTATATCGCCTAACCGCCGCGCCCCCCCTACGGACGCGCACCGAAGCGGACACCCTCGCGCCGAACGGGTGCGGCATGCGCGATGCGCTGCACTGCTGCAGTGCGACAAATCGGTGCACCGCGTTTCCTCTGCGGCATCCGTCCGCCCGCAAAGCCCCGTCAGTTCTGCGTTTCATGCACTTGGCATAGCCCTTGCATAGAGATTGCCCGTACCCGGCAACGGCGTCGGGATGCATGCAACGCAATGCGATGACTGGGCTTGACAAGAAAGCGTCTCTCGACTTCTGGCCCCGCCCCCGATCCATCGCTCACGCTTCAAGGACAACGGCGTCCCCTCGTGCCTCGACACGAGCGGACGCCGTTTTCGTTGGCGCATGCCAAACACGTTGATTTCCGTCTCACCGTCGGGCAATGACGCCGCGACCTCAACGGCTTAAGGAGTGACTCACGATGAATGCGCCCCGACTCGTCGTCATCGGCAACGGCATGGCCGGTATCCGGACAATCGAAGAATTGCTCGCGCTCGCGCCGAATCATTACGACATCACGGTCTTCGGCGCCGAACCGCATCCGAACTACAACCGGATTCTGCTCTCGCCCGTGCTGGCCGGCGAGCAGACGTTCAACGACATCGTTCTGAATCCGCTCGAGTGGTACGAGCAAAACGGCATTCGGCTGCACCTAGGCAAGACCATCTCCACCATCGACCGCAAGCGGCGGGTCGTGACGGCCGAGGACGGCACCGAAGCGCCCTACGATCGACTGCTCATCGCGACCGGGTCGCAGCCGTTCATCCTGCCGGTGCCGGGCGCGACGCTCAAGGGCGTCATCACCTATCGCGATATTCGCGACACGCAAGCGATGATCGACGCGGCTACCGTCAAACGGCGCGCCGTCGTGATCGGCGGCGGCCTGCTCGGCCTCGAAGCGGCCAACGGTTTGAAGCTGCGCGGCATGGACGTGTCCGTCGTGCATCTGTCCTCGACGCTGCTCGAGCGGCAGCTCGACGAAAATGCCGGCCGGCTGCTGCAGCGTTCCCTGGAAGCCAAGGGTTTGACGTTCCTCATGTCGAAAGCCACGAGCGAAATCGTCGGCAACGAGGCGGGCGAAGTCGCGGGCGTGCGCTTCAAAGACGGCGAGCAAATCGAAGCGGACCTCGTCGTCATGGCCGCCGGTATTCGTCCGAACACCGCGCTTGCCGAAGCGGCGGGACTGCACTGCGATCGCGGCATCGTGGTCAACGATACCCTTCAAACGTACGACCCGCGCGTGTACGCGGTGGGCGAATGCGTGAGCCACCGCGGCGTGGCCTACGGCCTCGTGGCCCCGTTGTTCGAGCAAGCGAAAGTGTGCGCGAACCACCTCGCGCTGATGGGCATCGGCAGCTACAAGGGCTCGGTGCTGTCGACGAAGCTGAAGGTCACCGGCATCGACTTGTTCTCGGCCGGCGATTTCGTCGGCGGCGAAAACACCGAGCAGATCGTATTGTCGGATCCGGCCAGCGGCGTCTACAAGAAGCTCGTCATCGAGGACGACCGCTTGGTCGGCGCCTGCCTATACGGCGACACGGCCGACGGCGCTTGGTATTTCAAACTGCTGCGCGAAGGCCGCAAGCTCGGCGAATTGCGCGATCGTCTGATGTTCGGCGAATCGAGCATCGGCGACGCGGGTGTTCAAGGCCACAACCGCGCGGCCTCGCTCGCGGATTCCGACGAAGTGTGCGGCTGCAACGGCGTGTGCAAAGGCACGATCGTCAAAGCCATCAGCGAAAAGGGCCTTTTCACGCTCGACGAAGTGAAGAAGCACACGAAGGCGGCGAGTTCTTGCGGCTCGTGTTCGGGCCTCGTCGAGCAGATCTTGATGAGCACGGTCGGGACGAGCTTCCAAGAAACGCCGAAGACGAAAGCCATGTGCGGCTGCACCGATCGCACGCATGACGAAGTGCGCAAGGCCGTGCGCGAGCACAAGCTGCTCACGCATCGCGCCGTCTACGACTTCCTCGAATGGCGCACGCCCAACGGGTGCGCCACCTGCCGGCCCGCGATCAACTACTACCTGGTATCGACCTGGCCGCGCGATGCCGTCGACGATCCGCAAAGCCGGTTCGTCAACGAACGCGTGCACGCGAACATTCAGAAGGACAACACGTTCTCGGTCGTACCGCAAATGAAGGGCGGCGTGACGACACCGGACGAGTTGCGCCGTATCGCCGATGTTGCCGACAAATACAACATCCCGATGGTGAAGGTCACCGGCGGGCAGCGTATCGATTTGCTCGGCGTGAAGAAGGAAGACTTGGTGCACGTCTGGAAAGACCTCGGCATGCAGTCCGGCCATGCGTACGGCAAATCGATCCGCACCGTAAAGACCTGCGTCGGGAGCGAGTTCTGCCGCTTCGGCACGCAAAACAGCACGCAAATGGGCATCGATTTGGAGACGATGCTCGCCAATATGTGGTCGCCCCACAAGGTCAAGCTCGCCGTCTCGGGCTGCCCGCGCAATTGCGCCGAGGCCGGCATCAAGGACGTGGGCGTGATCGCCGTCGATAGCGGCTGGGAGATCTATGTCGGCGGCAACGGCGGGATCAAGACGGAAGTCGCGCAATTCCTGGCCAAGGTCAAAACGGCGGACGAAGTGAAGGAGTTTTCGGGCGCTTTCCTGCAGCTTTATCGGGAAGAAGCGCACTACCTCGATCGCACCGTGCATTACATCGCGCGGGTGGGGCTCGACTACGTCAAACGCAAGATCGTCGACGATGCCGCCAATCGCCGTGCGCTGTACGAGCGTCTGCTCTACGCGCTCGAAGGGTTGCCCGATCCGTGGCAAGCGCGCATCGACGGCCTGCACGAACGCGAATATATCCCGCTCAAAGTCATCGCCTGAGGCTACCGAACCATGGATTTGACGATTTCCCCCGCCACGACCTGGACCCACGTATGCAGTGTGTCCGACATCCCCCGCCTGGGTAGCCGGGTCCTCAAGCACGAAGACGGCGATATCGCCTTGTTCAGGACTGCAGACGATGAAGTCTTTGCGCTGCACGATCGTTGCCCGCACAAGGGCGGTGCGCTCTCGCAAGGCATCGTGCACGGTAAGACCGTCACCTGCCCGCTCCATAGCTGGAACATCTCGCTCGAAACGGGCCAAGCGTGCGCGCCCGACGAGGGTTGCACGCTGCGCTTCGCCGTGAAGGTCGACGGCGAAGCCGTGTTCGTCCGCTTCGCATGAGGAGGCTCGCTCCGCGATGAAGACCGTCACACGTTCGACGTGTTGCTACTGCGGCGTAGGGTGCGGCGTGCTCATCGAAGCCGAGCACGGCCGTATCACGGGCATCGAGGGCGACCCCGATCATCCGGCGAACTTCGGCCGGCTCTGTACCAAGGGACGTTCGTTGGCCTTGACGGCCGCAAGCCATGCCGGCCGCGCGCTGCACCCCGAAATCCGGTTTGCGCGCGACGACGAGCGCAAACCGACCGACTGGTCCGTGGCGCTCCATCACGTGGCGGCGCGCGTCGCCGCCGGGGTGGTAAGCCACCGCCCCGATGCCGGCCCCGTCGATATTTCCGGGCCACAGCGGGCCGAGGGCA